>NZ_JBHUEK010000007.1:0-606471 GCF_042680725.1 Ferdinandcohnia salidurans
TTCGTTGGTAAAGTGCCCTTATAGGGCGAAATCAAAACCGCCCGTTCTACGGGCGGATACTTACTTTATAAAGGAGTAATCATCTTGCAAGAGTGGAGTAATCGTATCATTTTAGTACTTATTATTACCTATATTACCACCCAATTTTATTCACCTCCTGTTCTTTATATGATTACCGTATTTTTAACAACCTTAGTGATGTTAGTTAGTATGATAGTTAGTAAGAATCTCCCTCGTATATTTAGTGGTACTATGTTAGGCATTAGCACTATTATTCTGTTTGTACAAAAAGCTGGATTTGATGTTTGGGCAGAGAGCATTACAAAAAACCTACCACTTGTGTGCGTGATAATTGTAGTTCCAATTTTAACTGTTCCTATTGAAATAGGAAAATATGATGATTACATTGCACAATTTACTTCCAAGTTTAATGGTAAACCACAATTGCTTTATATATTTTTATCAAGCACTTTCTATATTTTAGGTCCAATAACCAATTTAGGATCCATCCATATTATTCATTCCATGGTAAAGAGATTAAACCTTCCTGTAGAATTTTTAGGCAGATTATATAGTAGAGGGTTTTCTTTAAATAATACCTGGTCCCCCTATTTCGCATCCGTTTTTTTAGTTGTGTATTATTTGAATATACCAATGATGAATTTCTTACCATTTGGATTGTTACTCAGTTTTTTTCAATTCTGGACTTCTAACATCTTATTTTCATTAAAAGAAAAAAACTCTATTAATTTTGAGGCTATAGAACCGAATGCCAATATTCATACAAAAAAACTATATGAACTACTTTTTTTCCTTCTATTATTAAGTGGAACAATCTTTTTTCTGGAGGCTAATAGTACAATCAATGTAAGTGTATTAATAATTATTGCAGCAATTGTTTATTCTTCCATTTGGGGAAAATATTTAGGTGAATTTAGACGTTTTATTAAAGAAGCAATCCTTTATCGTAAAAATATAATGCCATCCCAGGCAAACGAGGTTTCCTTGTTTTTATCTGCTGGTTTCTTTGGAGTTGTACTGTCCAAAACAGTTATTTCCGATTATTTTAGTTATTTGTGGACTCAAATTTCTCATTTATCTATTTTGTTATTGATTCTATTTACGATCGCACTCGTAGGTGTTTTATCTTTTGTTGGTATTCATCAAATTGTCATAATAACCGCTATTCTTTCAAGCGTATCAGCAACAAAATTAGGTTTAAATGATATAACATTTGCGATGATATTACTAAGTTCTTGGGCAGTAGCAGGACATTTGCGATGATATTACTAAGTTCTTGGGCAGTAGCAGGAACTGTATCACCAATCACCCCTACAAATGTTGTTACTTCAAATATAATTAATGTTGATGTATATCAAATTATCTTGAAATGGAACTTACTATATACAGCTTTAATTATCTGTGTACATACAATGGTTATATATTGTGTGCACTTGTTGTTATAAATTAACGTTATAGAATTATTAAAAAAAGCAGCTTATCATTTACTGTTACCACTGAATAAAACAGGCGCAGCTCCTTTAAGATAGGTTGCGCCTGTTTTCTATTCAGTACACAAAATAAATCAAAATCGAAGTCACAATCCCAATCCACACACTGAGTAAAATACAATAGCCCATAATATGACGAATATGAAGGCCAACAATACTTAAGATTGGCAAGGCCCAGAATGGTTGGATGAGATTCGTCCATGCATCTCCCCAGCCGACTGCCATCGCGATCACGGCAGGATCGGCACCTAGTTCCATCCCTGCAGGTACTTGGAGTGGACCTTGTAGTGCCCACTGTCCTCCGCCTGATGGAGCTAAGATATTGACGAGTCCAGCCGTCCAATACGTAAAGACACCGAATGATTCTGCACTTGAAATGGATGTCATACCCCTGATAATGGTATCGGCAAGTCCCGAGCTACCGAGTAGTGCGATAATCCCCGCATAGAAAGGAAATTGTAGAATGATAGGTGAAATAGATCCGGCAGCTTCCTTAAATGCATTGCCATATTGCGAAAGTGAGCGGTGGAAGAGCAGTCCCAATGATAAAAATAAGATATTAATAAGGTTCAAGTTAAGGTCTACACTTTTAGCGAATTGTAGCAACACATAAACGATACCAACTAAGCCAATTAAAATACCTAAAATAGGAGTGTTCTCTAAACGAATGGCAGGTGAATTACTGTCTTCTTTTGTAAGTACTTCTGCTTTATGTGGTTCCGGTTTTGCTGTATATGGAATGATGTTCTTTTTTGGAGCCATTAGTAGGATAAAGATAGGGATTGTTATAAGTAGTGCAAAGAAAATGATTACCGTACCCGGGTGGAAAATAGTTTCAGAGGTTGGGATAACGCCCATTACATCGGCGAGAAAGTGATCTTCTGTTGCAATTGTTAGAAGGATTGAGCTGGAAAGCCCGGCTGTATAGAGCACTGTAGGAGCATAGGCACATGCGACCAAAAGTGGGAAGTGAGCATTTTTATTCCTCTTTCCGACCTCCCGAGCGACAATGGCACCGACGACAACAGCTAGCCCCCAGTTAATATAATACGCTGCAGCCGAAATCAAGAACGTGAATAAATACGCCTTTGTTGCCGTATTAGCTTTAGCTGAGATAGCCTCTAAACCTTTCCGGACAAAAGGAACTGAGGCAAGAACCATACCCGTCATAAGCAGGAGTACCATTTGCATCGTAAACGCTAAATAAGTCCAAAAACCGTCCCCATACGACTGAAATAAATTAGCAGGATTAGCAGGTGCTGTAAAAAAGGCCAAGACAAACACAAACAAAGTCATCAACACAGCAATAACAAACGCATCAGGCAAATACCGCTGAATTACTCGTGAAAAGCGTTCTGACACTCTGTTTAACATTTTTATCCCTCCTTTTACTACAAAAGGTATGAGGGGAGCGAATTTTGTATGACTTGTTTTCAATAAGTCTCTTTGGAGTTTCTTTCCTTTACTGAAAAATGAACAAGCAAGGCCAAATGGCCTTGCTTGTTGTTTAATTCTTTCTTATTTTAAAGACTGCTCATGATATAACTCAGGGTCAGCTTTCACTTTAGGTCCTTTTTTAGGTTTTGGTCCCATATTGTCAAAACGGGCTTGATCATAAATGGCAGAACCTACGATTTCAGCAACATCTTGGAGTTTTTCCTTGCTTATTTTGTCTAGTGAGTCTTCGGGTGTATGATACCAAGGCTCTGATGGGCTATGGATGAATAAGGCAGCAGGGATCCCAGCTTCTGCAAATGGAACATGGTCACTTCTACCACCAGCATAAAATGGAGTAGGTTCCCCATTCAATCTTGTACTTGATGCTTGTGCAAGCTCAGTTACTAGATTTGGTTTACCATCAAGTGTCGCCATTGTTAGGTTACCTGCATCACGACTTCCGACCATATCTAAATTAAAGTTTGCGATAATACGATTGAGGTCGTCCTCAGGTAGGTTTGCTACATAATGTGCGGAGCCAAGTAGCCCATTCTCCTCAGCACCAAATGTTATGAAACGAATTTCAGTATCTGTAGGAATGTCTTTAAATACACGAGCTAGCTCAAGTGTCATAGCGGTACCTGAGGCATCGTCATTTGCTCCCGGTGCACCTGCTACGGAATCGTGGTGAGCCCCAACAACAATTACATCATTTGTATCTTTTTTCTTATTTGTTGGCTTTTTTGTTGCGATTACATTATGAGAAATACTCTCACCAGCTCTTGCACCTTCAACCTGAAGTGAGGTATGAAGGACCTCTCCACTTACAAGTGCTTCATGCAGTGCATCACCTTCTGCATTCGTTAAAGCAACAGCAGGTACATACTTGTCATTCGCTTCTCCAAGAGTTCCGTTTATAGCTCCTGAAGTATTGTTGAAAATAATAACTCCTAGTGCTCCTTTTTCAGCAGCATTTAACACTTTCTCCGCAAACGAGATCTCGCCACGCTGAATAAGCGCAATTTTTCCAGTAAGGTCAGTGTCTTGAAGTTCAGCGACTGTCCCTAATCCTGCATAAACGAGTTCCCCTGAGACATTTCCATTTACAGTGTAGGTGAAAGAACTTGGCTGGAGGGTACCATCAAATCCATTAACCGAAAGTTCAATTGAACTTGGAGGTGTATAGCCATAGAAGGTAAATGGTTGAATTTCAGTTTCATATCCATAGGACTCGAATTGTTCTTTTATGTATTGAACAGCGTTGTGTTCTGCTTCAGTCCCTGCAACACGCGGTGTTTCAGAAAGATATGCAATATTGTTATAAATATTGTCTACATTTAGTTGATTAATCACCTTGTGATCAAAGAACTTCTCCTTCTGAGATTGCGTCACCTCGATTGGTTTTGCGAATACTGCAGGTGTTGCAATGGCCCCAAATGCAAGTGTTGTAGTAAGTCCAAACGATATTACTAGTTTTTTCATAAAATTCCTCCTTTTACTAGATTCATAGTACAAGTTAAAGTTTATATCATTCGGAAAATTCAAATAAGTGTAGGAATCCTTAGACAATCATAGGCTGAAACTCCTGATTACACTTCAAAGTGGCTAGAAAAGGACTTACTTCCTATGAGGAAAATACTTCCAAAAGTGAATCTAGGTTTGGGAATTGGCACGTAGAAGTAAGTGACTAGTTGGGGTCTTTTAATAATAGTAATTGAATAAAATGGTAATACCTGAATGATTTCTAAAACCAATTGGATAGAAATAAGGACGTTGCGTTGCAATTAGTTCAACCATAATTTGCAAAAAAAACTAGGGAGGTAAAGAAATGAGTTCGAAATCAAGTGTCTATAGGCCTAGAGCTATTTTTTATGGATCTGATTCTTTTAAACTGTTAGGGGTAGAAACTAGGAAACTAGGAACTAGAGGTCTTATCATTAGTGACAGGGTGATGGAGGATATTGGTTGTGTTGATGAATGTAAAAATATTGTTAATGAAGTAGGCATTGAGCATTCAACCTATTTGGATATAACATCCGAACCGACTGACATATTCGTAGATGAAGCCTTGAAAGTATTTAAACAAAATAATTGTGATGTCATTATTGCATTAGGTGGAGGCAGCTGTATTGACACAGCAAAGGCTGTTGCCGTAATTGCTACAAATGGGGGAAGGATTAGTGATTTTATAGGGAATAAAAGAATCGCTGATAAGAAGGCTATTCCTCTAATAGCAATTCCTACCACTGCAGGTACTGGCTCTGAAGCAACAGATGTAACAGTTATAACCAATACAAAAAATGATGTCAAAATGATGATTAAACAACCGGCGTTTTTACCAGAAGTCGCTATAGTGGATCCTTTGCTTACACTTTCTTCTCCAAAGCATATAACCTCAGCAACTGGGGTAGATGCCCTAACCCATGCAATCGAAGCATATATTTCAAGACGCTCACATCCATTCACAGATACCCTTGCTTTATCCGCGATCAAATTAATTTACGATAACATTGAGGAAGCTTATAAGAATGGTAACAATATTATAGCTAGAGAAAAAATGTCATTAGGAGCTTTAAAAGCTGGCATCGCATTTTCAAATGCATCTGTTTGTTTAGTTCATGGAATGTCTAGACCAATAGGAGCCTTATTTCATGTACCACATGGAGTTTCAAATGCAATGTTGCTACCTGCAATTTTAGAATATAGTAAATCAGCTTGCATTGAAAGGTTAGCTAATATTGGACTGTTTATTAAACCAGAGTTAAATGGTTACTCAAATGAAGAAATAGCAAATATCGTTGTACGAGAAATAAAGCAACTTTGTTTGAATTTGAATATCCCTAATATGAAGGAGTGGGGGATAGACAAACAAGAATTAGATAAAGTAGTTGAAAAAATGGCGAAAGATGCTATTGCAAGTGGTAGTCCTGGAAACAATCCAAGAATTCCAACTGAAGAAGAAATTATTGAATTATATGAACTTTGTTTTGATTACAAGATGAATGAAGGTGTTGATGAATCAATCTTATAATTGTTCTATATAATATGTTGCATTTCCTGTAAATCTTGATTTCATATTATTCTCCTTTCAATTTAAACTCAACATTATTATTTCTTCATAATAGGTAGAAGTTGTACTATAAAAATAAGTTAATATGATTATCTGATTCCATTTACAGCTATGATAAAGGAATTTATACTCCTTATAGAGAAATAAATAAACTAGATTAGTTTCAAAAGAAATGAGTGTTATGTTATGAATCCTGATGAACTTATAAAAAAAATAGAAAACTTATCCATATGGAAAAAAGGTGGGCAACGCGCACCCCATAAACCGTTACTATTATTGCTAGCATTAGGTCAACTTCAATCAAAAAAATCCAATATGTTTTTATACGAAGATATTAAGCCAAAGTTGACTCAATTATTAATTGATTTTGGGCCAATTCGAAAGTCCTATCATCCTGAAGAGCCATTTGTAAGATTGACCAGAGATGGGATATGGCAACTAAGTAAAGATGTAAATAAAAGTGATCCTTCAAACAAGGTGTTGTTACAAAAAGAAATAGCAGGGGGATTTACAAGTGAAGTAGTCGCTCTATTACATACAGATCCATCACTGCTATCTAAAATAGCTCAAATAATTTTGGAACAACATTTCCCTGATACAATTCATGAAGATATCTTAGCTGCTGTCGGACTTGATTTAGAAATTAATTCCAAGAGAAAACGAGACCCGAAATTTAGAGAAAGAATTTTAAGAGCATATGGCTATTGCTGTGCTATATGCGGATTTAACGTACGTTTATCACATACATTAGTTGGAGTAGAGGCAGCCCATATTAAATGGCATCAAGCTGGCGGGCCAGATTCTGAAAAGAATGGAATTGCGCTATGTTCACTTCACCATAAGTTGTTCGATAGAGGAGTTTTTACAATATCAGATAAAAGGCAAATGATAGTATCCCAGGAAGCGCACGGCTCCCATGGATTTGAAGAATGGCTCATGAAATACCATGGTGAAATAATACGAGAGCCAATTGAAACCTATTATAATCCGGATTCTGTTTATCTAGGGTGGCATATCCGAGAGGTTTTTCGCGGACCGGAAAGGTATGTAATAAATTAATGTAATACTGTCTGTTAAAAGGTCCACTTATCTAACAGTAAGGATTTAGCATATTTCACCCATTTTTTTCACTTCAAAATCAAAAGGAGAAACGGATGTATATGATTGCCATTATTAGCCATGCCGGGATGGGAACGTACGGTTTGGCTTTTTTTGGTCTGCCGTATTTAAGACAATCATTGTATATTTCGAACAGTTAGACAACCTTTGTTTCCACACTTTTCTAGTACAGACTAAGGGCCATCCCCTTTTTCTAATGCTGCTTCCTTAATTTTTTTGACTAGATTGTCAGCTGATATACCGCCCCATGTTATAATATTTTTTACAAAGTAGTCCCTGGTTTTTGCTAATGCATTTTGCTCGAAAAATTCAGAGGCATCGTATTCTTCTTCGTTATCATCTTTATTTCTTGAAGAAGAAGAAGTCTTTGATGTAATCTCTGTAGTAATCTTTGTGTAATCTATGGTATTGCTCTGCTCAAATTGAACACATCCTTCTGCCCAAGTTGAACACCTCGTCTGCTCATTTTGAACAGATGGACAGTCCATATTGAGCAGCTGGTCTGTCCCGTTTGAACATATCGTCTGTTCTTCGTGATCAGTCACGGGTATGTCATAATCCACGTTATAATCCTCGTTGTTTGGTAGTTCCGTTTCTACGAGCATTTGTTCTTCCAGTGCATCATAATTGATGGAATACCATTTTGTTCGGTCTATTTTCATTTTGTTAAACTGTTTTGAACATAGAAAACCGTTGTTTTCCAAATAAGAGATAGCTCTTCTGATTGTACTTTTTGAGAAAAACGGGAATTGTTCAACTAGCTGGTCATATGTAAAATAAACCCACTTTCGATCTTCTCGAATGTTCTTACTCCGCTGAAGCCAGTAGTGAAGTTGTTGTAAGATAATACTTTTATTTAAGCCAATCACAGTTGCAAGAGAGGTCGGGATAAGTAATGGTTTGTCGTTGATAATAAGATTTCCATTCATTTGAAGTAACCGTCCTTTTTCTAAATTTTACGAGGTTAGTATGCAATGCAAATAATGAATGCGTTTCCAATGATAAGAGTATTGAAGCGTAAATAAGAGCTTTGCAGTACAGAATTCATATTGAAACTAGTGATGGATTTAAATTTGGCAAGTTGGATGGCAGTATTTGAGTTTTAAAATTTGATGGATTTTTGTCAGAAGGTTAGAGATGTTATTGTGGATTACAAGAGTAGAGTAGCGTAGCGTAAATATAGCCACTCTCTAAAGTAAGTAAATACTAGAATAAACAAAAAGTAAACTAGCAATTAAATTCTTTTGTAGAAAATTATAAAAAATTCTTTTTTTAGACACATCTTTGATCAATTTACGACTCGTCCACTATACGTTAACGACTCGTACCACGATACGTGGACAAAAAGAAAAACAAAAAGAAAATAAAAAACAACAACTACATAACCCTTATATAGATAATCATCTAAAGGGGAGAATCCTCCAGAGTGTTTTCCTACGTTAACTTCGTTCCTTTTTAAAAATATTTATAATCAGATGCCCCTTTCTGCCACTCACCCCTCTATAACAATAGTGTAAAGGAGGTGAGGGACATGGCAGCAAAACAAGAAATTCTAGATACACAGTTACGTTTAGTGTTTGAAAATGGTGCAGATGGTAAGGGTAAGCTCGTTTATAAAAACAAAAACTATAACAATATTAACCCTTCTGTAACAGCTGATGATTTACATGCAGTTGCGACCGCGATCATCGGTCTTCAAACATTAGATCTATCTGACATTGAGCGTAATGATAGCTTTATGTTAGTAGGCATTGCCGAGTAATTTTATGACTAATTTTTAGAAAGGAGGAATAACAAGTGGCAAAAACACTAGAAATGCAATTTACGAATATGGCTGGAAAAACAGCAACTGTTTCGATTGAAAATCCAGTGGAACCTGTAGATGTGGTAGCTCTTACCGCAGCAATGGATTTAATCGTAGCAACAGATGCATTCCTAACATCTGGTGGACCGATCGTGTCAAAAAAAGGCGCACGTATTGTTGAACGTAATGTTGAAGAAGTTCAGCTTTAATTAAAAATGGAGCCAGCTCTCATAACAGGGAGTTGGCTTTACTTATAGGAAGGAGGAAATGTAGGTGGAGCAACTATTGCCTTTTATCCAAGAGGTTGGCTTTCCAGTCGTTGTGACATTCTATCTGCTGCATCGTATCGAAACGAAGCTTGATAGTGTCATAGACTCAATTCAAATGCTACCACTAAGCATGAAGGCCGGGCCTCCATTAGAAAAGAAGAATATATCTTAAAAACAGGGACATCTGACTGATCCATGAGTCAGGTGTTTTTTGATGGACTCTGTTTAGTGATAGATCGTAGCACTGTGCAAAGTTACAACTTATATCAGTGAAAAATAAGATAATTGGGTATTCTTTCCTATGAATTGGGCAGTGTAGTAATAGAATTACATAATCTGGATATTTTTATTAAATTGGAGGTTACAACCATTGAGCCAAAAAAATCCTATTAATGTTTCAGAAGTAGGCACCCTTTGGCAGACATACCTAGAAAAGACGCTGATTATGAGGTTTTTGGAATACTTTATTGAAAAAGCGGATGATCAACAAGCTCGGAATATCCTAGGAGGTTTGTGGCAGGAGCTAAATTTTTATGTAAAAGAGATGGAGGAAGTTTTTAACGAACAGGGTATGGTAAAACCTGTTGGATTTACAGCAGATGATGTTCATTTGGATGCGCCTAAGCTGTATGATCATGGATTTGATATTATGTTTGTTCGAGTGTTGAAGGAAGTTAGCATGGGGCTTTACACTTTAAATATGAACATGACCTACAATAAGAAAGTGATGTCAATCTATGAAGGGCTTACAACGATTACCCAAAAAATTTATAAACTTGCGACCTCTTATTTGCTGGAAAAAGGGATTCTTTCTCCACCGCCATTCGTTACAATGCCAAGAACAGTGGAGTTTATCAAAACGAAGAAGTACTTAGAGGGATTCAAACTGACCGGTGATAAGCGACCATTTAATGACCTCGAAGTCGGAATCCTTCATCACACGCTAGAATCTAACAATATAGGGATGCAGCTTATTACAGGGTTTGCCCAATGTGCTCAAAACAAAGAGGTAAAACAATACTTTCTAAAAGGGAAAGAATTGGCTAAAAAGCAAATCAAAATCATGGAAGATATGCTTCTAAAGGCAGATGTACAACTTTCCGCAAAATCTGGTGCAACGGTTACGAAGTCCACCGTACCTCCTTTTTCAGATAAGTTAATGATGCACTGCATCTATATCCTTAATGGATTTTCAATTGTTGGCTCAGGTGCTGGTGTATTCTTCAGTTTGCGGAATGATATTGCAATGAAAGCTATGCTCATTTCTAAGGATATCTATTTGTATGCACGAGAGGGAGTTGAACTCAAAATCAAAAACGGTTGGTTTGAGGAACCTCCACAAATCGAGAACAGAGCGGAAATCATAAAAGGGAATGAATAAGTCCGTAGGAGAGAACGAACCAAGTATCAGAATTGGAAAATGCACATAAAAGTACGGCTAGCGTTGATCTATGGAAGGATTGACGCTTTTTATGTGGAAGTAAATATACTATTGAAGCAGGTCGAAGAAGGATTTCAGCGATAGATAGAGAAAACTGTAAATAGGAAAATTGTGACACTTGAGGAGAAAGGAAGTAGATAAAGTGAGTTATGAAATTATTACATTACCAGGCTATCGGGCAGTAGGATTGAAATGGGAGGGTACATTTTCTCAGATTGTACCTAATTTGAAAAACGTGATTCGACAAGTTGAAGAACGTGTAAAAGAGATAGATTACAAGGTGAATCCCGAAGTTCAATTAGGTCTATCTTATCATGTAATTGAAGATGGATTCGTGCACTATGCAGTATATGAAGTAAGTGATAAGCAGGAAATTCCTGAAGGGATGATTGAGATAGAAGTTCCTGAACTAACGTATGTGAAGACAACACATAACAAAGGAGAAGATGTTCAAAAGACCTATACGGATTTACATAAATGGTTATTTGATAGTGAGTATACCCCATATAGGGAAGAGGGTGTAGATTACTATGATCCCTATATGCCCATAAAACATGAACATTGTCCAGTTGATCGTGACCCTAGTGATCCGCATTTTGATATTTATATTCCGATTATCAAAAAATAATATTTTTTATTATTCAACAAATTTATAACTTAATGAGCCGAATTAAATGTGTGGCGGACAGCTTTGCAAAATGCACAGGCCTCAATTCTAAAGGAACTTTTTAGTCGTTTTTGAAGCTGGTTTTCCCTTTTTTTGGATTTTACGAATAGCTTTATACTACCAATCTATCGAAAAGCATACGCATTTATTCTTTACGTATGCTTTTCTCCCTTTTTTACTTAAAAATGATACGCAAATGGAAATTTACTCCTTTTATTATCTCTTTTCAAGACGTTTATTCCTTTTTTTGGATTTTACGTATACCTTTGAGCGCTAATTGATATAAAAGCATACGCATATCTTATTTACGTATGCATTTATCGGACTTTTACTAAAAATTGATATGCAAGTGGATAAATTTTACATGTTTTTCATCTTTTAAAATTACTTTCTAGTTATGAGCCTTTTCCAGGGCGAGTTTTATACCAAATCCAACTAAGACTGTACCTGTGATTCCTTCAATGATCTTCTGTGATTTTGGTTTTTTCATAAAAGCACTAACCTGGTTGATTAGTAAGACATAGAGAAAAAACCAGATGGCGGTCAATACAGTGTACGTAATTCCCATTAGTAGAAATGGAATGAAGGTATTGCTTCCAGCGTCTACGAATTGAGGCAAAAAAGTTAAGAAAAAGACAGCAACTTTGGGATTTAGGATATTGGTTAGGAACCCTTGTTTAAAACAAGATGAATTTTCAAACTGACTTTTTGCGTTCACATCAACGGTGGCTGCTTCTTCCTTCCTCCTCAATGACCATAACGTTTTAACACCTAGATAAATTAAGTAAATCGCCCCAACATATTTGAATACAGAGAATAACAAGGCTGATTTCACAATGATGGCTGAAAGTCCGAATACAGCAGCAGAAGTATGGATGAGGAGGGCACAACAAGTGCCTAAAGCTGTTTTTAAACCTCCGCTTTTCCCAACGGTGAGCGTATTTTTGGTAGCAATGGCAGTATCAGGACCAGGTAAAATAATGAGAAAAATACACATAACAACAAACAGATAAACGTTTTCCATTTTAGCATCCCCATTCTAGACCAGGTCAGATAAGTAATTCTTACAGTATATTATATAGAAAGGTGGTATTTACTGAACAGAAAAATTTGTATATATTGATTTCTTTGTTATTTTTCGAATGCTATATACTTCAACTATGGTCAGTGCTAAGTGAAGAAGGATTTTGAGCTGCTTTGTTGAATAGTAAACTGAGAAAAGTAGAAAAGTGAGGTGAATAATGGTGGAAACATACATTGACTCGTTTATTCGTTTAAAAGATAATCGGAAATTATCGTATATAGAGTACGGGGATACGAATGAGAATACAGTTATTTTCTTCCATGGTTTTGGTTCATCAGCTAGTTCCATCCATCCTGATACAAAAATATTAGATAAATACCATGTTCGTTTCTTTGCGATTAATCGACCAGGTTATGGAGATTCAGAGCTTGTGACGAACTATTCGATTGAGGATTTTGCAGAATCCGTCAATGAGTTTCTTATTGCTAAAGAAATCAAAAAGGCTTCGATTATAGGGTGGTCAGCAGGTGGATTATATAGTCAAGTTTTCGCAGACAAATATTCCGAAAAAGTCTCATCCCTTAACTTAGTTAGTAGTGCAATACCCCTAAACAGTAATGAAACCAAAAAGATTCTACCCTCAAATTGGAAAATGATTAAAAACATGAACAGGTACCTACCTCTTATGACAAACTATTATTTTAAAAGTCTCAGTAAGAAACTTTCCAAAGATTTGGATTCTACTATCATAGAATCGATCCAACAGATGGTTGAAGAAGACAAAAAGGTTGCAAATAACCCTGTAATGAAATCTGTCATTATCAAAGGCGCAGTGGAGAGTTACCGTAATGGAGGAAAAGGGGTGTATTACGATGCTCTTGCACTGTGCAAAAAAATGAATGACAAGATGAATCCTTTACTTGATATGAAGGTAAATATATGGCAGGGAGACGCTGATAATATCTGGACTCCAGATACCTCTGATTACCTTCGTAATAAGTATCCTAGTTCCACTTATTCTATAATTGAAAAAGAAGGACACTTACTATATTTATCTTATTGGGATGAGATTCTCAAAAAATCACTAGCCTAAAAGGTAGTACTATTTTGGGGATCTGGATTCTAGGATCCACATCTAAACAAAGTAACGACAGTGTGCCCTTTTTAGAGTCTCACTGCCGTTATCGCTTTGCTTGTTGTGTAGTTTTAACTTTTACCAAAAATCATTCCTTAATCTTAATTTTACGGTTTTTAAATGAACCTGAGTGTTCTAGTGTGATATGTGCATCGATCGACTTAATGCTATCTTCCTGAAGCAAGGTTCCTTGATCTTTTAGTTTTTTCCAATCAGCATTATATTTTCTGAAAAGCTGATGTTCGAAGTTTAAAAAATCGATATCATGCTCTAAACCTAATCGATATAATTGCCTGATTTCAGAAATGATTCCTTTTTGTACGTATTCCTCCATGGCATTTACATTGAGTGTGTTGTTCTTGATGCGATTGCTGACAATCGCGTTAGCCAGAAAAAGGACTGTAAAGCGAAAATTTCCGTCTTGTTTTTCGGGGATGATTTTAACCGTTTGATCTTCTAGTACCGCAATAAATTCTGGTCTTGTTTCATTTGGTAATAGTAAGGATGCACGTACCGTTTCCGGAGCTATCCAGCGCATGCCTTTGAGTTTCTCGTACGGAAAATAGCCTTTGTATTTATGGTTATGGAGAAAAAATGCTCCATCAATCGCTAATTTTGCTTCGCTTTTTTTATTTTTCTTCCATTGCTGGTCATCTATCGTGAGCGAAGGGATATATGTAGTACGACCAGGGTCAAAAAACTCACGTTCAAATTGATTCAATTTTAGCGGCCTGATGGTCGACCTCTGCTCGTATGAACTTTCTGGACTATGAAGAATTGTATTTAATGAATTTTGATCAAAGAATCCAATCGCCGATAAAATATCGAGTATGGGGCTCTTTGTCCCAAAAATCCATGGAGTAGGGCGAAACTCATAGTATCGTGTTAAGCCATCAAAGATACTATCCATTCCTTGTTCGAGTGCATTTTCACTTAAAACAACAGCTGTGACATGTGCCCAAAGAAACCGTTCTTGCGAAGTATAATATGCATTAAAAAACGCATCGATAAATGTTTTTCCGCTTGTTTCCGAGACGTACACTTGAGGTGGCCCTTTATCACTTCCTTCAGTTTTTGCGATCGAGTTTAATCCAATCATTTGAATCGATACGTAATATTCCCCATCCCGGTAGTCCACACCAATAGCAGTAGCAAAGTTTTGATTTTCAATCTCACCTATGTCATTTTCACAAGCTGTTAATACGAAAAGACATAGTACAAGGTTTATAGAGCAAGCGATCATTGTTATCCGTTTCATACTATTTTCTCCGCTTCTGAATGAATGAGATTCCGAATTTTTTTCGGTCTAATGGATTTACAAACAGGGCTGCTATGTATTCTTTAAAAGTTAATGAAGCAATGGGTTCAAGATATGCTACTTTTAAAGACTCCAATGTCGATAGATAAATAAGAATGCTAAAGAATCCAATGAAAAGCCCGTATACTCCTAAAAAAATAGAAAGTAACAAGTTATATACACGTAGGATACTGACGGTTCCTACCAATGATTGATTCACGAGGGTGTAGCTTGCGACCGCTGTTAACGCAATGACGACAATCATCGTGGGGGAAGCAAGACCAGCTCGAATCGCTGCATCACCGATAATGATACCTCCGACAATGGAAACTGTTTGACCAAGTACAGTTGGCATACGAACTCCGGCTTCTCTTAATATCTCAAACAACCCGAGAATAAAAATCGCTTCAAGTCCAAGTGGCAAAGGCAAACCTTCACGCGAGACAACGACAGTTGCTAGTAAGGCAAACGGTAGTTGGTCAATATTGACAGAAGATAGCGAAACCCAAAAGCCTGGTAGGAATATAGCAACGATTAAGCCAATCATCCGAATAAGCCGTCCAAAGAGAACGAAGTAGTATGGAAAATGAACATCCTCAGGTGATTTTATTAATTCAAAAACATTGATTGGACCAATCAATACAGAGGGTGAACCATTTACAATTAAAAGAAATCTACCACGTATCATGCATTCAATGACATAATCCGGACGTGTTACATAATCAAACAAGGGAAACAAAGAGAACGAGCGATCAGATAGCCATTGCTCTAATTGTCCACTGCTGACGACGCTTTCGCTTTGAAAGTCCTTGAGTCGCTTCCTGACTTCCTCAATGATGTCCGGGTTGGCTTTGTCATTCAAATAAAGGAGAGAAACCTCGGTTTTACTTAGCGAACCTAAGGTGAAAGACTCGGAATAGAGCTGTTCGGTCTTCATTCTTTTTCGAATCAAGGAGATGTTGACATTCATCTCTTCAGTAAAGCCATCTTTCGGTCCCTTTATCGACACCTCTGTCGTTGATTCCTGCGGTTTTCGTTGTGGCACATTACTAATGTCAAATACATGAAAAAACGGGGTTCCTTCCCGAAAAACAATTAACGAACCAGAAAACACAAGATTGACCATTTTTTTCATGCTTTTTATATGTTGGACAGGTGGGAGATCTTCAGAATGACTGCGTGATTCTTTTTTTTCAATACTTAATAGAATTCGGTTAAAGTATTCATTTAACTGTGTAGAATCGAGCATTCCCTTACAATAAAAAGCTTGAAGGTACTCATTATTTTCGATCGGAATAAATTCAATATCTGCATAATGACTAAAAAAATGTTTTACCTCACCGCAAGTCAATCTTCCGTTTTCTAATAATTGGTCTATTTGTGTCATGTTCATAAATGTTGGGTTCCTTTCTTCTTCGGCAAGTAGCTAATAATGAATAAGGCCATTAAAATGAACACCGCACTCATAAAAGCAGCGGGATAAAAGTACCTTCCAACTAATGTTTGTACCCACATGTCACTTAACGGAATTAATGTCAGTAATCCTAATGAAATCGAAGCAACAACGAATATATGCTTTTTTTTCGCTGGTTGTAAATGACCTTTCACCATATCTGAAAGGAGGTATAAGCCTAATGAAACTCGGATGAGTTCACCACTTAATAATTGAAACACCGCTAAAAAGTCGACATGGGAAATATAATTCCCTAACGTAATGAGTCTCCATTGTTCAAAAGCTGGAAAACGCATATCAGAAGCAACTGCCGGGCCAAATGAAGACAGGGATCCCATGGTAGGGCCAAGGATCAAAATAGCTAAAATCGTAATCAATATGAAAAGATTCCCTTTTGTAAACGACTTTTTTAAGTGGTGCTGTAGAAGCAACAACACAAGGAAATCTGCACTTCCTCCAAGTATAATGATGGTCCCTTTTACAACGGGTTGATATCCTTCAGCAAGAACAGGGAATAGATACGAATAATCTTTTTCTTTAAGCGTAAAAGTTGCTACAAAAATTCCTAGCATCCAAACAAGTGGCAATAAAACCGCAGACGTATAAACAATTGATTTTAAGCCAGTATAGGCTGACCAAATACAAATCAAAAGGAAAGGGAGCATGACGACAAATGATGGCGTTCTCGTCAGAAAATAAATATTAATGGATTGAATCAAATCATAAAAAGAAATGGCAGTTATCGTGAAAACATAAACCCAAAGGAAGGCAATGAAGACACGTGATATCGCGCTGCCTGCACGTTCTGTAATCCAGTCAGAAAGACATAGTCGTTGTTCGTTCTTTTTCATAATCATGTAAAGAATATATCCCCAAATTAGCAGGATGCCATAAGCAAAAAACACACATATCCAAGCATCGCGTTTTCCCGTAGTAAGTAAGTGAGGCATGATGAGCACATGATTCGAAATCCCAATAAAAAGAATAAGTACAAATAATAACTGATTACGAGAGAAAGTCATTCCCAACACCACCAAATTAATTCCCGATGCTGTTAGGATTTGTTTGTGTTACCAAATTATGCATAACCTGAAGAATCAACGAGTAAATAACATTATCCAACATGGAATTTATCGCCTTTTTCGTATAAAACGTACAAGTCCTAAATATGATCTATTAAATGTCGTGAAATATGGCTCTAGTGAAGGGAGAATGAAAGGTGTATGGTAATGCAGGCTTTCGAATACATAGTGAGTTTGAACGACCTCCTCGTAATCTAGTTGATGCTTTTAAGGGGATTCCTGTTGCGAATATTGCAGATAACATGAACCGTACATTCTGTATTGGTAGAAAAATTAGACCATACAACACTGCACCGCTCATTGGTTGTGCTTTTACCGTAAAAACACGACTTGGTGATAATTTGCTGCTACACAAGGCGATTGATCTGGGATCTCCCGGCGATGTCATTGTGGTTGATGGACAAGGAGATACCACAAATGCCCTAATTGGCGAATTAATGATTACCTGGGCACAAAAACGAGGAATAGTCGGATTTATTATCGATGGAGCGATTCGCGATGCGGGCGTTATCAAACAAATGTCAATTCCAGTATATGCAGCGGGTGTAACGCCGGCTGGTCCATATAAGGACGGTCCAGGTGAAATCAACATTCCGATTTCTTGTGATGGTGTAACGATTAATCCTGGTGATATTTTGGTCGGAGACGATGATGGTGTTGTGGTCATCAACCCAAAAGATGCACCAGAAATCCTGGAGAAAGCACGTAAAACGGTAGCAAAAGAAGCAGAAATAATGGCGGCAATCAAAAATGGTACCTGGGACAGAACGTGGGTGGATGCAGCACTTCGTGAAAAGGGGTGTGAATTTATTGATGCTACTAAAAAGGAAGGGAACTAGTATGGGAAATACATTCACTAGGCATCTGAAATGGAATCAACGAAGGTAGGAATAAAGCTAACATCCTCTTAATCTGAAAAACATGATTTATGGGTGAAATTAGTTTTTACAAAGCTACTCTAAATAAGGGTAGTTTTATTTTTTTGTGTTGGTTATTTGGGTTTTTATATGGAGTAATCAACTTGAATTCCATGCGTTTGATTTGACCTCTTTCGTGGTACAATGGAGAAAATACCGTCGGCACTTAAAACAGAAAAATGAATTACCTTGGTTGTTAATGTTATCAGCGGTGGATTATCCAGAAAATGAATTAGACGATGAATTAATGTCCGAATTGGAGGAATGGGCAATGAACATCGAGCAGGTTAGAGAGGCGCTCATTGAGTGGGAAACGATCAGTGCAAATAAAGAAAATCGAGTTATTTATGAAGCACGAGCAAAAGAACTACGTGATTTATTAAGTAATCTTGAAGGAGAACGAAGATTAGGAAGAGAAGAAGGAAAAGAACTAGGAAGAAAAGAAGAAAAATATCAAAATGCCATAAAAATGATTAAAAAAGGACTTGATCTTTCTTTGATTGAGGAAATTACTGGTTTGTCCCAAGAAGAAATACTCAATTTGAAAGAAAATGATTAACAGTGTAAGCCACTCGATATGAGTGGCTTATCTAACGTTAAACACCTCGGATAGAGGTGGTCTGAAACAAGGGGAGATAGGACAAGGGACCGCGACCCACTTGGGACCAGGATATCTTTAGTATTTGGGAGTTATATGGAGCATTTTCAGTCGAAATGTAAGTATGCGTGAGCTATCCTTTGTAAAACAACTTTATATCCATGTAGGTGTTTCTATACTTAAATTTACAGAATTTTATAATAAAAAGAAAAACTGCTATACTTTACATATGCATAATGAAACATAAGGGTCGACCCCCAACATATATTGTTAGTTTCATAAACTCAAATGGAGTACTCCTTTTTAAAAAAACAAAGGAGTGTTTGGATGGATAAAAAAATTGTGAAAAAACCATCATTAGCGTATTCGTTACTTATTTTATCGTTGATCATTGTAATAATCGCAACAGGGATGCTTGTTTTTGGTGCTTCTATTCAGATTATGATGTTTATCACTTTATTAACGATTATTCCTTTTGTCACGAGGTTAGGGTATTCATATAAAAATGTAGAAGAAAGTATTTTTTCATCGATGCTTAAGGCCTTGCAGCCATCCATGATTCTATTAACTGTTGGAATTTTAATTGGTTCATGGATTGCATCTGGAACTGTTCCTGCGTTAATTTATTATGGGATTCAAGCAATTTCTCCACAGTTCTTCCTCGTATCTACTCTTATCTTCTGTTCCATCGTTTCTTTAGCGACTGGGTCATCTTGGGCTACTCTTGGGACAGCTGGAATCGCCATGATGGGTGTGAGTCAAAGTTTAGGGATTCCTGCAGGAGTGACAGCAGGTGCGATTATAAGTGGTGCTTATTTTGGAGATAAAATGTCGCCATTATCGGATAGCACCAACTTATCACCAGCTGTTGTTGGTGCAGATTTAATGACTCATATTAAACATATGTTATGGACGACAGTTCCTGCTTATCTTATTACGGCCATCATTTTTACAGTCTTGGGTATGAGATATGGAACAGAGTCTGTTAGCTCAACAGATGTCAATACTCTTACAGGCTATTTAGCAGAGCATTTTAATTTGGGAATCAATCCGTTCATACCGGTGGTTATCCTTTTTGTCCTCCTCATTGCAAAACAACCGGCGATCACATCGATTTTCATAGGTGCCCTTTCAGGTGCAGTTGTGGCTATACTCTATCAAGGGTCAACGGTTAGTGAAATAGTAAATGTGTTTTATAATGGCTATCATGTGGAGTCAGGGATAGAGACCATTAATACCCTGCTTCAACGTGGAGGACTGACAAGTATGCTTCCTCTAGTTGCTCTTTTCTTATTCGCACTCGGAATTGGTGGATTGTTACAAAAATCTGGGGTGCTTGAAACAATTGTTGTATCTCTTACAAGCCGAATAAAAAGTAGGGGTATGTTAGTTTTCGCAACCATTATTACGGCCTATTTTACATTAGGTATTGGTGGGTCATTCTCTTTTTCCGCTGTAATGACAGGTACATTAATGAAACCGTTATACGATAAATTTAATTTGCGGCCAGAAAATTTATCAAGAATCATTGAAGATTGTTCAACACAAAGTTGTTCACTTCCACCTTGGACGGCAAGTGGTCTATTCACCGCGGCAGCTTTAGGAGTTTCGCCGTTAGTGTATATCCCATTTTGTTTCATGGCAATGATCACGCCGCTGTTCACGTTGATTTATGGTATAACAGGCTTCACATATACAGAAAAAGAGAAAATACAAGTTATCAACGATTATAAAAAAACAGCCGAAGCTTAAATGTAACCAATTGTTGCACGGGATTGCGTTATATCCAGGGTGAATTGCGTCCTAATTAGCAGAATTGCATTATATTCAGGATAATTGCACTTTAAAATGTGTAATTGCGTTTTATCCACAATAATTGCGTTATAACCAGTGGAAAGCACTATTCCATGTTCATTACCAAGCTACTCCAATCCGAGTAGCTTTTTTTCATTTTCCGCTTAAAAATAGACAATTCCTTAGCAAATGATTGTATTTGTTATGCAGTCGATATGGTTAAATGGGAGGTAGTACACTTACAAAAGAAAGGGAGGAAACTATGAAACAAGTAAATATCGGTATGATTGGTTACAAGTTTATGGGAAAAGCACATTCTCACGCTTATCGTGATTTGCCGCTATTCTTTCCAGAACGGCTTCGTCCTGAAATGAAAGTGATATGTGGTAGAAATACAGAAGCGGTTGCAGAGGCAGCGACACAGTTTGGTTGGAAAGAGTTTACGAATGATTGGCGTGCGCTGGTTGAACGTGATGATATTGATTTGATTGATATTAATGCACCAAGTGATGTACATAAAGAGATTGCGATTGCGGCTGCAAAAGCGGGGAAACATGTTTTTTGCGAGAAACCGTTAGCGCTTACACTTCAGGATTCTAAGGAAATGTTGGAGGCGGTGAAGGAAGCGGGTGTGAAGCATATGATTGGCTTCAATTACCGTTTTACTCCGGCTGTCAGACTTGCGAAGAAGTTGATTGACGAAGGCGCATTGGGGGATATCTATCATTTCCGTTCTTGGTTTCTTCAAGATTGGTTAGTGGATCCGAATTTCCCACTTGCCTGGAGACTTCAAAAGGAGATTGCTGGGTCTGGTTCACATGGAGATTTAGGTGCTCATCTTATTGATTTGGCCCATTATTTAATCGGTGATATCACTGAGGTTATTGGAATGAGTGAAACATTTATCAAAGAAAGACCGCTACCAACTAACATGACAGGGCTATCGGCAACAGGGAGTAATCAAGGTGAAAAGGGGCCAGTAACAGTCGACGATGCTACGTTATTTATGGCAAGATTCGCAAATGGTGCATTAGGTAGCTTTGAGGCAACTCGTTTTGCAACAGGGCATCGAAGTACGAATTCATTCGAAATTAATGGTAGTAAAGGGAGCGTCATTTTTGATTTTGAGAGATTGAATGAGCTTCAAGTTTATTTTTCGGATGACAGAGAGGACGCACAAGGATTCCGTCGGGTCTTGGCAACAGAGCCGACTCATGACTATATTGATCGCTATTGGCCAGCAGGTCACACGATTGGATATGAGCATACATTTATTCATGAAATCGTAGAATTTATGGATGCCATTCAAGAAGATCGTCAGCCTGTACCTAACTTTGAAGATGGGGTGAAATGCCAAGCGGTTTTAGAAGCTGTGGAACGATCGATTGAAAAACGTCAATGGATTACAATATCTGAATGATAAAGGAGCGTTCATCTATGCAAAAAAAGGCATTAATCGTTTGGGGTGGCTGGGATGGTCATGAGCCTGAACAGGTTGCCCAACTTTTTAAAAACATGCTCGAAGAAGAAAACTTTCATGTTGAGGTCTCACATTCACTAGATACATATGCAGATGCTGAAAGACTACAATCACTAGACTTACTGGTTCCTCATTGGACAATGGGGGAGATTGAGAAGAAATATGTTCATAATATTTCTCAAGCTGTAGCAAGTGGAGTTGGAATCGCCGGCTGTCATGGGGGAATGTGTGATTCATTTCGAAAAAATGTAGATTGGCAGTTTATGACGGGTGGAAATTGGGTAGCTCACCCCGGTAATGATGGTGTTGAGTACACCGTGAATATCAAACAAAGTTCAAGTCCATTGCTTGAGGGCTTGTCTGACTTTAAAGTCGTGAGTGAACAATATTATCTTCACTTCGATCCAGCTGTGGAAGTGTTGGCCACAACAAGATTCCCGGTTGTAGATGGACCACACGCGACTAATAAAGCAGTCGACATGCCCGTTGTTTGGACAAAACGGTGGGGCCAGGGGCGAGTCTTTTATAGTTCCTTAGGTCACCATGCCGATATTATTGAAATGCCTGAAGTATCACTCATTATGCGTCGTGGATTTTTATGGGCGGCAGAAGGAAAGCAACAGGCTAATCGAGTAGCAGGTTCTGGAGATGTTCGCGTGTATACTGGCATGGGAGATAGTCAGTAAAAAGGAAATCACTTAGATAATACAAGGGGGAAGAATATGAGCAAAGTGAAACTTGGCATCATTGGGTGTGGAACAATTAGTTCCATATATATGGAAAACCTTCAAAAATATGAACATCTTGAACTTGTGGCTTGTGCCGATTTAGACGTGGATCGTGCACAGCAGCAGGCAGAAAAGTTTGGAGTGCCTAACGCATATTCTGTTGAGGAGTTATTGGCGGACGGTGAAATTCAGTTGGTGGTTAATTTAACAATTCCTCGTGCGCACGCAACAGTCAGTCTTCAGGCATTGGAGGCTGGCAAGCATGTGTATACTGAAAAGCCGCTAACTGTGTCTCGCGAAGAAGGGAAACAAATTTTAGAAGTAGCAAGAAATTCTAATTTGTTTGTTGGTGGTGCGCCGGATACTTTTTTAGGTGCGGGTATGCAAACTGCCATTCATCTGATTGAAAAAGGTGAAATTGGTGTTCCGATTGGAGCATCGGCTTTTATGATTAACCGAGGTCATGAACATTGGCATCCCGATCCTGCCTTTTATTATGATCAAGGTGGCGGACCGATGTTTGACATGGGGCCCTATTATTTAACAGCATTAGTAGCATTATTAGGTCCAATGAAGCGGATAGCGGGTACAACAAGAATCAGTTATCCGGAGCGAACGATTTTAAGTGAGCCGAAAAAAGGGACAAAAATTGATGTTGTAACCCCTACTCATATTGCAGGAACAGTTGATTTTGCTTCAGGTGCAATTGCGACAGTTACGACAAGCTTTGATGCATTTGGAGGAACATCTTTGCCACCGATTGAGGTATATGGAAGTGAGGGAACTCTATTGGTCCCAAATCCAAACACGTTCGGAGGACCAGTCAAAATCAGACGAAAAGATGAAAAGGAATTTGTAGAAGTTCCGCTTATTTTCAATAATCCGAAGAACAATCGAGGCATCGGTGTTGCGGATATGGCAAATGCAATTCTACATAATGAATCTTTCCGTGCAAATGGTGAGCTAGCTTATCACGTTTTAGAAGCCATGCATGGATTTCATGATTCCTCGGATAGTGGGAGGCATTATGTTATGGAAAGTACGTGTGAAAAGCCGTCGATGTTAAATGTGATGTCACAACTCTGATAAACTAAAATAATCATTTCCAAGGGTAGGGAGGATAAGGTGGGACAAGGGACCTGTCCCTGTGACCCAGGGGTGAAGAAGATTGGTGCAAAAGCGGCGACCCAAAGTTTTTATACCACTGTATTGACTTTTGTGATACTATAATTTTTAGTTGAATACATAAATCCGTTTTTTAGCGGTAGAGGTTCTAGCACCCCTCTTTAAAAAAACTAAGATGAAGCAGTACTTCTCTTGGGGTACTGTTTTTTCTTTTGTCGGAAGGAGTTTTAAATATGTTAAATGATGAAAAGGCGATTGTGGTATTCAGTGGCGGGCAAGACAGTACCACATGTTTATTTTGGGCCTTAGAAACTTTTAAAGAAGTTGAGGTTGTGACGTTTAATTACAACCAAAGACATAAGCAGGAGATTGAGTGCGCAAAGGCGATTACGAGTGAGTTCAATGTTACCCAACATATTTTGGATATGCAGCTTTTAAATCAACTTGCTCCGAATGCGTTAACTCGAAATGATATGGAGATAAAGGAAGGGGAAGATGGTGAGTTACCATCGACATTTGTACCTGGCCGTAATCTACTCTTTTTATCATTTGCTGCTGTCTTAGCAAGCCAAGTAGGGGCGAAACACATCATTACCGGTGTTTCTGAAACTGATTTTAGTGGATATCCGGATTGTAGAGATTCTTTTATTAAATCTCTAAATGTAACGATTAATTTATCAATGGATCAACAGTTTGTCATCCATACTCCGTTAATGTGGTTGGATAAGGCACAAACATGGAAGCTTTCCGATGATCTGGGTGTCTTGGATTTTGTTCGTGAAAAGACATTAACTTGTTATGAAGGTGTCATTGGAGATGGCTGTGGTGAATGCCCTGCCTGCAAATTAAGAAAAAATGGATTAACTCTTTATCTTGAATCACGTGAGAGAGTTGAGGAATTCAAATAATATACAATTCATGTAAAACAACAAGAATGTAACTTAGGAGGATTATCATGAGAGTCATTTTATATCTTTTATCTATTATTCTAGCGAATGTCATAACAGCGGCTTTTCAACCTATGACACTAGGTGTTTTCATCGTACCGATGGGGACACTTCTTATCGGAGCAACGTTTATTTTTAGAGACTTTGTTCAAAATCGATATGGGAGAATGTTGACGTATGTCTTTATATGTATTGCCTTACTATTATCAGCGCTTGTATCGTTTTTATTAGGTGATACATTACTGATCGTTTTTGCTTCTGCGATTTCATTTTTACTAGCCGAAACAACGGATACTGAAATTTATACACGACTCAAGTTGCCAATGAGTTGGAGAGTTTTTTACAGTGGCTTAGTGGGTGGATTACTCGATTCAGCAGTCTTTGTGATCATTGGTTTAAGCCCACTTGGTGCTAACTTTTTGCCATGGGAAGCTGTTCCAGCGGCTATTATTGGTCAAGTTTTAGTGAAAACAATCATTCAGGGAATTGGTGCGTTTATCCTTCATCAAATTAACCCAACAATGGATAAGGAAATCGTGTCACAATAATAAAACTATAAAATAATCAAAAAAGCTTGGATTGATTATTCTCTATCCAAGTTTTTTTGTTTTTACAAAACACATTTTTTCCAAACCTAACCCATACATTTTAAAGAATTACTGTAACACTTTAGGGCGTTAGCACATAGGGTAATAAGTCTAAAAAATGGAGGAAGCCAACTTTGGATTGAAGGTCGGACTCCTGCATGCTTTCTCGGAGGTGAATGGACAATTACTTCTATATCATTACAAGGTGAATACAAACCTGTGTTGGATATTCTTCATACACAAGCAGCGATTAACGAATTGAAGCATTATTTTGAGATTAAGTTTTCTAAGACAATGCGTTTATTAAAGGTATCAGCTCCCTTGCTGGTTCAGAATGGCGAGGGAATCAATGATGACTTAAATGGATACGAGCGTGTCCTTTCATTTGATGCTGCTGATATTAAAAATAAAAGCATTGAAGTGGTTCAGTCTCTTGCAAAATGGAAAAGAGTGGCTTTAAGCAGATATGGGTTTACAAAAGGAACCGGTTTATACACGAATATGCATGCGATTAGAAGGGATGAAAAACTAGATAATCTCCATTCATTATTTGTGGATCAATGGGATTGGGAAAAGGTCATTTCCAAAGAAGAACGAAACCTAGACACTCAAAAGCAGGAAGTTAGGAAAATTTATCAAGCAATCAAGTCGACCGAACTCCACATGTTTGGTCTACATTCGCAACTTACCCCGATATTACCTAATGACATTTTCTTTATTACTTCCCAAGAGCTAGAGGATATGTACCCATACAACACAACAAAGGAACGAGAATTTATCATAGCTAAAAAACATGGTGCGGTTTTCATTATGCAAATTGGTGGGGTGCTGCGTTCAGGTGAGGGACATGACGGACGCTCTCCAGATTATGATGACTGGACCTTGAATGGGGATATGCTCTTTTGGAGTCCATTATTACAAAACGCGATTGAAATTTCTTCAATGGGGATACGAGTTGATGAAAAAGCTCTCCTTAAACAGTTAAGCTCTTCTTTTCATGAAGACCGGAAAGGATTACCTTATCATAAAGCAATCCTCGAAAAGAAGCTCCCTTATACAATAGGGGGCGGAATTGGACAGTCACGATTATGTATGTTTCTGCTAAAAAAAGCCCATATAGGCGAAGTTCAGGCTTCCGTATGGAATGAAACAATCAGAAAAGAATGCAAAGAACAGAATATTGTTCTTTTGTAGCTTGGTGAAAAGCTTAAATGAAGGAATTTGTCTATTTCCCATTTAAGCTTTTTTCTAATCGATCAATCATTTGTCGCCATTCTCCTAAGGGGTCCATCTTCATCAATGATATCTTGAATGTCATAGACGGAAATGGGAAACATCGGGAAGCCAAATACATATGGAGTCAGGTCATATAGTTGAAAATAGAGGACTAGTGTTTTGTCAGCGATGTAAAATTCTTGATTTGGGCTTATCGTCGTGAATTCAGATAGTAAATCAATATTACGCTCTTTGATTTGTTCGGAAACGAGAGTGGATAATCGACTTACATAATCACTATCTGGCTTGAAAAGGTCCTTGAGGTCGCAACGTCTACCACGTTTAAGGTCAAACGTTAGTGATCGGATATACGTCATGCCGTGGGCAGCCTTGTCATGATAGGTGTAGTTTGATTGAGTGAGACTAAGTACCTGTCGCTGGTTATTTTTGATTTCATAATATCCGAGCATTTCAACTACAGTAGAAGGCATATTTCCAACTTGTAGTGAAATCAGTCCTTGTGCTTGGTGGAGAATCGATAGGTTGATCAATTGCTGGAGTTGTTGATTCCGCATCCTTTCAACTTGAGGGTAATAGACTCTCTTTTGAGGACCTAATCGGAAAGCTTGTGTTCTTATACTTACTGGAAATGAAATAGGCATACATCACAGTCCTTTTTTCCTTATCGTATTCTTGAAGGAAAAGAGTGTGAGAAGAAAAAAAGGAAATTGCCATTAAAAACAATTTCCGATTAAAGTAATCTATAACATTTTATTTTGAATGACCGTCACGACTTTACTTCCAGCCGGGATGCTCCTTGTAAGCCAGACGTTCCCGCCAACAATGGAATCTCTTCCAATCACGGTTTCACCACCAAGAATAGTCGCACCCGCATAAATGGTCACATTATCTTCGATGACAGGATGTCGCCTTTTTCCACCTTTGATGATTTCGCCATTTTTATCCCGGTCAAATGAAAAGGCACCAAGTGTCACACCTTGGTAAAGCGTTACATCATTACCAATCAGGGTTGTTTCCCCGACAACAATGCCCGTTCCATGGTCCATGAAAAAGCTATGACCAATCGTTGCACCGGGGTGAATATCGATTCCGGTTTTGCCATGTGCATATTCAGAAATGCCGCGAGATACTAACGTATACCCCATTTTATGAAGTTCATGAGAAATTCGATGAACAATAATTGAAAAAACACCTGGATACGTTAGCGCAATTTCTTCATAGCTTTTGGCAGCGGGATCTTTTCGAAATGCTGCATCAACATCCTTCATGATGATTAGTCGTAACGACGGTAACAATTCAAGAAATGTTAAGGTGTCTTGCTTTACGACTTGCTCGTCACTTTTATGAGATAAAATTTCCTGTAAAAGGTGTTGAAGCTTTGCCAGATTCTTTAATTCGTACTCAATATTACGTTCTTTACTAGTACAATAGTATTCTGGTAACAGTACTTCCCTAATCGTGTCAATAAAAGTAGGAATCTGCATTAAACTATGATTTAAACGAGAACACAAGTGTTTTTTTGTATTTCCGATTTCTTTATGCAAGTTGTTATAAATCGTTAATAAGTCATTCTGTTCCATCTGTATCATCCCCATTTGTAGCATTAATTATAAAGTAACGTAAAACTTGAATTATTGCAAAGCTAATAACTTATTAAAATGGCATCGCTCTCATTGACTCTATATCATATCTCTTTTTTCATTCAAATGCATGATTTGTCCATTTTTCGAATAGCTATAAACAAGGTGATTTTTGGACGTGCAATGAAAGGGGAGACTTAAATGGTTGAAGCGATCTTGAGGGTGTTTGTGAGTGAACAGCAGGCAGAGGCTGTCTTGACTAGTCCATTGATTGAATTGATTTTTATGGCGCTTTTTATTGGATTTGTGGTGGCAATCTTGGTTCATTTTACGTTGTACAGCAAACTTAGGAGAATTCGTAATTTTATCCGTGACACCAATTCGTTAGAGATGGATCCACTAAATCGAATTCAGGCGGATTTTGAACAAATGAAACAAAAGGAATCGGTGAAGGTGGAGACATTTGTCCAAAATAAAATTTCAGGTTGGCGTGTATTTAATGTGCCTGTTGTAAACCTGATTAAAATTGTTCAAATGACCGTTTCAATTTTTATCTTGATTGGTGTACTCGGGACGTTTATTGGTCTTGCGATGTCACTTGGTAGCATAGATACAACTGGTGACATGCTGGTGGAGAATGTCGCAACCGTCCTTGCAGGGATTGATGTCGCCTTTTACACAAGTATTGCTGGAATGGGGCTCTCGTTGATTATGACGATCGTTACCCGGGTTGCGAATACGGAATTTATGTTGACCGATATTATGCTCAAGACTGAGTCCATTCTAGAAGAAAATGAACAGGATGGAATGGGACGACTTATTGCAGTATCGGAAACCATTCATTCCTCGATCATTGAATTACGGAACTCAAATCAGGAATCCCTTCAAAGTATTGTGAATTCGTTTAAAGGGTTCCAAGAGTATACGGTTGGTTTGCAACAATCCGCCAAGGATTTGGCAAAATTCAATGAAGGACTTACGGAAAATCTAAAACAGTTTTCGGCTATTTTTCATGGTGTGCAGGAATTAACGGAAGGCTTTGATCAAGGTGTGAAAAAGTTGAACCAAAACTTTGATCAATTGTTTATTTACTTTCAGAACATGGACCAGCGCAATGAAAAAATGAGAAGTGCTTTTACAGAAACGTATAAAAAGGTAGCGGAATTAACAGCGGATCAAAAGGAAACGATGAATCATTTTCAGCAATCAGTGGTCGATATAAGAGAGTATTTCTCTTCTATTGCCCAGAGGCAGGAATCCATTTATGGTGCGTTTGATAAAATGAATGAACAAAGTGGGCACACTATCAAATTAATGAAGGAAAACAATCTACAGTTTGAGCGAGTGTTTGGAACGGATGTAAGTTCAAAGTTAACCGATATTATTTCTTCCTTGCGTGATGTCCGCAATGATTTTAAGGCCCTTGGCAACTCGATTGGACGCTTGCCTCATGCGATTGATTCGATTAACAAAGCTCAAAGTGAATATAAAAATCTGTTAACCTATCGTTTTGATGAATTGACACAGTTCACCCATGAATTTAATTCGCATTTGCAGGTTCATTTGACAAATGCCCAGGCGATTGAAAGCTATCTGAGTGAAGCCTCGCGTTCAAATGAGCAGGTTGGCATGAAGTATATGAAGCTATTAAATGAAATCAACCGGACCATTGCACAAATGGGGGATTCTTTCCAATATAAAGAAAACCAGATTGACACAAGCGTGAATGCTTTACGGGATACGCTTTCGAAATATGTAACAAATCTCGAGGGTACACTTGGAGAAAAACTTGATAAAGTCAGTCGAAATATGAATGAGTACATGCTGGAAATGAATGAGGCTGTGAAAAAAGAGTTTAAACAGATTGGTGAAATTACAGGGGATGTCGGCCAGAGAAATGCTCGCCAATTGCAGCAGACATTAGGAGATATCGGTCAGGAATTTCAACAATTGAATCGACAGCTCCAGTCGATTGCCCAGAGTACAGTTCAAGAAAACAGCCGGGTAAGGATTGGAACCAATGATTAGTAAATACCAAAGGCTTTTTCATCGGGAGCAAGAGGAGAGTTCGTTTTGGCCGTCTTTCACCGATTTACTAACATCTGTTTTGCTATGTTTTATTCTCATTTTTATCATCATGATGGTGATTAAATCGTTTCAAATTCAAGAAATGAAAAAAACGATCGATCAAATCATGGGTGTCAGGGTGGGTCTCATAGAAGATCTCAATCAAAAATTCAGCGACTCTAGCATCGAAATTGATGAGAAAACAGGAGCCTTGATTTTCAATACAGATATCCTGTTTGAGTATGACTCCGCTGTGCTGAAGCCTGAAGCTTTTACATTCTTGGACGAATTCGTTCCAGCCTACTTAGATGTGCTCTTAGAAAATGGATATGAGGAGTATATTTCAGAAATTATTATCGAGGGGCATGCGGACAGGGATGGCACCTATTTGTATAACCTAGAACTTTCCCAGCAGCGGGCTTATAGTGTCGCAGAATATATCCTGAGTAGTGAGTTTCCGTATAAAAACATTCAGGAGCATCTCAAAACAAAACTAACCGTAAATGGGAGGTCCTTTACCGATGGCCGCTCAGACTCTGATGGAAACTACAACGGCCAAGCCTCCCGAAGAGTCGAATTTAAATTCCGCCTCAAAGACCAAGAAATCCTGGAGAAGACAAGAGAATTATTGGGGAACTAGAAGGGACACGGCCTTTGGCCGTGTCTTTTTTGGATTGAGTCCCGCGTTTCTGATCCATTTTTTGTGGGACACAGGGACAGGTTCCCTGTCCCTGATATACTGTTTTGGCTGCTCTCGCGATACTTGCTCAGGCGGAAGCGGAGATAGACTCAATTAGAATAGTTCAAAGGAATTATAGTCGTTTTCGATAACCTTTTTTCCCTTTATTTGGATTTTACGAATGAAAATATACTACTAATCTATCTAAGAGCATACGCAATTCTTATTTACGTATGCTTTTATCGCTTTTTTTCTAAAAAATGATACGCAAATGGATGTTTTTTACAATTATTGTCTCTTCTCAGATGATTTTTCCCTTTATTTGGATTTTGCGAATGAAATAATACTACTAATCTATCTAAAAGCATACGCAATTCATTTTTACGTATGCTTTATCGCTTTTTTCCTTAAAAAACAATACGCAAATGGATATTTTTTGCATTTCTCCCCCTTTTTTTCAATCATTTCTCCTAATAGTTGGAATTTACGAATGAATTTATACAGCAAATCTATCTAAAAGCATACGTAATTTAAAACTGGGACAAGGGACCTGTCCCCGCGACCCAAAAAAGTCCTAGGATTCTCCTAGGGCTTTCCTCATGGTGAAAAGTTACAACTAATTCCCTGTGTCGATTCTTGTAAAATATAGTAGAATGGTAGGTAGAGAAAAAACAGAGATAGATAGATGTAGGGAAGAGGAATAATATTGAAGAAAGTCATCATCGGATTGGTACTGGTACTAGTGGCGTCCTCGATCTTTTTTACGAGGGAAGCATTTTCTGATATTTTACAAGAAAGCTATGCTTCTATTAAAGAAGTTGTTATTGGGAAAATTGCGTTAAGTAAAGAAAAAGATGGGGAAGCATTGCCGGAGAAAGTAGAGGCACCCGAAACCCAAACAGCTGGTGAGCAGACAGAAGTAGTGAAACCAGAGGATGTAAAACCAGTCATAGATCCAAATGATCCATTTTTACTTCTTGTCAACAAAGAAGTAGGAGTCTTGGATGCAACTTATGTGCCGCAAAATCTTGTTGTGCCAAATGTTGCTTTTTCAACTTCTGTTTCAGAACGTAAACATATGGTAAAAGAAGCAGCCGAGGCGTTGGAAAAATTATTTGCACAGGCGAGCGCCGACGGAATCACTCTACATGCTCAATCGGGTTACCGTTCGTATGCTACGCAACAAGTCATCTATGATTCATATGTACGTGGGTTTGGTGAAGCCGAAGCTACTACCTTCAGTGCAAAAGCTGGTCAAAGTGAACATCAAACTGGTCTTGCGATGGACGTCACGAGCGATAGTGTCGACAACCAGCTTGTTCAGGAATTTGGTGAAACGGTTGAAGGCAAATGGGTTGCGGAGCACGCAGCGGAATTTGGTTTTATCGTCCGTTATACAATAGGAAATGAAGACATCACTGGTTATATGTACGAGCCATGGCATATTCGCTATGTTGGTGTCGAACATGCAAAATATATCACAGAACATGAAATTACATTAGAAGAATATCTTGGAGTTGTAGAATATTAGATGGAAAGAGCTCTTGTTGGGCTCTTTTTTCTTTTGTGCATAGCCATAAATATCACGTAAATAAAAATGCCAGGAACCCCGAACTAGAAGGGAACCTGGCATTTTAATAACATATAGAAATTAGCTTACATTGGCCTGTAAATTTGATTTTTCTGAGTTTCTCGCAGTATTGATTTGTCTTCGCAATATCAAAACATATGCGAAGAATGCGAGGATAATACATACTGCACTGTATAAGAACACGGCTTTGAACCCTGAATTCAGGGAGATGAAACCTAAGCAAATCGCTCCGAGTCCGCTACCTAAATCCTTTGCTGTAAAAAACGTCGAATTCCCTGCGCCTCTTCGATCAGGGGGACATAGTCTGATCATGACAGCATTTAAGGCTGGCTCAACAAAACCCAACCCTAATCCATAGAGGATGCCTGTTAGAATAAAGTCTCCGAGAGAATTGGCGTAGGCTAATACCACAAATGATATCGTCATATTCACTAAGCCAGGGACTACCACGATGGAACTTCCATATTTATCAGCCAATTTACCTCCCACAATTCGCGTGAACAATAAAGCAAATGAAAACACCGTAAAATATAAACCAATGTCTTCAATCCCTAAGGAAAGGGCAAAGGTTGGAATGAACGTTAACGATGCGCCCATTCCAACATAAACAAAAGCGGTTACTAATCCGGTTGGCAATGCTGTTTTTTCAAAAAGCAATTCGGAGATTTTTCGATTCTTTTTTGTTGATTTTATCACTAGATTTGGATTCTGTTTTTCGTACGTCATAAACAGGCTACAAATGATCGAAATCAAACCGATTAAACCGGCAACGATGAATAGAACCTGATAATTATACTGTTGAATTAAAAAGATGCTAAGTGCAGGCCCGATTGCTGTGGACAGTGTATTTGCTAAACCAAAATACCCAATACCCTCTGCTAACCGCCTTTTTGGCACAATATCCGAAACAACCGTACCGGAAGCATTGGTGGTAGCACTGAACCCTATACCATGTAAACTTCTCATAACAAGCAGTAGGCTAATTGAAAAGGCTACAACATACGAAAGAGTAATAAATGCCGCAATCACAGCACCAATAATTAAGACGATTCTACGGCTCTTTTCATCTATTAATTTACCAAAAAAAGGCCTGAAAAGGATTGCGACAAACATGAAGAAACCAAAAAGCATACCTGAAATCGAATTATCGCCACCTAAATAGATCGCGTATAATGGCAGTCCCGTCATTAGCATATTGTTGGATATTTGAGTAGACATCGCATAAATAAACGCGAGGAAATAGTTTTTTGTCCATAATTTATCTGAAGTGTTCTGTTGTTGCTGCAATTAAAATCCTTCTCTCTATAAATTGATGCTTTAAAAGGATTATATCAGCTTTTTAAAGTTAAATCTTAACATTCGTAGTCAATCGTATAAAACTTGTTATAATAATACTAATCAAACAAAAGAGGTGACAGCATTGGATATCACACTATCACAGAAAATGAACGAATTTGGGGAATCGATTTTTAATGAACTAGCAAACTATAAGAAACAAAAATTGCGTGAGGGGCATGAGATGATTGACTTAAGTGTGGGCAGCCCTGATTTGCCGCCGCCGCCGTATGTCATGGATGTGTTGACTAGTCATGTGCAAGATCCTTCATTATATGGATATTCTTTAACGGGAACCGATGAGTTATATGAAGCCATTTCAGTATACTATTCAAACAGATTTGATGTTTCGGTACATAAGGAAAATGAGGTCTTAATGGTTATGGGTTCTCAAGATGGACTTGTCCACTTTCCGATGGTTTTTGCTAACCCGGGTGATGTAGTTCTTGTACCAGACCCTGGTTACACGGCATATGCAGCTGGTATTGCACTTTCAGGAGCAACACCTTATGGAATGCCACTAAAAGAAGAGAATCACTTTTTACCTGACTTGGATATTATCCCTGAGGATGTTTGCCAAAAGGCGAAATTGATGATTCTAAACTTTCCAGGCAACCCAGTACCAGCAATGGCTACAGAATCCTTTTTTAAGAAGGTTATCGAGTTCGCGAAAAAACATCAGATTATTGTACTCCATGATTTTGCCTATTCGGAGCTCTATTATGAAGAGAAGCCGATTAGTTTCTTATCAGTAGAAGGTGCTAAAGAAGTTGGAGTTGAGTTTAACTCACTTTCAAAAAGCTTTAATATGGCAGGCTGTCGAATTGGATATATAGTCGGGAACCAGGAAATCATTGCAGCTGTAAACCGACTTAAATCAAATCTCGATTATGGTGTTTTTTTACCCATCCAAAAAGCAGCGATTGCCGCGTTAGGTGAGACGTCAAGTTTCAGTGAAGAACTTCGACAAACGTACAAAGAACGACGTGATATTTTGGTAAAAGGTCTGGCTGAAATAGGTTGGCATGTTGATTCACCAAAAGCCTCCATGTTTATTTGGGCGAAGGTACCGGCTGGGTTTACCTCCACTGATTTTACTTATCATCTAATCGATGAAGCTGGCATTGTTGTCACTCCAGGGAATGCTTTTGGTCCAAGTGGCGAGGGCTATGTGCGAATTGGACTTGTTCAAAACGAAGCAACATTAGAAAAGGCTGTTCAGCGATTAAAAGAAATCACACTGTTAAAATAGAGAAGGGTAGTATTAAGACTCTCTCGCAGCTAGCAAGGCGAATCGATTCAGGATTCGTCTTATTTTTATGTAAAATATTGGGTAATATAAGTGTATTACTAACTCAGGAGTGTATTGGATGCACCTAATATATAACGCCTTGCTTCTTTTGGCTGCAATAAAATGGGGTGATTGGAGAAGTTGGCGAGAATATTACCCAACGATTTTATTCTTTATTATGGGCGATCTTTTAAAAAATTTCTTGTTCCATGATTACTTGATTTGGACCTACCAGGAAACGATGTTTGCTCAAAACATCCTATCGAATCATACATTTATTTCTTTATTAATTATGTTTGTTACCTATCCTTCCACGACTCTCATTTATCTAGGTCGCTTTCCTGAAGAGAAATGGAAACAGCTTCTTTGGATTGGACTGTGGGTATTCATATATGTAGTTATTGAATACATCAATTTGGAGTATTTGCATTTGATCAAACATCATCATGGTTGGTCGATGGGATGGTCGATTCTTTTTAATCTCGTTATGTTTCCAATGCTAAGACTTCATCAAAAACGACCTCTAATGGCTTTGGGGTTATCGATTATTTGGATTATTTTTCTATTAACTAGGTTTCCAATTCCATTGGAATACCTTAAATAAAAATCTAATGCAACTGAAAAAAACGGGTCAGCCGTGAGTCTTGTAGAAATAGAACTAAGAGAAGCTATTAAAAGCTTCTCCTTTTCTTTACATTCTTACGTCCACCACATCTCCCCAATGGACTCCTTCACCATAACCGGATTAAGAGTTTGAATGGCTTTTTTAAATCCTTCATCAACGGACATTAATCCATCCTCATGTTCTATACTTACGACATAATCATAGCCGAAAAGACGAAGGGTGCTAATCATATCAGCCCAAACCTTAGCGTCATGACCGTATCCAACTGTCCGGAAATACCAGGAACGGTTCTGCATTTCATGATAAGGAGTCATATCTGTTAAACCGTTACGGTTTGTATTTTGTTGATCGATCGTCGTATCCTTCGCATGGAAATGATGAATTGCGTTTTCACGTCCTAGTATTTTTATAGATTCAACAGGATCAATGCCTTGCCACCACATATGGCTTGGGTCAAGGTTTGCTCCGATTTCTGGGCCGCATGCTTCCCTTAAGCGTAGAAGCGTTGCGGGTGTATGAACGGAAAATCCGCCATGTAATTCAAGCCCAATTTTCACATTATGCTCTTTTGCGAATGCAGCTTTTTCCTTCCAATATGGGATGATTTTTTCTTCCCATTGCCATTTTAAAATTTCTTGGTACTCATTTGGCCATGGAGAAACAGGCCAGTTCGGGTATTTTGCATGTTCATGGTCACCTGGACAGCCAGAAAATGTATTTACAACAGGGACACCAAGCTGACTTGCTAATTTAACCGTTTTCATAAATAGAGAATCTGCTTCGTTTGCGATGTGTTTTTGAGGATGAAGAGGGTTGCTGTGACAACTTAAGGCGCTAATGATAAGCCCTCTGGTTGAAAACTTCTCTAGAAATTCCTTTTGTTTTTGTTCATTATCTAGTAATTCATCAATCTTACAGTGGGCATTACCAGGATAACCGCCCGTGCCTAATTCAACTGCTTCAATACCTTCTGCTGCGACATGGTCAAGCATATCGTCTAAAGTTTTATCCGAGAATAGGACTGTAAAAACCCCTAACTTCATATAGAATCCTCCCCAATTCATTATTTTTGTAATCCGTTACATCTCATTATAGCAAAGAAAATAAAAATTTGAATATATAAAATTGTTAAAATATAGGTTAATGTTTAAATATTGACAAAAATATTGAGAATACCTACAATCATAATTGTAATCGATTACAATTCCTTATCATAGATTGAAAGTGGGGACCATAAATGGCAAATATTCAACAAGTAGCCCAAAAAGCAGGAGTATCCGTTGCAACGGTTTCAAGGGTCCTTAATAATGCTACGTCTGTAAGTCCGAAAACACGACTAAAAGTTGAAAATGCAATCAAAGATCTTAATTATGAACCTAGTATGCTAGGAAGAAATCTTCGCAACTCCGAAAGTCGCCTGTTATTAGTATTGCTTCCAAGTATTTCAAATCCCTTTTACACAGAAATTATCAACGGGATTCAAAATACAGCCATTACCAACAACTACAATATACTTCTATGCGAAACGGACTCCAATCCACAACGAGAAAACATTTATTTTAATATGATTAAGAATAAATTAGCTGATGGTGTCATTTCGATGGACCCGACAGTCAATATGCACAAGTTAAATGAATTAGCTGAGAATTATTCTGTTATTCTTTGTAGTGAATACGAAGAGGGAGGGAGTATCCCTTATGTAACGATTGACAATGAATTGGCGGCTTATCAGGCTGTTAAGCATTTAATTAAGTTAGGTCATGAAAGAATAGCGCTCATCAATTCTGATGAAAAGTTTTTATACGCGAGACAACGTCGAAATGGGTATGAGCGAGCTTTAAAAGAATTTAATCTTCCAATCCGTGATGAGTGGATTTACCACACGAAAGAACTTGAATTTCAAAATGGTGTTCAGGCAATGAGGGTCATGTTCCAATTAGCGGAAAAGCCCACAGCTGTTTTTGCCGTTTCTGACACATTGGCTATTGGAGCCTTAAAAGGAATAAATGGTAACGGTTTACATGTTCCAAATGACATTGCTTTAGTAGGTTTTGATAATATTAGTTTCTCGAACATGACAAATCCTACATTAACCACCATTTCACAGCCGATGTATAAAATGGGGAGTCTTGCAGCAAACATGCTGATTAGTAGCATTCAAGGAGAAAAGGTAGAAAGTGTTGTCCTAGATCACGAATTAATTATTCGCGAGTCAACAATGGGATAGGATTTCCTACCTTTTTAAAAAAATAGGAAAGAGGGAGGTTTTCAATCATGGGTATAAAAGTGGGTATTATCGGGTGTGGTTCCATAGCTAGACATCGACACGCACCCGAGTATAAAGCAAATCCGCATGTTGAGGAGATTATTTTTTATGACCGTAAAGGTGAAAGAGCCCTGAGCTTGGCTAATGAATATGGAGGGCGAGCTGTAAAAACAGTTGAGGAACTTTTCGACGATCCTTCCATTGTTGCGATTAGCGATTGTTCTTCTAATGAAGCCCATCATATCAACACTACCAACGCGTTATTAAGTGGGAAGCATGTTTTATGTGAAAAACCAATAGCCATTAATGTGAAGTATGCGGAGGAAATCCTAGAAGCACAGAGGAAATCTGGGAAAAAATTAATGGTTGATCATAACCAACGTTTCACAAAAGCACATCAGAAAGCGAAAGAAATAATAGATAAAAAGGAACTAGGTGAGGTACTGACTTTCAAAACCTCATTTGGTCATCAAGGTCCTGAGAACTGGGGAGTCAACAAATCAAACTCCACTTGGTTTTTTAAAAAGGAACGCTCTCATTCAGGTGTTGCAGGTGATTTAGGAATTCATAAAATTGATTTAATTCATTACCTATTAGATGACGAAATTGAGGATGTGCATTCTTTCTATGGTGCATTAGATAAAGTGGATGAAAATGGTAAACCAATAGAGGTATGTGACAATGTTGTCTGTGCATTTAAAACACAAAAAGGGCGTTTGGGAACAGCTTCGTTTTCATGGACATATTACGGTTCTGAAGATAATTCAACGATTATCTACTGCCAATTTGGGATTTTAAAAATTTATCATGATCCAAATGCGCCACTAATCATTGAAAAAAGGGATGGCTCTGTTAAGAGGTATGATCTAGAGTCCATTCAGACGAATGATAACCAAACGAATACAGGTGTTATTGATGCTTTTATCAATTCAATCTTACATGATGTAGAGCCTCCAGTTACTGGTGAGCAAGCAGTTGCTTCACTTAGAGTTGTTGAGAAAATACTTGGTTTATAGATGTTGTTAGAAATGCATCACAAAGCTAGTTTTACCTCTCTGGAAAAAATGAGAATTATTACCTAAAATTAATTGACTGAATATTGTTTATCTTATACTATAAATGTAACGGATTACAAATTGAACATTCCTTAATAAAGTAATCAGTAGCGTAAAGCTTGTACGATGTATTCTTAATATGATTTGTAATCAATTACATCTTAAGTCAATGGAAATTGACGTTTCTGTGAAAAAATCCTTCGAATATCTTTCCAGATTACTAGGTTGAGAGGGGGAAACGATGAAACATATTGGGCTAGTTGGTTTGGGATTCATCGGTAAGACACATTTAGAAGCTTACCGTCATATCGAAAATTGTCAGGTAACGGCAATATGTACCCGAAATAAAGTAGAAGATTTTGAACTTCTTCACGCTTATAATGGGTCTTTTGTCACGGATTACGAATATTTATTACGTAATGAGGAAATAGACGTCATTGATATATGTTTACCAACCTTCCTACATGAAGACTATATTATTAAGGCAGCTAGGGCAGGCAAACATATTATCTGTGAAAAACCATTAACTCTTACACTAGAATCAGCAGATCGAATTATTCATGAAGTTACTAAAAATGGTGTCAAACTATTTGTCGGTCATGTTCTCCGCTTTTGGCCTGAGTATAAGGCAATTAAAATGCTGAGTGAAACTGACAAACTGAAAGATATTGAGATTGTTCATGCAAAGAGACTGGGGCAGCTACCTAAATGGAGTGATTGGTTTTTGCATCCCGAAAAAAGTGGTGGAGCCCTATTTGACCTACACTTACATGATATTGATTTCGTCCATTATTTAATAGGCGAGGTTGAATCCGTATATGCGGTTGGAAACAAAAATAAATATGATGCTTGGGACCACGTCATGACTACGCTTATTTTTAAGAATAAGTGTAAAGCATTCGTTGAAGCCTCTCAGCGTATGACGACTGGCTATCCTTTTACAATGTCATTACGAGCACAAGCGGCTCAAGGGACTCTAGATTTTAATTTAATAGCGGGTGAGAATATTGAAAATATCGATAAGGGCCCGAAACAACTCTTCTACTACAATCGCGAGGGAAAGTCAGCAGTTACCTTTGAAAAGAGCGATGCCTTTCAAAATGAATTATCTTATTTTTTGAATTGCATAGACAAGAATCAAGAAAATACTATAGTTCCTTTAAAAGACGTACTCTACACATTAAAACTACTTAAAAGTATAGAAGAATCGTTAGAATCAGGAAAACAAATATATATGTAGTTTACCATTTTACATACATCAGAGATCCTCACAAAAACCCACAACTTGATTAACTCCTAGAAAAGAAAGCGCTTATATTTACTAGTAAAAACTTTGATGTTACGAAGGTTTCAATATATTAATGAAATAAATAACTAGTTAAAAACGAGGGGGTTATTTTTTATGAAAAAAGTATTACGTTTAGTATCGCTGCTAGTTTTACTATTAATTCCTGTGCTGAGTGCGTGTAGTAATTCAGAACAAACAGGCGACAAACCAAGCGGGGATTCGGGAAAAGATTCTGGTGATAAGCATAAGATTGGTATTTTGGCACCAGCTGTTACACATGGATGGGTTGCAGCGGTTGCATATCATGCGGAAGCCCGAGCAAAGGAACTTTCTGGTGAGATTGAGTACCAGATTCAAACAAGTAGCAATGCAGCTGAAATGACTTCACAATTAGATGATTTAATGACGTGGGGGGCAGAAGCTATCGTAGCATTTCCACAATGGGAGGGTATGGAAGTACCTATTCAACGTGCATTAGATGAAGGAATCAAAGTTGTAAACTTTGACATTGTCATTGATGCAGAAGGTGTTTATCGAGTAGCGGGAGACAACGAGGACATGGGTGTTCAAGGTGCAAATTACGTTGTTGAAAAGATTGGTAAAGAAGGAAATGTCGTTATTCTAGAGGTACCATCCTCAGGCTCTGTTTCTGAATTGCGTAAGAAGGGATTTGTTGAAACCATTGAAGAAATTGCACCGGATATTGAGCTTCACACGTATGCGACTCAGTTTACAAGAGAAGATGGATTAAAAGATTTTGCAGATATTTTAACAAGCTTAGATAAAATTGATGCGGTCTATTCCCTGGATGATGAAACTTCCATTGGTGTTTTACAAGCAATTAAAGAGGCAGGAAGAACAGATATTAAAGTAGTAACCGGCGGCGGTGGTATGCAGGAGTATTTTAATATGATGCCTGAAAACGAAGATATCTGGATTCAGTCTGCTCTATATAGCCCGGCCATGGTAAAGGATGCTGTTGATGTTGCACTTAAGGTATTAAAAGGTGAGGATGCTGAAATGGAAACCATTATTCCTACAACGATTGTAGACAGAGATAATTATAAAGATTTCCTCGATGAGGGTTCACCTTACTAAGAAATAGAGCTCGAACACTTGAGGGCTATGGCAACACTGCTATAGCCTCTCTCTTTTACCTTTTTTGTGAGCCTTGTAGTGACTTTAAAGGTTTGGAAGTGATGACGTGTTAATTGAAATGAAACAAATCCGAAAATCCTTTGGAAGCAACCATGTACTTAAGGATGTATCTTTTTCCTTAAAAGGCGGTGAAATCTGCGCATTGCTTGGGGAAAATGGGGCAGGAAAGTCTACATTGATGAATATTTTGGGTGGAGTTTTGCAGACGGACTTTGGCTCTATACACATTGACGGGAAACAAGTGGAATTTGCTACACCAGCACAATCTCAGGATGCTGGAATTGCCTTCATCCACCAAGAGCTCAACTTAATCAACGATTTACCAATCTATGAGAATATGTTCCTCGGCCGAGAGTTGAAAACAAAGAGAGGCAGCTTGAATTTAGAGAAAATGTATCAAGAAACAAAAGAGATGTTTACCAAAATGAACGTAGACCTTGATCCGAATAAATTGGTTCGAGAACTTGATGCCTCCTATAAACAAATCATCGAAATATGCCGGGCTATGATGACAAATGCGTCGATTATTATTATGGACGAACCGACGACTTCCTTAACAGACCAGGAAATCGATCGAGTCTTTGCGATGATGAGAACCTTAAAGAAACATAATGTCGGTATTATCTTTATTTCTCATAAATTAAATGAGGTTATGGAGATTTGTAATCGCTATCTTGTGCTTCGTGATGGTAACTTGGTGTCTGAAGGTAATGTCAGCGAAGTAACAACGAATGATCTTGCACGATATATGGTGGGACATGATGTGAGAACAGAATCTCTAATCAGAGAGAAGAAGTTAGGAAATGAGATTCTACGTGTTGAAGGCTTAACTTCTGGTCATAACTTTAGGGATATTAGCTTTTCAGTTCGAGCGGGAGAAATTGTCGGTTTTACAGGGCTTCTCGGTGATGGACGAAGTGAACTTTTTCAATCTATTTTTGGAGCAGACGAGATTTCATCAGGGAAGATTCTCCTGAACGGTAAGGAAGTAAAGATAACGAGTACGACGAAAGCAATTAAGGAAGGAATTGCCTATCTGCCACGAAATCGCAAAGAAAATGCCATTATCAAGGATATGAACATTTTAGAAAATGCTTCAATCGTTACTTGGCCAACGTTTTCAAAACGGGGAACGATTAATACTAAAAGGCATCAGGAGATTTTCGAAGAGCATAGAAAAGCATTACGATTGAAAATGGGTGACCTTACTGACAGTATAACGAGTCTCTCTGGAGGAAATCAGCAAAAGGTTGTCCTAGCAAAATGGTTGGCTGCTAACCCAAAACTTCTTATCTTGGACAATCCTACCCAAGGTGTTGATGTTGGGGCGAAGGAAGATATCTATGACATTATCTTAAAACTAGCTGAAGAAAATATTGCAGTTGTTGTTCTTTCCAGTGAAGCGAATGAAATCATACGCGTCTGTGATCGAGCAATCGTCATGTATCATGGTACCATCCAGGGGGAAGTCGCTGGAGAAGATATGAATGAGCATTCCATCATGAGTCTTGCAACAGGTGGGGACTTAAGTGAGGGAGAGGTAAGCTAAATGAAGCCAAGTATCGATCAAACAACAATCAAGAATAAGAAAAACTTTTTGGAATGGTTTAAATATAAATGGTCAAATGACCCACTATTCAGTATCGCAATTGCATTAATCATTATGGTTATTTTACAAACATTGGTTTTAGGCTTTGATTATGATTCATTTGGAGAATGGTTTCAGTCGTGGATCAATAACTGGATTAATATTTTACGCAATAATGCAGGGACAGCGATTGTTGCTTTAGGGATGACCTTTGTTATCATGACAGGCGGAATTGATTTAGCTGTTGGTTCAACCTTGGTTGTCACTGGCGCCTTTTCGATGATGCTCCTAGATACGAGTACAAAAGGGTTTCTGGGAATGATGGGAATCACAGGTGCACCTGCATTTATCATCACAATTCTACTGGTTTTACTAGCAGGGTATCTATTAGGTTCACTTATTGGAGTTAGTATTACAAAAGGGAATGTTCCCCCGTTTATTGCAACATTAGGAGCGATGATGATATTTAGAAGTGTGACACAGCACTTCATGCAAGGATATAATCCTACTGTTCCAGTTGAATTTTTACAAATCGCAAGCTTTAAAATTGGAAACTATATGATTATGCCAATTATATATTGGGCAATCATTGCCTATATACTTTACTACGTATCGAAAAGAACAACCTTCGGAAGACATATCATTGCGGTTGGATCAAACGAAAGAGCCGCCAAGTTATCTGGTATCAATGTAGAAAAAGTGAAACTAAAGGTATATGCTCTTATGGGGCTGCTTGTGTCAATAGCCGCAATCATCCAGGTTTCAAGAATTGGATCAATGGACTTTTCAAATGCAGGAAGAGGAATGGAAATGGATGCAATCGCAGCAGCGGTTGTTGGAGGAACAAACATGATGGGGGGAAGAGGTTTCATTCTAGGAACGGTCTACGGGATGCTAATCATTGCCGTCATGAATAACCTTCTTAACCTATTCGGGGTACCACCATTTTTAAGGGAAGCATTTAAAGGTGTAATTGTAATTGCTGCTGTTTTATTGCAGAAAAAAGAAAAAACGTCATAAGATGATATTTACAAGAAGCATTTCTTTTTAAAGGAGAAATGCTTTTTTTATTGAATAATTTAATACGGGAAGTTTAAGAAATGAGAGGTCTCTAAATGAAGACGAAAAATAAGTTGGTTCGAATGACCAAAGTTCTTTCGATGGCTTTTTTGATTTTCAGTAAAATCTACTGGTATAAACTTCGTAGAAAGCCACAGGCTGAATGGGATAAACTTTGGGAGCAGATAGGTACAACATTTCGCAAAACGCTTTTTGAATTGGAAGGTTTACTGATTAAGGTAGGGCAAATATTAAGCACCAGGGCTGATTTGCTTCCCAAACCTTTTATTAAGCAAATAGAGGATCTAACAGATAAGGTTCCTTCTTCAAATTGGAGTGATATTGAGAGAATTCTTAAAGACGAGTGGGATCGACCTATTCATAGCATTTTTCAATCAATTGATAAAGAGGCAATTGCTTCTGCGTCCATTGGTGAAGTATATCAGGGTGTTCTTAAAAATGGAGCGAAGGTTGCAATCAAAGTCCAAAGGCCAGATATTCAGTCGATTTTAAAAACGGATTTCCGGTCGTTAGCGATTATTATTTGGTTTGCTGATCATTTTGTACCAGTTCCGAAGGGATTTATTAACTTCAAGGTCCTATTTAAAGAAATAAAACAAGTAATTGAGCGAGAGTTAGATTATACAAAGGAAAGACAAACACTTGAGTCCTTTTCCGAGCGGTTTAAGGATATGTACAATGTCAAAATTCCAATGGTCTACCCAGAGTACAGTACTTCAAAGGTTCTTGTCATGGAATGGGTTGATGGTATAAAGATATCAAGTATCGAGGATATCCAATCCATTGACCGGAAAAAGATTGCCCAGAGTTTAATAGAACTTTTCCTTCCACAATGGCTGGAACCAGGTATGTTTCATGCCGACCCTCACCCTGGGAATGTTCTGCTATCAAAGGAAGGGAAAATCATCTTACTTGATTTCGGGATGATTGGGGAAATTTCGAAAAAAGATGCGAAACAGTTTCAAGGTTTAATTGAAAGCTTTCTTACCAAGAATTATTCAAAAACGGTTGATTGTTTATCACAATTAGGATTTTTATTGCCTGAGGCTGACCATCGTACAATGGAAAAGCTGTTAGAGGAATTGATGTCGTTTGAACTGTCTCAATTAAAGGAGATAGACCTTATTGCCTTTAAACGTGACATGAATGATATCATTCAAGCACTACCGATCCAAGTCCCAACACGATTTATCTTTTTAGGGAGATCCTTTGTAGCAATTGAAGGGATTACTCTCAATCTAATCACTGAGGATGATGTAGTGGAAATAGTAAAACCAGTGTTCACGAGCTGGTTGAACAAGGAAGGCAATCAGAAATGGTCATTGGTCTGGCAATGGATTCAGGCACAGCCAGTGTTTAAGATTTTCCATTCAGTCCAACAGTTCTTGCAGTTACCTCAAAAATTAGAGGATTTGAAGGAAATTGAACATAGAAGAGAATTCCAATTTACGATTTATGAAACGAATAAAAAGCATTTATTTCAGTTGTCTTTACTTGGCATTATAGGAATGGGAGTCAGTATTTTTACTTCACAATTAATCTTGCTTTATCTTTCTGGTGGACTAACAGCAATCTCAAGTATTGGATATTTTAAAGTTACACAGAAACAGAAAAAATGGATGAGGCATATGCATGAAAAACGGAGATGAAAAAGGAGTGTTTCTTTTGTCTGAAATTGATGAGTTAAAATTAAGTAAACCAGCATTACGTGCTTTGCGTGGAGCGGGATACATCATGCTAGAACAGTTCACAAAGCTAACCGAGAGAGAAGTATTGGCTTTACATGGTGTGGGTCCAACTGCCATTAGGGAGATTCGATTAGCGCTAGGGGAAAAGGGGCTTGCTTTTAAAACAGAAGCGTAAAATAGAATCGCGAGGGTTATTCCCCGCGATTTTCATGTTCAACACTTTGTTTAGTTTGATTGTACATGTAACGAATCATCTTCATCGTTCTACTACCTTGAATCATGATGATAATCGTATAGATTGTTGTTAAGATAACCGCAAAAATCCCAATATAAAACAATGTTGTGATTTTGGTTGCTCTACTAATCATATCAAACCTCCAATTAGTTTAGTCTATTTGTAGCTTTTACGACTTAGATGAGATTATCCGTTTTTCATAAATTGTTCTTCACCCGCCCAATTTGTTTGTGTGATACACTATTAGCAATTGGCTAAAAGGGGAATTCAGAATGTCTGAAACAATAAAAAAACCAAGATTAGTAATCATTGCAATTGCATTGGGTGCGATTTTAAATCCGCTTAATACAACGATGATTACGGTTGCCTTACCTTCGATTCAGCACGATTTCACGCTTTCTTCTAAGGATATTTCGTGGTTAATCGCCTCTTACTTCATTGTAAGTGCTATTTTTTTACCCATTATCGGAAGACTCAGCGACCATTATGGTAGGAAAAAAATCTTTCTCATCGGGTTATTGCTCGTTTTACTATCATCTGTTTTAGCACCCTTGTCACAAAACATGATGACATTACTTGGCCTGAGATTGATTCAAGCCATTGGCACCTCTGCTCTGTATCCTGCAGGGATTGGTATGGTTCGCTTATATATTAAACAAAATCAAAATCGGGTAATCGGAACATTGGCGGTGTTCGCAACAACATCTGCTGCGTTTGGACCTACAATTAGTGGACTGCTCATTCAATATGGTGGCTGGCCGGTTATTTTTTATGTAAATCTCCCAGTCATTTTCCTTTCCGCATTTTTAACCGTGTTCTATATTCCAAAAGACGAGCCAACAAAAGGGACCTCTTTTAAGTGGGACATCATTGGGATGCTGTTATTTAGTGCATTCATCACGAGTTGGATGGTCTTTTTGCTATCAGTGGAAGGCGGATTTAATATAGGGTACTTCGTCCTATCACTAGGATTATCTGTCCTTTTTTATACATACGAAAAAAAGAAAGCAGACCCGTTAATCAATGTTGTATTTTTAAGAAAGAATCCGACTATTTCCGTTGTTTATGCGCAGTACATTTTATCAACATTGATATTCTTTTCGATCTTGTTGTTTACACCAACTTATTTGCAGGAAGTGATCGGTTTAGGTTCGAAATATACAGGATTGATGATGTTGGCGCTATCCGTATGTGCCATGGTCACAACGCCAGTTGCAACAAGATGGGCAGAAAGAGTAGGGTACCGAGTTCCATTACTAGTTGGGGCAGCAGTGGGTATTGTAGGAGTGGGATTCCTGTTTGCGACTACGAAAAATTCCTCATTGCTCTGGATAATCATCGTATTAGCATTGTTTGGAATCAGTAACGGACTGATGAACATTAGCCTCCAAAACTTATTGTATAGTTTTATCAGCGTTGCTCAATCGGGAATCGCCTCAGGTCTCTTAATGACCTCAAGGTTTATCGGGAATATTTTAGCCTCAAGCATATACGGGGTTGTGTTTGCCGTTGGATTACATGATAGTAGTAAAAATTCGATGACAATCGCTTTATTGGCCGTTTCGCTGCTTATCATACCTGGAATGCTTTATGTAACGAATCAAAAAACAAAGACTGAACAGTGGTAAAGGAAAAGCCATCATGCAGCTGGGGCATGATGGCTTGTTTTTGTGTTACAAAAATAATCCCAAGTTAAGAAGGATTCTCGCTCTTTTCCACGAACTATTCAGTTAGGCTTTTTTTAAGTTCTAAAAATGCTTCAACTGAGTCATCAAGTAACCTTTCTCGATTCTGATCTTCGTTGACATCTGTATCAACTTCCATCTCAGATTTTAAAATGCCATATGTATCATTTGGATCAAAAAAGTTTTGTTTGTCTTTTGTCATATGCATTTCACCCCTTAAAGGTAGTGTAGGCAATTGAGTAAAATATACTCTACTTTCTTATGGGGCGTTCAAGTGTTAAAATTTCGTCGTCAAGGGAGGCGAATTGTTGGTCCACCACTGCTTTCACGTCATGTACTGCAGCATTGTAAATATGTGGTGCTAGTTTTTCTTTGACAAAATGTAAGACCTGTTCTGCCGCAAACTCGCTGATTTCTTCATCTCTTTCTAGCGAGAAATAGGCTTGTATGTCCGAAATCATCATTTGCTGTTGTTCTTTCGATAACTTAATAAACAATCAAAACACTCCTATTCTATAAAGGTGGAAGCATGATGAAATTAAAAACAATTTTAATTATCGTACCACTGCTTATTGTTTTACTATACAGTTTTACATATGTTCCTCACAAGATATTTGATATCAATCCCGATGAGGTTTCAAAAATCCATATTGTAGATGGAAATTCTGGATACAGAATGGATATTGTATCCGAACAAGAAATCAACCGTATTATTACTAATTTAAATGAAGTGACCTTTAAAAAAGGAAAGCTTTCGGCTGGTTATATGGGATACCGCTTTGACACAACGATATACGATACAAACGACGAGCCCATGAAGGAGTTGATCATAAATTCAAGTGACACCATTAGGTATAAGGGGTTCTTTTATACATCTACTGATACGGAACTTGAATACGAGTTCATCGATGAGCTAGTTGAAAAATCAGTGAGTAACCAAGAAAATCAAAACCAAGACTAAGCCGTAAAAGAAAAAGGATGAGCTGCGATAGCTCATCCTTTTATAATTAATAGATTCGGTCACCATTAAAGATTGAGTTCTTAACGATCACATAATCCACGTGGCGGATGGAATCTAGTTTCGTTCCTCCAGCATAAGAGATAGAGGACTGAAGGTCTTGTTCCATTTCTTTTAGTGTATCTTTTAATGAGCCTTTGTGCTCAACATAGATTTTCTTGCCTTCAACATTTTTCTTTTCACCTTTTTGGAATTCAGAAGCTGAACCGAAGTATTCCTTAACTAGCTTACCTTCGACTTCTGTTGTTTCACCTGGTGACTCTTCGTGTCCTGCGAAAAGGGAACCGATCATGACCATTTTTGCACCAAAGCGAATTGATTTTGCGATATCACCATGCGTACGGATACCACCGTCAGCTATGACAGGCTTAGTTGCAGCCTTTGCACACCAACGAAGTGCAGCTAGCTGCCAACCACCAGTTCCAAAACCAGTTTTAATTTTAGTGATACACACTTTACCAGGCCCAATTCCAACCTTTGTAGCATCAGCTCCAGCATTTTCTAGTTCTCTTACTGCTTCTGGAGTACCAACGTTACCAGCGATTACGAAGCTTTTTGGTAAATGCGCTTTTATATGTTTAATCATTTCAATTACTGAATTCGAATGACCATGTGCAATGTCAATTGTAATAAATTCAGGTACAAGATTTTCTTCAGCAAGTTGTTCAACGAACGTGTATTCCTCGGGCTTCACTCCAACACTGATAGAAGCGATTAAACCGCGTGATTGCATATCCTTAATAAAATCGACACGTTTTTCTGGATTAAAACGGTGCATGATATAGAAATAACCATTTTCAGCTAAAAATAATGCGATGTTCTCATCTATAATGGTCTGCATGTTTGCAGGGACAACCGGTAGTTTAAATGTGTGGCCACCAAATTCAACTGTTGTGTCACACTCTGAACGACTGTTAACAATACATTTTGCAGGGATTAACTGAATATCTTCATAATCAAATACATTTTCCATTTAAAAAACACTCCTAAAACCGAATATTATTTTCTTGGTTGTTCAATAATGTTCGTACATTAGATAATTTACATGATTTTTAAACCGTTGTCAAAGCTTTTTTAGTATTGGCCTACGAACTAACGAATAACCATGAAAAAAAGCCTGCGTTGTACGCAAGCTTGTACTATAAAATATCATTTAATTCTGAATCAGAATAAACGGAGATTAAGATCACAGCCTTCGTATCCCCAATGTTTTTTACGAAATGCGGGACGCTTGCATTCCAGCTGAAAGAATCTCCCTCCTCAACAATAACGGAATCTTCTCCTTGTTCAGCAAGAATTTTTCCTTGTAAGACCAAATGGCATTCTTCCCCTTCATGGGCGTTCGGCTCTCCCATTGATGCACCAGGTGGACATTCGACAATCATCATACGAAGCCCGCCTTTAGAGGTGAGGTGTTCTACTTTTAAATTGTTAAAGGAGGTAGTCGTTCTATCATCCTTACGAACAACACGCATATGTTCTTTCTTTTCTAATAATAAGTAGGGAAGTGGAATTTCAAGAAAATCAGAAATTGTTTTTAGTGTATTAATGGATGGAGACGTATTATTGTTTTCAACATTACTAATAAAACCTTTTGATAGACCAGTGCCTTCACACATTTGGGCGATTGTGATTTTTTTTCGATTTCGTATCGCACGAATTTTTGTACCAATATCCATAGCTTTACCTCACATGTTTTCTAGTATGAAACTTTCTTTAATAGTAGCAAAAAAAATGTTGACAAGCTACTAGGTTCCTTGTTATCTTATAAACAACAAATATTCATATTAGAAAACAAAACCTGTATAGGTTTTTCTTTTTGTCAGATAGTTTCCTAATAAGAATATTTTATCTCTATATAAATACAGCGCTGTGAGGAACCTTTTAATAAGTAAATAACATAAAGGAGGGGGACATTACTTGAATTCACCATTTACCTATGAACTGCGCCATCCTTCAACAATTGATCCCGATAAAAAATATCCTGCTCTATTTTTAATGCATGGTATGGGGAGCAATGAACAAGATCTTCTTTCGCTAGTTAGAGGGTTGGAGGATACTTTTTATATATTTAGTATTCGTGGGCCATTAACACAGCCACCAGGGTATGCATTCTTTACAATTGAGGGTTATGGTAAACCGCACAGAGAGGTATTCGACCAAAGCATTGGTCAACTTGAAAATTTTCTTGATTATGCTTCGCAAAATTATCCGTTCGATCAAGATAGTATCTTTTTACTAGGATTTAGCCAAGGAGCAATAGTTTCGATGACTTTAGGGCTTGCCTTAGGAAACCGTATTAAGGGCATTGTTGCATTAAGTGGGTATATCCCTGCCTTTGTTAAAGAGGATTATGATATACAACCCGTCGAAAACCTTTCAATCTTCATTTCGCATGGGCAACATGATCCTGTTCTTCCATTTGAATGGGGAGTAGAGAGCAAGGAGTTTTTTGAAAAGCAAAAGGCAAATGTAAGTTTTCATTGTTATCCAGAAGGACATACCGTTTCATTACAAAATTATCGTGATTTTATTGAATGGATCACTAACATTCTAAAAAATGGGGGAAATACAAATGGAAAATAAATTTGAATTAGGTCAATTAATTATAAGAGTTGTTTTAGGGATTACGTTTTTTATTCATGGGCTAGATAAGTTCCAAGGTGGAGTTGAAAATACTGCAGGCTGGTTTGAGAGCATAGGAATTCCTGGTGTTGTGGCTTATGGTGTAGCCGTTATTGAACTTGTTGGAGGAATTATGTTAGTTCTTGGCTTATTTAGTCGAGTTGTTTCGATTCTTTTTGCTGTAGTAATGGTTGGAGCAATTGTAAAAGTAAAACTTGCAATAGGGTTTCTTGGTAACGGTCAGATGGCAGGTTATGAATTAGACTTAGCGTTTCTTGCAATGGCTGTGATGCTTGCGATAACTGGTTCTAAAGCATTTGCTCTTGACCAGCTTATTGGTAAAGCAAAAGAAAATAAGACAACATCAGTAAACTAATTTAAAGAAGCATTACCTCCTGTGAGGTAATGCTTTTTACTTAAATTCCACATTGATTACGACAACTTCTGATCTTGTTCCAAGTCTGAGGGGAGGACCCCATGTACCGAATCCAGACGACACAATCGAATAAAAATCGCCTTTTTTCAACAAACCGTAGTCATTTTCATAAAGCATGTTGGTAATAAGGTTACCGGGAAACATTTGTCCACGGTGTGTATGGCCTGACAGAAGTAAGTCAACTCCGCTTTCCATAGCTGCATCAAGTTCATTCGGTTCATTCGGTTGATGGTCTAACATAATCATCGGTTTTGATTGATCAAGGGTCGCAACAAGCTCGTTTATTCCAGCGCGATTATCATCAGTATCATCATTTCTTCCTATTATATAGATACCATTTTCAATCAAGGTAACTTCATCTGTTAAAACCTCGATACCGAGCTTTTCCATTTCTTCGACAATTTTTTCATCATCACTGCCGTAATAATCATGATTTCCAAGAGTAGCGTATACTCCAAGTGGTGCCTTGATTTTCATCATGGTTTGTCCCATATTCTCCTTTAAAAAGGGCTCAATATGATCGTCGATTAGATCTCCAGGGATTAACACGATATCTGGACGAGTTTCTTCTACTAAATGGGCGAGCTTTTTAAGATGGTTTTCACCAACGATACTACCAAGGTGAAAATCGGAAGCCATTAGGATTTTTAAATGGTCCCGATCCGAATTTTTATTCATCGAGACTTCATAGGTTCTCTCAACAGGATTCCATGCATAGAAAGTCCCGAATCCAAAAATAAGGATATACACAAAAAGTACACCAAAGCCAATTACGCGAATACCTTTCTTTTTAAATAGAAAAAATAATAGAATTGCGATTGGCAAAAGAATGAGCCCATAACCTGTCAGTGTTAACCAATAATAACCAATTGTTTGTAAGACTGCAGAGGAAGTGGAGTAACCTACAAAAATGCTTAATGATAGAACTAGAATAACCAATGTGTATGTCTTTTTATGTCGAAATAAAAAAGAGTATTTGAGCCATTTCCATCCCATATACCCAAAAAAGAAGCACATACCACAATAAACTAAGAGAAATAGGAAAATTGCAAGAAAAAACATAGTTCGAATAGCCCTTTCCAAATAAAGTAATTCCTATTATAGTAGTATAATTGAAATATATTGTTTCGTCTGTGATTTTGCTCTTTTTTTGTAAAGGAAAAGTGGTCATAATTTCTAAGGATGTAACGTATTTTATAAAAGTTTGTAAAAATGGTGTACAGGCTAGAGTGTAAGGGGATACATAAGTTGCAAGAAAATTTCGGGGTTTTTTAGGACTCTTGACTTTTTAAAGAAACGTAGTAAAGTAAGTGAATGTACCGCAAATGTAAATTTTATTACGTATGTTAATAATTTGTTCATAATTACTTGATAGAATGGTTTTTGAGTTTTCGTAGAAGAGAATATAATTTTTTTGTTTAAATTGAAGGTAGGTGCAATCATGAAAAAGAACATTCTAAAACGTGGTCAAAATATCTTCACTAGCTTTTTTGGCTTTTATTTATTAGCAGTGTTACTCCTATGGATGAAAACATATATTTCACAATCAACTGAATTTAACTTGAGTATTGATAACTCATTACAGACGTTTCTATTAGTATTAAATCCACTGGGATCGGCTTTATTTTTCTTAGGTTTATCATTTTTGGGTAAAGGGAAGAAGAGATATAGAAGACTTCTTATTATCTATTTTCTAATGTCATTCCTTTTATACGCAAATATTATGTATTACCGATTCTTTAGTGACTTTATTACATTGCCAACATTGTTCCAAACACAAAACTTTGGTGATGTGAGTGGAAGTATAACTTCACTTTTAAAACCATATGATATCTTATTTTTTGTTGACTTTTTTGTATTAGTAGCACTTGTGGTCTTCAAAGTTATAAAAGTTGAAACGACAACAAGCTTGAGAGGAATTAAAGTGGCTGCTTTATTCGCGTTTGCGATTTTGATTTCAGCTATTAACCTTTCTCTTGCAGAGGCTGATCGTCCACAGCTATTAACACGTGGATTTGACCGCCACTATATTGTGAAATATCTAGGTATGTACAACTATACTATTTATGATGCTGTTCAAAGTACAAAAGCTTCAACGCAAAGAGCGTTAGCAGACAGTAATGACAGTATCGAAGTGATTAACTATACGAAAGCAAATTACGCTGAACCAAATCCGGAGTATTTTGGGGTTGGTAAAGGGATGAACGTTATTTACCTTCATCTTGAATCCATGCAAAATTTCTTAATTGATTACAAGCTAAATGGGGAAGAAGTAACACCATTCCTTAACTCATTAACTAAAGAAGAAAATACAATGTATTTTGATAATTTCTTCCATCAGACAGCTCAAGGTAAGACTGCTGATGCGGAGTTTATTCTTGAAAACTCAATGTATGGTCTTCCGCAGGGTTCAGCCTTTACAACAAAAGGCGTGAACACATATCAAGCGGCACCAGCGATTCTTGGTCAGCAAGGCTATACGTCAGCAGTGTTCCACGGTAACTCAGGAAGCTTCTGGAACCGTAATGAAATTTATAAGTCATTTGGCTTTAATCACTTCTTTGATTCAAGCTTTTATCAAATGAATCCAGAAGATCTTGCTGAATATGGACTTATGGATAAGCCATTTTATGAGCAGTCTGCGGATTTACTAGATACATTACCGCAGCCATTTTATTCAAAATTTATTACAGTAACGCATCACTATCCGTACCGCATTAGTGAAGAGGATGCAACGATTGCACCTCATACTACAGGTGATCGTTCTGTTGATGGTTATTTCCAAACTGCACGTTATGCAGATGAAGCTTTAGAGCAATTCTTCAATGACTTAAAAGAAAAAGGATTATACGATAATTCGATCATTATTATGTATGGTGACCACTATGGTATTTCTGAAAACCATAATAAAGCCATGAAGCAAGTCCTAGATAAAGAAGAAATCACTGCTTTTGATAATGCATCCCTTCAACGGGTACCATTGTTTATCCGTGTTCCAGGAATGGAAGGTGGGGTAAACCATCAATATGGTGGTCAAATCGACCTTCTTCCAACACTTCTACACTTGCTTGGAATTGATACAAAAGAGTATGTTCAATTCGGAACTGATTTATTATCACCACAACATGATCAAGTTGTACCATTCCGTAATGGAGATTTCGTAAGTCCAACAATTTCATCAGTCGATGGTAAGTTTTATGATTCTACGACTGGAGTTGAGGTTGCAGAGGATCAATTAGATTCTGCTAAGAAACTTCAAGACATCGTTGAAGAAAAATTAGCAACTTCTGATAAAGTTGTAAATGGTGACTTATTACGTTTCTATACTCCACCAGGATTTGAGCCGGTTGATCGTTCAGATTACAATTATTTAATTGATGAGGAATCAGCTGAATAATAAGTAAAAAGCTACCTAAGGTTCGTTCTTAGGTAGCTTTTTTGATGGTAAGAGGGAATTTTGGGGCAGTATAGAGGATATGAGACTACGTCAATGTTTTGATAATTGTAAGGAGAAGTCGTTATGAATAAGAGTAAACATTCAGGTGACCGTAGATACAAGGTTGCCAAAAAAGAGGCTGTTCTTGGGATAGGATTAGCGGTTTTTAACTTCCTCTGGTGGTTTGGCTTTGCATATGGCTTAGGGTCAAAGCCAGTTGAAGAGTATACATATATTTTTGGCTTACCCAGCTGGTTTTTTTACAGTTGTGTGGTGGGTTTTCTAGTTGTTGTTGTGTTAGTCATCATTCTTGTTAAAAAGGTATTTAAAGAGGTACCGTTTGATGATAACGAAGGGGGTGACTCCTTATGAATTGGGAAGTATTGATCCCTTTCATCGCTTTATTAGTGATTATTTTTATAGTTGGTATATATGCTGCAGGTCGATTAAAGGAGAGTGCGGGATTTCTCCAAGATTATTTTCTGGGGAGCCGGGAGCTAGGTGGATTTGTGCTTGCAATGACAATGGTTGCTACCTACGGGAGTGCCAGTAGCTTTATTGGTGGTCCTGGTGCTGCTTACACTATGGGGCTTGGATGGGTACTGCTAGCCATGATTCAAGTAGTTACCGGTTATTTTGTTCTTGCGGTTTTAGGGAAAAAATTTGCGATCGTTGCACGAAAAATCAACGCCGTTACTCTCATCGACTTTTTAAAGGAGCGCTATAATTCGAAGTGGGTAGTTTTGCTTTCAGCAGGCAGTATAATTATCTTTTTATTTGCGTCAATGTCCGCCCAATGGGTAGGTGGGGGAAGATTAATTGAATCGTTAACAGGTTTGTCCTATACGAGTTCATTGTTCATTTTTGCTCTTTCCATTTTAATTTATGTAACGATTGGTGGATTCCGAGCTGTAGCTTTAACAGAGACGATACAAGGGATCATCATGTTTATTGGGACCTTAATCATCCTAATCGGAACAATTATCGCTGGAGGTGGTGTACCAGCAATAATGAAAGAACTTATATCCGAAAATCCAAATCTCGTATCACCGTTTGGGCCTGATGGCTCCCTTACTCCCTTATATTTATCCTCATTTTGGATTCTTGTAGGGATTGGAGTTGTTGGATTGCCACAAATTGCGGTCCGAGCTATGTCGTACAGGCATTCAAAGGCAATGCACCAAGCGATGATTATAGGAACCGTCGTTGTCGGATTTATTATGCTTGGGATGCATTTATCAGGGGTATTCGCAAGAGCGATTATTCCGGGGGTAGAAGTTCCTGATACGGTTATGCCATTGCTTGCGATGGAAGTATTACCGCCCTGGTTAGCTGGAGTTGTTCTTTCTGCACCGATGGCAGCAATTATGTCTACCGTAAACTCTTTATTATTAATCGTTGGTTCTTCGATTGTGAAAGATATCTATCTGAACTACATAAAACCAGATGCATCAGATCTAACAGTTAAACGACTGAGTATGTCAGTCACGGGGCTGATTGGTATTCTTGTCTTTTTATTAGCAATCAATCCTCCTGATTTACTCATTTGGTTGAATTTGTTTGCATTTGGGGGTCTTGAAGCTGCGTTTATCTGGCCGGTCGTACTTGGATTATATTGGAGAAAAGGCAATAAATACGGAGCCATTTCTTCCATTCTCGTAGGGGTAGGAAGTTATATTCTGATCCATACAATCTCATCAGAACCATTTGGTATGCATTCAGTTGTCCTGCCAGTGCTATTCTCACTCATTGCGTATATTGGTGTGAGCTTATTGGTGAAGGAAAAGGACCTCGAACATTTACGAAATATGGATGCGAAGTTTTATTAGATGTTTTATTAATCGACAAGTGCCTGTACTTGTCGATTTTTCTATGATGGCCGAATGCTGTTCAATATGATACGATTTGAACAAAAGAGACTAGCTTAAGGGAGGTTTTACGCTTTGAAAAATTTGAAGATTGCGTCAATACCTGGGGATGGGATTGGAAAAGAGGTAGTACCCGCAGCGATAGAGGTTTTACATACAGTAGCAGACATACATGGTGGATTAAAATTTGATTTTATCGAGTTTCCTTATAGCTGTGAGTATTATTTAGAACATGGTGATATGATGGCACCCGATGGTCTTGAACGATTAAAGCATTTTGATGCCATCATACTTGGGGCGGTTGGAAATGTGAAACTTGTTCCCGATCATATTTCCCTTTGGGGGTTATTAATTAAGCTTCGTCGTGAATTTGAGCAAGTGATTAACCTCCGACCTGCAAAGCTTTTAAAAGGGATTCGTTCACCCCTAGTTAACCCGAAGGACTTTGATTTACTTGTCGTTCGCGAAAATAGTGAGGGGGAGTACAGTTCTGTTGGAGGTAGAATTTATCAAGGAGAAGATGAAATAGCGATTCAAAATGCTATTTTTTCAAGAAAGGCCACAGAACGGGCGATGCGCTATGCGTTTGAATTGGCGAAGAAGCGCAAACAACATGTAACCAGTGCGACTAAATCAAATGGAATTGTCTATTCAATGCCATTTTGGGATGAAATATTTCAGGACGTAGCGAAGGATTATCCTGAAATCAATACTGACTCACAGCATATTGATGCTTTAGCGGCCTTCTTTGTGACGCGCCCCGAACGTTTTGATGTTATTGTTGCAAGTAATCTATTCGGTGATGTTTTAACAGATTTAGGTGCTGCCATTATGGGAAGCATTGGCGTTGCACCTGCTGCCAATATCAATGTGAATGGAAAGTATCCTTCGATGTTTGAGCCTGTACATGGGTCTGCACCAGATATCATTGGGAAAGGGATCGCAAATCCAATTGGTCAAATTTGGACAGCAAAAATGATGTTAGACCATTTTGGTGAAGAGGAACTTGGCTCGCAGTTGTTGAGTGTTATCGAGAGTGTAACAAGTGCTGGCATTTATACACCGGATATCGGTGGGACTCATTCGACGTCTGAGGTAACAACCGAAATCATTGCAAGATTAAAAGCGTTATAGAAAATGAAAAATTCATACCTATACATTAAAAAACCCCCATATTAAATGGGGGTTAAGGACGATAAACACTATCACATGAACCTGCCTTTGGTTCGTAATAACAATGGTCTTTGAATTGTCCTGCAAATGGTTGACCGTACCATGTAGGTGGACACGGAGCATATGGATTAAAATACCAAAGAGAATACTTTGAAGGATGCTCGCGCCAAAAGGTTAAGGTTTGCCTAGCTAATTTTCTTTCAACCTCTCTTGCTGGGTTATAGAACAGATTCCCTTTTTGTACCGCTTCAAAGGAATAATTGCCACCTTGTACTTGATAAATCACGTCCCTGATTGTTCTTACATCTTTAAAATCTAAACAATCCGCTACAGCTCGATTGACTATGACGTTACCAACCATAAGCATACCCTGTCGCCCTTCGCCTTCAGCTTCTGCCCTCATCATCCTTGCTACTAAATCAACATCCTTGTCTGTATGTTTTACTCTTGCCATTTTCCATCACCTCTACAAAAATTGTATGAAAACACCCTAAAAAGATGTCGGTTTTCCATAAATTTAAACCCAATTTTCAAACAGATATCCATTGGTCACCAAGGATATGCTAATTTTGTTTATTGATCAAACTTCTATAAAAATAGGAAATAATGAAACTTTATTGCTATAGTTATCGTAAATATGTCTAATACGATTAATCATAAGGAGCTGCTAGAAGTGAGTGATATAAAATTAGAAAATCAATTATCCCCTGATTTTCCTAAAATACGATTACTATCTGAATCGATAACGAACATGATCGGATTTTTGGTGCTGGGATTATTGTTTTGGTTGAATTATTATTTTTCCTGGCCAACTTGGGCGTTTTTGATTTTAATTGCATTGCTCGCGTTTGCCATTCTCGGAACGATTTGGTCTTTTATTGAACCCCAATTGCTTTATCGAAACTGGAGTTATCAGTTTGATGATGAATACCTTCAAATGCGTTATGGAGTACTTACGAAAGAGTGGGTGACTGTGCCAATGACGAAAATCCAGTCAGTTTCGACAAGCCAGGGTCCCATCTTGAAAAAATATCAGGCACGTTCCATTAAAATTGAAACTATGGGCTCATCTCATACAATACCTGCTTTGGAAGAGGGTATTGCCCTTGAATTAAGCGAGAGAGTAGCAGATTATGCAAAGTTAAAGGAAGTAGATGAATGATGAAATATCATCCACTCAGTATTGGTTTTAAGATCTATCAACTAATAAAGAATAACTTCATCTTGTTGGTACTTTTGTTTGTTATCCAAAGAGATTCAGAGTCTTGGTACTTTGTGTATGGAAGGTATGCGTTTTTATTATTTGTATTCTTGCGATTGCTTCACATAGTGGCTAGTTGGTTTGTGGAAAAATATGAGTGGAAAGACCGTACATTCCATATTCATAAAGGGATTTTTGTGAAGCGTACAAGCACCATTCCGTTTTCCAGAATCCAAAACGTAACTCGAAAAACCACCCTCTTTCATAAAATTGTTGGTCTAACATCTCTAACATTTGAAACGGCAATGGACGGGGAGGACGATTCCATCCATTTCGACGTACTATCAAAAAAACATGCTGATTTTCTAATTGACCTCGTTCAGACTGGTAAGCAACAGGCGGGAGCACTTAAATTTGAACATGTAGAGCAGATTCATGAAAATCATGCACTAGATTATGCAAATGAAGAGTCAATAGAAAAATACGATGAGAATGTACCAGGATACGTAGAAAATGGACAGCAGAATGTTCTTGAAAAAAGACGTCATGTTCATTTTACGCCAGAGAAGAAGGACTTGTGGAAAGCTAGTTTTACATCCCTAAGCTTCCTAGCTATTATTCCAATTATTTTTGCCGGGCTGGATACGTTAAGACCGTTCTTACCAGATACCAATCAGCTAGAAGGAGTACTTAAGGTCTTGCTTGCAAGTAAATGGCTGTTTGTTATTGTCCTGATTATTGCGATCATTATTGCCGTTACATTTGGTGTAGCTCGAACATTTATCCGGTATGGAAGATATGAAATTTCTTCAGATTCACGATATATCTACATTGACCGAGGGGTACTTGATGAAAGTTATTTTGCGATTGAAAAAAAGAAAATTCAAGGTTTAGAAATAAAGCAGACGTTGATGAAGCGAATATTTGGTTTAGCGGAAGTCAAATTAATCAGTTCTGCCAATCCGAATAAAGGCGATGAATCCATCAATGTGAACTCACTTTATCCATTTTTACCTCTCCAAAAAGCATATGAATTAATTGAAGAATTGCTACCAATCTATCAGGTGAAAACAAGTAAATTAGAAAGGTTACCACGCAAATCGTTGTGGGTTAAATTACTGAAACCAAGCTGGTTATGGCTTATCGTAACAATCGGTTTATTTTACTTTAAACCTGAGCTTTTTGGGATTGAGCAAATCTGGTGGATCTTATCTGTTGTCTTCTTATGCTTCATTATATTGCAGAGGTTTCTTGATTATCATCATACGAGATATGCCGTGAATGAGTCACAGGTACAATGGTGGCATGGTGGACTAACCAGTCGCATGTTTATAACGAAACGGAGACATTTGATTGAAATGTCTTACTCTCAATCGAGATTACAAAGCCTTTTCCAAGTTGCCTCGATTACAACGATGAATCGTTCAACTCCAACACATATTGAGACCATTGATGATATTCCATTACCGTTTGCTCAAGCATTTGAAAAATGGTATATGAAGCGTCAAGAAGATGTAGATCTTGTTGAAGAACATTATAGCTATTGGAAATCATAAGCGCTATCAGTTGCTATCTATCTCCTAACTTGTAATAATAAAGGAAATGGAAAAGAAAGGGGCTAGATTGATGAAAGTTTGTGTAGTCGGTGCGAATGGTCAAATTGGAAAACAAGTGGTGGAGCTTCTAAAGGAAAGTAGTGAGCATACACCCATTGCGATGGTGCGTAAACAAGAGCAAGTAGCCCATTTTGAGAACTTAGGTGTCGAAACCGTTTTAGCAGATATTGCAGATAATGTTGATAAAATAGCAGAAGCCATTACAGGCTTGGATGCGATTGTGTTTACCGCAGGCTCAGGTGGACATACAGGTCCTGATCAAACGTTGTTAATCGACCTTGATGGTGCGGTGAAAACGGTTGAAGCGGCAGAAAAGACAGGCGTTAAGCGCTTTGTGATGGTAAGTGCATTAGGTGCGAATCAACGTGAAAAATGGAATGAGGCAATTCGTCCATACTATGTTGCAAAACATTATGCCGATCGAATTCTTGAACAAAGTGATTTAAGATATACAATCGTTCGACCTGGTGGCTTGTTGAATGAAGAAGGCTCTGGGAAGGTTGCAATTGGGGAGAATTTGACAAGAAACACAATCCCTCGTGCAGATGTAGCAAAAGTGATTGTAGCTTCCTTATCTGAGGAAAATACATATTATCAATCATTTGATCTTGTAAGTGGAGAAATTCCAATTGTAGATGCATTGAAAAATGTAAAAGGTGATTAAAAGAGACGCTTGCGACGGTTCGGTCGCAAGCGTTTTTTTACCTGTCAGCAGGAAATTTTAACCCGATTTGCTTGCGGGCTTCGTCTAATAATTCCATAACTGCAATCGAATTTTCATACGTGTTGACGGTTGATTCTAAGGAACCATTTTTAATCAGTTCGATAAATTCTTTGGTTTCATAATACATGGTGTGGTGCTCCGGGAGGTTAGAGATATCTTCAACTCGACCGTCCCGATAGCGAATTTCAACTTTTTCGGGTTCTGAAATTTTATCGATGAGAATACTGCCTTTTTCACCTTGTATTTCTGAAGGGATAAAGGAGTTCGTGATCTTTGAAAACATCATCGTACCTTCCATGTCCTTGTAATGGGCAAGAATACCGCCTTCACCATCGACACCTGACTCGAGCATAAGTCCACTTGCTTTGATTGAATCTGGCTTTCCGAATAATTGCACCATCGGATAAATACAATATACCCCAATATCCATTAATGAACCGTTTGAAAATTCTGGTTTAAAGGCATTCAATACTGTTCCTTCTTTATACGCATCATAGCGGGATGAATATTGGCAAAAGCTCGCAAAATAACGACGAACCGGTCCGATTTTATATAAGTTCTCCCGAATGCTTGAATAGGAAGGGAGAAAGCCTGATTTGAGCGCCTCCATTAACAGCACTTTATTTTCCTTTGCTGCCTGAATCATTTCCATAAGCTCTCTCGTGTTTGAGGCAATTGGCTTTTCACAAAGAACATGTTTTCCGTGTTTCAATAGACTAATTGCATGAGAGGCGTGAAAGGAAGTAGGACTTGCTATGTACACAGCGTCCACTACATCAGATTGTGCCATTTCCTCAATCGAAGTAAAGGCATACGGTACATGGTGTTTAGTGGCAAATTCCTTTGCGCGCTCATCCGTTCGTGAATAAACAGCGGTTAATGAAAAATCCTCAATTTCATTTGCTGCTTCTAAAAATGAATCTGTAATCCAGTTAGTTCCGATAACTCCAAAACGAATCATAAATTTTCCTCCAAAAGTAAAGCATATATATTCATTATATCAAACATGCAAATTTATAAAAAAATGGTAAAATGGGAGAGCACATAACTTTATTCAGCAGAAGTCCACAATTTGCTGAGATTAATGCAGAAAGAGTTACAAGGTGGTCAAACCGATATTGAATAAAGTTATAGCCTCCGGCGGATGCCACGATTTTTCAGCGGTAATTTTTCGAGCAGTAAGTTCAAAGACTAAGAACGCCACATCGTGTGGCAACGTCTTTATGACCCACTTCCTGTGGGCCTAAAAATCGGGCGCAAATACGCCAAGGCGCATTTGATAGAAGAATAGGGATGAGAATTTTGAAAGTTTTTTTTAGTTCAATTCAATGGCTAGCCTTTATTATTGCTAGTTCCATCGTAGCACCAATCGCGATTGCAGCTCTATATGGAATGGACCCAGTTGAGACAGCGAGTTTTGTCCAAAGGACCTTTCTCGTATTGGGATTATCCTGTTTAATACAAGTGTATTTTGGTCACCGTTTGCCGATCAATGAAGGACCTGCTGGCTTATGGTGGGGCGTATTTATTATTTATGCAAGCTTAGGACCGACATTATATGGTTCAGGTGAAGAAACACTTCGGGCGATTGAAGCCGGTATTTTGGTGAGTGGGATTCTTTTTATGCTCTTAAGTATCTTCGGGATTATTGATCGACTGTCGAAATTATTTACGCCAGTTGTAACAGGCACTTATTTAATTCTACTTTCGCTACAATTGAGCGGTTCCTTTTTAAATGGCATTTTCGGTGTTGGTTACCGTGGTGCAGAGACGGTTAACTTAAAAATCGCCGGTATTTGTTTATTTATTATTTTATTTACCTTTGTTTTTGCCGAAAAAGGACCTCGAGCTTTAAGACAATACTCCGTTTTAATCAGCTTGGCCCTTGGTTGGATTATTTTCGCTGTACTTGGATTAATCGAACCAACCAAAGTTACGTCAACCAAATGGATTGAGGTACCTGAAATCTTTCCTTTCGGTCAGCCAATCTTTGATAGTGGAATGATTACGACCTCGATCCTTGTGACACTGTTGCTTTTAACCAATCTTATAGCGAGTGTTAAGGTCGTTGAACAAGTGCTTCAATCACAAAACGTATCATTAGAAAAAACAAGATTTCGTCCAGCGGGCTTTATGGCAGGAATTAACCAAATGTTAGCTGGTCTCTTCTCAGCGGTCGCACCTGTTCCGATATCAGGGGCTGCGGGATTCATTGCCACTACGAAAATTAATACTCGACTCCCATTCATTGTTGGAAGTTTCATCTTGGTCGGTATTAGTTTCCTTCCGAAAGTGATGAATTTCGTTTCAGGCTTGCCTGCACCAGTGGGGTATGCAACGGTTTTTATCATTTTCGCTAACCTTATGCTCCCGTCTTTAGCAATGTTTGAAAATCTTGAAAACAAATATAAATCCAGACTGATTATCGTTTTTTCGTTATTCGTTGGGGTAGGGGCGATGTTTGTTCCTTCAGAAGCGTTTGCGGATGTACCGCCTATTTTAACTTCAATCTTGAACAACGGTCTTGTGCTTGGAACGCTTGTGGCCGTCTTGATTGAGCAAACCGTTTCAAGACTTGGTTCTAAAAAGAAAGAAAGAGTCTAGTCGGAAGTAGTAGAATTATGCTACTATAGAGAAAAATCTGTTAAAAGTAAGGGAGTTTGTTATACCTTACTTTTAACTTGTGTTTCATAGTTTACTAGAGGTGAATGAATGGATACGGTAAAAATGTATACGGCTTTTACGAAGAAAGCCTTTATGAGATCAGCTGCCTATCGTTTTGACGTGTGGACAAGGCTGGTTTCAAATATCATCTTTTTGTTAATGTGGATGTCAATTTGGTTTGCACTTTATGCTGGCAAAGAAGAGGCGAGTGGAATCTCTTTAACGGCAATGCTTACATATGTTGTTGTCAGTCAATTTTTAACGGCAGTCAATGGTGCTGGAACACCGCTGTGGGAACTTCAAGAAAAGGTTCGTACAGGAGACATTGCACTCGAACTTATGAGGCCATTTGATGTACCGCTACGTTATTTATTTGCTGACTTTGGTAGTGTAGCTTTTTATATGCTGACTGCACTTGTCCCTTTATATGTTCTCTTGTTTTTCTTTGTTGATTTAAGCCTGCCGACATCATGGATGACCTGGATTTTATTTGTTATTTCTGGATTTTTAGGGTTTTTAATTCGATACTGTATTGAGCTGACATTTGGATTATTTACATTTTGGCTTATTGAAACAGGAGGAATAGAGGATATCTTCTATTTTTCTGTATCTCTTTTATCGGGTTCGGTCATTCCGTTGTGGTTTTTCCCAGGTTGGTTGCAAACGTTTGCAGCATATTTGCCATTCCAAGGGATTTATTTTATTCCAAATGCGATTTTTATCGAAGAAATTTCTGGCAAAGATGTGTTTATTTCAATTGGGATTCAGTTGTTTTGGGTAGCTGTGTCTTATGCAATCCTCCGTTTTGTTTGGCGAAAAGCATCAAACAAAGTGATTGTACAGGGAGGGTAAAGGATGACAAAGATTATTGAATATGTTCGTTTGTATTTCCGACTAGTAGGAGCGGGAGTACGTGCCCAAATGCAGTATCGTTTTGCGTTCATCATGCGCATTGTCGGTATGGTCGCGGCCTATACGGGGACGGCGGTAACAATGTGGATTATGCTCTATCAATTTAAAGAACTAGGAAAATGGAATTTTTATGAGCTGTTATTTCTATTTGCGTTAGCTGTTCTATCATGGGGATTCTGTATTATCCTCTTTTTCCATTTTAGAAGTTTGGATACGTATATTGTGAATGGAACCTTTGACCGATTTCTCGTTCGTCCAATCAATCCATTTTTTCATTTTATGGCGATGAAATTTGATATTGGTGCAGCAGGTCAATTTATTTTTAGTATTCTTGTATTTATATGGGTCAGCAATGCCCTTGATATTCATTGGCAATTTGGAAAAGTCCTCTTTTTACTTGGGGCAATTATCGGTGGGATCTTGGTTCAAGGTGGACTGCTTGTTTTCATTTCAGCCATTGCCTTCTGGACGATGAAGTCAGAGCGCTTTTACTGGGTTGTGATGTACCCAGCTCGAAATTTAACAAACTATCCACTTGCTATCTATCCTAAGATTGTTCAATGGGTAACAGCATTTGTTGTTCCTTTTGGGTTTGTAAATTACTTCCCAGCAGCGGTTATATTAGATAAGGACACACCTAATTTTCCTTCTTATATCGGCTATTTTACACCGCTTGTGGGTATCGTGTTTTTTGTGATTGCATATTATGTTTGGATGCTCGGCTTAAGTCGATATAAGAGTGCGGGATCGTGATTAAAGGGGGGATTGTGTCTTGGCCATAATTGAAGTAGAACATTTAAACAAAGAATTTAAAATTGCAAAAAGAGAAACGGGTTTTGTAGGGGCATTAAAAAGTGTCGTAAACCGCCAGTTTGTCACGAAAGAAGCGGTAAAAGATATTTCCTTTTCCATCGAAAAAGGGGAAATGGTTGGATATATTGGACCAAACGGAGCTGGGAAATCAACTACGATCAAAATGCTTACAGGTATTCTTGTGCCATCAAACGGCTCCATTATTGTAAACGGGATTGTACCGTATGAAAATCGTAAAGAAAACGCGAAAAACATTGGTGTCGTGTTTGGTCAACGGACACAGCTATGGTGGGACCTCCCGACAATAGAATCATTTGAGTTATTAAAGGAAATATACCGCGTTCCTGATGCGCGTTATAAAGAGAACATGAATACCTTCTCGGATATTCTTGGCTTAGGCGACTTTTTGAACACACCAGTTCGACAGCTATCGTTAGGTCAACGTATGAGAGCGGATATCGCAGCATCCCTTTTACATGACCCTGAGATTTTATTTTTAGATGAACCAACGATTGGACTGGATGTTGTTGCGAAACAGAAAATGCGTGAATTTATACAGGAAATTAATAAACTTCGCGATGTGACGGTGATTTTAACGACACATGATATGGAGGATATTGAAAAGCTTTGTAAACGAATGATATTAATTGACCATGGCCAAAAGGTCTATGACGGTGATATAGCAGCAGTTAAGTCTCGCTTTGGAAAAATGCGGACGTTGATCGTTGATGTTGAGGAAAATGGCGTTAATCTACACGTTTCAAACGGGGAACTCATGAAAGAGGAAGGGAACCGTAAGTGGATTCGTTTCAACCGTGATGACTTTTCCGCTTCGGACGTGATTTCACAAATTACGCAAACCCATAATATCACCGATTTAACAGTTGAGGAGCCCGAAATTGAGTCGATTATCAGCCGAATTTATCAAGAAGGATTCACGAAGGAAGAAGTTCCGGTGAAAGTCTAGAAGTATATGGTAGAGAAGCTTGAATACTGTCACTATCTCCAAAATACTGTCACTAACATTCACTTGGCACAAAAAAAGCCCCGAATCAACTTCGGGGCTTAACCTATTATCTTAAAAAAACAAATACGCCATTCCAACAATAATTGGTAAGGTAATAAACGTACGCAGTAAGAAAATCAATACTAAGTCCAAGAAAGAAACCGGTAATTTTGAACCAAGTAGCAATCCACCAACCTCTGACATGTAGATTAACTGAGTGATGGATACTCCTGCAATCACAAATCGTGTCAGATCATTTGAAATGTCTGCTCCAATAATGGCCGGTAAGAACATATCTGCAAATCCAATGACCATTGTTTGGGCTGCGGCAGCCGCTTCTGGCACTTGAAGCAGTAAGAGAATCGGTACAAACGGAGCTCCTAAATAGGTGAAGAACGGTGTGAACTCCGCTATAATAAGTGCGATTGTTCCGATTGCCATTACGACTGGAACTACGCCCAGCCACATATCTAACACGTTCTGAACTCCGCCTTTTACCACTTTTGAAAAGTCTCCACTTTTTCTCGCTTGAATGACTGCTTGCTCCATGCCCCACTGAAAACGACCTACATTCGCCGGAATGTTTTCGTCCGCTTTTTGAGTAGTGCCTTCATAATACGTATCCGACTTCCTTGATAATGGCGGGATTCTTGGCATGATGATTGCCGCAACCAAGCCTGCAAGTAAGATTGTGAAATAAAATGGTACAAACATATGCTCTAAACGCATTTGGGCTAAAATAACGACTGTAAATGTGATGGAAACAACAGAGAATGTTGTTCCAATGATAGCTGCTTCCCTTTTTGTATAATAGCCTTCTTCGTATTGTTTATTAGTAAGAAGGACCCCAACGGTTCCATCACCTAACCATGAAGCGATGGCGTCAACAGATGAACGTCCAGGTAATCTGAAAAGAGGACGCATCACCTTTGTTAACAATGCTCCAAATAGCTCTAATAAGCCAAAATCAAGTAACAATGGTAAAAAGAGACCTGCAAATAAGAATACGGAAAATAATACAGGAATCAAATCAAATAGCAACGTTCCACCAGTTGTTTCCGACCAAATTGCGGATGGACCAACCTTGTATAACGTCATAATAGCGAAAATCGTTCCAAGAATTCGTGCAATCACCCATACTGGAGATACATAAAAGAGTCCAGATAAAAAGGGAGATTTTGTAATGAATGAAGGTTTAAAGAAAACGGTCAACATAGAAATAATCCCGGTAATTGTAATCAATGCCGTCATAATATAAGGAATTGAACTGCCTAATAATTCTTGTACAATGTCCGCCAAAATCGCAACCGGGATCGTGAAAGAATCTTTGTATTGAAACGGTACAATAAATAACATAATACCGATTAAAGAAGGGATTAGAAATCTTAAATATTCAGTTGTTGCTGTTTTAACTTGTTGTTTTTGGATTGCCATGTTGTTTCACCTCAAATACTATTCGAAAAAAAGTCACAATGATTACTTTATAACAATTTGCATAAAAATGCGAGGGGTTTTTAAATAAAAATGCTTTCAAACGTATAAAAATACTATTCTGAAAAAGCGGTTATTTCTACCAGCATATTTTTTAGCATTCCCAACTCAAACTAAAACATATATGGGGATACTAAAAGAAAGGAGTTGGATACTGATGAAGAAACGCCAAAAGAAGGACGATGCAACCATTGCAGTTGGAATGGACACAGAAACAGATTTACAAGAGGAAGCAACAATGGAAGAGATAGAAAAGGGCGATTACACACAGGTTACGACGTTGTCTTATGACGAAAATGATCCTAGCTAAAGAAGTCGTTAAGGAGCATATCACCATGGTGATTATGCTTCTTTTTTTGTTTGGTGTCATACTTTCTAACATAATCAATCTAAAAATTTTAAAAAATAGTTGATTTTAATCTATATTTTAGATTAATATTAATAATCATATACATGATGTTATATTTTCTAACATCAAATGTAATGTAAAATAACAGTTTGCTTAGAGGGGGAAGTTGAAAATGGACGTTTCTTACTTAATGAACAGTCTATGGGTAATGGTTGGAGCAATTTTAGTTATTTTTATGTTAGGTGGATTCATACTTCTTGAAGCAGGTTCAACCCGAATGAAAAATGCAGGGCATATCGCAGGTAAAACAATTTTTACATTCGGACTTTCGTCATTAGTGTTTTGGGCAGTTGGATTTGGATTTATCTTCGGTGGCAACGCAAACTTTTTTATAGGATTATCTGAATTCTTTTATTCTGGAAAAGAACTTGATTTAGGTCTTAATTCATCTGTTTTCTTTTTATTTCAATTAGCATTTGCAGGAATAGCGATTACAATTGCAACAGGCGGTTTTGCAGAAAGAGCGAAATTATCAGTGTACCTTGTATTTACCATCCTTTTCGCAGCGATTGTTTATCCAGTGGTTGCTCACTGGATTTGGGGTGGCGGCTGGTTAGCGGAGCATGGCAAGCAAGACTTCGCGGGATCGACGGTTGTTCATTTAACAGGGGCAATGGCAGCTTTTGCAGCCACGATTTTATTGAAACCGCGTATTGGAAAATACAATAAGGATGGTTCATCGAATACTCTGTTTGGACATAACCAAGTGTATACAGCGTTGGGGGTATTAATTCTTTGGATCGGTTGGTTTGGGTTTAATGCAGGTAGTACGGTATCTGTAGATGCTGGATTCTTTGGATTCGTTGCACTAAATACGAATTTGGCAGCAGGGGCTGGAGTGGTAGCGGCATTATTCATTTCATGGATTGTATTAGGTAAATCAGATATTCCGACTATGTTAAATGGTGCATTAGCAGGGTTAGTTGCAATTACAGCATCTTGCGCATTTGTTGATACATGGGCAGCTGTGGTGATTGGTTTTGTAGCCGGAATTCTTGTCTTTTATAGTGCGCGATTCTTTGAAAAGAGAAAGATCGATGACCCGATTTTCGCTTTATCAGTTCACGGAGCAGCGGGTATTTGGGGTACATTATCGACTGGATTCTTTGCAACACCAGAGCTTGCAACGGTTGGTCAGGCTGGATTGTTTTATGGTGGTGGATTCACTCAATTAGGCGTACAGTTCTTAGGGGTTGCGACATCAGGTCTCTATGCATTTGTTGTTTCCTTTATCATTCTTGCCGTTCTTAAAAAGGTGATGGGTGGTCTGCGCGTAACAGAGGAAGAGGAAATTATGGGGCTAGACATTAGTGAGCATGGCAGCTATGGTTATCCTGAAGTTTTCTTAGCTAAAGAAGATAAGTTAAGTTCGTAATAGAAACAGCAAGCCTTCTAGCAATAGAGGAGCTTGCTATCATTATGGTTTAGGGGGTGTATTGATGAGCAAGGACATGCAAACATATGAATCAATTAAAAATTTAAGGGAGCAGTTGATTTTCCAGTATCAGATTGATACAGATTCACTAAACCATTTTCATGATAAGGTGATGAAATATATTTTACATTTGGCACTGGAGCAGCAGGTGCAAAAAACCAAAACTCCTCCCTGTGAATTTGTATGGTTTATTACTGGTAGTGGAGGTCGATTGGAGCAAGGATATGTAAGTGACCAAGATCATGGAATTATCTACGCTGAACATTCAAAAGAAGCTTCTCATTTTTTTAGTGAATTAGGAAAAGAGCTTTCTTACGGTTTATACAAAATTGGATATCCATATTGTGAGGGAAAAATTATGCCATCCAATCCTCTATGGTGTAACTCTGTAGAGGGGTGGCAACATCAGATTTCATTATGGATGGAAGAAGAAAGTTGGGAGGCCATACGTTATTTGCAGATTTTTTATGATTCACGAGTTCTTGTAGGAAGTAATCCATTATTACGTGAGATAAAGTCTCATATGCTTGCCAATCAGGAGGTAAATACAAAACTGATAACAAGGCATTTGGAAAACATTAGGTTTGTCAAAAAAGCGATTGGTCCACTTGGTCAACTTGTCGGAGAAGAAAAAGGAGAATACGTAGGAGCGGTCGATTTAAAGCAGACTGCTTTTCTACCTTATGTAAACGCGATTCGAGTGCTTGCGATCAAAGAAGGCTTGTTAGAAACATCCACGCTTGATCGTATTGAGGCTTTACTAAAGAGAGGATACCCCCCTGATTTTAAGAATTATCTCGAACATTTCAAGCTTTTACTCGCACTAAGGAATAATCTCTACAATCATACTCAGTCTTACGAAGCAAGTCATTTTATACCCATTAAGAGTTTAGATAAAAGACGAAAAAAAGAACTCCGCGACATTTTGAAGAGTGGTTACAAACTACATCAGTATGTTCGTTCAATTATCGTCTAGAGGAGTGGTTGAATTATGGCATTTGAACCATTTGTTCAATTTGTACGTGGGCTTCATGGAAAAATAAATACAAGTGGAATGGGTGGGAATCAAGGCCTTAGTTTTCAACAGGTTGCTTTTCTACGTCAAATTCATAGAGATCTTCAACAAGAGGATAAGTTGACAGTACCGTTAGATGAGCTATCTGTTGTCGTGTTTGATATCGAAACAACGGGCTTCTACCCAGACCAAGGGGATGAAATTATTTCACTTGGTGCAATTAAAGTGGAGGGCGGAGCAATTCGCGAAAATGAACAATTTTATTCACTTGTATCCACTAAAAATGAGGTTCCTCAGAAGATTCAAGTATTAACGGGAATAACATCTGAAACGTTAAAAAATGCCCCACCACTTTCGGAGGTTCTCATTCAATTTTTTGAATTTGCGAAAGGGAATCCCCTCGTAGCACATCATGCGAATCATGAGAAAACTTTCATGCATACAGCAAGTTGGAAGCAATTTCGGACCCCATTTAAACATCGGATTATTGATACCTCCTTTTTATACAGGTTAGTAGAACCGGATTTACGATTAACTAGATTAGAAGACTTATGCGAATATCACCAAATCGCAGTAACAAATCGACATCATGCGTTAGGAGATGCTGTTTTAACAGCCAAGCTTTGGTCACTTTATCTACAAAAAATCCAAGAGTTAGGATGCCGTACATTAAGGGATGTTTATGATCGGCTAGCAAAACTTTAAAGAAGCACTCGTTTAAGGTGTTTCTTTTTTATGTTAATTTTACCCAAATTTATGTTGGACAACTACTGTCGTGCTAAAATTGTAGTATACTAAAATAACGGTCTTACAGAAATGATACTCAGTCCTTAGGAGAATGATAATGTTACAGAAACTCAATAAAAAACTAGAAAAACTTATGCCGCTCATTACACCTACAAGTGTAGTACTTGGTGTTTTATTAACTGCGTATTTAGCTCCGTTTTCATATTTAGTACCGTGGATTTTTGCATTTATCACTTTTTCAGGGGCATTAAGTTCAAGTTTTAGTTCTTTAAAGAGAGCTCTCACTCATCCATTTCCAATCTTGATTGCTCTTATAACTTTACATTTAATCATGCCTGCCTGGGCTTGGGTTGTCGGTCATTTAACCTTTCCTGGTGACAGTTTTACGATCACCGGAATGATTTTAGCAGTTGTGATACCAACCGGGATATCAAGCTTTATCTGGGTGGCAATGAAACATGGTAATATTGCATTGACGCTTTCGATTATATTAATTGATACATTAATTTCACCTTTTGTTGTGCCGTATAGTTTAACTTTGTTTGTCGGCAGTAATGTTGAAATGGATATTCTTAGCATCATGCAAGGCCTCCTTTTTATGGTTGTGCTACCCTCTATCCTTGGTATGCTCGTCAATCATTTTACAAAGGGCAAATGTACAAAATCGCTTAGTCCGACTTTGGCTCCATTTTCAAAGATTGGTCTCGGTGTCGTGGTGATGATTAATAGTGCAACGATTGCGCCTTATTTGAAAAATGTGGACTTGAAACTAATCATGACGGGCGCAGTTGTATTTTTTATCGCGTTTTGTGGTTATATGATTTCATGGGGAATCGGTCGCCTGCTAAAGCTAGAATCTGATGTCATTATCGCCCTTATTTTTACGGGGGGGATGCGGAATATTAGCGCAGGTGCCGTCATTGCGATTGCATTCTTCCCGGCCGAGGTTGCGGTTCCGGTCGTTGTAGGAATGCTCTTCCAGCAGATACTAGCTTCAATCTATGCATTCTTCATTGATCGTGTATACTCATTTGAACGTGTTGAACAAAAGTTCACCGCATAACAAACGTTAGTCATTTGGCTAACGTTTTTCTTTAAAAAAAGATTGAAATATTTAGCCCGAACGCATACGATTATATGTTGGGAGGCCATAAAACCTCCTTATACTAATGTATCGGGGGATACTCACTTGACAGTGACCTTACAAAAAATCACACGTGATAATTGGGAGGAATGTATTGATTTAAAAGTAAGTATGGACCAACAAGGTTTTATCGCTTCAAATCTTTATTCATTAGCAGAAGTACAGTTTTTGCCAAACTTTGAGGCGCTCGCTATTTATGCAGATGATAAAATGGTGGGTTTTACAATGTACGGTTTAGATGAGGATGATCATAATTATTGGATTTACCGTATTATGATTGATGAAAAATACCAGGGGAATGGCTTCGGCACTAACGCTCTTTTGCAGGTAATTGAAAATATTAAAGTTAAACCAGATGCCAAAGAAATCATCATCGGGTATAACCCAGATAATATCGAGGCAGAAAGAACGTATTTACGTACAGGCTTTCAACCGAATGGGGTAGCACCTTGGGGAGAAAAACTCGTTCGTTTGAAATTGATCTAATACGTGAAGAATATAAAAAAATAGCGAAGGAGGACATACATATGGAAGAGGCAAAGTACTGCAAAGAATCCTTTGTTGTGAAGACAAGTAATGTTTTTCCACCTGATACAAATTACCATGGAACCATGTTTGGTGGTAAACTGATGGCCTATATTGATGATGTCGCTTCTATTTCAGCCGTAAGACATTCACGTTCACCGGTTGTTACAGCATCAACAGATTCTGTGGATTTTCTTCATCCGATTAACGAAGGTAGCTCTGTTTGTCTAGAGGCTTTCGTTACCTACACGGGACGCTCGTCTATGGAGGTCTTTGTAAAGGTGATTGCAGAGGACTTATATACGGGAGAACGTCATATTTGCGCACTGTCGTTTTTAACCTTTGTTGCCTTAGATGAGAAGGGGAAACCAAAACCCGTTCCAAAGGTCATTCCGAAGTCTGAAGAAGAAAAGATGCTTCACGAATCAGCAAAAGACCGTGCAGAAAATCGGAAAAGACGCAAAAAAGAAAACGAAAAAATGGCGTCTAAATTTAGCATTGCATTACCTTGGGAAGTATAAAAAAGGTTGTCCATAGTCAATTATGACTCGGACAACCTTTTTCAATTAGCTGCGTTGTTCTTTTAGTAAATCACGAATTTCAGTAAGCAATTGCTCCTCTTTTGATGGAGTTGGATCGGCAGGTTTTTCTTCTTCTTTTTTCTTAAACCGTTGGAAAAAGCGAATAAAGAGAAAAATAGAAAAGGAAATAATTAAAAAGTCCACGACTGTTTGTAGAAAAGCACCGTACATGATTTTTTCACCATTAAAGGGGATTGAAGCTTTAGATATGTCGACTCCACCTAGTAAGAAACCAACTAGAGGCATAATAATATCATTCACAAGTGATGTAACGATTTTTCCAAATGCTCCACCAATGATAACCCCGACTGCAAGATCAATTACATTGCCTTTGAGGGCAAACTTTTTAAATTCATTAATCATGAGTAAATTCTCCTTTCAAACCATTTCTTATTTTACATAAATCCTTGGAAAAGAAAATAGTACATAAGGCTTATCCCTTAAATCTTTCTAATTGGTGGAGCATGTTTTCATTTTTTAAGATTTCAATTTGTCTTTCTCCTAATAAATCGAAGTGGGGGAATCCAGTCCGGTTATGGATATACTTTGAAGGAATGCCATATTGTTTGCCCCAATTTTTAAGTTTTTCAAGGTCAGCACAGCCGACTTTTGTCACGGTCGTCATCCCAGGAAAACGGTCGTCAATCCAATAATGCGTCAAAAACGCAATTTCTCCTTGTGAAACCTTCCTTTTCCACTCGAGAAGCTCCTTGCGTCTAATTCCAAAAGCCATAAAAAGTCTCTCCTCTATACAAACATCTATCTTTATTTTACCCATTATATCAAAAACCTATTGAAATAATAGACTGTGACAGTTGTCTTACGATTTATCATTTTAGTTCTATAACAAAATTTTGCTAATAAAATTGTAACATCATCTTAGAAAAAATCGTAAGGAGTGGGATCTTGAAAAAAGCTAACAAATTTATCGTACATGCAGACCGAGAAAGTGTCTATTCAGTTTTTATGGACCCAATGAAATTAGGCCCATGTTTTCCCGGCTGTAAAAAAGTGAAGCAATTAAGTCCAACAAAATATGAAACATTGGTAGAGGTGAAGGTGCAGTTTGTCCCGATTAAAATTCAGGGAGTTGGGGAGTTAAAAGAGTCAATCGAAAATGAAAAGATTGTCGTAGAAATGAAAGGGAAACCCGTTTCACTTGCGGGCTCCTTTACAAATACCCTTACGGCAAACTTAAAAACAATCGAACCGAATCAAACACTTGTTGAATATGAAATGGACTTTGAAATGACTGGTAAATTAGCTTCAATTGGAGAGCTTTTGATGAAAGGATCAAGCAATAAACAGTCTGAGGAGTTCATGAAAAACGTACAAGAGCTGTTTCAACACACGTAAATGAGAGGTATGGCCAATAATGAAGAATATGGCTGATCATTTGAATTTATGGCTGATACCGAAAAAATATGGGTGATACCCAAAAAATATAGCCGATAGGAAATAGTATCGAAAAAAGAGATTAGTAGAGGGAAACCTACTAATCTCTTTTCCTTTTATCTCGTAGTCTCAACCAAATTCTGCACAATTCGTTCTGGATGTGAATAGACATTTAGCTTTCCTCCGCGGATAAAACCAACGGCAGTTATATTCAGTTCTTCAGCCATTTTAATAGCCAAATCGGTTGGTGCTGACTTTGATAAAACAATCCCAACCCCAATTTTCGCGGCCTTTAATAATACCTCAGAAGAAATTCTACCACTAAACACAATCACTTTATCACGAACAGGTATTTTATGATTTAAGCAATATCCATAGATTTTATCAAGAGCATTATGTCTGCCAATATCGGTTCGATTCACAATCATTTCGTTTGGAGTGCAAAGTGCTGCGTTGTGTACACCGCCCGTATCTTTAAAAACAACACTGCTTTGTTGCATTTCGTTCATTAAGGTTATGCATTCTTCAGGTGTGAGGGTAATGGTTGATGTTGATGTTTTGGCTGTTTTTGAGTCATTCACAAAATAGAATTGTCTACCTTTTCCACAACAGGAACCGATAAAACGCTTTGAATAATATTCCTGGCTTGTTGTCACTTCTTTAGTCGTATCAACATACGCATAGCCTTGGCCTTCATCGATATGGAGACTTTTAATTTCGTCTCTAAAACGGATGACTCCTTCTGAAGCTAAAAAGCCAATTACCAGTTCATCAAGCTCTGAAGGGGTACAAACCATCGTTGCAAATTCCTGCTGGTTCAAGATAATAGTCAAAGGAAATTCAGTCACAATTTGATCTTCCTCATCAAAAAGCTGACCATCTTCAAATTTGATAATCCCTTTTCTAACAGTAATGGAATCCATCATCTATACACCTCACTTTCCTTTCAAGATTGAATAACGCATCTAGTTACTAAATATATAATCATACTTTTATTGGAAGGACAACAATAAAAAATTTTCACTACTCGTAATAGTTAAATAAAAGCTATTGTTTTATTTTGCTAGCTTTGGTAATATTTTATTATATAGTTCACAATATTGACACACTTTTGTCACAGGATAGCGAACCTGTCTCTGCTGCAAAAGGTGCGATTTTGGAAACGATTACTGTTAATTTTGTAGTAGCGAACCTGCTAAGGAAATTAACCGTCATCATCCTTTTTATGCTTATTCAAGCATAAGGCTGCTGGCGGTTTTTTTATTTTTTCTAACTACTGCAAAATGTAACCTATTATTTCAAAACAAAGGAGAGAAGAAATGGAAAAGACAAAAAATCGTTGGCTGATTGCAGCCTCGGCCGTTGGAATTCACTTATCAATCGGTTCTGTTTACGCCTGGAGCGTATTTACAAAACCTCTACAATCAGAATTCGGATGGGATTTAACTGACATCAGCATGACCTTTAGTATCGCGATTCTTTTCTTAGGATTATCAGCAGCTTTCCTAGGGCATTTTGTTGAAAAATATGGCCCTCGCGCATCTGGCATTTTAGCTGCTATATTCTTTGGTGTCGGTATCACGGGATCTGGTCTTGCGATTAACCTAGAATCATTGCCATTATTGTATTTATTCTATGGTGCGTTAGGTGGAATTGGTCTAGGCGTTGGATACATTGCTCCAGTATCAACACTTGTAAAATGGTTCCCTGACAGACGTGGCATGGCAACGGGCCTTGCGATTATGGGGTTTGGATTTGCGTCGTTGATCAGTAGTCCCATCATGCAAAAACTCATTGTATCAGTAGGAATTGCAAATACGTTTTATATTCTTGGAATCTCTTATTTTATCATTATGATCTTGGCGTCACTTTACCTTGCACCACCGAAAGAAGGCTGGTTACCGGCTGGCTTTAAAGAGAAGGTTTCGAGTGGAGCGAAGAAGGTAAAACAGGATTTATCACAATTAACGGCAAACCAAGCGGTAAAGACAAAACGTTTTTATTATTTATGGATTATGCTCTTTATCAATGTTACGTGCGGTATAGCAATCATCTCTGCTGCTTCTCCACTTGCACAGGAAAGCGTAGGCTTAACTCCAGTTGCAGCTGCAGCGTTAGTAGGAGTCTTAGGCGCATTCAACGGGCTTGGTCGAATTGGTTGGGCGTCAGTGTCTGATTACTTAGGGAGGCCTAATACATATACAGTATTTTTCCTTATCCAAGTAATTGCGTTTCCGTTACTACCACATGTGTCGAATCCAGTGTTATTTCAGGTATTACTGGCACTTATTTATACATGTTACGGTGGTGGGTTCGCTGCAATCCCAGCTTACATTGGGGACTTGTTTGGAACAAAACAGCTTGGTGCAATTCACGGCTACATTTTAACGGCATGGGCAGCGGCAGGTCTTGCTGGTCCAATGTTCGCATCTTGGATTCGGGACACAACTGGAAGCTATACACAAAGCTTAACAGTATTTACTGCACTCTTTGCAGTGGCACTAGCGGTTTCACTGCTAATTCGTTTGGATATTAAAAAACTTCGAAAGCAACAATCTACGAATGCTGCTGAGCTTGCTGGTTGACATTCTTTGTAATCTTGATTAACTTTAGGTTAATGAGTAACTAGTAAGAGGTAGACAAAAAATGAATAAATACGAAGCCGAGTTTAGCAATCTAGTAAGGTCGTTTCGGAAAAAGCACATGGGGAAAGGACCTAGCAAAATCACCACAACCTTTTGTAAAAATTGGGCCATATGTGAGATGGAAGGAAACCTATCACCAGTTGAAAAATTTATTGCCGGTGCGGATGAAGGAAAACAAATGCTTCGTGCGGCAAGAACCGAAATGGTAAAAGAAATGTACCGAAAAAATAGACCAGTTGAAATGGAAGAGTTTTTAGGTTCAAACCTAGTTGATCTGTTTGTTGATATTGATATTGATCGAGATTTCGGAATGTCAGTCTTTGTATTTGATCAAGATTTAGAGAAGAAGTTTAAAACAAAATAATCTTGTGTTGGCACTTGGTAGCGACCCTGCTAAAGACTAACCACCGTTTCATTTTTCTATGTAAGTAGAGAATCATGTTTCGGTGGTTTTTTCTATAATTTTAGAGTTTTAGAAGGATTAAGATGTTTAAATGCCGAAAGCTTAGTTAAGATTATTCAGCAATCCCAAGTGCTTTGCTGAATAATCTTAAAGCCTCCGGCGGATGCCACGATTTTTCAAAGGTAGTTTTTCGAGCGAGCTCGAAAAAAATCGGGCGCAAATACGCCATGGCGTATTTGAATATATATTGACTTTGACCATAGACATAGTAATAACGAGAAATGAGGAGAAGGAGGAGTAAGACGTGGGAGAAACAAAGCATCAGGGACCTATAAAATCAACAAAAATGCCACAACCAAAGCATTGGGTCAGTCCAATCCCATTTGGTTTAGGAAAAGTGAAGCCAAAACACATACGAGATACAATGAAAGTTGCATGGGAAAACAAGGACAATCTAGGGTATGCGACTCGTATATTAACGCAAGGTGTTTGTGACGGATGTGCACTTGGTGTTTCTGGACTTTATGATCAAACATTGACAGGTCCACATATGTGCACGACACGTTTAAATGTACTGCGTTTAAGTACAATGCCAGCGATTCAATCGGATATTCTACATGCAGATATCGATGAGCTCCGTAAGCTTAATAGCACTGAACTAAGAAAGCTCGGAAGAATTCCGTATCCGATGATCCGTCGTAAAGGAGAAAGAAAGTTTTCTAGAATTTCCTGGGATGAAGCGATGGACATGATTGCAAATAAAATGAAGAAGTTGAACCCAAAGCAGTATGCATTTTACCTAACTTCCCGAGGGATTACGAATGAATCCTATTATGTGGCTGCTAAGGTATCTCGTTTCTTAGGAACGAACCATATTGATAACGCTTCCCGTATTTGTCATTCACCTAGTAAAACAGCGATGAAGCGTTCTATCGGTGTTGGGGCATCAACATCCAACTATCAGGACTGGATGGGTACAGACGTATTGGTATTCTGGGGAAGTGTTGCATCAAACAGTTCACCTGTTTCAACGAAATACATGCTTGAAGCTAAAAAGCGTGGTACCAAAATTATAGTTATTAACCCACACAGAGAACCTGCAATGGATAAATACTGGATCCCATCTAATATGGAATCTGCCCTATTTGGAACAAAGCTCGCAGATGATTTTTACCAAGTTAGCATTGGCGGAGACATTGCCTTCATGTTTGGAATTATGAAGCATTGGTTTGAAATGGAAGAAAAACAACAAGGTTCTGCGATTAATCATAAGTTCGTGAAGGAACATGTAAATGGGTATGAAGAATTAAAAGCACATGCCAAAGCGCAAAGTTGGGACGAAATTGAGAAGTCATCCGGTGTATCAAAAGAAAGAATCGGAGAACTTGCACAACTTTTAGCCAAAAGTAAAAATGCTGTGTACACATGGGCAATGGGCTTAACGATGCATTCATTTGCAACTGATAATATTTCACAGGTTGCAAATCTTGCCTTGCTTCGTGGCCACTTAGGTCGCAAGTATAACGGACTAATGCCATTTCGTGGACACTCTTCTGTACAAGGTTCTGGTGAAATGGGAGCCGATCCATTTGTACTGCCAGGTGGCGAATTTGATGAAAAAAATAGGAAGCGCCTTGAAGAGATTTGGGGCTTTGAGATACAAAATTGGCAAGGGGATATTGTGGGTGTTACTCTCGAAAATATCGTACTCCCAGAGGATCATGAGCGAAAGGTAAAACTTTATTATATGTCTGGAGGCAATTTCCTTGAAACGATGCCAGACCCTACGTTTGTTGAAAAAGCATTGTCTGAACTAGATATCCGTGTGCATCAAGATATTATTTTAAACACTTCAACACTCGTGGATGCAAAAGAAGCCGTTATTGTTTTACCGGCAAAAACAAGATATGAACAAGAGGGTGGAGGAACTTCAACATCTACAGAGCGCATGGTTTATTTTTCACCTGAAATTGAAGGGAATAAAAATGAAATTGCTGAAGCACGCGCTGAGTGGAAGATCTATGTTGACCTTGCCAAGCGAGTTAAACCTGAAAACGCACATTTAGTTGATTTTAAAAGCGGACAGGAAATTCGCGATGAAATTGCGATTGCCAATCCGAACTACAACGGTATACAACACCTCAAGAAAAAAGGAGATGTGTTCCAATGGGGAGGAGCATGGCTTTGTGAAGGTGGAGTGTGTCCGACTCCGGATGGAAAGGGAAGTCTAATCCCTGTTGATATCCCTGATTTCGGTAAAAAGGAAGAACAATTCGTACTCACGACTCGCCGTGGAAAGCAATTTAATTCGATGATTTATAAAGAGGTTGATCCATTCAATGGGGCTGGACGTTATGATGTATTAATTAATCCAATGGATGCGAAAGAGCTTCGTGTTGCAGACGGTGAAGCAATCGTTGTTCACAATGGCTTTGGAGTATTCCAAGGAAAAGCCAAGTTTGCTGATATCGCCAGAAAAAATCTAGGCGTTCACTTCCCAGAAGGTAACTTTTTATTACCAAGAGGACGCTATGAAAAATTTGCTGGTATTCCTGATTATAATATTGCGGTGTATGTGGAAAAAGCAGAGCGCTTCAATGCTCGAAAAGATACACAATATCAAGAAAAAGAAATTGCGGATGATTTAAATATTGATCCTCCAGCATAACACTATCGCCCCCAAGCCAAAATTGGGGGCATTTTCATGGGCAAAAGCGGGAATGGCTAACAATATACTCTGATTGGATGAAGGGATGTTACCATTGATTTCGTTTCGTGGAGATGCACATAAAATTTATCTTAGGCTAAAAAAGAATATAGAGCATGACTCGACTTTCCAACATGTAAAAGATATGGAGGAAGTCCGAGGTATCAAGTCTTTTTATGAAAAAATTGATTCACACACGTTACAAATCATTTATTACCGCATGTTAAAAGAGCAAAATGGTTCTGGCATCATTCCTATATTAATTACGGCAATCCCGTGGTTTTTGTTTCTTTTTGCAAGCCAATTACAAAAGTTCCTGTTTGGGAAGGGTTATTTGTATTTGATCCTTTTCAGTATCATTTACTTTGCCTTGCTTTTCTTTAGTGTGATTCTTCATTTTCGTGAAAAAGCATGGGCTTCCTTTCACATCCAAATGATTTGTGACATCTTAGAGGAACGAAAAGAAGTTGGGCAATGAATTTGTGGTATCACACTAGGCTTGTTGCTAACTGCAGAAAAGATATTTTGAACAAGTATTGGTGAAGCGCTTTAACAAGAATGTAATAGTTGAGGTTTCGGACAGAAATCGCCGGGAATTATAAAGTTGGGTCAGAATCAGCTGTGAATTCTGACAGCCATCGCCGAAAATTATCAAGTAGAGTCTGAATCAGGTGTGGATTCTGACAGCCATCGCCGGAAATTATCAAGTAGAGTCCGAATCAGGTGTGGATTCTGACAGTCATCGTTGGCAAATAACAAGTGGAGTCCGAATCAGGTGTGGATTCTGACAGTCATTGCCGGAAATTATCAAGTAGAGTCTGAATCAGCTATGGATTCTGACAGCCAACGCCGGAATTTCTTATGTAGAGTCCGAATCAGCGGTGGATTCTGACAGCCATCGCCGGAACTTATTAAGTAGAGTCCGAATCAGCCAGAAATTATGACAAACAACCTTGGAACTAATCGATCTAAGTCTGAAATACCCACATTCCCACTTGCGAACGTACTACAAATCTAGTAAATAAGAAACTTGGTTTCTTCGTTAAGAACATAAAAAAGCATGTCAGCCTAATTAAAGGTGACACGCAATTATTTTTTATCCAGAATATCACTAACTTCCATAGTCACCTGAAGGAAAACCTCAATTTCTTTTCTAATAAAGAAGTTGGATAATAGTTAGTGTTAACAGCCCCATCATGACAGATGAGAGTAACCCTAAGAATAATGGACGTAGGCCAACTGATTTGATCTTTTTGAAATCAGTACCTAGCCCCACACTTGCCATGACCATAATGATTAGAAATTTGGCAACCCCATCTGTTACACTCGTAATCGATGTTGGAAGCGAGAAGATCGTATTGACCGCCACCGCTCCAGCGAAAAATAAGATAAAAATCGGAAATACTTTACTTATTTTGACTTTGCTGCCCGCGGCTCCCTTTGATTTCATAGAAACAATGATAGATAGAATGAGAGTAACTGGTACGAGCATAAGTGTTCGGATCAATTTGATGATGACGGAAGTATCGCCTGCAGCACTGCTATAGCTATATCCAGCAGCTACTACGGATGAAGTATCATGTATTGCGACACCTGCCCAGATTCCAAAAATATGGTCTGGCATGGAAAAAAGTTGTCCTATTAGTGGGTAAAACAACACCGCCAGCACGTTGAAAGCAAAGATGGTATTAATCGCATAGGCGGTTTCTTCCTCTTTTGCACGAACAATGGGGCTTGATGTCACAATGGCTGTAGCTCCACATATCGCCGTTCCAAGAGAAACAAGAATGGGAATATTTCCACTCAACCTAAAGAGCTTGGCCAATAAAAATGTAAAAACAATCCCCGCTAAAACCGCTATTACAACTAATAGAATGGCTTCATATCCTAGTTGAAAGATACTCGCATAACTAAGACCAAAACCAAGTAGAACAATGGCTGTCTTAAGCAACGTTTTCAATGTGTAGGAAATTCCTTCTGAGAAAACAGTCGGAATACCCAAAAAGTTTCGGACCATGATTCCGATGATGATGGCAATTACCGCTCCGCCGATCAACGGAAAATCCTTACCTAATGAGTTCGCCAAAACGCCTATAATAAAAACAAGAGCCACACCAGGAAGTCTATTTCGAAGTGAATGTGTATGCTCTAATAAAAAAGATTTTTTTTCGTAAGATTGTGATACTTGTAGATTTGCATTACTCACGTGTTTCATCCCTCAATATATTTAATAAGTTTTATCTTACCATATCGTGGACACCCTTCACACCTTTAAGTTCTTCCTTTATAATTATCTTATCTATTGATCAAAGACAAAATGTCACGTCCTGTGGCAACGTCTTTGTAAACTCAAATCGTTTTGGACTAAAAAAAGAGGAAGTGAATACTCACTTCCTAACACGAACAGATAAAGAATAAGGAGCTAACACCACACTGTATAGTATGCACAAAGTCATGCGGACATGTGGGGTAGTACACTACGTCAAACGCACATTTTTGCCAAAATCAGTAAAATAATTTTAAAAAGGTGTTTTTTATGATTGAACAAGCGAAACAGGTATTACAGTCGTATTTTGGATATTCTTCCTTCAGACCTGGGCAGGAATCCATTATTGAGAACATTTTAGAAGGAAACGATACACTCGCGATTATGCCAACTGGGGGCGGGAAGTCTTTATGCTATCAAATTCCAGCCTTGATTTTTGAAGGAATAACAATCGTCATTTCTCCTTTGATTTCCTTGATGAAGGACCAGGTAGACACTTTGCTCGGAGTTGGAATTGCGGCTACTTATATCAATAGTAGTATTTCCTTGCAGGAAATTCAGGAAAGGCTGCAGGATGCAAGGCTTGGCCGTTATAAAATCATTTATATTGCTCCTGAACGACTCGAATCCTCTCAATTTCGATCTCTATTATCTTCTATCCCCATTTCAATGATTGCTGTTGATGAAGCACACTGTATTTCACAGTGGGGACATGATTTCAGGCCTAGCTATCGAAACATCCAATATATGATTGCGGAACTTTCGGAAAAGCCAGTTGTTGCTGCATTAACTGCAACCGCAACTGTTGAAGTAAAGGATGATATTTGCAGCCAATTGCAAATTACCCCATCTGCTGTCTTTATTACCGGGTTTGCTAGAGAAAATCTAACATTTAATATCCTAAAAGGTGAGAACAAGCGAGATTTTGTCAAAAGCTTTTTAAAAGAAAATAAGAACCAATCTGGAATTGTGTATGCTGCAACGCGCCGGGAAGTCAATGAACTTCATGCGTTTTTAGAAAAAGAAGGACATTTAGTAGGAAAATACCATGCAGGACTTTCCGATGAGGAGCGAAAAAGGGCTCAGGAGGATTTCTTATTTGATACGGTCAATGTCATGATTGCGACTAATGCGTTTGGAATGGGGATTGATAAAAGTAACGTAAGATTTGTCATTCACTACAACCTCCCGAAAAATATAGAAGCGTATTATCAAGAAGCGGGACGAGCAGGGCGTGATGGTGAAAAAAGTGATTGTTACCTCTTATTCGCTTCACAGGATATCCAGCTACAAAAGTTCCTGATTGAGCAATCGACAATGGATGAAGGCAAAAAAGAGCAAGAATATTATAAGCTACAGCAAATGATTGATTATTGTCATACAGAAAAATGCCTACAAACCTATATTCTAGAATACTTCGGAGAGAACGAAAGTCCCGAATGTGGTCGTTGTTTTAACTGTACGGATGACCGTGAAAAAATAGATGTAACCACAGAATCGCTCATGGTGTTTTCCTGTATCAAACGAATGAAAGAACGATTTGGAAAGACGTTAGTTGCCCAGGTGTTGAAAGGATCAAGAAACAAAAAAATCCTTGAATTAGGGTTTACATCCTTATCCACATATGGCCTGCTCAAGCGATATTCTGAAAAACAAATTGTCGGATTAATCGACTATTTAGCTGCCGAAGGCTATGTCAAACTGACAAACTCACAGTATCCAGTGCTTATTCTTGATGCAAAAGCTCTGCCTGTTCTTAAAGGGGAAGTAAAAATTTATAAGAAGGAACAGGTGATGAAAAAACAGGTTGTAACTGATAATACATTATTTGAAATTCTTCGCGAGGTCAGAAAAGAAATTTCGACCCGGGATCAAGTGCCGCCATATATTGTCTTTTCCGATAGTACATTACGTGAAATGAGTGAAGTGGCGCCGACGGAAGAAAAAGAGTTGCTTGAAATTAAAGGCGTTGCTAAGACAAAACTAGAGCGTTACGGGGAAGATTTCCTTTCTGTGATTCGCAAGTACATCGAGGAGAAAAGTGCAGTTGTCGAATAAAAGGATAGTCGAAAGGCACCACAGTTGATTGTGGTGCCTTTCGTTATGCTTGGAAGAGTTCCTCCATTGCAAGATTACGCTTTTGTTGTTCTTCTTCAGTCACTAAATCATATTTTTTTAATAGGTGAAACAATTCATTTAATGTGAGTTGCGTGTGCTCTTGCTCTAAAAACAGTGCCGCCTTGTTATAGAGTTCGTTGGGCAAAAAGCTTTCCTGGCTCTGGAGCTTTTTAACAACATCGGCTTTCGAATGATCGATATTACAAGTAGACATCAAATTCCCTCCATTTTCCTATTCTATTTTAATTTTAGCACGTTTGTAAGTAGATTAGGAGGATGGAAACTAATATGCTGTTAATGAGAAGCTTGTGGGAAGAATGATTGTTGGAAAACAGTGTTACCTTCATTGTGTTTAGTTGTGTTTAGGAGAAGGCTAACCTGGGGACTACATTACCGTCCTTGCACTTGGATAAAATTAGGAGAGAGCGAACCAGCAAACTTAGTAAACATCCTTGCATTTGGATGAAATTAGGAGAGAGCGAACTAGCAAACCTAGTTAACATCCTTGCACTTGGTTAAAATTAGGAGAAAGCAAACCGGTAACCAGTAACCAATCTATCAACTCCGCAGATGCAAAAAAAGTAGAAGATAGCAATCCTATACCACTGTACACCTAGTGACATCCCACACAACAAGTTTCATAACCATCTGTTAAAATGGGAACAAGAGAGAAGGGGAGGTAAGAGATGGCCTATTTTATTTGGATTCTTTTAAATGCACTACTCGTGATCAGTACGTTTATATACATATGGATTTTTAGGTCGCATGACTCGCAGATCGTCACACTAGGGCAGGTTTTCGCTCAAATCGCAATCATTTTATTTATTGTAAATGTGAATATGTATTTTATCTTTCTCGTCATCCGCAGGACGAAGGTACGGAAACTCAAAATAGCACTTGCGAAAATGTCACGAAAAATGATGAAATCTCATATCAAGCTTGCATTCATCGGAACGATATTAATTGTGTTTCATGGGGGAATCATGCTCGTAAAGCTAGGGGAGTTAATCGGGTATACAAATCCGAAGATGATAAGTGGTATGTTAGCCATTCTATTTTTAGCAATTACTCTTTTTGCAGGATATCTTCGTCATAAAAAATCCTCCGGGTTTCGCCGGAAATTCCATTACACAACGGCTTTTCTTTTTACTTTTCTCTTTTTGTTCCATTTATTTTTACCCATCTAAACACATAAAGAGACCGCCCGCATTTCCGTTCTGGTTAGTCCCGCAACGTTGCGAAGTTGGAAGTGGTGGACGGTCTCAAATATAGTATATGTTTTAGTGTTCAAAAATTATGCGTTTTTTAATGTAGCCATTATACTATTTTTAATGTCTCTCCAAAGCACTTCATCTGTAGTGATCCGTTCTGTGAATGATTTAATAAATGCTTTGAAAGCCGCATCGTATTCAGGAGACTCTTTATCAGGTACATTTGCCTTCAACTCATCAGCAACCGCTTGAGCCTCTGGAGATCTTGGTCCCCATTTGCCCACCTCTTCAAACTCTTTATTAACGAAAATGATGATTGGAATTGAACGGGCTTTACCATTTGTAAGGTATTGATCCATCAACTCTAAATTCTCATCACGGATTAAATAGCGAGTTTCTAGTAAGGCCTCATCTGCAATTCTCATTAAAATAGGGAGATTGACCATTGCATCTCCACACCAATCAGCGGCTAAAATGATTGCTTTTAACTCTTTTTCCTGAAGTGCATGAAGTAATTCTTTGTCAGTTTCGTCTAATTGAAACCCATTATATACTTTTAATAGGTTCTCCTTGTGAACTTGCATGCTGTTAATGTAATCGTATTGGTTCATGCCTTTTTCAAACCATGGTTTTAAGTTTGACATTATGTATTCCTCCTTCAATTTTTAATTGTTTGCATTTACTATAAATGAAAAAGGAAAATCTAACCACAAAGATGCTTATGAAAAGTCTGTAACCGTTTCGTAGAATTCATAGGAATCCTGAGTTGGAAAACGTGGTATAACCGGTTCCCCTTCTATAAGTACATCTGTTACCACGTTATAGTCCCCATTGGATGATGGCATTTCTGTTTGTTCCCATCTCCAACATGCACCTGAAAAAGCAATTTGATTTCCAGCAAGGAGTCTAATCTCATGCAGTACACCATTTAATTCAACAAATCCATATCCGTTATTTGATTCAAGTTTTTGAACTAACTCTTGTTTCGAAATTTTCATTTTTCATTCCCCCAATTATTGATAGTTTTACCTTTGCGCACGCCTATAACCTATCCAAGTATTGTTATTTAAACCGTTCATATTTGGTCGAAAAACGTGACAAAATAGTGGAGCCAAGGAGAAAACTGAGAGCGACTCGCCCAGAAACGAGAAAATTGGCCGACTAAGGCGCCACGTCCTGTGGCAAAGTCGGCACTAGCACTTCCTGTGCGTCGGATACTCCGACTAAGAGGCGCCTTTTGCCTCTTCGGATGAGTTGAAATTTCTCGAGTTTCTAGTCGCTTAAGGTAGACAGGTAATCATCCTTTGGTGATTATGCATGAGGAGTTGAGGATGCGTGAGATGGCAAAGGTCACTAATGGGTTTACTTAAGGACCGTAAAGGCAAAAAAATAGCATTAGCAGTTGATACATCAACAAATCAGGTCCGTTCAGTTTTGATAAACAATATCATAAAGTTTTTTGGTGAAATGATCCCAGAAACACAGCTTGTCCAAGCTGATTTTAAAATAAGAACCATCACACCGATTCAAAACCCTACCATTAAATATTTTACGCATGGCAAGTCCTCCTATACTGAGGTGCTGGAATGGGCGGACGAAGAGAAAATTGATACTCTTTTTTATATAACCGATGTTACCGGTTATTTTTACGATGAGTTAGATGTAAAGGCTGAAGTGTTTTGGCTTGTACCAGATGATTATGTACCAAAAGTCCCGTTTGGCAAGGCAATAAAAGTTGCATAAAGATTGGATGAACGCGTCTAGAATCATGTGGTTCTAGGCGTATTAAATTTGAGGGGAAATCCATATAAATTTTTAAATTAGGCTATTTTGTACTTGACGTATGGTCAGTAAGCAATTATATTTTAATACATTAGTAAATAAAAGGGGGTAATACATATGAGTTTACTTGGTATTGTAAATATCGTTTTTATGGTCTTATTACTACTATTATTGTTTTATATGCAGAAAAAACATGTCTCGTTTTCAAAACGTGTATTTGCAGCACTAGGACTAGGGATTGTCTTTGGTCTCGTCCTACAACTCATTTATGGTGTTGATTCAGAAATCATTTCCGAGTCAATTAGTTGGTTTAATATCGTTGGAAATGGTTATGTGAAGTTTTTACAAATGATTGTTATGCCACTAGTGTTCATTTCCATCGTATCAGCTTTTACAAAAATGAAATTGGCAAATAATATCGGAAAAATTAGTGTTCTAATCCTTGGGATTTTAGTAGGTACAACTGCACTTTCAGCACTTGTTGCGATTGGAACAACGGTTGCATTTGACTTAGAAGCTATTCAAATTGAAGCTGGAGAGGCAGAACAAGCTAGAGGAGCATCTCTAGAAGAACGATATGCTGGTATTCAAGATAAAACATTCCCAGAGCAGATTGTTGACTTATTGCCTGCAAACCCATTCTTAGACTTTACTGGGGCTCGTTCCACATCAACGATTGCTATTGTTATCTTTGCAGCGTTCATAGGGATTGCTTTCCTTGGAGTTCGTCGTAAAGATCCTGAGAATGCAGAGTTGTTTGCGAAAATTATTGATGCCCTTTATTCGGTTATCATGCGCGTTGTAACGTTAATTTTACGTTTAACTCCATATGGAGTTCTTGCGATTATGACACGTGTGACGGCTACGAGTGATTATGGTGCGATATATAAGCTTGGTAAATTTGTTGTAGCATCTTATGTTGCGTTATTGATAGTGTTTGCAATCCATTTATTGTTGATTACATTAGCTGGATTAAATCCAATTACGTATGTGAAGAAGGCTTTTCCTGTTTTAACTTTCGCGTTTACGTCACGAAGTAGTGCGGGTACGTTACCACTTAACATCAAAGCACAAACGAATGATTTAGGTGTTCCAGAAGGAATTGCAAACTTTGCGGGTTCATTTGGACTTTCCATTGGACAAAACGGATGTGCGGGTGTGTACCCAGCGATGCTAGCGGTGATGATTGCACCAACAGTTGGTATTAATCCATTGGATCCAACTTTTATCTTAACAGTCGTAGTGATTGTAGCGATTAGTTCCTTCGGTGTTGCTGGAGTTGGTGGAGGAGCAACTTTTGCTGCCATTCTCGTATTGTCAGCACTTGACCTTCCAGTAGCATTAGCAGGTTTATTGATATCTGTTGAGCCTTTAATTGACATGGGACGTACAGCACTTAACGTTAGCGGTAGTATGACAGCAGGTGTTCTTACAAGTAAAGTAACGAAAGAACTTGACACTGAAACATACACAAACCCATCTCAACAACTAGGTGCATAAGAAAAGCGAAAAATAAGACCCCGATTGTAAGGGTCTTATTTTTTTAATGGTAAAATGTAATTAAAATTAGGCTAGGGGGAAGATTGATTGGATATTCATTTTGACCATGTTGTCCATTATGTTAAAGATCCATATGAGGCAATGACAGCATTTCAACTTCTTGGATTCCATACAGCAAAAGGTGGTAATCATGAGATTTGGGGGACCTATAATTCATTATGTTATTTTAAAAACCTTGCTTACATTGAATGGATTGGGATTAACAATCTAGAGGTTACAAAGAAAGGTAGCCACCCATTTAGCCGTCATTTGTATGAAGATTTTAAACGAGGAGAAGGCCTTTCACAAATTGCCTTTCGGACCAACTCGATAGAAAAAACCAACCAAGAACTTATACAAAAAGGTATCAAAACAATTGGACCTTTCCCAGGCTCCAGAAAGCGACCAGATGGCTCCATTCTCCAATGGTCAATGCTCTTTATTGATCATACCCACCCAATGCCATTTTTCATTGAGTGGGGGGAAGACGATAAAGTTAGGGAACAAGAGCTTGTTGAAAAAGAGGTTTATGTTCCAGACTCAAAATCCATTTCCTTTATTGCATACGCTGTGGAACAGGCAGAGTATCTTGCAGATATTTGGGCAAAAGTATTAAATGGCACAGTTGATAACTCAACGATACCGGGTACTGAACAAAAAGCTATAAAGGTCCATTTTGACACAATCGATGTGTACTTTATTAGCTTAAAGGAACATCCAAGAGGGGAACGTCCTTTTCTAGTTGGAATAGAACCTAAAGCAAAAAAGGAGATTAGTCTCCACGGCGCTAAGTATTTATTGTAAAATGAAAAAGAACCAACCGCTATACACGGTTGGTTCTTACTTTTGGGCGTAATAAAACTTTAATTACATAATTGATGATACATACATGCCGCGGTAGATTTGAAAATCTTAAACAACGAAAGCCCTACCTCTCTTTCGTCCTTTCGGCTCCGAAGCCGGTCCAGTGTGAATAAGTCTTTCCCAAATGTAAAAGATAAAACGTAAAATTAAATTTATCTATATCTATATAAAATAATTATGTTAAATTTAATAGGGAACAAATTTTTATTATACAGGAAAAAATTCTTGTTGTCAAATGGTAATGGGGTGCTTGTCATGTCTATAAAAACACTTTTCAAGAAGAGATTGCTACTTATCTATTTCTTGGCAAGCCTAATATGGATAACTTTCTCTGAATATGTAATTGATCTATTTCCTTCCGTTTATGATAGTTATTATCAAATCGGTAAAGGTTTGATCTTTGTCGTTTTCACAACCGTTCTTATTCATCTTATTATTAAGAAACATGATGCCTATATTAAGGCAATGGAGGAACAAAATGAGTTGTCGACACTGATTAATGCGATGCCTGATTTTGTTTGTTTTAAGGATGGAGAGGGTAGGTGGATCCGTGTAAACGAATATGGAAAAGACCTCTACCAACTTCATGGTAAACCATATAAAAACAAAACAGATAAAGAACTAGCAGAAATGTTTCCGTTCTTTAAAGAGCCATTCTTAGGGTGTGTTGACTCGGATGAGGAAGCCTGGAAACAAGGAATGACTACTCGTATGGAAGAATCATTTCCCGTCCTAAGTGGAGAAATCAAGACATTTGATGTAATTAAGGTTCCTTTATTCGATGATGAAGGAAGTAGAAAAGGTCTAGTCACAATTGGTCGAGATATTTCAAAGGTAAAAGCAGCAGAAGAGCTTGCACTTAGAAGAGAGAAACTCTCTGTGGTAGGAGAATTAGCTGCGGGAATAGCCCATGAAATCAGAAATCCACTTACGACGATAAAAGGCTTTGTCCAATTACAGAAGGAAAAGAATGAAGCAACATCTCATATATCCGACATTATCCTTTCCGAACTGGAACGGATTAATCAGATTGTGAGTGAATTACTCGTATTTTCTAAGCCGCAAAGCAAAATCTTAAAGGAATTTGAATTAAAAGAACTGATCGATTATGTCATCAAGCTCACATCTCACGAAGCTACCCTATATAATGTCAAGGTTATCGTGGAAAATGACGCTGAACATGCTGTTCTTTATGGAGATATGAATGAACTGATCCAAGTGTTTGTCAATGTTATTAAAAATTCAATTGATGCGATGCCAGATGGAGGAAGAACGAAAATTCGTACTAAACTAGTGGGAGATCATGTTCAAATTGAAGTGATTGACACAGGAGTGGGTATCCCCAAAGAGCGACTTGAAAAAATTGGGGAACCATTTTTCACATTAAAAGAAAAAGGAATGGGACTTGGGCTCACGATGAGTAACAAAATTATCCAAGACCATAAAGGAATATTTAAAATTAAAAGTAAGGTTGGATTCGGAACAAAAGTTATCATTACTTTACCTGTCAGACAGACATCACAAAAAGGATAGTTGAAATAAACTCCTTCTTTTTGTTCGTTCACTTTGTCTTTCACATGATTAACACAATTCATTAGAAGGTAAAATAATTGATTTCTTTTTCTTGCTCATATACGATAAGTTTTGTATGTCTAAGCAAAAAGTGGGGAATTAAGATGTCTGTCATTACTATATCTAAAGTTTTGAATAATAATGTCGTCATTGCAGGTCACTCCGACTATGGGGAGGTCGTTTTAATAGGAAAGGGCATCGGCTTCAACCGAAAGCAGAAAGAGGTGCTCGAAACAGCTAGCGTAGAAAAGCTGTTCGTCCTTAAAAATGAAAAAATACAAACGAACTATATTAAGCTTCTACCATATTTAGAGGATGACTTACAGAAAGTGATTATTTCCGCTATTGAGTTAATCAAAAGCAGGGCAGATGCTTCGTTGAATGAACATATCCATGTAGCCTTGACCGATCACTTAATGTATACGGTTGCCAGGGTTTCACAGGGGTTAGAAATTCGAAATCCTTTTTTAATAGAAACGAAAACCATGTATCCTAGGGAATACGATATTGCCAAAGAAGTAATGAAATTATTTAGAGAAGAATGTAATATACACTTGCCCGAGGGAGAAGCTGGTTTTATCGCCCTTCACATCCACAGTGCAATAACCAATAAAGAATTATCAGAAGTAAATCAACATTCTCAACTAATGACAAAATTAGTTCAGTTGGTAGAGGAACAGTTGAAAATGGTGATTGACAAACAGAGCATTGATTATATGAGACTTGTACGACATTTGAGATTCGTCATTGAACGTGTAAAAGTGGGAGAAAAAGTAGAAGAACCAGAAAAAATTACTGCTCTCTTGAAAGAAGAATATCCATTATGTTATAATCTCTCGTGGAAACTCATTAAGGTAATACAGCAAGCGCTGAAGAAACCAGTTTTTGACGCAGAAGCAGTCTATATAACGATGCATCTGCAAAGGCTTCAGAAGAAAATTAAATAGTATACATTGTTTTTAACGTGTTACTGATTCGATCAGGCATGAGTAAAGAGAATGATTGAAATAAGTTTGACAGGATATATTGCCCTTTATGGGGGGAATATTATTCAAGTAACTTCTTTCGATTAACCTCTTTCTCATGCCTTTTTTATGTTTATGCGATTACCTCATGAGAATGAAAAATTAGTAGGGGGTTTTAAACCGTGTTTAAAAAAGTTTTTGGTGTCCTGCAAAAGATTGGTAAAGCGCTTATGCTACCTGTAGCCCTTTTACCGGCAGCAGGTCTTTTACTTGGAATAGGAAATGCGATGCAGCAGGAAACAATGCTTCAATATCTTCCGTTCCTGGAAGCTGATTGGATTCAACTTATTGCTTCGGTGATGGAAGATGCTGGGGGAATCATATTTAGTAATCTAGCCCTTCTCTTTGCAGTTGGTGTAGCGATTGGATTAGCTGGAGACGGTGCAGCAGCACTTGCTGCATTAGTCGGTTATTTAGTTCTAAATCAGGTAATGAGCTCATGGCAGGGAGTTACTCCTGATATGCTTTCTGATAATCCTGCTTTCGCGTCTGTATTAGGAATACCTACATTACAAACAGGTGTATTTGGGGGAATTATTGTTGGTCTTATAGCTGCTTTTGCTTATAACCGCTTTCATGATATTGAAATGCCTTCATTTCTTGGGTTTTTTGCAGGGAAACGATTTGTTCCGATTGCAACTGCCGCGTTTTCTTTTATAGCAGGTCTTTTATTATTGGTCGTATGGCCACCAGTTCAAGAGGCAATGAATAGTGCGTCACTATGGTTGATAGAAGAAGGTTCGTATTTTGCTGTCTTTTTCTTCGGATTAATTAAACGATTATTAATTCCGTTTGGTTTACATCATATTTTCCATGCACCGTTCTGGTATGAATTCGGTTCTTATACAACAACATCTGGTCAAGTCGTCAGGGGAGATATGACGATCTTCTTTGCCCAATTGAAAGATGGAGTGGAAATTACTGCTGGTAACTTTATGGCTGGTGAATTTCCAATTATGATGTTTGGTTTACCGGCTGCTGCGCTTGCTATGTATCATGCTGCACGCCCGGAAAATAAAAAACTTGTAGCTGGTTTATTAGGTTCAGGTGCCCTAACATCGTTCTTAACGGGTATCACCGAGCCACTTGAATTTTCATTTATGTTTGTATCACCTATTCTTTTCTTAATCCATGCAGTGCTGGATGGATTATCATTTGTTTTAATGACAGCGTTGAGTGTTAATATCGGCTACACCTTCTCCGGTGGAGGAATTGACTTTTTCTTATTTGGTATTTTGCCAGGTAAAGAGCCATGGTGGATTGCTATCTTATTAGGTCTCGTTTTTGCAGTTATTTATTATTTTGTTTTCCGTTTTGCAATAAAGAAGTTTAATCTCATGACACCTGGACGTGAAGTAAAAGGTGAAGAGGAAAAGAAAGGGCAGGCTGGAGATCTTGCTTATAACATCCTGAATGCAATGGGCGGACAAGAAAATATTGCCCATCTTGATGCATGTATTACCCGACTACGTGTCTCTGTGAATGATATTAAAAATGTGGATAAAGATGAATTGAAAAAACTAGGTGCAGCTGGTGTGCTAGAGGTTGGAAATAATATTCAAGCCATCTTTGGACCACGTTCTGAAACCATTAAAAGCCAAATGCAAGATGTAATGAGCGGAAAAAAACCCCGTGAAGTAGAAAAGAATCAAATTGAAAAAACAAATCCAGTAAGTAATGAACAACAAAGTGTTGATCGTTTTAATTCACCTATTAAAGGTGAAATAAAGCCAATTACTGAAGTTCCTGATGCAGTGTTTTCTGGTAAAATGATGGGTGATGGTTTTGCAATTGTACCATCTGAAGGTGTCGTTGTTTCACCTGTTGATGGAAAAGTAATTAACTTGTTCCCAACAAAACATGCGATTGGGATTCTATCTAATTCAGGCCGAGAAATTCTGATTCATGTTGGGATTGACACAGTTAATCTTAAAGGACAAGGGTTTGAAACGTTTGTGAGTGAAAATGATAAGGTCGAAAAAGGTCAACAACTTTTAAAAGTTGATTTAGACTTTATTAAGAAAAATGCAACGTCCATTATTACGCCGATTGTCTTTACAAACCTTGCAGAGGGAGAAGAAATCGTTCTTAAAAAGCAAGGAAACATCAATCTTTCTGAAGAAAATATCATCGAGATTACAAAAGGATAATGAATACAACAGGCAGACCTTGGTTAATTCTAGGGGTCTGTCTGTTTTTATTTAAAGGAGCGCAAGAAAGAGAGTTTAGTACTCTCTTTTTTTAAAAGGACAAAATTCATGCAATGCAGGATAATTATGTTGGAAAATACCTACATTTTTGATAAATTTAAATTGTCACATGATTACTAATTCAATAAAAACAGGGGGCAATTATGTCTGCAAAAGAGAATGTTCTAAAAATCAAAGAGAATATTGGGAAAGTCATCATTGGGAAGGATGAAGTGATTGAACTTGTCCTAAATTCCCTTATTAATAAAGGTCATATTTTACTAGAAAGTGTGCCTGGTACGGGAAAAACGATGCTTGCGAAGAGTTTTGCAAAGTCTACTAGTGGTAATTTTAAGCGCATTCAATTTACACCAGACGTACTACCTAGTGATATTACTGGGATACAATTTTTTAATCCGAAAGAGCAGGAATTTCAGCTGCGTCCGGGTCCAGTTATGACTAATATTCTATTAGCCGATGAAATTAACCGTGCAACTCCTAGGACTCAATCAAGTTTGCTCGAGGTCATGGAGGAGCGTCAGGTTACGATCGATGGAGAAACGTTAAAACTTCCATCACCGTTTGTCGTAATCGCAACTCAAAACCCAATCGAATCACAGCAGGGGACTTTTCCATTGCCAGAGGCGCAAATGGACCGTTTCTTTGTCCAAATTGATTTGGGTTATCCAAGCTTTGAAGAGGAAAAGCAAATTATGAGAACCTATCGTCAAAATAATCCGATTGAGGAAATTTTGGAGGTCCTTACAAAAGAAGAGATTATATCAATGCAAGCTGAGGTTGGGCAAGTGAAACTTTCCGATGAAGTAGAAGACTATTTACTAAGAATCGTACATGCAACAAGAAAGCATACTGATGTTGAAGTGGGAGTCAGTCCAAGGGGGACGTTAGCACTTATGAAGGCTGCTCAAGGAAAAGCGTATTTGGATGGGCGTATGTTTGTCACCCCAGAGGATATTAAATATATGGCTCCATATGTCATTTCTCATCGCCTTGTGCTCACGATGGAGGGGTCACTAAAGAAAACGAATCGCCAGGTTATACATGAACTGCTTTCAACGGTTTCTGTCCCGGTGGAAGCTGGAGCAGTGAAGTAATGGACTGGAAACGGCAAATATCCATTGGAAATGAATTGTCGTATATGTCATTTCTTTCTTCTGTTTTTATACTTGTAGGGATTCTCTCACAGGTGTTTTTGCTGCTTTTTGTAGGGGTCTTGTTTCTTTTATATGTATTTGTGAACAAATATTATTTAAAACATGTTGGAAATAAAATCAACGTTTCGATCGATAAAGAAACCGTAAAGCTCTTTAAAGGAGAAGATGGTGATTTTTCACTAACATTAAAGCAAGAAGGTCGTTTACCAATCATAAATGGTCAAATCCGGCTAACTGTAGATCATGTTGTAGGATTTCAGAACGAAAGAAAAATACTAGAGACAGAACAAATCGAACTATCCTTACCACTTACTCTAATAGGAAGACAGGCACAAATCACAATGCTGCCATTTGAAGGGAAGCAAAGGGGAGTTGCGAAAATCCGTACGCTCGAGCTAAGAATTCCTCATTTATTTGGGTTTGGTGAGGCATATCTTCAATATACGAAACCGGTTGCCTTTGAAACGATTATTTTTTCTTCCCCGGAAACGGTTGGAGGGATTGAGAAAATTGTCCCGAAAAATCAGGGAGAGTATCCAATTCGGAGTTCATTTTTTGAAGACATGACACAAATAATCGGAACGAGAGGTTATGTACCAACCGATCCGTTTAACCGGGTGCACTGGAAAGCAAGTGCACGTACAAATCAATTGCAAACGAAGATTTTTGATAAAACAGCTCAATTCTCTTGGACAATTATTATCAATGTACGCGAACGAAAACTAGAAGATTATTTAAGCGGGTTAACGTATATGCTTGAAGCAGCAACATTAAAAAACATTCCATTTGAAGTGTTCGTTAATGTCAGAAGGGCAGGGAGAACCCCTTTTATCCACCTACCAGTAGGAAAAGGAAAGGAACATTTAGCGAAAGCACTGGAATTAATTGCTAGACTTAGTAAGCATAGTGTAACAATTCCATTTCATTTTATGATCCATGCAATCGAAAGACAGCAACAACTTTCACCTTACGTCATTGTGATAGGTGAAATAGAAGAGAACGAGGAACTGATCCTAAGTAGGTTTGCAAGAAAAGGTGTCGATTGTTTTAAACTAATTGAGAATGATGACTCCATTTATTTACAAAAGGCATCCTTGGCAATGAGAAGGGGGGATTCCCATGCGATTTAGTCAGTCTTTACTTAAGTCGTATCAATACGTAATGGAGATGATCCTTCTCTATGTTTTACTAATGTTGTTCTATATTCACACTGACTATTTGCCGCCCATTATACCATTTCTGTTCCTTACGGGCATCGGAGCAGTCATCATTGCATTCCTGTTATCACTGATGAAATCAAATACCCCGTATTTTTTCATTATGTTAATCGTTCCATTGCTTGCACTGGTTAGCAGTGAAATAGGGCTATCTTTTGGGCAAAGTATTGTGATTGCGGCTGTTGTTTGTTATCGAATTATTATCCATTACCACAAGAATCCTAAACTGACAGAAGCTATGATTTTAAATGGTAGTTTACTATTTGGTGGGTTAACTTATTTTGCAGCAAAGGTCCAAGGGTATGTCCACAGTGACCTTATCTTATATTTACTTGTGACTCAATTGCTTTTCTTTATGATTGGAAAAATACTAAACAGTGTAAGTACAAGTTCACTCGTAAAAAAAACAATCGCAACAAAACAGAACACCCGGTCCGTTGTCGGGCTGTTTAGTGGCTTGTTTGTGGGTGCTATTGGTGTCGCGGTTATTTTTCCAATCGTTCTTGTTAAGGGTTTGTCTTTGATTACATCCATTATTGGAACTGGCTTTTATTGGGTTTCAAAGCCACTTTTTAATGCTGTCGAAAATATCGATTCCTATAGAGGTTCTCAGGGTGAAAGTGTTGGAACTTTGAACTGGGAAGAAACCGAAAAGAAAAATCCACTTTTTGAGCTGATCGGTAGCTTTGATATTTGGTTTTATCTATCTATTCTTGGCCTACTTCTATTAGCAGTGATTCTTTTCTTCCTAGCAAAAAAGAGATTTGTAAAAGAAGCTGCTGTGGTTGGCGACGTATACCAATATGCAACGATTACAGAAGGGGTTACAAGTTCTACTGCAAAATGGAGACGTCCAAAACGACAGACACCACAAATAAAAGTACGAAAGCTTATCCTTGAACTCGAAGTGCTCGCAGCAAAGCATGGATTTGGACGATACCATCATGAAAGTGTATCAGAATGGTTAGGAAGAAACCATTTCCTTGACTATCGACTTGTTGAACTCTATGAGAGAGTACGTTATGGGGATGAAGTATTGACCGATGAGGAAAACAAGGCTTGTGAGGAGATTGTTCAGAAAGTAAAAGAGAAGATTAAATCATTAAAGAAGCTGAAATGAAAGAAGAAGAACCTGGGTGTCCAGGTTCTTTTTCATGTTGCTTATTTTTTCTTCTTTTTCTGTTTTTTAGGTGTTCCGCCAATTTCTTCGCCAAATTCTTCGTTATGAGAAACAGTTGGGTTTGCCACTTCTTGGCTTACCTTGTTTTGTCTACCTTTTTTAGCCATTATGTTGACCCCCTTATTGAAATTTATGTTCGATTATTAGTATGTGTTATCTTACGGTATAAAATGAACGAACTTTTATAGTTTTTCCATGAATGTTTCAATTAATTGATTGAATGTATGTGCATGTCTCGTCGGTACTTGATGTCTAGCTTTATTAACAAAGACTCTCTCTGCATTTGGAATTTCCCTCTCTAAAAAACGTTGATAGGAGTGCATGTAGAAATCGAAGGAACCATCAACTAATAGAACAGGGACTATTATATCTTTTAATCGATGTGAACAATTATATTCGAGTCCTCTTATGTACATTTGATAGAGAATATCTACATTTGCTTTTTTTACATATTGTTCAATTTCCTTTTTATATTCTTTTGTTGTACCATGTGCCTTCCCTAATACCTTTGCTAAAACAGATAATCGATTCATTCTAACGGTGGAAATTCCAAGCTTAAATTCTGACCGTAATAAAAATGTGTTCACTTCCGAAAAACCACCAATTAATATAATCCCTTCAACACGATCGGGATTGGAAAGGGCAAATTCTAATGCAATGGACCCGCCATTTGAATAACCACATACGACAACTTTTTCGAATGCTAGTTGATCTATCAGTTGCAGAATATCATTTGCTAATAGTGAAATGGTGATATCCTCTGTTCCTGGATCACTTTTCCCATTTCCACGTAGATCATATGTAATGACTTGAAACTTTTTTGAAAGTGGTTGTTGCAGTTTAAAGGTTACATGTCCCATGCCAGGAGGGTGAACGAAAACAATTGGTTTCCCCTTACCATGGCTTTCGTAATAGATTTGGGTCTGGTTCGTACATCTTATATAAGGCATCTCTTCTTCCTCCAACAAATCAGTGCAAATGATTTTGTTTAGTTTTTGGTTAGATGCTTTCTTTTATGACACAAAAAAGACTCGAATTTCTTCGAGTCTATTTTAAACACTTTGTTTACTATTTTCTTTTAAAATCATTTCAACCGCTTCGGCCACAGATTGAACCACAAATTTTGCTTCTTTTTTCACTTTGTCATGTGCAGTCTCCATCACAAAACTGTAAGGAGTTAAGCGGAACATCGGAATATCATTAAACGAATCCCCAATGCATGCAATTTCCTCTGGTTTTAAAGAAAGATCCTCGAGAAGTTTTCTAATTGCATTCCCTTTACTGATTTGCTTTGGCATAATATCTAAAACATGTTTTTCGGAAATGAACAAATCAATTTCATCTGAATAATCATTAGAAAGTGTTTCGTACGTCTCAACAATATCGTTTTCGAAACCAATCAGGGTAATCTTTGATGGTTTAATTTCTCTAAACTTCGTACTTACTTCTGGATCAATGATGATAGGATGGAACATTCTTTTTTGAACACCCTCAACATACTCATTATTTTCATGGGTGTAATTCGTGTCATAACTACAGACAATCGTAACGAACTTCGGATTCAATACTTTATGATAGATTGCTTCTGCTATTTCGGTTGAGAAGGTACGAGAAAAAATGGACCGATCATCTATGGTTGAAGCAAATGCCCCATTTTGGCTAATTCGATGAAAGTTTTGCCCAATTGATTTTAATACTTCTTTTATTTCAGTATCCATTCGACCCGTGGCGATGCTAATTTGAAGTCCATCTTGTGCGGCCTTGGTTAATGCTTTAGTATCTTCAGGATTTACAGAATTGTCTTCCCGCAGTAGTGTTCCGTCTAAATCACTAACGATCAGTTTGATCAATTTAAGCACCTCCAACTTTATTATGTAGATAAAATACAATATTTGCTTATTATACATGACTACCTTTAAGGATTGTAATCTTTACATGCATTGTTTGTAAAGAATAGTACATTCGATTAATAAGTTATTGTAAATGAAAAACTTTCTCAATTTTCGTTTTAAAACGATTATTTGCCTTTCTGTTGAAATAAGTTCTATTCCTATGCTATACTTTTCGTGTAAAAGGTTAGGTATAAAAGGTAAGAGCATGTTAACCAAATCTAAATCTAAAATTTACATATTTGTAATGTATTACGTGTTACTGATTCGATCAGGCATGAGTAAAGTAGTGGTAAAAGCTATGGGCAAAGAATCACATTTTTTGCATAGGTTTTATCGTCTTTCTCATGCCTTTATTTATTGTATTTAGGGAACACAATAATACTCTTTCTTTACATATCTACCGGAAACGAACAAATACTACAAGTAATTATTATTAAAATAAGTGAAAAGGGGAAATAAACATGGCAGAAAAAACATTTAAAATTACAAGCGAATCAGGGATTCATGCACGTCCAGCAACTGTATTGGTACAGGCTGCTAGTAAATATAACTCAGACATTCAATTAGAATATAACGGAAAGTCTGTAAACCTTAAGTCAATTATGGGCGTTATGTCTCTTGGAATTGGACAAGGCGCAGAGGTTAAAATCGTTGCAGAAGGTTCTGACGAAGCAGAAGTAATCGCTAACTTGACAGAAATTATGGCAAATGAAGGACTTGGTGAATAATGTCTGAAATGATTAAAGGAATTGCTGCTTCAGCAGGTATCGCAATCGCGAAAAGCTTTCGTTTAGAGCATCCTGATTTAACTGTTGAAAGACAAACAATTAGTGACAAGGATGCCGAAATTAAGCGTTTTGAAGAAGCAGTTAATCAATCAAAAGAAGAATTAGAAGCGATTAAGGATCGAGCAAATGTTGAACTTGGGGAAGACAAAGCGGCAATCTTTTCAGCCCATCTTCTTGTTTTAAGCGATCCAGAACTCCTTAATCCTATTAAAGATAAAATAAACTCTGAAAATGTGAATGCAGAGTTTGCGTTACAGGAAGTAGCGAATATGTTCATTACCATGTTCGAAGGAATGGACAATGAATATATGGCAGAACGAGCTTCTGATATTCGTGATGTAACAAAACGTGTTTTGGCTCATCTACTAGGAGTGACCATCTCTAATCCAAGTATGATTTCAGAAGAAGTCATCATTATTGCGGAAGATTTGACTCCTTCAGACACAGCTCAATTAAATCGAAACTATGTAAAAGGCTTTACCACTGATATTGGTGGCCGTACTTCACACTCTGCGATTATGGCTCGTTCCATGGAGATTCCAGCAGTAGTTGGAACAAAAACGGTTACTTCTGATATTGAAAATGGGGTAATGGTTATTGTTGATGGACTTGATGGTGCTGTCATTGTTAATCCATCTGAGGAAGTTTTAGCTCAGTACCGCCAAAAGAAAGAGCAATATGAAGCACAGAAAGCTGAATGGGCTAAACTAAAAAATGAAAAAACGGTTACAAGTGATGGGGAGCATGTAGAACTTGCTGCCAATATCGGAACTCCAGAAGATGTAAAAGGAGTTCTCGAAAATGGCGGAGAAGCAATTGGACTGTATCGTACAGAGTTCCTTTATATGGGTCGTGACCAACTTCCTACAGAGGAAGAGCAATTCGAATCCTATAAAACCGTTCTTGAAAAAATGGAAGGCAAGCCTGTTGTCGTTCGTACACTAGATATTGGTGGTGATAAAGAGCTTCCATACTTAAATCTTCCGAAAGAATTAAATCCGTTCTTAGGATTTAGAGCGATTCGTCTTTGCTTAGAGGAACAGGATATTTTCCGTACACAATTACGTGCGCTACTTCGTGCAAGTACATATGGAAACTTAAAAATCATGTTCCCAATGATTGCAACTCTTGATGAGTTTAGACAAGCCAAAGCGATTTTACTTGATGAAAAAGAAAAGCTTGTAGCGAGTGGAACTTCTGTATCTGATACAATTGAAATCGGAATAATGGTAGAAATTCCTTCCACAGCTGTATTAGCTGACCAATTTGCAAAAGAAGTAGATTTCTTTAGTATTGGCACAAATGATTTAATCCAATATACAATGGCTGCTGACCGAATGAACGAGCGCGTCTCATATCTTTATCAGCCATATTCTCCATCAATCTTACGACTCATTTCAATGGTGATTGAAGCGGCTCATAAGGAAGGCAAGTGGGCAGGCATGTGTGGAGAAATGGCTGGGGATACGATCGCAATTCCAATTCTGTTAGGATTAGGATTAGACGAATTCAGTATGAGCGCAACATCAATCTTACCTGCAAGAACTCAAATCAAGAAGCTTTCTAAAGCTGAAATCGCAAGCTTCAAAGAAAAGATTCTTTCGATGAGCACAACAGAAGAAGTAGTTGAATTTGTAAAAGCAAACTTCATGAACTAAAGAAAAAACGAGTCTAATTCTTATTTAGACTCGTTTTCTTTCATATTGAAAAGGGTTTTTCCATTCCATTAATAACCCATAATTACAGGACTCATCATCATCGAGGTAGTTTTCAATAAGCTGGACAGGACTACGTCCACAACGAAGAAGAAAGGTAATCACGGGATCCTTTAGTTCACCTGTCATTACTTTTTCAATGTATTCTTCGGCACTCAAATCTGTAGCGTGTTTAGAGTATCCGGAAATTCGCCCGCCACCTAATAAACGGTCTAATTTTAAATGTACAACAACCTCATACATCGACTGCATCAACCATTTTCCCAGGCCGAATTTTCGATAGGCTGGGCTCACACAAATATCAACAATGTATAACGTGTTTCCATCTAAAGTATGATTACGTATGTATCCGTTATCTGTGATTTCCTCCCACGTATGTTGTGGATGACTAGGGTCGAATTGAACAATTAATCCAGTCATTGAACCACATATTTGTCCGTCAATCTCGACACATAGGGCACCTTCGGGGAATAGTGTCACATGGTTATGTAATTGTTCCTTATTCCACCATAAGTCAGAAGGAAATGGTGGAGGGAAACTTTCTTGTTGAACACGAATCAGGTTGTCAAAATCATTTTCTTGATAATTACGAATTACGCACTTTTTAGGTGTATTTCCATCAAACACATATATTTCTTTTCGATACATGTTATCACCTCACATCCACATTGTACGTTACATTCAAAGGGATGAGAAGTAAAACTATTCTATTCTTGGTGTGTATCAAAAAACTCATCAACCACATTTTCTATTAAAGCAGGATCTGGTTGCTCCCCTCTAAATGAGAAAGACAATTCCTTGATAAATTCACCATCCCGATAGACATGAATTGCCCCTTTTTGACTAATGACACTATATTCTGTTTCAAACCGATAGCCTTCGCGATCAATCGCACCCATTACAATCTCTCCTCTTTTCTTAATCTTGTTCTTATTGTTCCTCTTTGTTGTGTAAAAAGTACATATTTTTGATAAAACACGCCACGTTAATGGTGAGGAGGTAGAGAAAAATGCCGGACAATGATCGCGATTATCATGAAAGAGACCCTCATTTCGATGGACGCTATGAAGGTATTATCAATGATGATACCGCAGGAAATCAAATAGGGATTAGGTCTGATGTGAATACAGAAAACATGGTTCAACCGAAAAATCCTTATCATATGAAGCCCAAAGTGGATAAAGAAATGAAGAAGTTCCAGGATATTTTTGAAGGAGAGTAAAGTAAAAAGCCAGCAACTATTTAAAGTTGCTGGCTTCCTTCGTATTACTGTTAATTGGTTATCTTAGAACCAAGCAGCTCCGACGATGATTAAAAGAATGAACAATACAACAATCAACGCAAAGCCTCCACCAAATCCGTAGCCACCATAACCATGGCCACCATAACCGTATCCACCGAATCCACATCCGCAGCTCATTATACATCTCCCTTTCTAGTTTATCATTAATCTTTAATTGTCTTAAAGAATTAGTAACCTACAAAAGCAGCTCCTACAATGATCAATAGAATGAACAATACAACAATCAAAGCAAAGCCTGATCCATATCCTCCGCAATTTCCTCCACTCATTTAGAACACCTCCATATCTATTTGTTATATCCTATGGAACATGCGCCGTTTTCGTAAGGTACAAATCCCCAATTTTCCCAGATTTTTTTTGGGAATATATGATATGATAAAAATAAAAAATTAAGGGAGATAACGTGATGGTACATAAAGATGTTTTAAATGAAAATTCGGTTGTGGGGTTTATTGGAATAGGTGTTATGGGAAAAAGTATGGCAGGCCATATCCTTTCGAAAGGATATAAGGTTCTTGTTTATACACGCACGCAAGAAAAAGCGGAAGAACTTGTGAAACAAGGAGCCGTTTGGAAACAGTCTGTAGCGGATATCGCAACTGAAGCGAATATCGTCATTACAATGGTTGGCTATCCCTACGATGTGGAAGAGGTCTACCTTGGTGAAAATGGTCTTTTGGCACATGCAAAGGAAGGAACTTATTTTATTGATATGACAACTTCAACTCCGTCTTTAGCAACTAAAATCTACGAAGAAGCCAAACAAAAGGGGTTGTATTCCTTAGACGCGCCAGTTTCTGGCGGAGATGTTGGTGCAAAAGAAGCAAGGTTAGCTATTATGGTTGGTGGGGATGAAGAGGTATTTGAAGCCTGCAAGCCGCTATTTGAGATTATGGGAGAGAATATTGTGTATCAAGGTCCAGCTGGGTCTGGCCAACATACAAAAATGTGTAACCAAATAGCAATTGCATCCAATATGATTGGTGTCGCTGAAGCAATGGTTTATGCTAAAAAATCTGGACTTGACCCTGAAACGGTTTTAAAAAGTATTTCAACAGGAGCGGCTGGAAGTTGGTCATTAAGCAATCTTGCCCCAAGAATGATAGCAGGCAATTTTGAACCAGGTTTTTATATCAAACATTTCATTAAAGATATGGGAATTGCACTCGAAGAAGCAAAAGCAATGGGAATGGATACACCAGGTCTAGAACTTGCAATACAAATGTATGAAGAACTAGCCGAAAAAGGCGAAGAAAACAGCGGAACTCAAGCCATCTACAAACTGTGGGATTAATGAGTCAAAGGGATCTTTGTCCACGACCTTGCTTAAAGTCATAACGAAATTTATTCACTAACAAGCTCAAGTGCAGTTACCTATTGTTGCATAGGAAACCCTCAAGGAGAAGAAAATAATGATGATTATCTCTAAGGGGGTGCACTAAAAATATGGCAAAGCGTAATAAAAAGAATGATCCTGAACAAAAAAACAAAAAAGGCTTTGATTCAGCTGTAACAGATACTGAGTTCGGTAAGGAATTTGGTAGCGCAGCAGCGAACAAAGCACATAAGAAAAAAGCGAAAAAAGAAAAAGCCTCTAAGAATGACGGTAAATATGAAGGTGGACTTTAATACTTACAAACTCGACAGGCAGGGCTTGTCGAGTTTTTTTACCTTAGGATAGTGATGAATTGCTTTTATAGCTTAAAACAGGTCTTTCTACCTATGGATATGAACTAAACCCTAAATTAATGTAATAGTATAGTAAAAAAATGGTTACCATTATAAAATTTTAAACAGATTTTCGATCTCAAGGATACGTCTAAATCGAAAGGGAGGGGGTTCAACACATGGAGTTTGGCAATCAAACTAGTGCTCAACAGCAATTACCACAAACGCAATGCTCGGTTAATCTTGTGTTAACAGTTACGGTAAACAGTAAAATTCTCTATATATCAAGTAATTGTAAAGAAATCTTAGGTTACACAAATGAAACACTAATTGGATCTTCCATTAAAAACATTATCCATAAGGATGACCGATTCATGCTTGAAAGTTATTTTTTCAATAAGCATGAAGTTTCAGTTTGTGCACTTAGGGTTATGAAGAAAAACGAAGAATTTATTTGGTTCGAAACAACTGTTGAACCTGTTTATTACTCCGATTCCTTCGAATATGACGAAATTTTATTGAAAATGAGATTGCTAGTCGAGCCTGAAAATAGTCGGACACACGAGGAAATCCCTACTAATAACCTATTGTCATCAGTTAATTCGGAAATTGTTCTTCATCAAAATCGATTAAAAGATGCATCCATTCTAATCGATGAGGCTCCATTTCCAATTATCATTTCTAAATTCGGTAGGATTTTATATATGAATAATGAAGTTACGAACTTACTCGAAATTCAGAATCCTATGGATGTTCTGGGAAACTCGATTTATTCATTTATCAATCAAGAATTCCATGAAGTTGTAGAGAAACGAATTCAACAGCTACAAAGCGGGTATCGATTGGGTATTATTGAACAAAAGTGGAAGAAACAAAATAATGATGAAATCTTTGTTGAAGTAAAAGAAGTACCGATTTATATTAATGATGAAATCTATGAATATCTTGTACTACATGATATTTCATCAAGAAAGTCTTTTCATGATATTATCCATAGAAGTCGTGAACGATATCAGCGAATTGTCCAGAATTCTATTGATACAATCGCGGTTATTTATCAAAACAATTGGGTCTTTATCAATGACTCAGGTGTAAAGATGTTTGGGGCGAATAGCTACACAGAAATGCTTGGGAAAAATATATATACCTTTCTCCATCCAGAAAATCACGATCAGGTCAGAGATTTTATCGAAATTGTAAATGCTGAAAAAAAAGAATTTAATTTTAGCAAGCAATCCTGGTATACGATCCAAGGAAAGCAGGTCTATACAGAATTAATCGGGATTCCAACTACTTATTTTGGAGAAGATGCTGTTCAAGTAATCATTCGTGACATATCTGATCGAATCAAAGCAGAAGAATTAATGATTAAATCTGAAAAACTGTCCATCGCCGGACAGCTTGCTGCTGGTATTGCACATGAAATTAGAAATCCATTAACTGCTATAAAAGGGTTTTTACAATTGTTTCATAATGATTTTCAAGGGAAACAAAACTATTTCGATATTATTTTTTCAGAACTGAATCGAATTGAATTGATTTTGAGTGAGCTATTGTTATTGGCAAAGCCATCAGAAATTAAATTCAAAAATAAAGATATCCGAATCATTTTGCGGGATGTTGTAACATTGCTCGAGACGCAAGCTATCCTGCAAGATATCCAAATCAATATCGACTTTATGAATAAAGAGTCCATTATTACATGCGATGAAAATCAGATAAAGCAGGTCTTTATCAATCTTATTAAGAATTCCATCGATGCAATGGATAAGGGCGGTAATATTTTTATTCGTACAATGGCTACGGACGACTCCATTTATATTTTGTTTATAGATGAGGGGTGTGGGATACCAAAATCGATCCTTGATCGAATCGGGGAGCCTTTTTACACAACGAAGGAAAAAGGGACGGGGCTTGGCCTTATGGTTAGTTATAATATTATTGAAAATCATAACGGTGAAATTAAGGTGGATAGCAAAGAAAACGAAGGAACAACCTTTGAGATAAAGCTTCCACGTGTAAATGAGACGGTGTAACTCTTAGAAGTTACACCGTTTTTAATAGGAAAAATAAAAGGCTAGTGCATTTCGCACCAGCCAATTAACTTTATTCAGTTGAAAATCCATAGTATTAAAAATCATTGTAAAAAGAGAAGTCGTTTCAAATACCGGCTGAATAAAGTTAAAGCCTCCGGCGGATGCCACGATTTTTCAAAGGTAAGTTTTCGAGCAAGCTCGAAAAAAATCGGGCTCGCAAATACGCCAAGGCGCATTTGATCTATTGTAAAAAGCTATGTTGAGACAGTAACATATTATATTGTTTTGTTAGTTCCATAAATAATGTTTCATCTTTGTTAATAAGTGATTGGTCGATTTGTTTAAGTAATTGTTCTTTTCTAAAGGAGGCCTGTGATTGGATGAGAACCATTTCGGCTACCTTTTCATACATTTCTTCATCAGGCGTTTGAGAAATTACGACTACCTCATTCTTTTGCTCTTTGTTAAAATGGTTCATTACTTAATCACTCCTTTGATTTTTTCACTTCTTTATAAATCAAAAACCCCTTCACCTTATACATGTAACTAGAATCATTTTATTTAATAATTTCTAGTTGTCTTTCTATTATGAAGGTAATTAGGCAAAAAGTAAAGTATTATTTAGAAAATTTGGATATGTCAGAATTTAGATGAATTGGCAAACTTGGATATAAGGTTCGCGGAATATGAAAAAATGGGCTACTTTCCTAATAAATTTCATAGTATGAAATGAACAACTTTTTAACTTTTTTCAGTTTTGCTGAATAAAGTTAAAAGAATAAAAGGAGGTACCTGTCATGAATCAACCATATGGTGGATATCCAATGAATCCATACACTCGCGTGGTTCCAAACTATTATTATCCTTATTATCCCACAAATGGCTACCAACAGGCTAATTATATAAATACCCCCACTACAGACCAGCAGCAAAGACAAACAGAAGAATTTCAGAATGTATGGAAAGAAGTACGAAAAAATTTAAAGCCTTACTATGATCAATTAGCTGAATTTAATGTAAACCGTAGTTTATCGCAGTATATAGCTATGCAACTTGTCATGTTCACGTTGATGACTCAAAATCAATTCTCAGGTTCTTTAGATCAAAAAGTGAATCAAACGTATCAGGCATTTCGTCGTCAAGCCAACTGGGTCTTTGGTGTGTTATCGCCTTACCGAATTCCGGAACGTGAGCTTGAAAGAATATTTAAAGCGATTATTCGGCTTACTTATGAAAATATTGGCTTTTCACCAGAAAAGAATTGGAGTGAATGGGAAGATCTTGGAGGCTACTTAACATCTGGACCTTCTGTTACTGTACCCGGAAGAAATCAGTTAGATGTCTATGTGCGTGGAAGAAACCGTGTGTTGTATCGGCGGATGTGGAATGGAACTAATTGGACAGATTGGGAATGCCTCGGAGGTACTCTAACATCTTCACCAGCTGCTGTCTCATGGGGACCTGGCAGGGTAGATGTGTTTTCTCGTGGTGAGAATAACCACTTGATTCATAAATATTGGAACGGGTCCACTTGGAGTGAGTGGGAAGATTTGGGTGGAGTCTTAACATCATCACCTGCTGTCTCATCTTGGGCTGAAAATCGCCTAGATGTATTCGGAAGAGGCACAGATCGCCATCTTTATCATAAATATTGGGATGGGGATAGTTGGAGTGAGTGGGAGAACTTAGGTGGTGTTCTTACGTCTGCACCTGGAGCAGTGTCGTGGGGGCCCAATCGTATCGACGTCTTTGCACGAGGTGAAAATAGAGCCCTTTATCATAAGTATTGGAATGGCTCAAGTTGGAGCAATTGGGAAGATCTTGGTGGGCAATTAACTTCAAGTCCAGCTGCATCTTCAAGAGAGCCTAATAATCTTGATGTTTTTGTAAAAGGTACAGACGATCATTTATATCTAAAAAATTGGGATGGAAGCCGTTGGAATGAATGGGAGGACCTTGGTGGTACATTAACATCCGAACCATCCTCAGCCTCATGGAATCGAAACCGAATTGATGTATTCGCTAGAGGAGAAAACAACCAACTTATCCATAAATGGAAATCATAATTTCAATTGAACAGGGGTTGTGGATATGCCTAGATATGTGTGGGGAGTGGATTCAGCGGTAACTGCTGATGAAGAGCTATATACATGTGTAAAATCTAAATTTGGGAACCCGAAATTCTGGGGCCGTTATTTAAGTGAAGGTCCCAATGTTTCAGAAGGACTAACAAGAGCAGAAATTTCATTCTTGCGGAACCGAGGAATCAAGGTTTTGCCTCTCTATAATGTTTTTTCTGATGCAATAGGATATGAAAAAGGGCAGCTTGCTGCAAGAAATGCTGTATTTAATGCAAGACGTCTTGGCATTCCAAACAATGTAGCGTTGTTTGCAAATGTAAAACGTTTTTTAGCTGTAGACGAGGCTTGGATTCGGGGGTGGGTGGAATCAATTTACCCAAGTGGATTCCGTCCAGGGATTTACAACGATCCCGTCAAAGGCGATTTTGCTGTAGCTTATTGTGAGGCTGTCCGAAAAAATAAACAGGTAGCTGTTCATACAATCCTTTGGAGTGCTGAACCTGAGCCTGGGGTGACAAAGGAACGAAATGCACCTAAATACAAACCAATATCACCAAAATGTAAGGCAAATGTATGGGTTTGGCAATATGGAAGAGATTCGGAAGACTGTCCAATTGATACAAATTTAGCTGACCAGCGGGCTTTAAATTACCTATATTAAAAAAACCAGGTACATCGTCCTGGTTTTTTTAATTTTCCTTCCAGCTCAGCGCCTAGCCCCTCGAGGTCACAAGCCAATCCGTCAAGAAGGTCAAAGAGCAACCTTCTCGCCCGCTCGTCTTGTGCTTGTCGGACTTGCACAGGAAGTGCTGACATCGACGTTTGCCACAGGACGTGGCAGTAGTTAGTCGATGTTCCTTTATGAACGCTTGCACATTTGGTTATTAACGATAACTTTCTCCTAGTTTTTTGAATACGGGTTTTTGGTATGTTCGTTTGTTTGGTCGGTTTGTATTCTCGGTTTTTTCTTCAATTCCAACGTATTGCTGTAGCAGGCTTTTTGCTAGAGAAAGTGATAGATAGGTTTTTGGATTTCGATATGTCTGATTCAATTGTCCAAGGTGTGGTAGGCGAGAGAAGTCTTCTTTTGTAGGAGGCATGTGAAAATAATAGTCTCCGGCTGAAATTAAGACATCGGATTGCTGTTGACTATTTTTCGGATTTCTGGAAAAATGTAGTCCTTCCTTTTTGGCTTTCCCTTCGGATATAAGCTTTTCTAGTGCTTTTCGTTTTAGTAAGTATAAGAATTTCGGGTTTGTAGCCGTTTTGGCATGTCGGTTTACAACAAATATGGCACGTGCTAGGTTGTCCACATTTGGTTCAAGCGGGGCTTGATTTACCTGTTTTTTCATACTTTCTCTCCTTTCTATCTTTTATTATACTGGTAGTAGTGTATTTTGACAAATTCATCTAGCTTATCGTTTTCGTTAAATCTTTCAAGTGATTATATAAAAATAATTATTGGAAAATTAAAGGTTTTTGTCGATGTATGCCGAAGAGATAAATATTAATCTGTAGCAGGGAATGGTCTCATGAACAACATTAATCATGTAATTTTGAAGGATAAGCAATTTAGCCACTTTGGTGAGAAAATTGAAGCAATCATCTTTGAAATTATCCTTAAACATATCAAGGATTTAATATATGTCATGAAAGTAGAAGAAGGCGACATTTTTACCTACGTCTTCTTAAATGAAGAAGCAAAGGGGCATGCAAAATTAACGAACTCAAGCCTTGGGAAAACACTTTACGAGGTGTTACCTAATGAAACGGCTGATCATTTGCATGCACAATATAAATCTGTTTTGGAGAAAAGGGAGGCAGTCTCGTTTCAGGATGTTGTGATTCTACCAGATAATAAAGTTGTACACGGTGAATCACTTTTAACCCCAGTCTTTGATGACAAAGGAAATATTCTATTCATCGTAAGTGTCACTCGTGACATCTCTGCAAGGGTTGCTGATAAAGAAATGATTACCTATATGGCCTATCATGATCAACTTACTGGTTTACCTAATCGCAGTTCATTAAAGAAGGACTTAGATAACGCGGTTGCCCAAGCAATAGAGCGTGATCAGGAATTTGCATTAATGTTCATAGATCTTGATCGTTTTAAATTTTTCAATGATTCTATGGGACATATAGCGGGGGACCATTTATTAAAAGAAGTTGGCAGACGGTTATCTTCAATTAGTCAGAGAGGCTATAAGGTTTTCCGTCAAGGCGGGGATGAATTTATCATCATTGTTCCAAATTCATCAAGAGAGCATTCTCAAGCCTTTGCGGAGAAACTGAACCGAATGTTTGAAAAGCCTTTCATACTAGAAAAAAAGGAATTCTTTATTTCAGCAAGTATTGGAATTAGTCTCTTTCCAACTGATGGCAATGATGTTGATACATTAGTGAAAAATGCCGATACAGCCTTGTATCGTGCTAAGGAATTAGGCAGGGCGCTCTATCAATTTTATAGTACTGATTTACAGAAGCAGTCTTCCCATTTGATGCACCTTGAGACAGGTCTTAGAAGGGCTATTGAGAAAAATGAACTTGAAATCTACTATCAACCACAGTTGGATCTTAGTTCAGGTAAGGTGACTAGCTTTGAGGCTTTGTTAAGATGGAATCATCCGACACTAGGGTTTGTGTCACCTGCTGAATTCATACCGATAGCTGAAGATACCGGACTCATTTTATCAATTGGAGAATGGCTCATTCACACAGTTTGTCAGAATTTAAAGCGTTGGAAAGAGAGTGGATATGGGACTGTATCCATTGGTATTAATGTATCACCGAAACAATTCCAACAACCTGAATTAGTAAATATGATTCAACGAAATATTGAGGAGAATCAAATCTATCCAGGTAGTCTTGAAATTGAACTTACCGAGGGAGCCATGTTAGACCCGAAGAAAACACTGCTCACATTGGCGAAATTAAAGGAAATTGGAGTTCGAATTGCCGTGGATGACTTTGGTACAGGCTATTCTTCCTTAAGCTATATAAAAAAATTTCCAATCGATACATTAAAAATCGATAAGTCCTTTGTAAAAGATGTTCTCCGTGATGAAAAGGATGCTGCGATTACAACTACAATCATTCACTTAGCCCAAAGTTTAGGGCTTTCAGTGATTGCTGAAGGGGTTGAAGAGGAACAACAGGTTGAGTTTTTCAGGATTATGGGGTGTCATAAAGTACAAGGCTATTTCTTTAGTAAACCAATACCAGAACATGAGTTGATTGAGCATTATTTAACTAATAAGTAAGAGGATGGCCTAAGGGTCATCCTCTTTCGTTATTTCGATTGTAATGTAAAAATGGAGATTTCAGGTTTTGCTAGAAATCGTAATGGAAGTCTAGTTGTTCCAAGTCCGCGATTAACATAGAGGAACATTTTAGTAGCACCAATTTCATGGGCACCCTCATAATAGATACTTCCTAGCGGGGGAGTAATTAATGGTCCCACAAATGGTAGCTGAATTTGTCCACCATGACTATGACCGGATAATTGCAAATGCGCTCCCACTTCAGCTGCTCGGTCAGCAATATCCGGCTCATGAGCAAGTAGAATTGTATAACTAGACGAATCTACGTTTTGAAAGGCTTGTTCAAAACTAGGACGTCCAAGCATGACATCATCCAATCCCACAATGGTAATTTTTGAATCTCTCAAATAAATTTCCTTCGAACTGTTCATTAAGAGAGTAAAATCGGTTTGTTCCATTAGTTGTTTATAAATCTCAGACCCATAACCCCCATGGTCATGGTTACCGTAAATGGCAAATTTCCCAAGAGGAGCTTCTAAGCGTTTTAGGATCGGGATGAGATGATTGGCAGCTGCATATTTATTAGGCTCATCCATTAAATCTCCGGTGAAAAATAGAAGATCCGGTTTGTAGCTATTGATTTGATCGACGAGATGTGTAAGTTGTTCTAGTGTGTAATAATGCCCAACATGAGTATCGCTAAATTGGACAATCCTAAGATTGTCAAAGTCTTTTGGAATAGTAGGATGTACAATTTTATGAGATGTGATATCTAGCTGTTTTGGCTCAAAATATCGGGCATACCAATACCCGAAAGAGGACGCAATTGCAGCTGTTGCTGCTGTGGCAAACGCCCGTTTAATAAATTGTCGTCTTGTATATTTTTTTGCCATCCTAACCGCCAACCTATTCTTTATAATCAATTGAAGCTATGAGACTAGTGTAGCATATTCATATTCACATAAATTTTAAATATGTATTACAGTTGTAAACAAAATCATGATGTAAGCGGTTTTTTCATCTTGTTTGTCAAAATTCATTCTTTTTTTCACTAGATTTATGAATTTATTGTTTGTATATAAATAAACATGTCAAAATCTGCAATTATTTAACGAACGATTCATATCCACGGGTACTTTAGAACTTGTTAAAATGAGGGTACTTGTACATAACCAGTCACTTAATGAAAGGATGATAATTTGAGCAAGCGAATCTCACTACTACTCATTGTCATTTGTTTAATCGGACTAGTTTCTGTTCCAACAGCTAAAGCGTCATCTAATCAACCTCTTACACAAGAGGAAGCGTTCACATTCTTACAAGAAGCGTTTCAAGCGCAATCTTCACTAACATCTGAATTTCGTACCTATGAAGAAGTTCAACAAGTTCTTGCTCCTTTTTTCCATTCAGATTATGCAAACACATTTTTAGAGGAGAATTTAATAAAGGAAAAAGATGGGTATATTGTGTATGGATCTGATTTTGCCCTCTACTTTGTTCCGTTTTATTCGTATACAGACGAAACAAAAATTTTATTCGATCAAAACGAAAAGAAGATTTTTGTCTATGAGTTATTTAAAGCCCCAGAGTCAGGTCCGGTTGCTTATAAAGATCATTATGAAGTCATCACAATTGAAAAAATAAACTCAAACTGGCTTATTACGGATTTACAATTACAAGATGAAGCTCCTTCTGTAAAAGAGACTATTACACATAAGGAAACAATTAAACAGGATTCAGCATTTTTAACGTGGAATCCCTTTAAAACCACGATTTATTCCTTACTTGAAATGGATAATCGAACATTCACTCATTTTGGATTTTATCAAGGCATCTTTTAAATACCAAAGAAAAATAGAAATCCCAATTGGGATTTCTATTTTTCTTTGTGAAGGGAATCAACAATTCCCATCGCACAAATATCAAGGTCGAGACTAATAATTTCGTATACTTCATGATGTCTTGGAACATTCTTTTCATCAAGATAAGTTCTGATTTCCTTTAAAATTAATTCTTTAATAAAATTTTTATGTTCAACTTCAGTTGCTGAAGGATGTTCGATAAACGATTGCTTCCCAGCATTCACAAAAATAGGTAGCCATAGACGGAGTTGGTCGAACACTTCATTCACATTTGTTGACATCCCGTAATGGCCAAAATAAATAGCCGAGACCCCAAGTTCATTCACTCTTTTTGCAGATTCGAGCATTGCATCAGGACGGAATTGATTAGGAGATGTCGAAGGCAAATACAGTTCAATATTATCTTTGACTAGTTCATGATAATAAATGCCGATTGTGTCACCTGTGAAAATCCCGTTGCTAACAGGGTCATAAATACTAAAGTGATGATTGGCGTGGCCTGGTGTATCGTAAAAAACAAGGCTGCAATTCCGGCCTATTTCCAGTTCTTCCTGATCTGATTTTACAATTAATTTTTCCTCAGGAATTGGCAAAATTGGATCAAATAAAGAATCAAACCTTTTTCCATATACAGCCTTTGCTCCAGCGATCAATCGACTTGGTTCAGCCAAATGTCTTGCTCCCTTAGGATGGACAACGACTTTTGCATTTGGACAGTGCTGTAACAGGAGGCCTGCTCCTCCAGCATGGTCTAAATGAATATGGGTTACAATTATATACTGAACATCAATTGGATCAATGTTTAGCTCTTTAAGCCCCTCTAAAATGTACGGTATAGAAGGACTTGCACTTGTTTCAACAATTGTAATCTTCTCCTCTTTCATTATGTAAGAACCTGTTCGAGCCTTTCTCCCCAAATCATGTGCGTCAATTAGAAATATTCGCTCATTTAGTTGTGTAAGATTTCCCATGTTCTCCTCCCACTTTTTTATTGTTTCATCGCTAATTTTATTGTATTGTTACATAGTAGTTACTGTAAAGGTATTGAAAGAAATATTCTGAATATATAAGTCCGTGAGAAAAATGGTCAATACCGTGGATAGAAGAGAGGATATTGCTCAATCCTAAAAGTAGAGAAAGGAGAGGCTACATATGTCACAGTTACAAGGAATCATATCTCGTCTTATTAGCCTTCAGGAAAATGCAAATGGTGGGGAGCCCCCACAACGTTTTTTTGAAGTAAATGGTGAAAGAAAATGTAGTGTTAAGTATTTTAACAAAACAAGTACATTTGAACTCGAAGTATACCAGCAAGGGGAAAAGCCCAAAACATATCAATTCGATAATATTGACATGATTGCAATTGAAATTTTCGATTTAATTAGCTAATCACACTTCTTAGGCTCGGCACTGTGCTGAGCCTTTTTCTTTCTTCCAAAGTACTAACTCTAAATCACCCTTAAATAATACAAGTTCTCCCCCTAAAATTATGGTAAAATAAAAGAGGAGAATGAAAAATGAAATCTGGTAATATATGAAAATAATTACAATGTGAGGTTGTGAGGCTTACATGTTTGGTCTTCAAAATGAAAATCTATTTGAAACAACAATTAAAGACTTGCTTATTCCTGCAGATAAAGTAGCTCACGTTCAAATCGGGAATAGCTTAGAGCACGCACTACTTGTCCTTACAAAAACGGGATATACCGCAATCCCCGTATTGGACCCAAAGTATAAGCTGCATGGCTTGATTAGTTCAACACATATTCTAGACTCAATCCTTGGATTAGAGCGAATTGAATTTGAGCGTTTAGAGAAAATGAAGGTTGAAGAAGTCATGAACAGGGAAATCCCGCGATTAAATTTAAATGATAATGTCATAAAGGGTCTTCAATTAGTCATCGATCACTCATTTGTCTGTGTTGAAAATGACGATTTAGTATTTGAAGGAATTTTTACCCGTCGTGCTATTTTAAAACAATTCAATAAACAATTAAAAATTAAATAAGTTATTTAAAATCCTCCATGCTGTTCGGGAGGATTTTTTTAGGTGTATAATGATAATTTTTAATAAATCTTTTATACTATAAGTAAAACTTATACCTGTGTGCAGGAGGAAACAATGTGCAATTTTCCGAATTTCAATTATTAGTAGTACTATCATCTGAGTTAAATATGCGAAAAGCATCTGAACGTTTATTTGTTACACAACCTGCGTTATCCCAGCGCTTACAATCGATTGAAAAAGCATGGAATACAAAAATATTTATTCGTTCACAAAAAGGACTCACACCAACACCTGCTGGAGAAAAAATAATTGATTTTGCAAAAGAGGTTGTTGAGAAGGAAGAAAAAATACGGGAGCAGCTACAAGGACTCAATCAAGAAGTGCACGGCACCCTTAAAATTGCGTGTGCGTCCATTATTGGACAAAATTGGCTTCCAAAAGTATTAAAAAAATATGTAAATAAATATCCACATGCTAAAATTTCATTAATTACCGGCTGGAGTAGTGAAATATTAAAAAATCTCTATGACGACACTGTTCATATCGGGATCATCCGTGGCAAACCCGACTGGAAAGGTGCGAAACATCATTTATTAACCGATACGATGTATATGGTTGATACAGAAATCCAAAAAATCGAACAGGTGTGGGAAACAGATCGACCGTTTATTCAATTTAAAAGTGACTCAACTTATTATCAAGAAATTCAGGAATGGTGGCACCGCACCTTTCAATCAACACCACGTCGCACCATTGTGGTTGACCAAATTGAAACATGTAAGCAAATGACCTTAAATGGAATTGGTTATGCGATTTTGCCATCTGTCACTTTAAATGATGATGAAACGAAACACATTTATAAAATTCCTTTAATGAACGAGAATAACGAACCAATGAAACGCGATACATGGTTGGTCGGTTATGATTATGCATTTGAACTAAAACAAGTCCAAGCATTTGTTGAGATGATTAAAGAAAACATAGATTCTTTATGAAATGATTCTAGGAATCGCTATTGTACTGAATTCAATCCACGAATATGTGTAGAATAATCACAGTCTGATTGTGACAAATTACATATATGAGGAGGTGGATGATTAATGGCGAAAATTGGTGTTGAAGGTTCTCTAACAAATGTTCAGCAGGCTCTTCAAGAAAAAGGCTATGAAGTTGTTCAGCTAAAACAGGAAAGTGATGCACAAAACTGTGACTGCTGTGTTGTTACAGGCTTAGATTCAAATGTAATGGGAATGGCTGATACTGTCATGAAAGGGCCAGTTATTGAAGCAAACGGACTATCTGCTGACCAGGTTTGTCAAGAAGTAGAAAGTCGTTTAGGACAGGCGTAAATAAGTGATAGACGAAATGACGAGACTAGGTATTTCACCTAGTCTTTTTTTATAAATCCATCGTTTTTCAAATAATATATTATAAAATTGTAAAGATTGTATAATTTTAAAAAAACGACGGCATTTTACTTGAATCGACAGCTACCTCTTTGTTAAACTAGTCATTGTTGATAGCGATTACCCCATGTATAAACCGTATAAAGCTGGTTATACTTGGATATTGGTGTTAGCGTTATCAATCTACTTATAAAAAATATTTGGAGGTCTTACATATGGCAGAACGTATGGTAGGTAAACAAGCTCCTCGATTTGAAATGGACGCTGTTATGCCAAATAAAGAATTTGGTAAAGTTAGTCTTGAAGAGAACATGAAAAACGATAAGTGGACAGTATTATTTTTCTATCCAATGGACTTCACTTTCGTATGTCCTACAGAAATTACGGCAATGTCTGATCGTTACGATGAGTTTGAAGACCTAGACGCTATCGTTATCGGCGCTTCTACGGATACAATTCATACTCACTTAGCTTGGATTAACACTGACCGTAAAGACAACGGATTAGGGGATCTTAATTATCCGCTAGCTGCAGACACTAACCATGCTATTTCTAAAGAATACGGTGTTCTGATTGAAGAAGAAGGTATTGCATTACGTGGTCTATTTATCATCAGCCCAGAAGGGGAAATGATGTATTCTGTCGTTAACCACAACAACATTGGTCGTGATGTTGACGAAACTTTACGTGTTCTTCAAGCATTACAGACTGGTGGCCTTTGCCCTGCTAACTGGAGACCTGGACAAGCTACGCTTAATGTCTAATAGATAACAAATAACAACAGGGTCTAACGAATGTTAGGCCCTTTAATCCATAATGTGGAGGATAAAATCGATGAAATTACGTGATCAATTGCCTGAGCTTGATGGAGAAAAAGCTTGGTTAAATGGTGAAGTTAGTAAAGCTGACCTTGTTGGTGAAAAACCAACCCTCATTCATTTTTGGTCAATCAGCTGTGGTCTTTGTAAAGAAGCAATGCCTCAGGTGAATGAATTCCGTGACCAATATCAGGACAAGTTAAATGTTATTGCTGTTCATATGCCAAGGTCAGAAAATGATCTTGATTTAGATGAAATTAAGCAAGTTGCCGAGCAGCATAATATCACTCAACCAATCTTTGTTGATAGTGATCTTAAATTGAATGATAAGTTCGAAAACCAATATGTCCCTGCTTATTATGTATTTGATAAAGAAGGCAAGCTTCGGCATTTCCAAGCAGGCGGTAGTGGCATGAAGATGCTAACGAAACGTGTTAACCGCGTATTAGAAGAAACTCAAAATGCTGATTCATAATGAGGTTTGCTCATAAGGCTAAGTCAATTTGACTTAGCCTTATTTATTTTTAAATAAAATATTTAACATTTTCTGAAAATGCACTAGATATTTATTTCGAAAACCGATATATTATATGTTACGTACATTTTAGGTTTTTTATGGAAACACCGAGGGGGGACTCATATGGATACTTTTAGGAAATTAAAGGGGTTTTATTGGCCGTACCGGAAATATTTTTTCTGGTCATTATTTGCCATGATTTTTGTCACAGGAATTACAGTTGTCTATCCAATCGTGCTTCAGATAACCATAGATGAGGTTATCCGGGCAGGAAATTATCAGTATGTACCATATTTAGCATTCGGTTTTATTGCCATCATGATAATTAAAGGGGTAGCTACATATTTCAACCAGTATCTGGGGGATTTATTTGGTATAACGGCTGTTTATAAGGTAAGAAATGCATTGTATGAAAAACTACAACGATTACCTTTTAGTTATTATGATAATGCAAAAACAGGAGACCTAATGTCGCGTTTAACTGCCGACGTTGAGGGGATTCGATTCTTCCTTTCATTTGGATTTGCGGAACTACTTCGCTTTACACTTTTAATTATTTTCAGTTTAATCGTGATGTTCTCATATTCCATTCCACTTACATTGGTAACAATTATGGCATTACCGTTTCTCGCGATTGTTGTTTATCGTTTTGATAAGCGAGTCCACCCAGCATTTCGAAAGGTGAGAAAAACATTTGGTCGCTTGAATACAAATGTTCAAGAAAATATCAGCGGAATTAATACTGTAAAGTCATTATCACGAGAAGAGTTTCAAATCAATAAATTCAACGATTCCAATGAAGATTACCGAGATGTTTCACTTGCTACGTCAAAGATTTGGGCAAAGTTTTTCCCGTTAATGGAGTTTATTGGAAATGTTTGTGTTGTCGCTTTACTATCTTATGGCGGATATTTAGTAATTGGTGGGTCAGTATCATATGGGGAACTCGTCGCATTTTTTAGTTTAGTTTGGTACCTGCTCAACCCAATTATGAACCTTGGTTTTATTATTAATATGTTTTCACAAGCGAAGGCTTCTGGTGAACGTTTACTCGAGATCCTTGAAGCAGATGAGAAAATCTTCGATAAAGAGAATGTTGTTAACAGTGATAGCTTGCAGGGGCATGTAGAATTTAAAGATGTTACTTTAAAGTATACAGAAGATGATGAGGCAGCATTACAGTCGATTTCATTTACAGCTGAACCAGGCAAGGTTATTGGGTTAATAGGGGCAACAGGCTCTGGGAAAACCAGTATTACACAGCTAATGACAAGATTTTATGAGCCGGTAAAAGGCCAAGTCTTTATTGATGGAAGAGATGTTTCAGACTATTCCATTTCTACGTTAAGGAGTAATATTGGATTTGTCATGCAGGAATCATTCTTATTCTCATCCACAATTCGTGCAAATATTGCTTATGGCAAACCGAATGCTTCGATGGAAGAAATTATTGATGCAGCAAAAAGAGCCCAAGCACATGAGTTTATTATGGAGCTTCCAAATGGCTATGATACGATGCTTGGTGAACGTGGTATGGGATTATCAGGTGGACAAAAGCAACGAATTGCAATAGCAAGGTCAATCTGTATTGATCCTAGCATTCTCATTTTAGATGATGCAACAAGCGCAGTAGATATGGAAACTGAATTTTCAATTCAACAGGCCTTAAAGGAAGTAATGAAGGGGCGGACTACATTTATCATTGCACATCGAATTTCTTCGTTGAAACATGCGGATGAAATTTTGGTATTCGATAATGGAACCATCGTTGAACGTGGAACACACGAGGAATTGTTGAAAAGTGAAGGACCATATCAACGCATTTATGATATTCAGTATAAGGATCAAAAAGTTGTCCTACAGTCACAAGTAGGTTAGGTAGGTGAGATGAAATGTCAAAAAATGAAAAACAAGATATAAAACATCGGTTCCATTATTCGACGGACCAAGCAATTGAAAAACCGTTTAACTGGAAACAAATGCTCAGATTATTAAGCTATATGAAACCATATTCAAAAAGTTTATTGCCTTTAGCAATCATCATGGTTTTATTAACCACCGCTGTAAGGTTGATCGCACCTATTTTAATTGGGAAATATACAATTGACCACGCGATTGCGAATAAAGATACAGATTTATTACTGGTCTTAGTTACTACGATTGCTGGGTTATATGCGATTAATTATGTTGCGAACATTTATCGGATCAAATGGACCAATATGCTTGGTCAAAATATAATATACGACTTACGAAAACATCTTTTTACACATGTTCAAGGTCTTTCACATCGATTCTTTGATAAGCGCTCAGCAGGATCTATTTTAGTTCGAATTCTAAATGACGTGAACTCACTTCAGGAATTATTCACAAATGGGGTTATTAATCTATTAATGGATTTTGTGCTCCTATTTGGAGTCATTTTTATTCTTTTCGGTTTAAGTCCAAAGCTTACATTGGCAATCTTAATTATCCTGCCACTGATGGTCTTAATTACAACTAAATTAAGAAGAAAAATTAGAAGATCTTGGCAAACAGTAAGAATCAAGCAATCGATGCTTAACTCACATTTAAATGAAAGTATTCAAGGGATTCGAGTGACACAAGCATTTACTCAGGAAAAAGAAAATATTGAGTTCTTTGATGGTATTAATAATCAAAACTTTGAGAGTTGGAGAGATGCAACCCAGAAAAATGCGATGTTCCGTCCATTTGTTGAAATGACAAATGCGGTTGGAACTGCCATTTTGATTTGGTTCGGGGCTACGCTAATCCAAGCTGACGGACTAACAATCGGGGTATTCGTCTCCTTTGCCTTCTATTTAGGAATGTTCTGGGAGCCTATTTCACGTTTAGGTCAAGTATATAATCAATTACTTGTGGGGATGGCTTCTTCTGAACGTATATTCGAATTTATTGATGAAAAACCAATTGTTGGTGAAAAAGAAAACCCAATTCACTTATCTGATATGAAAGGCAAGATTGAATTCAATCAAGTGGAATTCGCATATGACGAAAGCCGAAAAGCCTTGAAAGGCATTTCCTTGACGATAGACGCAGGTCAAACCATCGCCCTTGTAGGTCATACTGGTTCAGGTAAAACGACGATTGCTAACCTGATTAGCCGCTTCTATGATGCAACAGGTGGAGAAGTAAAAATCGATGGAATCAACATAAGAGAATTATCTCTACAGAATGTTCGTTCTCAAATAAGTGTAGTCCTACAAGATACGTTTATCTTCTCTGGTACGATAAAAGACAATATCCGGTTTGGGAGACCAGACGCAACGGATGAAGAGATAATTGCCGCTGCACAAGCAGTGGGTGCCCATCAGTTTATAGAGAAACTTGTAAATGGGTATGACACGGAAGTTGAGGAAAGAGGGAATATCTTATCAGTTGGGGAACGACAATTATTATCATTCGCTCGTGCACTACTTGCAGATCCTAAGATCTTAATTTTAGATGAAGCAACTGCAAGTATTGATACCGAAACAGAAGTCAAAATTCAACAGGCTTTAAAACAATTATTAAAGGGGCGTACAGCAATCATCATTGCCCATAGGCTATCGACTATTCGTGAAGCGGATAATATATTTGTATTGGATCATGGTGAAATCATTGAACAAGGAAATCACCATGAATTAATGAATCAGCAAGGTGAATATTTTGGATTAGTAAAAGCACAGTTTAAGATGCTTGAGGCCATGTAGAAACCTTAAGAAGGACTAGGAGACCCTAGTCCCTTTTTACTTTCGGAGTGCCACTTCATGAAGGGTGACAGTGATGCTTCCAAATTATAGATTAGTTGTGATACAATCTAAGGTATCTCAATTTGATGGGGGAATAGGTAGTGAACAAAAAAGAGTTTGCGGTAATAGGCCTTGGACGCTTTGGAGGTAGCATATGCCGCGCATTAAGTGATGAAGGCATGGAAGTCATGGCCATGGACCTTGATGAAGATAAAGTGAATGAATTCTCAACTATAGCTTCTCATGCAGTTGTTGGCGATTCAACGGATGAATCAGTTCTCAAGAGCATAGGGATTCGAAATTTTGACTTAGTCATTGTAGCCATCGGGGATAACCTGAAAGCGAGTATATTAACGACCATTATTCTAAAGGAATTAGGGGTCAAGCAAATTTGGGTAAAAGCACAAAATGACTACCATGAGAAAATATTAAGTAAAATTGGAGCGGATCGGATTGTACATCCAGAGCGTGATATGGGAAAACGAATTGCCCATAATATTATCTCAAACAATGTCTTGGATTATCTGGAACTTTCCGATGAGCATAGTATTATTGAAATTGTTGCAGGAAAAAAGATTGATGGGAAGTCTTTAATTGAATTAGATGTACGTGCGAAATATGGGGTAACCATCGTCGCGATGAAAAGGGGAAAAGACATCATTGTATCTCCATCAGCAACCGAGCAGATACATAAAGGGGATATCCTAATTATTATCGGGGCTGACACAGACATTAGCCGTTTCGAAAAAAATCTAATCGAAGAATAAACGTCTCAGCATGAGGCGTTTTTTTTATGGACATATTAAAAACCCACTGAGGAAAGCCTCAGTGGGAATCAACATTGAATATGACAAGGGTTAATGGACTAGCTTAAACCTCCATAATGATCGGTAAAATCATTGGGCGGCGTTTTGTCTTTTCATAGAGGAACGGTGCAAGTGTGTCTGTAATTTCATTCTTAATTTCAGACCATTGGGTCGTGCGACGCTCCATTACTTTATTTAAATGCTTTGTAATCAGACTCTGTGCATCATTGATTAAATCTCCAGACTCACGCATATACACAAATCCACGAGAAATTAAGTCAGGTCCTGCAGCAATCTTAAAGTCCTTCATATTAATACTTACGACAACGATCACAAGACCTTCCTCAGAAAGAATGCGGCGGTCGCGCAATACAATATTTCCGATATCACCAATACCGCTACCATCAATATACACATTTCCTGATGGAATCTTACCTGCAACAGATGCTTCATTCTCACTTAAAGCAAGAACCTCTCCATTGTCCATAATAAAGCAGTTCTCTTCAAATACACCACAATCTACAGCAGATTTCGCGTGCATCTTTTGCATCCGGTATTCACCATGAATTGGCATAAAATACTTTGGCTGCATGAGACGAAGCATTAATTTTTGCTCCTCTTGGCCACCGTGGCCCGAGGTATGGATGTTACTTAGTGGACCATGAATAACATCGGCACCTGCGCGGTAAAGCATATTGATGATTCGACTAACACTCAGTGTATTCCCTGGAATAGGCGATGATGAAAATACGACTGTGTCCCCAGGGATGATTTGAATTTGTCGGTGTGTACCATTTGCAATTCTTGAAAGGGCAGCCATTGGTTCCCCTTGGCTTCCAGTACAAAGAATTACAACCTTATTAGCTGGGAGACGGTTGATTTGGTTAGCATCAATAAACGTATCCTTTGGACATTGAATATAGCCTAAATCATATCCAATTGTGATGGCTGATTCCATACTTCTGCCAAATACTGCAATTTTTCGATCGTTTTGAACAGCGGCTTCAACCACCTGCTGTAGGCGATGAATATTAGATGCAAAAGTAGCAAATATGATACGGCCATCTACCGTTCGGAAAATATCTTGAATACTTTCTCCTACGCGTCTCTCAGACATTGTAAAATGTGGTATTTCTGCATTTGTACTATCTGAGAGCAGGCATAGCACTCCATCTCTTCCAATTTCCGCCATTTTTTGAAGGTTCGCTGGCTCTCCAACAGGTGTGAAATCAAATTTGAAATCTCCTGTATGTACGACTTGTCCAGGAGGTGTTTTTACAACAATTCCGTATGAATCTGGAATACTATGTGTTGTTCTAAAAAACGTAACCGATGTTTTGCGGAATTTTATAATATCTTCTTCTTTAATTTCAATCAACTTTGCTTGGCGAAGTAGTCCGTGCTCTTCTAGTTTGTTACGAATTAAACCTAAGGCAAGCTTACCTCCATAAATCGGTACATTGATTTCACGAAGTAGATACGGAATTCCACCAATATGATCCTCATGACCGTGCGTAATGAATAAACCTTTAATCTTGTCTTCGTTCTTGACTAAATAGCTGTAATCAGGAATCACATAGTCGATTCCTAACAGCTCGTCCTCTGGGAATTTAATCCCAGCATCGATCAGGATAATTTCATCCTGAAACTGTACGCCATAAGTGTTTTTACCAATTTCCCCGAGTCCACCTAAGGCGAAAACAGCTGTTTGATCGTTCTTTACAAATTTCATAATTCATCAAATCTCCAATACATTATAATCTTCATTTAGTTGCTCATACTCAAGATAGGCCCCTTCCACCTTTTGAATATATTCAATGTTAATTTTCCGTTCCTTTAATTTTTGGCGAACCTCAACTTGAGACTCTGCTTCAATATACAAAGTTTTTGTATGTTCTCTTACTGGAACTTCTAATACATCCTCTTGGTAGTAAACTTTAAAAATCATTGCCAAATCTCTCCTTAATTTCCGAAAGTTAGAGTAACTTTTTCTATTATATAAAAATATAACAAGTTTTTCATGTTTTTTCTTGCTTTTCCTAAATATTTCTTAACATTGCATCGCTAATAGGTAAAAAGAGGAGGTTAGTTTAGGGGTTACTATGTATTTTTTTGTTAAAATCATTGAACCGTACACCTAAAGGTCTATTATACCATTGAAGATCATGATAGTACATAACCAGCCCTCCATAACGAAGGGCTCTTTTCGTCACTATTATCTTCAACTTCATTACGAGGTAGGTTTTATGTTATTAATTTTTATGCAATTGATTTCCTTTTTAATAAATCTTGCCACTGCTTCATTATCTTTTTCCGTAACTTTTTTAGCATGACTATCATCTCCTTTTTTCTCAAACTTTAAACATTACAAGAACGTTGCTTTTGGGTTTAAGTTTTGTCCTTATTATGTGGAAAAAAGGGTCAAATTATCATAGCTAATAAAAGAAAGGTAAATTGACTGAAGATGAATAAGTCAATTCTACTTAACAAAAAGCACTTAAAAATTTAGCGGGTGGAAACTTACTTTCTATCGTTCGATAGGTATCGCGTTGTCAGGTTCAGCAAACGGATCTTCCTCATTGATATGATCATAGAACATTACACCATTTAAATGATCTATTTCATGCTGAAAACAAATAGCAGGTAAACCTTTTAGTTTCACAATTACTTCCTCGCCCTCAAGGGTGGTTCCTTTTACCTTGATTTTTGAGTAACGCGGTACATATCCTGGTACAGCCCTGTCAACAGACAAACAACCTTCGCCAGTTGTTAAATAACTCTTTTTAATAGAATGACTAATAATCTTTGGATTAAACAAAGCATAGCTGTATAGCTCATCATTCTCATCTTTTAAATGGACAGCAATCATACGCTTTGACACATTAATTTGCGGTGCAGCAAGCCCTATGCCTGGTCTTAATCCATATTTTTCAGCAATTTCAGGGTTCTGACTGTTTATTACATATTCTAATAGTTCGTTTAGAATTTTGCTGTCTTCCGCTGATGCCGGTAAAGGAACCTCAGCTGCAACCTTCCGTAATGTTGGATGTCCTTCTCGGATAATATTATCCATTGTTATCACAATTATCACTTCCTGATCTTGATGCTTATATTTATCTTAAGTTTAACAAAGGTTTTTTCCTTTTTAAATATAAAAGTAGGCCTCAAGTCTGTTCTAAAGCATGTACTAACTCATATATTTAGTTGAAACCTAAAAAATGTTATGAAATCGTATTATAATATAGTATATTTGAAGTAGCTAAGGGGGAGCAGATATTGAAAAATAATACGTTTAAAATTGTATTTCTTTGTGTTTGTATGAGTTTTCTCTTAATGGGGTGTTTGGGCGGTCCCACACCTGAAGAACAGATTTATGAGACATTAGAAAAAGTGGTAACGGTTGAAAAGGACTTTGAAGAGCAACAAAACCCATTGGTGGAGCTTGAGAAAAAAGAGAAAGAGCTTTACGATGAAATATTAACACTGGGTATGAAAGAATTTGATCAGATTGTTTCCTTATCGAATGATGCATTGGCAATTGTTGGTGATCGCGAAACTAGAATTAACAATGAACAAAAGAGTATCGAAGCCTCCAAGAAGGAATTTCAAAAGGTCGATGCACTTATTTCTGAAATTAAAGAGGACAGTGTAAAGGAAGAAGCAAATGAGCTAGTATCGTTAATGAACGAGCGCTATGAAAGCTATGAGGATTTATACACTGTCTATAAAGAAGCGATCGAGCACGATAAAAAATTATATGAAATGTTTCAAAATGAAGAATTAACATTGGATGAATTGGAACAACAAATTACTCTTATAAATGAAACTTACGAAAAAGTAGTTGCAGCAAATGAAACGTTTAATAAATTGACAGACCAATACAACAAAGCAAAGGTTACTTTTTATCAAAATGCTGGACTAGAAGTTGTCTTTAAAGAGGAATAACAATATGAAAACTGTGAAAGGGCTATCAGTGTTGATAGCCTTTTTGTTTTGGCTATTTTAGGGCATAATCCGAGTAGTATTTTAAAAAATCATTATAAAAGCAGGGTTTTTATAGTACAGATGCAAAATGTGTACTGATACAGTTTGTAAAAATGGGAATTTATACAAAACAGAAAAAAATGGTGGACAAGTAATAAAACAGTAAACAAACAATTTGACGTGTGTCTTACGTTGTTGTAAACTTGGAAATGGATAGGGAGCAGTTGTATTAATTGCTTTACTAAAATAATTAATACAGCTTCATTTAGGAGTCAGAATATCCTTTTCGAGCATGACAAAAAGTTATTACATCTAAAGACTTAGTCCTTTTGGATATAGTGTGTGTTCAAAAAGGAGAATGAAGAGGACCGAGAATTTCAAGGCGACGCAGTTTTGAGTAGCGGAACGTATGCAGTTAATACGTGAGCAACGGAGAAACAAGTCAACGAAGAAATACGATGTGTCATATTTATTCGATTTTTTGAACTTCCTCTTAATTATGTCTTTGAAAAGATATATTTTTGGGTAACCTAATGCTGTATGTTTTGTATCATTCTTAACTTTATACTTGGTTTCTTCACCATCATAAAGTTAAAGCCCCTTACTAGAATGGTCAGGGTGCATTTGATAAAAGAAAATAGGGTAAGAAAGGAAGCGAGAAAAGATGGCTGTAAAAGCAAATGTCTTTGATTTACAAGGGCAACTGGATAAAGTTGCTGAAAACTTTCCTATGTTTCAGATCTTAAATGAAGAAGGAGAAGTAGTTAATAAAGATGCTGTTCCTGATTTAAGTGATGATCAATTAAAAGAATTAATGAGAAGAATGGTTTATACAAGAATCCTTGATCAACGTTCTATTTCGTTAAACCGTCAAGGGCGTTTAGGTTTCTATGCACCTACTGCAGGTCAAGAAGCTTCACAACTTGCATCTCAATTTGCATTAGAAAAAGAAGATTTCATTTTACCAGGTTACCGTGATGTACCTCAAATCGTTTGGCATGGTTTGCCATTATATCAAGCGTTCTTATTCTCACGTGGACATTTCCATGGAAACCAAGCTCCAGAAGGAGTTAATGTACTATCACCACAAATTATCATTGGTGCACAATACATACAGTGTGCTGGTGTCGCTTTAGGTATGAAAAAACGTGGCAAGAAATCAGTTGCAATCACTTATACTGGTGACGGCGGTACTTCACAAGGTGACTTCTATGAAGGAATTAACTTTGCGGGAGCATTTAAAGCACCAGCAATATTTATCGTTCAAAACAACCGGTTTGCAATCTCTACTCCTGTTGAAAAACAATCAGCAGCAGCAACTCTAGCTCAAAAGGCTGTTGCAGCTGGTATTCCAGGAATTCAAGTTGATGGTATGGATCCACTAGCTGTATATGTAGCTGTTAAAGAAGCTCGTGAGCGTGCAGTGAATGGTGATGGTCCAACTCTAATTGAAACAATGACATACCGTTATGGTCCACACACAATGGCTGGGGATGACCCAACAAGATACCGTACATCAGAGCTTGATAATGAATGGGAAAAGAAAGACCCACTCGTTCGTTTCCGTAAGTACCTTGAAGGAAAAGGAATTTGGAATGAAGAGTTAGAGAACCAAGTCATTGAAGAAGCTAAAGAAGACATCAAGAACGCAATTAAAAAAGCGGACGAAACACCTAAACAAAAGGTTACTGATCTTATTTCACATATGTACGAAGAGCTTCCTTTAAATTTAGAGGAGCAAATGGAAATCTATAAAGCGAAGGAGTCGAAGTAAGCCATGGCGCAAATGACAATGATTCAAGCAATCACTGATGCGTTACGCACAGAATTAAAGAATAACCCAGATGTCTTAGTTTTCGGTGAAGACGTTGGAGTTAACGGCGGTGTGTTCCGTGCTACTGAAGGTCTTCAGGCTGAATTCGGTGAAGATCGCGTGTTTGATACTCCACTAGCTGAATCAGGTATTGGTGGTCTTGCTGTTGGTCTAAGCTTACAAGGCTACCGTCCGGTTCCAGAAATCCAGTTCTTTGGATTTGTCTATGAGGTTATTGATTCTATTAGTGGTCAATTAGCTCGTATGCGCTATCGTTCAGGTGGTCGTTACACTGCTCCAGTAACGATTCGTTCACCATTTGGTGGCGGTGTACATACACCAGAACTACACGCAGATAGCTTAGAAGGTTTAATGGCACAGCAACCTGGTCTTAAGGTTGTTATTCCTTCAACACCTTATGATGCAAAAGGACTATTAATTTCCGCAATTCGCGATAACGACCCTGTTGTCTTCCTTGAGCATATGAAGCTTTATCGTTCATTCCGCCAGGAGGTTCCGGAGGGTGAATATACAATTGAACTTGGAAAAGCAGAAGTTAAGCGCGAAGGTACAGACATCACTATGATTTCATATGGTGCGATGGTGCATGAGTGCTTGAAAGCTGCAACTGAGTTAGAAAAAGAAGGCATTTCTGCAGAAGTTATTGACTTACGTACAGTTAGCCCATTAGATATTCCAACAATCATTAGTTCTGTTGAAAAAACGGGACGAGCTATCGTTGTTCAAGAGGCACAAAAACAAGCTGGAATTGCAGCTAACGTTGTTGCTGAAATCAACGATCGTGCAATCTTAAGTTTAGAAGCTCCAGTATTACGAGTAGCTGCAGCTGATACAGTATATCCATTCTCTCAAGCAGAATCAGTTTGGTTACCAAACTTCAAGGATGTAATTGAAACTGCAAAGAAAGTATTGAACTTCTAATATAACTAATCAATCGAGGATTAACTATCCTTATCGGAATAAATAAGCCTGTGGCGTATGAGAGTTCAACTAGATAAGAGGTTCAACAAAGTAGACATGCGCCAAGGCATCTTTGACAAGAAACTAACAATTTTAGGAGGCGAAAACCGTGGCATTTGAATTTAAGTTGCCAGATATCGGTGAAGGTATCCATGAAGGTGAAATCGTAAAATGGTTTGTAAAACCAGGCGATGAAGTAAATGAGGACGATGTTCTATGTGAGGTCCAAAATGATAAAGCAGTAGTAGAAATCCCTTCTCCTGTTAAAGGGAAAGTACTTGAAGTACTTGTAGAAGAAGGAACTGTTGCAATTGTAGGTGATACACTAATTAAGTTTGATGCTCCTGGATATGAGGACCTTAAATTTAAAGGCGATGAATCTGACGAAGCTCCTAAACAAGAAGAAGCTCAGGAAGAACAACCAGCTGCGGCTGCTTCAGAAGCAACAGCACCTGCTGCAGACGTTGATGAAAATCGTCGTATCATTGCTATGCCTTCTGTTCGTAAATATGCACGAGAAAAAGGAATTGACATTAAAAAGGTTGCAGGAAGTGGCGAAAATGGTAGAATAATGAAGTCGGATATTGATGCGTTCACTTCTGGCGGTGCACCTGTTGCTACAGAAACACCTGCAGCTGAAGCTCCAAAAGCAGCAGCGGCAGAAGCAGCGACAGCTCCTGCAAAACAACCAATTCCTGCGGGCGAATACCCTGAAACTCGTGAAAAGATGAGTGGAATTCGTAAAGCAATCGCTAAAGCGATGGTTAACTCAAAACATACAGCTCCACACGTTACATTAATGGACGAAGTAGATGTGACAGAGTTGGTTGCACACCGTAAGAAATTTAAGGCTGTTGCAGCTGAAAAAGGTATTAAATTAACGTACCTACCATATATCGTAAAAGCTTTAACTGCAGCATTACGTGATTTCCCTGCGTTAAATACATCACTTGATGATGCAACTAGCGAAATTATTCATAAGCACTACTTCAATATTGGTATTGCTGCTGATACAGAAAAAGGTCTTCTTGTTCCTGTTGTTAAAGATGCGGATCGTAAGTCAATTTTCTCTATCTCTAATGAAATCAATGAATTAGCTGGAAAAGCTCGTGATGGCAAGTTAGCTCCTAATGAAATGAAAGGTGCATCATGTACTATCAGTAACATTGGTTCAGCTGGTGGACAATGGTTCACTCCTGTTATTAACCACCCAGAAGTTGCTATCTTAGGAGTAGGCCGAATTGCAGAGAAGCCTGTTGTTAAAAATGGTGAAATTGTTGTAGCTCCAGTCCTTGCTTTATCATTAAGCTTTGACCACCGTATGATTGATGGTGCTACTGCACAGAACGCACTCAACCAAATCAAACGTTTGTTAAATGATCCACAATTATTATTAATGGAGGCGTAATACAACATGGTAGTAGGAGATTTCCCAATTGAAACAGACACAATAGTTATTGGTGCTGGACCTGGTGGATATGTTGCAGCGATTCGTGCAGCACAACTAGGACAAAAAGTTACGATTGTAGAGAGAGACACTGTTGGTGGTGTTTGTCTTAACGTTGGATGTATCCCTTCTAAGGCGCTAATCTCCGCTGGACACCGTTATGAAACAGCTAAGAATTCTGAATCAATGGGAATCAAAGCTGAAAATGTAACACTTGATTTTTCAAAAGTTCAAGCTTTTAAAGATAGTGTTGTTAAGAAATTAACTGGTGGAGTTGCAGGACTATTAAAAGGTAATAAGGTTGAAGTTGTACAAGGGGAAGCATATTTCGTAGATGCAAACTCTTTACGTGTTATGAGTGAAAACTCTGCACAAACTTACAATTTCAAAAATGCAATTATTGCTACAGGTTCTCGTCCAATCGAAATACCATCTTTTAAATATTCAAAACGCGTTCTTGATTCAACTGGCGCACTTGGACTTAAGGAAGTACCAGAAAAAATCGTCGTAATCGGCGGTGGTGTAATTGGTATTGAACTTGGTGGTGCTTATGCAAACTTTGGATCACAAGTAACAATTCTAGAGGGAGCAGATGACATCCTTCTTGGTTTTGAAAAGCAAATGACTTCTATTGTTAAAAAGAACCTTAAGAAAAAAGGTGCGGAAATAATTACGAAGGCTCTTGCTAAAGGTGTAGAAGAGACTGAAAATGGTGTAACAGTAAAGTATGAAGCAAAAGGCGAAGAACATTCAATTGACGCAGACTATGTATTCGTAATGGTAGGTCGTCGTGCTAATACTGATGAGCTTGGTTTAGAGCTTGCTGGTGTTAAAATGAATGAAAGAGGCGTAATTGAAATCGATAAACAATGCCGTACAAGTGTAAGTAATATCTACGCAATCGGTGATATTGTTCCTGGACCTCAATTAGCACATAAAGCTTCATATGAAGGTAAAATTGCAGCAGAAGCAATTGCTGGTGAGCCATCAGAAATTGACTACTTAGGCATTCCTGCTGTTGTATTCTCTGAACCTGAACTAGCTACAGTTGGATACAATGAGCAACAAGCAAAAGACGAAGGAATTGAAGTTGTAGCAGCTAAATTCCCATATGCTGCAAATGGTCGTGCGCTAGCACTTGAGGCTACTGACGGTTTTGTAAAGTTAATTACTCGTAAAGAGGATGGACTACTAATCGGTGCTCAGGTAGCTGGTGAAAGTGCATCAGATATTATTTCTGAATTAGGCCTTGCAGTTGAAGCTGGTATGACAGCTGAAGATATCGCAATGACAATTCATGCTCACCCAACTCTAGGTGAAATTACAATGGAAGCAGCAGAAGTTGCTTTAGGATCTCCAATTCATATTGTGAAATAATAAATGTAAAAAAATCGCTCCGAATCCGGGGCGATTTTTTTTACTCATTTTTTTGAACTTGTTGAAGTCGACAAGACGTTTTCAAGGGGAATGATAATTTCTTCTTTGTCGACATTCCCTTCAATTTTTTCAAGGACTTTATCTTGTTCAATAATTAATAAAGAAGGATATTCTTCAACCTTATACTTCGTATACAATCTATTATCTTCAGAAGAAACAACCTTCATATTTGCGATTTCAGTTGGGAATTTATTTCTAAGCTCCAGTAAGGCATCATAATAATTACTTTCATTGTGAAGATTATCTTCATCGGAAAAAAAAATGATTTGTTTTTCTTCGGTTTCTGGCAATGTAGGCTGCGTTTGGTATGAAGAACATGAGGAAAGAAAAATAAAAGAAAGTATGATTAGGGTAAATGCTTTCATTTTGTTAATCACTCTTCCATAAAATAGTCAAAAGTATAGGTCTTTACTTCTAAATTTGTATAATACAAAACACCTATTTTTCAATTTAAATTCATTTTATCATGTATTCATAAAATTCTTTCCAATGTCATCGATTTGTTACATAAATGAAAAATACTACCATATTTCTGTGCATATTAATTAATATAGTAAAAAGAAATTCATAGAGACAAGCATGCGCACGAGGTCTTAGTTCCTTTATTGCTGATAAAAGGGGAGTTTCTTCATGAAGGTATATGTAATTGGATTAATCCAGGTATTAATATGGAGTACATTTTCTTTAGTTACATGGTTATCACGTTCTGATAGTCTTTTTGCGAAAGGTATTTTATTGGGGATCTTTTGTTATCTTGCTTTTTTAATCGCTAACAAAATTGGACTAACACGAAAGAGTTCCTTCTTGATTACGGCCATTTCGTTTTTATTTTTTTTCTCATTTGAAAAAGTTTTTTGGGCGTTTACATAGAAATAGACCACATCTTAGTGATATGGTCTTTTCTTCCTTTATCTAGATTATTGAAGCTATAGAAAACAGATAACCTTAATGGTTATTTTCGTTTGTAAAAATACATGATTCTTCCGTTAAATAGATGTAATTCTCCTTCAAGCTTCTTGGCTAAAAACTTACAGAACTCATTTGCTTTTCCTTTATCGCCAGTGGTTGACACTTGTGGAAGGGTGACTTGGATATATGATTGCTCGATTGTCTCACCGTTTTCACCTTCAAGCTCCTCTTGGCCAACGCCCACTACGATCGCATTATATTTTTGATGATCGGATTTTAAATAAAACCAATTAAGTTCTTGGTTCATCTCTTTAATGTGGTATGGAAAGGCAGCATTGTCGTAATCCCAATCTAGCTGTTGTCCCGTTTTACTTGTAATTTCCTTGTAATAGCTAAAGAGATCTTTTACAACATCTAGTGATACACTGTGTGTGTTTGATGCAGGAACAAGCTTTATGAATGCGTTTTCCAAACTCTTCACTCCTACTCTAGATTGATTAATTATGTATGTTTCTATCTCTACTACTATTCTAGCATTTAATGGGTAATACTTACAACTTTGTGTTGTATGACGTGAATATACATCGTAATTCGACAAGTATGATAAAAAATAACTGAAAATATTTTAAAATGTTATACAATTAACTATTGACGAACCAATTGTGACATACTATTATATAAATAACATAACATAAAACGTTTTCAAATGAAGTTTAAGAATCTACTTTTCGAAAGGGGCTTTGAATAATGGGTACAATCATCTGTCAAACATGTAGTGAAACAATTGAACATTTTGAGTATGAGAAGGTTACAACACTTTATTCAACATGCGACCATTGCGATTGCAATCACGAAGAGAAATAACTTTATAAATAATTAAAAGCATGCAATAAAATTTGCATGCTTCTTTTTCGTCTTTATTATTTAATGGCTTTGTGTTCTTTGATCACTCTCAAGTATTTTAATTCATAATCCTCTGGTCCTTGGACCGGGAGACCTGCTTCAATATTGGTTTGAATATAGGTTAAGTTCTCCTCAGTAATAATTTCTCCAGGGATAAAAATTGGGATGCCTGGTGGATACACCATGATAAACTCAGCAATTACTCTGCCAGCGGATTCTTCAAATGGAACAACTTCTGTTTCAGAATAAAATGCATCCCGAGGTGATAAAGCAAGTACTGGGATATCTGGAAGTAAAACTTCTGGTACAATTCTAGATTCTGAAAGATGTGAAACTTCTTCAGATAAATTCGCAAGTGCAGCAATTAGTAATTCAGCTTCTTTCTTCGTATCACCAGGTGTTACGATACAAAGAATGTTGTAGAGGTCGGACATTTCCACTTCGATATTGTATTTTTCACGAAGCCAAACTTCTGCATCAGAACCTGTAATTCCAAGATCTTTTACAGAAATTATTAATTTTGTTGGATCGAAGTCAAATGTAGCTTTAGAGCCTAAAATTTCACGTCCGATACATTTCAGTTTTTCTATTTCATTGATTTTGTCCCGCATATAGTTGGCTAATTGAATGGTTTTTTCAATCAGGTCATATCCTTCTGTTACTAAGCGTCTTCTCGCAACATCCAAAGATGCTAATAATAAATAAGATGTTGACGTTGTTGTGAGCATACTTAAGATCGTTTGAACCCTGTTAGCTGACACTAAGCCTTCTCTTACATTTAAAATAGAGCTTTGTGTCATTGAACCACCTAGCTTATGGACGCTTGTTGCAGCCATATCTGCACCAGCCTGCATGGCAGATAGCGGTAGCCCATCATGGAAGTGAATATGAACACCATGTGCTTCGTCAACGAGTACTGGTACTTCATAAGAATGAGCAATATCTACAATTTTCTTTAGGTCAGCAGCAACGCCGAAATAGGTTGGATTAATCACAAGTAATCCTTTTGCGTCTGGATGTTGTTCAAGTGCTTTTTTAACAGAGTCTGTGGTGATTCCATGAGAAATTCCCAAAGTATTATCAATCTCTGGATGAATGAATATTGGGACTGCTCCGGAAAATACTATGGCCGACATAACGGACTTATGGACATTTCTAGGTACAATAATTTTGTCTCCAGGTCCACATACAGCCATGACCATTGTCATAATTGCCCCACTTGTACCTTGAACGGAAAAGAAAGTGTGATCTGCACCAAAGGCTTTAGCTGCAAGGTCCTGAGCTTGCTTAATGATGCCTTTAGGTTGATGGAGATCATCTAAGGGTCCGATATTAATGAGATCGATTGAAAGGGCATTGTCCCCGATAAAGTTTCGAAATTCTGGATCAATCCCAGCGCCTTTTTTATGTCCAGGTATATGGAATTGAGTTGGATTCTTTTTTGAGTGTTCAACAAGACCAGTAAATAATGGTGTTACATTTTGTGACAATTGATAACCACACCTCTTTATTTATATTTCAGAATAAAATTGAGTGTTTTATTCTATTTTTTTCTACATAAAACAAATGAATTATAGCATTTCTCTTACCGTTTGCATATAAAAATATTTCTTACTTTTAAATTGTCACAACCAGTAATTATTAAACCTTTTTTGGACTGTTAAACTTTGCTTATACCTTTTACCAGATCGTTATAATTCGCGATTTAACTTTGACTAAAGGAAAAAAAGAGGAGTTTGAAGTAGTAATATCGAAAAGGATTAATGAAAGGTGGGAGTATTATGAATTGGGAAACAAAGATTTCAACTTTATTAGGAATTAAGTATCCAATCATTCAAGGAGGACTTGCGTATTTAGCCTATTCGGAACTTGCAGCAGCAGTATCAAATGCAGGTGGTCTTGGTCAAATCACAGCGATGTCACTTGACACACCAGAAGATCTTCGCACTGAAATTAAAAAGGTAAAAGAACTTACAAACAAACCGTTTGGGGTTAATTATGCGATTGGACAACATGGAAGACCGTTCTCGGACATGCTTGAAGTGGCAATTGAGGAAGAAGTTCCTGTTATCACAATGACTGGCGGAAATCCTGCTCCTATTTTTGATCAATTAAAGGGAGTTAATATGAAGAAACTTGTTCTAGTTGCTGCCAGAAGACAAGCAGAAAAAGCAGAGGAGTTAGGGGCAGACGCTGTTATGGTAGTTGGTCAAGAGGGTGGTGGCCATCTTGGGAGACAGGATATTGGAACAATGGTTCTTATTCCGCAAGTTGTAGATGCAGTTTCCATTCCAGTTATCGCATCTGGTGGTATCGGTGATGGTCGAGGTTTGATGGCTGCGTTAAGCTTGGGTGCAGAAGGTATTGAAATGGGTACACGCTTTATTGCGACGAAAGAATGTGTTCATGCCCATCAAGGATATAAGGATGCATTGATTAACGGAACCGAAAATGATACAGTCGTAATTAAACGATCACTTGGTGCGCCGGGTCGTGTCATTTCAAATGAATGGTCCTCAAAAATCCTAGAGTTGGAAGCGGCAAACAGTGGATATGAAGGATTAAAGGCATACATAAGTGGTCAAGCTAATATGAGCTATATCTATGATGGTAAACTAGATGGAGGATTTGCTTGGGCTGGTCAAGTAATGGGGCTCATCAAGGATGAACCAACAGTCGCTGAGCTGTTTGAGCGAATGATTACTGAAGCTGAGCAAATTAGGTCTAAGTGGAGTAAATAGAGGTGAAGTCGTTTGGATTATCAATACCCGATTTCATATGAATGGAGCACAGACGAGGTAGTCGATGTGATTGCCTTTTTTGAATGTGTTGAAAGGGCATATGAGAAGGGAATCCCAAGGGAAAAAATGATGCAGGCTTATAAACGCTTTAAAGAAATTGTCCCAAGCAAAGCAGAAGAAAAACAAGTTTGTGGAGAATTTGAAGAAACAAGCGGGTATTCTGCATACCGTGTTATTCAAAAAGCAAAAGAAAATACGGAAATAATTAAAATGTAAACAAAAAGGATGTCTTTTACAATAAGACATCCTTTTTGTTATGTAAGCTTGTCGAAAAATGAATTCCTTTTTGAAACTTACTTTGAACTTTCTTGCGCTAACTGGTATAATGAAAGTAACTTTCTGAAAGTTCCATCAATTACTCGTACTAATTCTTCAGCGTTCATATCAACCACTTCGTCTCGAGGAATGTTAATTCCACATAGGATTTCGGCCTTTTTAACAGTTTGTAGTCTTGTGAACATTGATTCAAGTTCTTGTTCGCTCAACTCCTGATGTATTAGAGTTTCTGGTTTTGTGTGATCGACTGACCATACAAAATGGTTTGGGACACTTTCTCTAATTTCTTTCGAGTGCTCCATTAATATATGACCAAATTCTGCCTTGATAGGTGCCTCATAAATGACAGCAAACCAAACAAATAAATGTGTATTCCATAATCCGATTTGAAAATGAGGCAGCATTTTATACCCACGCTTATTATTTGCAAAAGCTACCCAAGTATCTTTAGGTGGATTAATCGTCCTTCTTGCATGTTTTGCAACATGAGCAAACATTTCATCTCCTGAGAGACTCGAGAGTGTAGGGGCAAAATGATTCCCTAACTCCTCTAGTTTTGGTCGAACATGTCTAATTAGGGCATCCATGCGGTCTTCAAGTCCATCTATTGTAAATACATTAAAGTCTTCTTTTGTAAACCCTGTAAAAGCCATTGAAATTTCCTCCTAATGATATTCCTTCTTATATTTTAGCAAAAACATTTAAAAAGCTAAACTAGCATGCTCGAAAATTGAACGTAAAGCTTATCTAGGTATACGCACATATTTGTTACAATACTCTAGTTTTTTTCATAAGATAAAAGTAACTAGCAGAATTAGTCAATATGGGAAAGTGGAAGATCGAAATAGTGGAAAGGGGTGCGGAAATTGAAACAAGTGATAAATGACTTAAAGCGAAAAGACGGAGAAAAACGCTTGGCTGTGTTACGTTTAGAAGTAGATTATGAATTGGCAACCCTTTATGATGCGATGATTGAAAAAGATGAAGAGAAAAAAGCTGAATGTAAAAAGAAATTACAAAAATTAAGCCAAGAAATGATTAAAATTGAAGTATAAATAAGGTGCGAAAGCGAACCTGAGATGGTTCGCTTTCCTTATTGCTTGCATGTCCATAAATAAGTAAAGTATGCTTTTAAAGAAAGATACATAGCACATACTATCCTTTGAGATGAAAAAAGTGAGGTACTGATATGGTAAATTGGGACGAAATAGATAAATATGCAAAACATTGGATAAAAGAGGCGGGGGAACGAATTCGGGATTCTTTTAAAACAAAGCTTGTAGTTGAATCAAAATCAAACCCAGATGACCTCGTGACTAACATGGATAAGGAGACGGAACAATTTTTTATTGGAAAGATTCATGAGACGTTTCCGTCGCACCAAATTCTTGGGGAGGAGGGCTTTGGAGATAAGCTCCAATCCTTAAATGGCATCACTTGGATTATCGATCCGATTGACGGTACAATGAATTTTATTCATCAACAACGTAATTTTGTCATTTCGGTTGCAGTATATGAAGATGGAGTGGGGCAAATTGGCCTTATTTACGATGTTGTTCATGATGAGCTATATCATGCACGTAAAGGTCAAGGGGCTTACTTTAACTCCACAAAAATCGAACCGTTAGGGGAAGTCCCTCTGGAAAAAGCAATTGTAGCCATAAATGCAACATGGGTAACCGAAAATAAACGAATTGATCCTAAAATTTTGATACCGATTGTCAATGCTGTTCGTGGCACTCGTTCTTATGGCTCAGCAGCACTGGAACTGGCTTATGTTGTGACTGGCAGAATTGATGTCTACATTACAATGCGTTTATCACCTTGGGATTTTGCAGCTGGGGTTGTTCTTTTAAATGAAGTAGGTGGGATCGTCACAACACTTGATGGAGAGCCATTAAACTTCTTAAAGGAAAACAGTGTATTTGTTGCAAGACCGAATTTACATAAAGAGATCTTTACCCAATTCTTAAAAAGGAAATAAAATCAAAAATAAAGCGTGAGGAAAGCAGAATTTAGATTCTGCCATTCTCACGCATTTTTTTCTTTGTGGTAAATCCTAAACCTGTCACAATAATTACAGCAATAATAGACAGAATAATACCTAACAGACTTCTTTCAGCAATTGATACTCCAATTAACATTATGCAAACTGCAGTTGCAATCGCGAACAAGAGCATTGGCAAATTTACGTTTTTCATAGTATGGGCCCCTTTCCATAATTTATTTTACAGATAAATGTGTATTATTTCTACTGTTTGGTATATAATGTTTTAGTTCCAGTTCTTTTCGAAAGTAAAAAAATGTAAAATTAATTTATCCTTAAATTGATACTAGGAGATGTGTAAATAGTGACAATACGAAATGATTTACGAAATATAGCAATTATCGCTCACGTAGACCATGGTAAAACAACACTTGTTGATACAATGCTTCACCAATCAGGAACTTTCCGTACAAATGAGCATGTAGAAGAACGTGCGATGGATTCAAATGACATAGAACGTGAACGTGGTATCACCATTCTCGCCAAAAATACGGCAATTAATTATAAAGATACACGAATTAATATCATGGATACACCTGGACACGCTGACTTCGGTGGAGAAGTTGAGCGTATTATGAAAATGGTTGATGGAGTATTATTAGTTGTTGATGCTTATGAAGGCTGTATGCCACAAACTCGTTTTGTATTGAAAAAAGCATTAGAACAAAATCTTACACCTATCGTAGTTGTTAATAAAATTGACCGTGACTTTGCTCGACCAGAAGAAGTTGTAGATGAAGTAATTGACTTATTTATCGAACTTGACGCTTCTGAGGAACAATTAGAATTCCCGGTTGTATATGCTTCAGCTATTAATGGAACGGCAAGTACAGATCCACATCAACAAGATGAAAATATGGAAGCATTATTCAACTGTATCATCGAAAACATTCCTGCTCCAGTTGACAATAGTGAAGAACCACTACAATTCCAAGTAGCATTACTTGATTATAATGATTATGTAGGAAGAATTGGAATTGGCCGTGTATTCAGAGGAACCATGCACGTAGGACAGCAAGTTGCCTTAATGAAATTAGATGGAAGTGTTAAACAATTCCGTGTGACAAAGATATTTGGTTTCTCGGGCTTAAAACGTATTGAAATCCAGGAAGCAAAAGCAGGAGATCTCGTTGCGGTTTCTGGTATGGAAGATATCAATGTTGGTGAAACGGTATGTCCAATTGAACACCAAGATGCTTTACCTGTCCTTCATATTGACGAACCAACTCTACAAATGACGTTTTTAGTTAACAATAGTCCTTTTGCTGGACGTGAAGGGAAATATATAACTTCTCGTAAAATCGAAGAGCGCTTGCGTTCACAGCTTCAAACAGATGTAAGCTTACGAGTTGAGAACACTGATTCACCAGATGCATGGGTTGTTTCTGGTCGTGGAGAGTTGCACTTATCAATTTTAATTGAAAATATGCGCCGTGAAGGATATGAACTTCAGGTTTCGAAGCCAGAGGTTATCGTAAGAGAAATTGATGGCGTTCGTTGTGAGCCAGTTGAGCGTGTTCAAATCGATGTACCTGAAGAGCACACTGGTTCTATTATGGAGTCTATTGGTGCTCGTAAAGGTGAAATGTTAGACATGATCAACAATGGTAATGGGCAAGTGCGACTCATCTTTATGGTGCCTGCACGTGGTCTAATTGGATATACAACTGAATTCTTAACTTTAACTAGAGGATTTGGTATTTTGAATCATACCTTTGATAGCTACAAACCAATGGCATCAGGTAATGTTGGTGGACGTAGACAAGGGGTTCTTGTTTCAATGGAATCAGGAAAAGCTTCTCAATACGGTATCATGGGTGTTGAAGACCGTGGAACTATCTTCGTTGAACCAGGTACAGAAGTTTATGAAGGTATGATTGTTGGTGAACACACTCGTGAAAATGACCTAACCGTTAATATCGTGAAAATGAAACAAATGACAAACATGCGTTCAGCAAACAAAGATCAAACAACAACAATGAAAAAGCCTCGCATCATGTCATTAGAAGAATCACTTGAATACCTAAACGATGATGAGTACTGTGAGGTTACACCAGAATCCATCCGTTTACGTAAGAAAGTTCTTGATAAGAATGAACGTGAAAAAGCAGCAAAACGAAAAAAACTTGCTGAAGTGAATCAATAATGTTGTGAACCTTGTCCCTTTCTGATACTTTAACTTTATACAGCAAAAATCCCTGCTTCTCTAAGTGGGGAACCTGTAAAAAAATATACAATTAATTCAGGGTTCAAAACCCAGCTGTATAAAGTTAAGCCTTCGGCCGATGCCACAGATTTTTTAAAGGTAGTTTTTCGAGTAAGCTCGAAAAAGATCTGGGCGCAAATACGCCAAGGCGCATTTGATAATAGGAAAGTGTGAGAAGGAGGGGTATGAATGGATGTATACGAACATATGTGGCCAGTTGCAAAAACAATCTATAGTTCGACAACTCCAAGTGTCGGTTCAAATATGTTATACATTGTGATCTTGCTTTTGACAATTATTGTCTTCAAGTTAGGTTTTGCAAAGAAGTTGCCATTGTTAAAAAATATTGTGATTTATTTATTTCTTGCCTTAGGGTGTACAATTTTAACGTTTTTAGGTGCATTCCTACCAATAGCAGAAGGATTGGCGATTGCCGCTCTTATTTTAATCATTTATAAAATCCGCCTTCACCAATCAAAAAAAAGTGAAGCGTAAGATAAGGGGGCAACTCAATGAAATCCTTGCAGGATGCAATCTATAATTGGTTAACGATTAAAGTTGTGGCTGAGGCAAGACCTGATGATAAAGCCGCAAAGGAAACGTACGATCTTTTTGAGGATATATTAGTGAATGAGTTTAAACTGAAGGATATCGAAATTGTAAAAGATGATGTTATGTACTTTGTGAAGTATACAATTGACGGGGAAGCAAAAAGTGCAAGGTTTCCGATTGAATTAATCGATATCATGCACGACCAAATTCAGCAACATCCTGATAGATATCAGAACTACGAATAAAACAAAAAAGCCGAGCGGATATGCTCGGCTTTTTGCTTTAAGGTGGATAACTTGTTGCGTTGTCTATCTACATCCAGTTCCAGCGCCTAGCCCCTCGAGGTCACAAGCCAATCCGTCTGGAAGGTCAAAGTACAACCTTCAAGACGTCTCGTCTTGTGCTTGTCAGGGCTGAACAAGGCGCTTGCACATTTGTTTTTACCACCAATCATCGTCTGTTTTCTTTTTTCGGTATAGCTTGAACTTATTTGTTGCGATACGTTCTCTTGTTCTGGTTTCGATGCGGTCATGGCATTCTTGGCACATATATGTATGGATTGGTCGATTTCTCAAACGTTTAGCTTGGCTTGATTCATCCTCGATGTCCTCAATCTTATCACAAATTACACATTTTACTTTCATTTTTATGAACCCCTCTAGTATTATCAAGTATCTTTTTTCCCATTATACAACAACCCACACTTTTCTGACAAAGTTTGTCTTTTTTAGGAAGTTTTTTTATTTGAGTCAGTTGTAACAAGGTCGAGGAGAAACCAAGGTTGAAAGATGGATTTCGGTAGGGTGGATGAAGTCCCGCACGAAGCTCAGGCAGGGTCGTAAAGTCCTTCATAGGGTGTATGAAGTCTCGAACGGAGCAAAGGCGGTATCGTAAAGTCCTTCAGAGGATGGATGAAGTCCCACACGAAGCATAGACATGTGCGTAAAGTCCTTCATAAGGTGGATGAAGTCTCGAACGGAGCAAAGGCGGTATCGTAAAGTCCTTCATAAGGTGGATGAAGTTCCGCACGAAGCACAGTCAGGAACGTAAAGTCCTTCATAGGGTGGATGAAGTCTCGAACGGAGCAAAGGCGGTATCGTAAAGTCCTTCATAAGGTGGATGAAGTCCCGCACGAAGCACAGACACGTGAGTAAAGTCCTTCATAACCTCAATGAAAGCAAAACCAACTTATTTCGCGCTATAAGTCCTTTATCATCACAAAAAATTAAGAACCAATACCCAAAAATAAAATCAGCACGAGAAACCATGTTCTCGTGCTGCAATATCTTTTATTTATTGCCCATTTTATTATTGGACTGATCTTGCTGTTCTTTATCAAATTTCTGTTGTTCTCCTTGTTTAAGCTGGCTATCATTGGTTTTCGTTGGCTCTGTATTGTTATTATCAATTAAATCGCTTGGAATGTCAGGGACTAATCTGCCGACAATCTGGGCCAATTCGTCCAAAATACCTGTAACAGGTCGTCCATCTTCAATTTGCTTTCTCATTTGTTTTAAACGCTCATACGTATCAGCGTCAGCAACTACAATTGCATTTGCTCCATGAGGGTCATGCTGCAGACTTTCAGCAACCGAGTACTTAATTGTTTGTACTCTTGACCGTTCTAATTTTGCATTCACATCAATTCCAACGATTGCATACTTCCCAAGAACAACGGCGGTTGCATCATTTACATTTGGGACACTACTTGCGAGTTCGACAAGATGACTCGCAATTTCTTGTCCTGTTTTTCTGTCAACATGATTTTCAACTGAATTTTGAACTTTTACACGCGTATCTTTCTCATTTTCTCCAGCATTATTTGTTGTACCGCAACCAGAAATAATAAAAATTATAGTTAAGAACAGAAGGATATTAATATATCTCACCGTTTTGCCTCCCATCGTTCAATGTGTTTTCTTTTTTTATTGTTCAATTATTCTTCTATCTTTATGCATTCAGACATATATTTTTATCAAAGGTCGTCCTTATACGAACAAAAAGAGGATTGACTAATATAATAAAATAAAAAATTCTCACACGATGGATAACCTGTTTCACTCCTAAAACAAAAAATGAAACCGACTTGAGTAGGAGGCGTGATTTTGGGGAAAATTTATGTATTAGACACGAATGTATTACTGCAAGATCCCAGAGCAATATATTCATTTAAAGATAATGAGGTTGTTATACCAGCGGTTGTGTTAGAAGAGGTAGACTCAAAAAAACGTTATATGGATGAAATAGGTAGAAATGCAAGGCAAGTTTCAAAACTCATTGATAACTTGCGAAAAACAGGGAAGCTCCACGAAAAAATACAGCTTGAAACGGGTGGTAGCTTAAGGATTGAATTAAACCACAGATCCTTTCATGAATTACAAGATATCTTTGTTGAAAAAACAAATGATAATCGCATCTTGGCTGTTGCCAAAAATCTCTCATTAGAAGAACAAGAAAAAGAAAATGGGAAACAGGTCATTTTAGTTAGTAAAGATGCACTGGTTCGTGTGAAGGCAGATGCATTAGGATTACAATCTGAAGATTTTCTGAATGACCGTGTCGTTGAGGTTGATCATATATACTCGGGGTTCCTCGAGATTTATATAAATCGTAACCTACTTGACCTTTTTTATGAAAAAGGGGAGCTTCACGTTACAGAATTAGTTAACCACCCATTTTATCCAAATCAATTTATCCTTTTAAAAGATGCCCTTGGAGGTTCCTCATCTGCTATTGGAATCGTCGATAAGACAGGCAAAGTCGTTAGAAAGCTTAATTTTAAACAGGATCATATTTGGGGCATTAAACCTAGAAATGTACAGCAAACAATGGCGTTTGAGCTGTTATTACGAGATGATATTCCATTGGTGACTTTAATAGGCAAGGCCGGTACAGGAAAAACCTTGTTGGCCCTTGCGGCTGGTTTGATGCAGACAGAGGATATGGGCAAGTATAAAAAGCTTTTAGTCGCTCGTCCAATCGTACCAGTTGGTAAAGACATCGGATTCTTACCAGGAGAAAAGCAGGAAAAGCTGAGGCCGTGGATGCAGCCAATTTATGATAATCTTGAATATTTGTTTAATACGAAAAAGCCAGGAGAACTTGATGCCATTTTAGCTGGAATGGGTTCGATTGAGGTGGAGGCTTTGACTTATATTCGAGGAAGAAGCATCCCTGAGCAGTTTATCATTATTGATGAGGCTCAAAATTTAACCAAGCATGAGGTTAAAACAATCCTCACTAGAGTAGGGGAAAAAAGTAAAATCGTGTTTATGGGTGATACTGAACAAATTGACCATCCCTATTTGGATGAATACAATAATGGGTTAACATATGTGGTAGAGAAGTTTAAGGACCAAAAAATAGCCGGGCATATTCGATTAGTAAAGGGAGAAAGATCTGGCCTTGCCCAATTAGCTGCTGATATTCTTTAAATAATAAAAGCCTGTCATGTTTCCTGATTAAAGGGTTAGTGACAGGCTCTATTCTCATGTCTAGTTTCAGCGCCTAGCCCCTCGAGGCAAGCTTCACCCCTCCTACGGCGGCCATAGCCTCCTCGTCGGGGTTCCAGCGCTAGTCGGGGCTGAGCAAGGCGCTTACACTTTTCTAAATTATTCAATGATAAAACGAGTTATATGTTTTATTGGGTTTTCACGGTTTGAGCCATTACCAAAATAAAAATGGACAGGACCATCTTCACGTAATGGTTTACCTACATTTGAAAATCCAAGGATCGCATCATATGCTTCACTAAGTGCAATTGTTGTTTCTTGTTCCTTTTGTACGATTTTTAAAGTTGTAGCATCTTCTAATGGTTCTGCATTTTTAATAAAATCACCAAATGGAATACCGTATGTACCGGTCAATATTTTTTCTTTCAAAAATTTCTTTTCTGTTTTAAGAGTTGGAGGGTAGATCGCACCTTCGCGGATTTCTCTATCCCAATGCTTTGAAACTGACTTTGTGTATTCGCTTAAATCTTCTTCTACTTTTTGATTTGAATCGAAATATGTAAGTAAATCTACTCTACGATCATCAAAAATCCACACACTAGGATCAAGTGTAATGTTAAACTTAGTCTTTCCTTCAATCATAATAATCATCGTTAAATCATTCCTTTCATAAATATTATAGAGGTTTTGAAACGTAATAGGAAGTATCAGCACTTTTATTATTGGAGTGAAACCTGATAAATGCCTAATTGTTAATTAGTTCCATTTATAAGAGTACTAGTCTTTTCTATTTATTCTTGCAATTTTACTGTATACAGGTTAATATTTATAGATAGGATTAGGTATCGCTTCGCAAACGGAGGGGTTATGAATTGACTTCAGAGATTTCGGTGAATCACCGTGAAAAAGCACTGTCTTTACTACAAGCAGATGCTGAAAAAATATTAAAACTTATCAAAGTTCAAATGGATAATTTAACAATGCCTCAATGCCCATTATACGAAGAAGTACTGGATACGCAAATGTTCGGATTATCCAGAGAAATAGACTTTGCGGTAAGATTGGGATTAATAGAGAGCAATGAAGGTAAAGAGCTCATCTCAAAACTTGAGCGTGAATTATCCGTTCTACATGAAGCTTCTACCCGAAAGTAGGAATTTTATAGATAAATTAACTCAAATTATCATGACTCTAGGATAATTTGAGTTTTTTTATAATTTGGGTTTACAGTTTTCGCATTTTACAGTATTTTTTATTAAAGGATTTCACTTAATTTTGTTTTAATAGGTTATAAGATAAAAAGAAAATGCAGGTTTTTTGCAATATATATTGCAAAAATATAGTACAATAAATAATTATACCTTGTATTTAGAGGAAGATGCCCAATGCTCAAGAAAATTTTAAAATCATATGATTATACTTTAGTACTTGCTGTTTTTCTTTTATGTTCTTTTGGACTAGTCATGGTCTATAGTGCAAGCATGGTCATTGCCTCAGCTCCTAAGTTTGGAGAAAACCCATCCTTCTTTTTTGATAGACAAAAGATGGCCTTACTAGTAGGTGCAGTTGCATTTTTCGTAACCATGATTTTACCTTATAAACTATATGCTACAAAAAAAATTCTTCTTTTAATTGTCCTAGGTTCAGTTGCGATGCTTTTATTGGTATTTGTCGTTGGACATACAGCCAATAATGCCCAAAGCTGGATCATGGTCGGTGCAAGAGGAATTCAGCCCTCCGAGTTTACAAAGCTAAGTGTTATTATTTATCTTGCTGCAGTCTATTCTAAAAAACAATCCTATATCGATCAATTTGATAAGGCTGTCATGCCACCTATCATATTCACTCTATTTATTTGTATTACAGTTGCCATTCAGCCCGACTACGGTACAGCATTTATTATTGGATTAATTGCCTTAACTGTTATCGTATGTTCAGGGATGGGCATTAGAAGCTTAGGGAAATTATTGTTGCTTGGTCTCATAACCGCTGTACTTTTATCACCGGTTATTTTCTTTCTATCAGATGAGATTTTTTCCCAAGAGAGGATTGGTCGGTTTGTCGGATTTTTAGACCCATTTGGGGAAGCGGAAGATGATGGACATCAATTAGTTAACTCTTACATTGCTTTAGGAGCTGGTGGTTGGAAAGGCCTTGGCCTTGGACAAAGTATTCAAAAGTTTAATTACCTTCCTGAAGCACATACCGATTTCATTATGGCAGTTATTGCAGAAGAATTAGGTTTATTTGGAGTCTTATTTGTATTAATATTGTTAGCATATATTGTTTTTCGAGGATTCCAAATTGCTAGAAAATGTACTGACCCATTTGGTAGTTTACTAGCAGTCGGTATATCATCCATGGTTGCCATTCAAACTTTTATCAATTTAGGTGGTTTGACGGGCCTTATTCCAATCACGGGTGTTACATTGCCATTTATTAGCTATGGTGGATCATCATTATTGTTATTAATGGCATCTATGGGAATTCTAATCAATGTTTCGATGTTTACAAACTATCATTCTATGTATAGTACAAAAGACAAGAAACCACAAAATCAACCAGCTCGTACTTATCAAAAAAACTATGTCTCTTATAGATAACTATTATCTATATGTTGATGATAAATTAACGTTCTTATTTAAAGGAGGATTTATATGGAGAAACGCATCAAGAAGGTACTAGTTGCCAATCGGGGAGAAATCGCAATACGTGTATTCAGGGCTTGTACGGAGTTGCATATTCGTACAGTTGCAATATATTCCAAGGAAGATGCAGGCTCATACCATCGTTATAAAGCTGATGAGGCTTATTTAGTTGGTGAAGGAAAAAAACCAATTGATGCATATTTGGATATTGAAGGAATTATTGAAATCGCAAAAGAAAATGATGTAGATGCGATTCATCCAGGTTATGGATTCTTATCTGAGAATATTGATTTTGCAAGAAGATGTGAAGAAGAGAATATTATTTTCATAGGACCAAAATCCTCTCATTTAGATATGTTTGGAGACAAGGTAAAAGCTAGACATCAAGCGGAAAAAGCGGAGATCCCAGTTATTCCTGGTAGTGATGGCCCTTTGAAAAATTTAGAAGAGGCTGTACGATTTGGAGAAGAACACGGTTATCCAGTCATTATCAAAGCATCTCTTGGTGGTGGCGGACGTGGAATGCGGATTGTCCGTAGTAAGGCTGGATTAAAAGAGTCATACGAACGTGCTAAATCAGAAGCTAAGGCTGCATTTGGTAATGATGAAGTATATATCGAAAAGCTCATTGAAAATCCAAAGCACATTGAGGTCCAAATTATCGGTGATAGTCAAGGTAATATTGTTCATCTATATGAACGCGACTGCTCTGTTCAACGACGTCACCAAAAAGTTGTTGAAGTAGCGCCAAGTGTATCGTTATCAGAAAAATTACGCCAAGACATTTGTGATGCTGCTGTCAAATTAATGAAAAATGTACAGTATTTGAATGCTGGAACTGTTGAATTCTTAGTTGCGAATGGTGAGTTTTACTTTATTGAAGTAAACCCACGCGTACAGGTTGAACATACAATTACAGAAATGATTACAGGAATTGATATTGTACAAACACAAATCCAAGTTGCTGAAGGTCATTCGATACATAGTAATGCGATTGGCATTCCGGCACAAGAAGATATCAAAACACATGGCTATGCAATTCAATCCCGTGTTACAACAGAAGATCCATTAAATAACTTTATGCCTGATACAGGTAAAATTAGTGCCTACCGAAGTGGTGGAGGATTTGGTGTTCGTCTTGATGCAGGAAATGGATTCCAAGGTGCAGTTATTACACCATATTATGATTCATTACTAGTTAAGTTATCTACTCAGGCCTTAACATTTGAACAAGCTGCATCCAAAATGGTCAGAAACTTGAAGGAATTCAGAATCCGTGGAATTAAAACCAATATCCCGTTCTTAGAAAACGTTGTTAAACATGAAAAATTCCTATCAGGAGAATACGATACATCCTTTATTGATTCATCACCTGAGCTATTTATCTTTCCTAAACCAAAGGACCGTGGTACAAAAATGCTTTCCTATATCGGAAATGTAACTGTCAACGGTTTCCCTGGCGTCGAAAAGAAAAGAAAGCCCGTGTTTGATAAGCCGTTTTTACCAAAAGTAAAACATAATGAACCAGTACCTTCAGGAACCAAACAAATTCTAGATCAACATGGCCCAGAAGGCGTAGTGAATTGGGTAAAAGAACAAAAACAAGTCCTCTTCACTGATACAACATTCCGTGATGCGCACCAATCACTACTTGCAACTAGATTTAGGACAACTGATATTAAGCATATTGCAGACCCAACTGCAAGATTATTACCAGAATTATTCTCACTTGAGATGTGGGGTGGGGCTACATTTGATGTGGCGTACCGCTTCTTAAATGAAGAGCCATGGGATCGACTTGCAACATTACGCAAGCAAGCACCAAATATTTTATTCCAAATGTTGCTTCGTGCATCAAATGCGGTTGGTTACAAAAACTACCCAGATAATCTAATTCGTGAATTCGTAAAAGAATCAGCGGAATCAGGAATCGATGTATTCCGTATATTTGATAGCTTGAACTGGGTTAAAGGTATGACACTTGCTATCGATTCTGTTCGCAACAATGGAAAAATTGCAGAAGCTGCGATTTGTTACACAGGTGACATAACAGATCCAACACGTTCAAAATATGATTTACAATATTATAAAGACTTAGCAAAGGAGCTTGAGCAATCAGGTGCACATATGCTAGGTATTAAGGATATGGCAGGCTTACTTAAGCCACAAGCGGCTTATACTTTAATCTCAGCATTGAAGGAAACAGTTTCAATTCCTATTCATTTGCACACACATGATACTAGTGGTAATGGACTCTTTACGTATGCAAAAGCAATTGAAGCTGGTGTTGATATTGTTGACGTAGCAGTGAGTTCAATGGCAGGCCTTACGTCGCAACCAAGTGCAAACTCATTATTATATGCATTAGAAGGTACAGAAAGAAAACCTGAACTTTCTGTAACAGCATATGAAGAGATTGCTCGTTATTGGGAAGGTGCTCGTAAATATTATCACGATTTTGAGAGTGGTATGACTTCGCCACATACTGAAATCTATCAGCATGAAATGCCAGGTGGACAGTATAGTAACCTTCAACAACAAGCGAAGGGAGTTGGCCTCGGTACAAGATGGGAAGAGGTTAAAGAAATGTATCGCCGTGTAAATGATATGTTTGGAGACATTGTGAAAGTAACCCCTTCTTCAAAAGTAGTTGGAGATATGGCGCTCTACATGGTTCAAAACAATCTTACTGAAGATGATATTTATGAAAGAGGAGAAACACTAGATTTCCCTGATTCAGTAGTCGAACTCTTTGAAGGTTTTTTAGGTCAACCGCATGGTGGTTTCCCTAAGGAACTTCAACGAATTATCCTTAAAGGACGTGAACCAATTACAGTTCGCCCTGGAGAATTACTAGAGTCTGTTAATTTTAGCGAGATAAAAGATACTTTAACACATAGCTTACACCGCGATGTAACGAATAAAGAAATGCTCTCTTACGCGTTGTATCCAAAGGTATTTATGGATTATCAAAAAATGTTTGAGCAATTTGGCGATATTTCAATGTTAGATACACCTACTTTCTTTTATGGAATGAGACTTGGAGAAGAAATCGAAGTAGAAATTGAACAAGGAAAAACATTAATTGTTAAGCTTGTTTCGGTAGGTCAAGCTCAACCAGATGGTACAAGGGTTATCTATTTTGAATTGAATGGTCAGCCTCGTGAAGTAATCGTTAAAGATACAAATATTAAATCAACAGTTGTTGCAAAGCTAAAAGCTGATCGCGATAACGAAAACCATATTGGCGCAACTATGCCAGGTACCGTGATAAAAGTATTAGTAGAAAAAGGTGACAAGGTGAATAAAGGGGACCATCTCATGATTACAGAAGCCATGAAGATGGAAACTACTGTACAAGCACCTTACACTGGAATAGTGAAGGATATTCACGTTGCAAACGGTGAAGCTATTCAAACAGGCGATCTCTTACTTGAACTTACAAAATAATCATAGAAAGCCCCAAAGTTTACTTTGGGGCTTTGTTATGCAAAAAAATCCGAGGAGAGCCTCCTCGGATTTTTTGACTTATTGAACTGGAATTGTTTGATTTGCATTTACAGACTCTTCATTCGAATTTTCAGCCGCTGTTCGCAATGCCATCTCATTTTTCTTGCTCCTTGAAGATAATAGAATAAAGTAACTAAAAACTCCAAATAAACAAGCAATAAATAAAGCGTGTGCTAGAGCAATAAATAGATTAAGTCTGGAAAAAATAATGACGGCGCCTGAAGCAACTTGAATCGACACTAAACCAAGAGCAATCATCCAGCCGCGATAGAGAACTTTTTCGTGCTTATAATGCTTGTAAATGCGGATAAAAAGCGATAATACCCAAATGAATAATATACCGGCTAATGCTCGGTGCCCCATTTGAACCCATTCATGAATCTGAGTGGGGAGGCCGATATTGTTGTAAGTACACACAGGCCAATCGGGACAAGCAAGAGAAGCTCCGATATGTCTCACGAGTGCACCAGTATATACAACAACTAAGCTGTAAATAGTTATGGCGTAAAATTGAGTTCGTAGCTTTTCGTCAATCACAAGTGAGTCGGCATCAAACTTTTTATCAATCTCGAAAATAAGCAACGTCAACAATAGTACCGAAGCAAAGGAAATCAGCGAAATTCCGAAATGAAGGGCCAGTACAATATCAGATTGTCCCCACATAACTGCTGCAGCACCAATCAGTCCTTGTAAAACTAAGAAAAAGAAGGATATAAATGCTAAAAATTTCGTTTCTCTGATGTGACCGATTGCTTTCCAAGCCCAAATAGATAAAGCTAATACTAATATCCCCACAACTCCAGAAACAACCCTATGGCTTAGTTCAATGACTAATTCAAACGTTATTTCTTCAGGGATTAACTGTCCATGACATAAAGGCCATGAATCTCCACAACCAGCTCCTGATTCTGTTTTCGTTACAAGCGCACCACCGATTAATACAAATAGCATACCGATCGTTGTTAAAACCGATAACCATTTTAATGAACGGCTCAAAAAATCACCTTCTTACTTTTATAAAACTATAACATGGTCTAGTATTTAACTTTACTTCGCAGATATCCCTAAATTCTACCTTTATTTTTACGATATATATCATACTCAAAGAATAGATAAATTTCAAAGGAACACTCTTATCGATATTACACAATTTACGATTTGTTTACAACCCACACGAAATTGAAAAAAATTTATTATTGTAGTAAAAAAGGTTGAAAAATATGAAGGAGTTTGCTAGAAATAGATAGGGGAATTGTTTTAAATTTCGACAAGTACCTGTAAACAAAAGATTAACACTATTAATATAGTGATAATAGTGTTTAAATAGCGGCTTTGCGGTCATTTAAAGGTCACAAAAAAGTCATAAATTATTAACGAAATGTTCACAAAAAAACTAAAAAATGTGATTTAATATACAGAAAGGGTATTTTTTAATATAATTTATAATATCTACAACATAATAAACTAGATAACATAAAACTTGTACTTTTTATACATACCTCACATCTCGAAAACGCTTTATTTTTATAATTGCGTTTTTTAAGATTGAAGATAGTGCAGAATGATGGTATCACATTAATTGAAAAGAATGAGGCTGATGAGATTGCTGTTAGCAATGTTTGAAAGTATCGTTAATAAAATAAGGAGGCTTCATGATGACGACGACAAGATCTGTACTTAGTGCAGATGAAAAAATACAGAATGAAAAAAATCGTGATCAGGAATATCGAACCACTGCCTATAAAGATTTCCTAGCAATCATAAAAATTGGGATTGTCAATTCCAATCTAATAACCGCCTTTACGGGTGTATGGCTTGCCTTGTTCTTTACGGGCCAAAGCTTTTTGCAGGAAATCGATATCGTTATATATGCGCTAGTCGGTTCTGCATTGGTTATAGCTGGTTCCTGTGCGGTGAATAATTATTATGATCGAGATATTGACCATGTGATGGAACGTACAAAAGTACGTCCAACTGTAACCGGTAGAATTAATCCTAAACATGTTTTAGTATTGGGATTAATACTCATACTAATAGGAACTGGATTTCTACTTCTCACTACAGTTACTGCTGCAGTGATTGGATTAATTGGAGTTTTCTCTTATATCGTTTTATATACAATGTGGTCAAAACGTAGATATACAATTAATACCGTAATCGGAAGTATATCTGGTGCTGTACCTCCTCTTATTGGGTGGGCAGCGATTGACCCAGACTTACACGTTCTTGCGTGGCTCTTGTTTTTTATTATGTTTATCTGGCAACCGCCTCACTTTTTAGCTCTTGCGATGAGACGAGTTGAAGAATACCGTGCAGCAGGAGTTCCGATGTTGCCGGTTGTTCACGGGTTTGCAATGACAAAGAGACAAATCATGATTTGGGTTCTTTGCTTGCTTCCACTTCCTTTTTATATGTTTTCTTTAGGCGGCCTATTTGTAATCATTGCAACTCTCCTAAATATCGGATGGTTAGTCCTCGGTATTAGTGGTTTTAAAAAGAAAGATGATATCAAATGGGCAAAACAGATGTTTGTTTACTCGCTTAACTATTTAACGATCATGTTTGTAACTATGATAATCGTTACTTTAGTGTAAGTGGGTTTCAAAATATAAATAATTCTTCTATATAAAGTAGAAGGATTTAATATCTTTATCATAAAGATAGTAGCAAAATATTATTGAAAGAGGGGTTTGATTAAGCTATGAAAAAATGGCTACCAAAAGTGCGCTTGTTCACACTGTTTAGTTTCATGGCGCTGCTGTTAGCAGGGTGTGGGGAACCATTCGTTTCTGCACTTACCCCAGCAGGGGAAGTTGCGAAAATGCAGTACGATTTAATGATCTTAGCTACATTGATCATGGTCATCGTTATTGCAGTAGTTACAATTATCTTCGTTATTGCCTTAGTAAAATTCAGACGTAAAAAAGGTGACGAAAACAAGATTCCTAAGCAAGTCGAAGGAAATCACACTTTAGAAATTATTTGGACTACTATTCCAATACTTTTGCTTTTGGTTCTTGCAATTCCAACCGTATCTGCAACATTTAAATTAGCAGATGTAAAGGCGATGGAACAAGATGAAGATGCGGTAGTAATAAATGTTACTGCAAATTTATATTGGTGGGAATTTGAATACCCAGGTCATGGTATTGTAACTGCCCAAGAGTTAGTTGTTCCAACAGATGAAAAAGTTTATTTTAACCTTATTGCAGCTGATGTAAAGCACTCATTCTGGATTCCTGCTGCGGGTGGGAAATTGGACACTAATACAGATAACGTAAACAAATTCTGGTTAGAGTTTGACTCTGAAAGTACAGAAGAGGCTGGCGGCTTATTATATGGTAAGTGTGCTGAACTTTGTGGTCCTTCACATGCTTTAATGGATTTTAAAGTAAAACCAGTTCCACGTGCTGAATATGATCAGTGGATTGACAAAATGGTTGCTGCTAAGGATGTAGAACACGTAGCTGCAAATGATGTTGCAAAAGCTGGGGAAGAATTATTTACTGCAAACGGCTGTATCGCGTGTCACGCAATCAACCCAGGTGAAAAGCGTCCGACTGCACCAAGCTTAGCTAACTTCGGTGATCGTTCTAGCATTGCTGGTAAATTAGAATACAACAAAGAAAACTTGAAAAACTGGTTGAAGGATCCTGAATCAATTAAGCCGGGTAACAGCATGACAGGAACCTATGATAATAAAGGTTTATCAGACCAGGATTTAGATGCTTTAGCTGAATATCTAATGGGCCTTAGTGTCGAAGATTAATGTACAAAATTTAGAATAAGGAGGTCACATTGTGAGTACTGTAGCTCAGAAAAAAGGGTTTGGCGCTACTTTATGGGATTATTTAACAACCGTTGACCATAAAAAGATTGCTAAACTTTATTTAATAGCTGGTGGATTCTTCTTCCTTCTCGGAGGAATAGAAGCTCTTATTATTCGTATTCAACTTGCTGTACCAGATAATAACTTTGTAACTGCTGGTTTTTTCAATGAAATCATTACAATGCATGGTACAACAATGATTTTCTTGGCAGCCATGCCGCTTTTATTAGGATTTATGAATGCCGTCATGCCCCTTCAGATTGGTGCACGTGACGTAGCTTTCCCATTTGTTAATGCGTTAGGTTTCTGGTTATTCTTCTTTGGAGGAGTATTCTTAAACTTAAGTTGGTTTATGGGTGGAGCACCTGATGCAGGTTGGACTTCTTATGCTTCGCTTGCATTACACTCCGAAGGTCATGGTATTGATTTCTATGTACTTGGTCTTCAAATTTCGGGTATCGGTACTTTAATTGGTGGTATTAACTTCCTAGCAACTATCATCACAATGAGAGCACCTGGTATGACTTATATGCGTATGCCATTATTTACATGGACTACGTTTGTTGCTTCAGCATTAATACTATTTGCATTCCCTCCATTAACTGTAGGGTTGTTATTAATGATGTTTGACCGTATCTTTGGTACTGCGTTTTTCGTTCCATCAATGGGTGGAAACACAATTATTTGGGAGCATTTATTCTGGATCTTCGGTCACCCAGAAGTTTATATCTTAATTCTCCCAGCGTTTGGTATTTTCTCTGAGATCTTTGCAACATTCTCTAGAAAAAGACTTTTCGGATACTCTTCAATGGTATTCGCAACAGTATTAATTGGTTTCTTAGGATTCATGGTATGGGCTCATCACATGTTTACAACTGGTCTAGGACCGATTGCGAACGCGATTTTCGCAGTTGCTACTATGGCAATTGCTATACCGACCGGTATTAAAATCTTTAACTGGCTCTTCACAATGTGGGGCGGTTCAATTAAATTTACAACACCGATGTTATATGCAGTTGCATTTATTCCATCATTCATTATGGGTGGGGTAACTGGTGTAATGTTAGGTTCTGCACCTGCAGACTACCAGTATCATGATACTTATTTCGTAGTTGCTCACTTCCACTATGTTATTGTTGGTGGAGTTGTATTAGCCGTATTCGCTGGTACTCACTACTGGTGGCCAAAAATGTTTGGTAAAATGCTAAACGATACTCTTGGAAAAGTAACTTTCTGGTTATTTTTAATTGGTTTCCATTTAACATTCTTTATCCAACATTTCCTTGGTCTAATGGGAATGCCACGTCGTGTATTCACATTCTTACCAAATCATGGTTGGGAACTTGGAAACTTAATCAGTTCAATAGGTGCTATTGGTATGGCATTAGGTGTAATTGTTCTTCTTTACAATATTGTAATCACTTCAATTAAAGGGGAGAAGGCAACAGCTGATGCATGGGGAGATGGTCGTACCCTAGAGTGGGCTATTTCATCACCACCACCAGAATATAACTATAAGCAATTACCTTTAGTCCGTGGATTAGATCCTTTATGGGTAGAAAAAATGCAAGGCAAGAAAGAGATGACTCCAGCAGAACCACTTGGAGATATTCATATGCCAAACAGTTCAATCCTACCTTTCATCATTTCTTTAGGACTATTTATTGCAGCTTTCGGGTTCTTACACCATCCAGATGGTGTTAGTTGGTCAGTTCCAGTAATGATCATTGGAGGCATCATCACATTTGGTGCGATGCTACTACGCTCAATTATCGATGATCATGGCTACCATATTCATAAAGCAGATTTAATGGATGATGATGACAAGAAAGGGGTTGAGGCATAATGCATGTAGAAGAAAAATTAACAGCTGAAACTTTTCCTGCAGAGCCTGAGAAAGCGACCCTTGAAGGAAAAAATAAATTTATTGGTTTTTGGCTCTTCCTTGGAGGAGAAACAGTTCTATTCGCTTCCCTCTTTGCAACTTATTTAGCATTAAACAAGAGTAATGGTACAGGTCCATCGTCACAGGATTTATTTGAAATACCACTTGCTTTTACGATGACAATGATTCTTTTAACAAGTTCATTAACAAGTGTGTACTCTATGTACCATATGAAGAACTTCAACTTTAAGAAAATGCAACTTTGGTTAGGTCTAACTGTACTTCTTGGTGCAGCTTTCCTAGGATTGGAAATTTACGAATTTAACCACTATGTACATTTAGGTCATACAATCACAGGAAGTGCATTTGGATCTGCTTTCTATTTATTAGTTGGAACTCACGGTGCTCACGTACTATTTGGACTATGTTGGGCTCTTGCACTTATGATACGAAACGCTAACCGTGGATTAGATTTATATAATGCACCTAAGTTTTATGTCTTTAGCCTTTACTGGCACTTTATTGACGTAGTATGGGTGTTCATCTTTACTGTTGTATATCTAATGGGAATGGTGGGATAAACACATGACAAATAATACTAATAATTCGAATGTTGATTTAGCCTATCGTAGAAGAAAAAGTGCGGAAGAAATGAAGCACCATGTCATTTCTTTTGCTCTCATGATATTCCTTACTATCATTGCCTTTATTGCAGTTGGTTCTGAACAATTTTCACCTTGGTTCGTTGTACCATTTATTATACTTCTAGCGGTGATTCAGGTTATTTTACAATTGTATTACTTCATGCACATGAATCATAAAGGACATGAAGCACCAAAAATGTTCATGTTTTCAGGAGTATTAATTGCTGCTATTACTGTTCTATGCTTCAGTACAATTATTTGGTGGTAAAAGTAGGAGAAAGTCGGTATAATGCCGGCTTTCTTTTTTTAGACACTAAAAGTTCATAAATGGTTTGTTTGCATGACTATTTCCCTAAAGGTATAATTAATAGTATGTGTACATTGTTTATATTATTAAGAGAGGTGAGATAGAGATGTCTATCGATATCTTTGGTTTTCGGGCATTGTGGAGTCCCTATTTTTTAGGATCACTTATCGCCATTTTGATTCTATATTTTATGATTGTTGGTCCATGGAGACATCGATTTACTCATTCTGAACCTACTTCAATTAAGACAAAGATTTTGTTTGTGATTGGAATGGCACTGCTTTATTTTTGCAAAGGAAGTCCGATTGATTTATTAGGCCATATGACTATGACTGCTCATATGACGCAAATGGCAACACTATATTTAATTGTACCGACATTTTTTATTTTGGGTGTGCCTAATTGGCTATGGAGAACCTTTATAAATCTAAAAGTAATTAAGCCACTTTTTACATTTTTTACAAAACCTTTAATTGCTTTAGTTGTATTTAATGGTTCATTTTCTTTATATCATATCCCACTTATTTTTGATTTTGTAAAAACCAATGTGTTCATTCATGCTGCAACAACGACTTTTATTTTTATTGCTGCTTTCTTTATGTGGTGGCCTTTAATTAATAAATTAGAAGAGTGGAACACATTGAGTGGACTTAAAAAAGTTGGTTACATTTTTGCAGACGGTATGTTATTAACACCTGCGTGTGCACTTATTATTTTTTCAGATGTAGCTATGTATTCAACATATACAGAACTTGGGTCATGGGTAACTGCTCTAGAGCTTTGTGTACCAGCCTCAATGCTAGCCAGTCTAAATCTTACTGGACCAGAGATGTTTAATTTCATGCCTCCTCTTGAAGACCAACGTACGGGCGGCGTTATTATGAAAATTATTCAAGAGTTTGTTTATGCGATTTTACTAGGGAAAGTATTCTTTGAATGGGTTCGTAAAGAACGTGAGGAAGAAAAAATACTCGACGAGCAATTACTCAAGCCCCAAACGAATTAATAAAAATATAGAGAGAACGATGTGAGAGAGGTTTACTATGAATTTACCGATTCTGCCTACAGTGAGCACCACTTTTATTGTTTTAAGTGCAGTAACAGTTGCCATCGGTTGGTATCTAATTAAACAAAAGAGAATTGATGCACATAAAAAAGCGATGACGACCGCTGCTATATTTGCATTGATTTTCTTCATTATCTATATGTCGAGAACGTTATTTGTTGGAAATACTTCATTTGGCGGACCTGACGATGTTAAGATATACTATACGATATTTTTAATCTTTCATATATTCTTGGCAACAACAGGTGCAATATTCGGAGTGATTACATTATACCTTGGTTTTAAAAACAAAATTGCAAAGCACCGTAAGCTGGGACCCATCACAAGCATCATATGGTTTTTTACAGCCTTGACAGGTGTAGCGGTTTATTTCTTGTTGTATGTCTTTTACAAGGGTGGAGAAACAACATCGATGTTAAAAGCAATTTTAGGTTTTTAAACAATGGTAGAATGGATTGTTTGTAATATGTATAAGGTGTTCTAGAATACAATATTCTAGAGCACCTTTTTATTTTGTTATTCTATGCACATAATGTATCTTTCTTAGAGGGGAGTGTTAAGGATGATTGAGATCTTTACAGAAAACTTATTATTGGTTCCATGTTCTTTGGATATTGCCAAGTCATTAGTTTTTCATCGCAAAGAACTTGAAAAGCGATCACCTATAACGATTCCACAAAATTGGCCATCTCCATTAATAACAGGTATTCTTCCGTTTTATATAGAACAGCTTGAGAAGGATAAAAATCAATATGGCTGGGGATTATGGCTAATCATTAATTATGCCGATAAACGGATTATTGGCGATATTTATCTTCATGGCAAACCAGATAAGAAAGGTAATGTCCAATTGACGTATACAATGAATCGAGATTATCAGAAAACGAGCTTAACTTATGAAGCGGTGGACGCTTTAATTGATTGGCTTGTTTCACAAGCGGACGCAAAAAAAGTACTTATGGAATGTAGTGATAGTAACTATCAATCAATCCAGCTTTTTGAAAAGCTAGGAATGAGATGTACAAAGAAAGATGGTAAGTTTTTAACTTGGGAACTTCGTAAAGTTATTTAATAAAGAATAATTTTTCTAGACTAGTGCCCAATTCATTCCTTATTGCATATGGTAGGAGTAACCATGGTGGTCTTGAAATTGAGAAGGAGTGTGGTTGGGGTGGTTAGAAAAGCATTAGAAAATGGATCGCTTTATATTAAGAATGATGTATTAGCAATGATTGCGTCGATTTGTGCCGAAGATATTGAAGGGGTTACGATTGTATCAGGATTAAAGGATGGGGTCTCTGGCATTCTTAATCGGAATTTTCATAAAAATGGTATTACCGTAATCGAAGATGAAGAAGAAGGGATTGCCCTTGAGGTAAAAATCGCTATCGAATACGGCTTAGAAATAAAAAAGACATGTGAACTCCTGCAAGCAGCGATTTTACATGAAATAAAAAGTATGACCGGGATTAGCTTATCTAGTCTTACAATTAAAGTGGAAGGTCTTACGAATAAACAACCACTACCATCAACGTAAAAAAAGGAACAGTTACGACTGTTCCTTTTTACATTGCAAGCTTATGCGTTTACAACCGCTTCAATATTTTCTTTTACTTTTGCTAAGATGCGTTCACATTGATCTACTAATGTTTTAGGGAAAACTTCATTTTCGCCATATTCGACACCATGTGGGTAATAGTACTTACCAACGAAAGGTGTAAGTAGTTTAACGACTGCATCAGTTGCATTTTCTTCGATTACTCCCTCAACAGCATGACCTTGTACACGAAGGTAGTAAATATCACCTTTAATCTCAAACTTACGGTCGTATGTAATTCTCTCGTAATCCCACTGACCTGCAAGAATAAAACCTTCTGATCTCATTATGTCAGTTAGTCTTGGTAATTCGATTGTTACGTTTTCAATCCCCGTATTTTCAAATCTCATTTAATATCCCTCCAAAAACCGTCAAACAACGATTTATATGTTCTCAGTATAATAATAGTACGAAAACATGCAAGTTGCAACGTTTGACATTAATATGTCACGAAAAATAAAAAATTATTTTATGTGGAATTTCTTCAGTTTTGGTCAAACTAACAAAGAAAGGAGGGATAAGATGAAGAAATTTCTTTTAATTCTTACGGGTTTATTTTTTATTTTAAGTGGTCCAATGATTGCGAATGGACAAGGTACGACTACATACACCGTGCAGCCAGGTGATACTTTATGGAAGATTTCTGTACGCTATCAAGTTGGTTTGTCCGAAATCATTTCAGCAAACCCGCAGTTTAAAAACCCAAACCTCATTTATCCGGGTCAAAAGGTAACAATTCCAATTCTGGAAAATGTCAAAAGCGTTGAGAATCAGGTTATCTCTTTAACCAATCAACAACGTGCAAAATATGGATTGCCTGCATTGAAAATTGATTGGGAGCTGTCACGTGTGGCACGTTATAAATCTGTGGATATGAGAGACCGAAACTATTTTGACCATACTTCACCTACATATGGCTCACCATTTACGATGATGCGAAACTTTGGGATTTCTTATCGAACAGCAGCTGAAAATATTGCCGCTGGACAAAGAACACCTCAAGAAGTTGTGAACGCGTGGATGAACAGCCCTGGACATCGAGCAAATATTCTTAAAAGCGATGTTACGCATATTGGTGTAGGGTATGCAGAAGGTGGTTCAAAAAGACATTATTGGACCCAAATGTTTATCGGTAAATAAGATTAATAAAGTAAGTTTTTAAAAAGGAGGATACAATGGAATCTGTTCGTGATGTAATGAGTACTGATGTTGAATATTGTACGCCCCTTGATAATGTGTATGAAGTAGCAGTTAAAATGAAGGATTTAGATGTTGGTGCAATTCCTATATTAGAAGATCAAAAGTTAATCGGAATGATCACTGATCGCGATTTAGTTGTTCGAGGGTATGCTGAAAAAAGATCAGGCTCCAATCAAGTAACAAATGTGATGAGTGATAATCTAGTTACTTGCTCACCTGATACGTCACTTGAAGAAGCGTCCGAATTGATGGCAAAACATCAAATTAGACGTTTACCAGTGGTAGAGAATGGTCAATTAGTTGGGATTGTTTCATTAGGTGACTTGGCAACAAATAAAATGTCGGATAATCATGCAGGAGAAGCATTAAGTGACATATCTGAACAGGACCAACTACACTAAATTAACAGGCACCTAATTGGTGCCTGTTTTATTATTCTTTCGTTTAACGCATAAAACTAGGAAAAGTTTAATATATATGATAGAAAATGATTGATGTTAGGAAGTGGTTCTTCTGAAATTGGCTAAGATTGCAGTTACTATCTTACTTTTAGCTTCTAGCATTTATTATATTTCTATCAAACACGGAAGAACAGAAATAGTGAATGGTATTGATGATAATAAGTTGTTATCAAACCATGTAAGTACTGAAAAAACCACTATACCCTATCAAAAGGAGATTCATCAATTTGAAGGGCTCTATTCGTTCATTGGAGTGGAGAGTTCAAAAATAGAAGAAATACTGGGTAAGCCCAACCGAATAGACCGTTCATCCTATGATTATAATTGGTGGGTGTACAACTCTACCCCACAAAATTATATCCAGGTGGGAATCGAAAATGATCGTGTTGTTACCGTGTTTGGAACAGGGAATGATGTACAAGTTGAACCATTTGAAATTGGACAACCTATTGCAGAGTTACGTTCAAAAGGCTTAATAAAACCTAAGGTCTCTTTGAATGTGGACAAAAATCCTTATCGATTTGAGTTAACTGAAGAAGAAATGAATGCTAGACCTTTGATTGCGATGGGGAATGTCTATGTACAAGTATATGTGGATACGTTTACGAATGAGATTTCGAGCATTCGTTTTTTAGATGGAGAGACGTTGATTAAGATTCGTCCCTATGAATTAGCGTATCGAGGTGAATTACTGTCCGCAAAAGAAGTTTCAAAGGTAGAATGGAAGGAAGTAGAACAAGGAAACTCTGCCCAAATTTTAGATATAACCAATGTGATCCGAACTAGACATGGACTTCATCCACTAAAAGTGGACGAAAAGTTAGCGAGTGTTGCATATTTACATAGTAAAGATATGAGTACGAATGAATATTTTGACCATACCTCGCCGACAAAAGGGGGACTAGCTGACCGCTTAGCTAATGGAGAAGTAAGCTATCAACTTGCGGGAGAAAATATTGCGGCTAAATATGTTGACGGTATCGCAGCTGTTGAAGGATGGCTTAATAGTGAGGGACATCGTGAGACTCTTTTAAGTGAGGATTACAATTTTCTTGGGGTAGGTGTCTACGAAAAATACTACACGCAAAACTTTATTCAAAAATGGGAGTAAGCAATGCAACTAAGTGTATTGCTTACTTTTTATTTACTATGATTTGATATTTGTAGAACTGGAAATGATCTTTTGTCCATTCACCAATACACGAAATTTCATCACCTATTTTAATTTGAGCAGGCGTATGTCCATCTCTTAGTGGAATGATCCGTTTAGCTTTAATGATGCCTGTGGCTGTTTTTATTATTAATTCAGTCACGAGAACGAATTTATGATAATAATAGCGTTGCTTTTCTTCGTTCTTACTGATAACTCGACCTTTAATTACGGCTTCTTCTTTTACATTTTCAAGAGCTTTCCAGCTTTCCTCATATTTCTTTCTTTCCTTTTTTGAAAGTACATAAAAATAGACAATAATGAGTGGAATGACAATGGCTGTAACCATTCCTACACCTCGTTATTTTTTGCTTGGACGATCAATAATAAAGAAACTGCCTGTTGCATGAGCAATTAATGTTCCATCGTCACGGAATACTCTTCCCTCAGTCACGCATATTTTTGAACCTCTATGTATCATTTGCGCGACACAGCGTAATTCTTTTCCGATTCCCGGAGCCACATAATTAATTTTCATTTCAGTTGTTACCGCTGCTTTATTGTGAGGGAGGACATGGTGAACTACTGAACCCATAGCAGAATCAAGGAGAGTTGCTGTAATCCCCCCATGGACGATTTTTAATGGGTTTTGAATTAGCTCCGTATTAGGAATGGTAATTTCATAGGTTTGATCATCAAGAACTTTTCGACTTGTTTGTAATAAGCCACCAATATACGATCCATTTTGTTTTGTTTGTTTACGAATTACGGCATCGATTACTTGTTCTAATGCCTGTCTTTCTTCTTCGTTTGCCTCAACGAAAAACGTTTGTAATTTTTGTAGGATACGGTCTTCCATGATAATTACCTCAAATCCATAATATTTTTATTATTCTTATTTTAACAATGATATTGGGCTTAATGCAATTTAAAATGGGCGAACAAATCAATTTATTATAGATAAACTATAGTAGGCAATCGTATGAAAAAGAGGTGATTGGTATGGGAAAAAAACTTCATCCATCCGTTCAAGAATTTAAATCTTTTGTTAAAAAACATCCAATTCTGGTTCAGGAAGTGCGAAAAGGAGTACTTAACTGGCAGGAAGTATATGAAGATTGGTATATACTTGGTGAGAATGATGAGAAGTGGGAAAAATATAAAAATAACAGCAGTAAGACAGAAGAAAGTGAAAAAGAAGATTTTATTGGGAAAATCTTTTCATCCTTTAAAAATGCCGATATGAATAATCTTCAGCAGCAAATCTCAAATGTAAGTGAAGCCATTTCAACGATCCAAGCAGTCATCCATCAGTTTCGTGGAGAAGAAAAGCCGAATCAAGGGCAGTCTTCGCACCGACAACCTCAACCGTTTGCCTTTCGAAAAGACTAGGTGAGAAGGGGGAGTATGATGCGAAAAGATACCTATGAATACCTCAAAACAAAGAAACAGCTTCGTACTTTTGTACGTCAAAACCCAATTTGGTACAGAAAATTAACTAGGAATCCTAATGATTTTCAGAGCCTTGAAATGGAGTCAAAGTCGTATTTTAAACAGACCCTTCCACATAAAGTGCAAAAACTCAACCAGTCTTTAGAAATGGCCTCTTTCACGCTACAAATGTATCAAGGCATGCGACAAAGTGATTAAAGGCAAGGCGACTCTTTAAGAGTCGCTCTTTTTTAGGGAAGGCGGGATATTTGTAATGCGATAGGAAAAACTAGGAAAAAAAGGAGTGGTAGAAAGTTGTACAAGTTTGTTTTGTCCCTTTTTATTCTAAGTTTCCTGTATGTTTATATAGATAAAAATCCGGTTGAGGCTACGATTACTGAGAACGTCTCGAATAAATCAGAACGAACTCTGCATGTGACACACCATGTTAGGGGAAATGATGTATATCTGGAATGCATGATCCAAAATTTTACGTTCAAACAAAGTGGTGGCCATAAGATTGAAGGTGAGGGCCATCTTCATGTTATAGTCGATGGACGTCGGACAGAAAAGATATCCACGGCTGCATTTATCATCAAAGGGCTAACAAAGGGCGAACATACCTTAAAGATTCAAGTAGTCCATAATGATTTAACAAATTACAATCTCGACCACACGATTCATGTTCAAATAAAGTAATAAAGTTATAAAGTATTCATAAGATGCGATTCGTGAAAAATCATGGTATAGTGATTATGGAGGTGTTTTTTTTGATAGCTACAATTGAGAGAGTTGAGATACTTGAAGAGGCGGAAAGCCTAGCATCAATGATTCTACAATCTGAACTGGCTGAGGAGTATCGCAGCTGTTTATATACATTACAAAAGGATAAGGAAGCACAAAAACTGATCGCGGAATTTCAGAATATGAAAGAGAAGTATGATGAGGTTCAACGATTCGGGAAATACCATCCTGATTTTCGAACGGTCTCAAAAGAGACAAGGGAGTTAAAAAGAAAGCTAGATCTTCATGAAACCATTGCTGAATTTAAAAAGGCAGAAGATAATATTCAAAAAGTCCTTGATGAAATCAGCGTGTTACTAGGTGGAGCTGTATCAAAACATATTAAAGTACCAACAGGTAACCCATATTTTGATTCCATCTCAAGCTGTGGCGGCGGCTGTGGTAGCGGCGGAGCATGTGGTTGTCATTAATAGATTAGCAAAAAATATGAATATCCTACCTATATTTTCAGAAAAAAGTAAGTTTTCTACTTTATTTCATATTGTAAAATTTTAACTCATTGTGCTACACTATAAAAAAGTTATTGAAATAAGGAGAAAACACTATGATTGGACAACGCCAAGGAATTATCGTTTGGCTACATTCGCTAAAGCATTCAAAAATGCTGCGTAAATTTGGTAATATTCATTATGTATCAAAACGTCTAAAATACGTGGTCCTTTATAACGATATGGAAAATACCGATTCAATCGTAGAAAAGTTAAATTCGCTTGCCTTCGTAAAAAGAGTAGAGCCATCATATAAACCATTTTTAAAGATTGAATTCGAGAACCGAAAACCAGATCGCGCTAAGGAATACGACTATAAGATTGGACTATAAAAAGCTTATCAAAAGCATCCTGCTTTTGATAAGCTTTTTTTATTGCATCGGTGGTATGTATCGGTTCATTCTTAGAATCCCAATTAAGTGTTGATAATAAAGTTCTTTTTCACTAAACATTGTGGATGGTTTAACATCAAGTGTAATAATGGATAAATCAAGATCATTAGCCAATTCAGCAAAGAGAGAGTACCTCTTATTCGGTTTGATTTCCGGGTTCGGTATTCCTTCCCTACAAATAAAGATAGCTTGAAAATTACCAGGATTTGTTGGTTGGAAAGCTACTGCTATAGAGGATACCTGCCTATCTTGAACGGTAGTGTTAAAGGCAAATAGCTTCGAGACCCTATCCCTATTATTTTTCATAAGCTCTAGAAGTTCATAAATATCAGAGTATCCTTCACCCAACTCTATAAATCGTTGTATCATACTAAATTCCCCTTACTTTCATATTTTCCATGTTTACTGTATCACGATTTGATCAGAATTAACAATTACAAACAAAAAAACCCTGCAAGTTACTTGCAGGGTCCTTCCATTCCATGTTTTTCGTTACCGTTCACATGGAAGAAGGCAAAGGGAGAGGAGAAACCGGAGGAAGAACTTATGGGGAAACGTAAGTCTTCTCCGCGGTTGGCAACAACATCCTCGAATGATGTTGTTAGTACTAATTATGACCAATTGAAAATTGTGTATACATGCTCTAGCGTATTTTTATTATCGAAGTAAAATTTTTGCTGACCTTTCGTCCTCGAATTATTCTTTATTGATTAACAAACGATAATGTTTATGGTAGGATAATGTTATTCATTTTACATAGACAGTGGTGATAGTAGTGAGGGTTGTATCTGGGATAAAGAAAGGTCTGCACTTGAAAGCGGTACCAGGGACGTCTACACGCCCAACAACAGACAAGGTGAAAGAAGCGATCTTCAATATCATCGGTCCCTATTTTGATGGTGGTGTTGGCCTTGATTTGTTCGGTGGAAGTGGCGGACTTGGAATTGAAGCACTTAGCCGCGGGATCGACAAAATGATTTTTGTAGATCGTGATCAAAAAGCGATTCAAACGATAAAAGGAAATTTAGAAACATGTCGCCTTCAGGATCAAGCAGAAGTATATCGAAATGATGCTGTACGAGCATTAAAGGCAATCGTGAAGCGGGACATTACATTTGATGTAATCTTTTTAGATCCGCCTTATAAACAGCAAAAATTAACGGAACTTATTGAAGAAATTAGTAAACATCAGTTGTTAACAAATGCTGGAGTTATTATTGCAGAACATGATTCAGAAGTAGTACTCGAAAAGTCGATCGGAAACTTTGAATTAGTTCGCCATGAAGAGTATGGAATCATTGGTGTATCAATTTTTAGATATGAAGAGGGATGGGAAGGTGAATAGAAATGACAAGAATTGCAGTATGCCCAGGAAGCTTTGATCCTGTAACAAATGGGCATCTTGATATTATTAAAAGAGGCGCAAAAGTATTTGATAAAATTTACGTGTGCGTATTAAATAACTCATCAAAAAAACCTTTGTTTACAGTAGAGGAACGGATCGAACTTTTACAAGAAAGCACAAAGGACATACATAATATTGAGGTTGAATCTTTTCAAGGTTTGTTGATGGACTATGCAAGTCAGAAAAATGCAAATGCAATTTTACGTGGACTTCGTGCTGTTTCCGATTTCGAGTACGAAATGCAAATTACTTCAATGAACCGTATTTTAAATGAAGATATCGAAACCTTTTTTATGATGACCAATAATCAATATTCATTTTTAAGCTCAAGTATCGTAAAAGAAGCTGCAAAGTATCATGGTGAAATTTCAGAGCTTGTACCTAAGCCAGTAGAATTTGCCCTTAAAGAGAAATTTAACACCAACCATCAAGGCTAAGTAGCATATAATACAAACAGTAAAAAGCCCCGCATATTACATGCGAGGGCTTTTCATTCTAGTGGAATAGATACCGATATAACAAAATAAAGATAATATGGTAAAAAGCGGTCCGTAAGTTAATAATCCACTCCATACCGTTTCTACCCATAAAGGTGTATGCTCCGGTATCAACGGAGCGAAGACGCCTGTAGTTTCTTCTGAGCCTTTATTTTTCACATAAAGTGGATTCCATAAAAAGAAGGTGATCACTCCAGCCAAAAAGCCGTGCATAATTCGGGCCATAAAAAATGGCTTAAAACTCACATCAGTTTCCGCTAGAATACTCGCAACCTGTGCTTGAACAGATAATCCGCAAAATCCAAGAATAAAGCTGACAGCAATCACTTTAGGAAGTAAGTCAATGTGTTCTAGTTCACTTGTCATCATCGATCCTGTTGTAATTTCAAATATTCCGGAAATAAGCGGAATGCTGAGTTCAGTTGGCATTTGGAATAGTTTTAATAACACCGATAATCCTGCCCCGATTATGGCAATAACATTAATTAAAGACAGAAGCTTATTAAACACAGAGAATAAAATGATAAATCCACCAATCATTAACAAGGTATGAATAGAGGTGGTTACTGCATCACCTAATAATTGACCAAATGGCCTCTTCTCCTTCAGTCTTGTACGGTGGAGTTCCTGTAAGGCTTTCACAATAATACTCTTTTTCTCTTCATCTTTTGGTGTATGTTCGTCGTCTTTTTTACCATAGAACCTCATAATTAACCCAACACAAAAATTTCCGACATAATGACTAACTGCAAGCAAGATTCCTAACCTTGGGTTTTCAAAAAAACCTACAGAAATGGCGGCGAATATAAAAAGAGGATTTGAAGCATTCGCAAAGGAAACAAGTCTTTCTGCTTCGACCCTAGTAATCTGTTTCTCCTGTCTAAGCCGTGCGGTTAGCTTTGCGCCGGCAGGAAAACCTGAAGCCATACCCATTGCCCATGCAAAACCACCTACACCTGGAACACGAAACAGCGGTCTCATGAGTGGTTCAAATAAGACACCGATAAATTTTACAACACCAAAACCAATTAATAATTCAGAAATGATCAAGAAAGGGAGTAAGGATGGAAAAACGATCTTCCACCACATTTCCAAACCGACCCTTGAGGCTTCGAGTGATTCCTTTGGAAAATAAATTAGTGCAATGGTAAGTAGGGTAATACCTGCTGCAATTGCTACTGTTTTGAACCTAGAACGTATCAATGGTACTCCTCCTATAGAAGTCTTCTTTTCTATACAATTAGTTCATTTAAGTGATAGAATAAGAGAGTCCACAGTTTTCTAAATTTTCTTTTTCTTTAATTTTGACGTCGTGAGTGTAATGAAAAAGTATCAACAAATATCAACCGATGGTTTGTACATCTATTTAAATATACGTGTATAGGTGGCAAATTTAGACCAAAAGTTTGTACAAGTTTTCATTTCTTTTTTCATATACTGTTATAGTTTCAATGTTAGGGGATGATTGTATGAACGAACCTGTAATCGGATTGGCACTTGGATCTGGTGGGGCGAGAGGATTTGCACATTTAGGAGTAATAAAGGTACTATTGGAAGAAAATATTCCAATTCATCTCATCGCAGGAACAAGCATGGGTTCTTTGGTCGCAAGCTTTTACGGCGCAGGGTTGGATATTGACCGATTATATAAGCTTGCACTTGCATTTAAACGCAAATATTATTTAGATTTTACCGTTCCTAAAATGGGATTTATTGCTGGAAAAAGGGTAAAGGAACTAATACGTGTATTCACACACGGCAAAAATATAGAACAACTTGATATTCCAATTGGTATTGTAGCAACTGATTTATTAACAGGTGAAAAAGTGGTGTTTCGAAATGGTCCCGTTGCAGATGCTGTCCGAGCAAGTATTGCCATCCCTGGAATATTTGTACCTGAAAAAATTGATGGTCGAATCCTAGTCGATGGTGGTGTAATTGATCGTGTTCCCATTTCTGTAGCAAAAGACATGGGCGCAGATATCGTTATTGCGGTGGACGTCTCACATGTTAAAATAAATGAAGAGGTTGCTTCAATATTTGATGTCATATTACAGAGTATAGATATTATGCAGAAGGAACTTGTGAAGTATGGGGAATTTTCCTCTGATATCATGATCCGTCCGCATGTAGGACATTATAGTTCCCGTGCTTTTACAAATATTGAGGATATTATCCGAATCGGGGAAGAGGAAACGAGAAAACAACTTCCTATGATCCAAGAGGCAATTGCAAAGTGGAAGGAGTCTGCATTGAATGAAGAGAAAGAGAAATAAAGCGTATTTAAAAGCCCTCGTAATAGGTGTGGTGCTTGCAATTTTGGGCACCTTTATCCAACTCCCATATTACGTGACAAAACCAGGGATGGCCACAGAGCTCGACCCCATCATTAATGTTGAAAATGGCTATGAAGAAGAAGGGGAATTCATGTTAACGACGATTCGCCTTGGCCAAGCCAATATTTTTAGCTATGCATGGGCTAAGTTCCAAAAGTATCATGAAATTTTACCGATTAATCATGTGCGAAGAGACAATGAGAGTGATGAGGAATATACGAATCGTCAATTATTTTATATGGAGGATTCACAGGAATCAGCAATTACGGTTGCCTATAAGTATGCGAACAAACCTGTAACGGTAAAAAATCATGGAATCTACATAATGGGTATTGTCGAGGGAATGCCGGCTGAGAAAGTGTTAAAGCCGGGCGATCGAATTTTTGCAGTAGATGGGAAACAAATTGAAGAACATACAGAATTTATGAAATATGTAGCTGATAAAAAAGAAAATGAAACGATAAACATTGAGGTTGATCGAAATGGAGAAGAGAAAACAGTCTCTGTTTCACTGGCGCCTTTTCCAAAGGATCCAAACAAAATTGGAATTGGAATTGAGTTAATTACAGATCTCGAAGTGGTAGCAGATCCAAAAATTAAAATTGATTCGAAAAAAATTGGTGGTCCTTCGGCTGGTCTCATGTTTACACTTGAGATTTATAATCAGCTAACAGAAAAGGATTTGACACACGGATTACGCATCGCTGGTACTGGAACAATCAATACCAAGGGACAGGTCGGCCCAATAGGAGGGATTGGACAAAAGATAGTCGCGGCGGATAACACAGATGTTGACATATTCTTTGCACCGAATGAAAATGGTGCAGCAGATTCAGACTATCGACAAGCTTTAGAAACCGCTAAAGATATTAAGACAGACATGAAAATCGTTCCTGTAGATACTTTTGAGGATGCACTTCATTATCTTGAGAATCTTGATGAAAAGAGTAAATAAACAATCAGCCGCTTCCAAAATGGATGCGGCTGATTGTTTTATAAATATTTTTGCTGTTCTTCATCATATCTAATCGGTGGAGTAGCATATTCCTGTCGTAGAAGTGACGAGCGAAGTGGTTCAGGGAATATCGCTAAATAGGTTTGAGTAGCCTTTACATCAAGTGTAAATAGTTCATCCGAAAACCCTGATATTTTTGAAACAATGGGAAGTTCTACTTCCTTTTTTATATGATTCAAATAGTTCTGTCCTTTTTGAGACATACCTAGTAAACGAATATAGGTGGCAAGTGGGTTTTCATTGATTGGTTTTAGCTGTTCCTTTGTTGTATTTGTTAATATATGTACGCATAATCGTTGAAGTCTTGTCCATGTGTATCGTTTTGTTTTGATTTTTTCCATAAAGTCCATGAAAGAGGTTGCTTCTGTAATATGGGCTAGCAATCTATTTTCAATTCCTTCTTCGGCCTCATAAATTTTTGCTAATTCATCCGGTGTAGACGTTAGTAACCTATATTTTAATAATGTGAAGTATTCCTCCCACCGATGGAATAATTGGTTCTCTCGAAAATAGGAAGAGAGCCATTTGGAAGTTGAGGGTGGAAGATAATTTTTAATCTGATCCATATTTTTCTCAGTTGAAAATAATGTTTTCCGAATACTAGTTGCACTGGCGATGGATTCATGAGAAAAGGTTTCATCATGATAACCGGCAGATGTTCTCATAATTGTTTCAGCTTTAACGCTACTATTTTGATCATAGATCGCTTTTACGTAATGATAACCTAAAATATTATTTGGTTTTGATAAATCAACGTATGTATCATTATTTGAAAGTGAAGAATAAGCGAGAGAAGCTGCTTTAGGATAGCTATATCCTTTTTTCATATTCTGCCGAGTGGTGGAATCATAGGATTGTTGATTTTTTTCCATAAAATCCACAGTGTTTTTGAAGTCGTCAATTGTTCCATTTTCACTACCAAAGCAAACTTTTTCACAATGAAGTGCACTTAATAGTGATATTGCACCATTCGCAAAGTTTTGTGCTTTCTGAGTGGCAAACGCATATGGTAATTCAATGACGATGTCAACGCCTGCTTCTAACGCCATTTTGGTCCTTGTCCATTTTGAAACAAGTGCAGGTTCACCGCGTTGTAGAAAATTTCCACTCATTACTGCAATCGTACAATCTGAATGTGTTTTCTTTTTTGTTTCTTCAAGATGGTACTTATGTCCATTATGAAATGGATTGTATTCAACAATTACACCTACAGCCTTCATCATTTCACCCTTTTTTCAATGTCTAGCATAAGCGCCTAGCCCCTCGAGGTCACAAGCCGTTCCGTCAAGAAGGTCAAAGAGCAACCTTCTAGCCGGCCCGTCTTGTGCTTGTCAGGGCTGGTCAAGGCCCTTATGCATTTCTATTATAAAACTTTATTTTTAAATATCATTTTTTTGGAAAAGCTGATATAGTAGATAAGTATCTACACTTTAAGTATAGTGTAAAGAAAAAATATTGACAAATGTAATCCGCAAAGCTATAATTACCTTTGTTGCCTTGAGGTGATTTCACTTGAAATGGACAATTAATCAATTAAATCAGTTAGCTCGAAAAGGTCTAATGATTGACGAAACTGTTGATGTAAGAGACTTAATGGAGATTGAGAAATCAATTCGAGATATTTCACCGGTACAAATAACCGGTCGTGCTGATCTCAGCTCCACAAAAGCAAGCTTTCATATAGCAATCTCTGGATCAATGATTTTGCCTTGTTCTCGAACCTTGGTTGATGTAAAATTTCCATTCGAGATCAAAACAACTGAAACGTTTTTACTTAGACAGACATCTGAATTTGACTTAGAGTCGGAAGAGGATGTTCATCAAGTTAAAGGAGAAGTAATTGATTTACTTCCGCTAATCAAGGAAAATATTTTACTTGAAATACCAATTCAGATTTTTTGTGATGATGATTCGGATTCTGAAGATGCAGCACCGCAATCAGGACAAGATTGGGAAGTTATCAGTGAAGATGATAAACAGAACAAGATTGACCCACGGTTAGCAGGATTAGCAAAATTCTTCGAAGACGAATAAAATCCATCTTGATCTACTCTTTTTAAGGAGGTGGGAATAATGGCTGTACCTTTTAGAAGAACTTCTAAAACAAGAAAAAGATTACGTCGTACACATTTCAAATTACAAGTGCCAGGTATGGTGGCATGCCCAAACTGTGGTGAAATGAAATTAGCACACCGCGTATGTAAAGAATGCGGTACTTACAAAGGAAAAGAAGTTGTTAACAAATAATTTGTTAACATGTTAAAGCGTATTGATAACATTGTTATCGATACGCTTTTTACATTGTCTAGATCACTTTCTAACCTCCTCCACTCAAAGAAAACACCTCTGATTCTTTCTAATGTTATTCAATCCAATGTTGCAAATCTCAATTTTTTACCAGTACAATAAGATAAAAAGGCTTAAGGGGTATATCCATGTCAAAATACATAGTGAAACGAGATGAAGAGGGAATCGTTTGGTTTACAATCAATCGCCCTGAAAAATGGAATGCAATCGATTACGAAGTGATGGATGGGCTTAAAAAGACAATCACTGAAGTAGAAGAAAATGATGATGATAAAGTTTTAGTGATTACGGGTACTGGACAAAAAGCATTTTGCTCAGGTGGAGACTTATCTGTTTTTCAAAACCTTAATACAGAGCAAGAAGCATATCAAATGCTTAGTAAGATGGGGATGATTCTATACTCACTTGCTACTTTAACGAAACCAACTATCGCTCTACTGAACGGACTAGCAATTGGAGGTGGCTGTGAGCTTGCGACTGCCTGTGATTATAGACTAGCATCTCGTGGAAGTAGATTCGGCTTTGTTCAAGGGAAACAGGGGATTACTACCGGCTGGGGTGGTGCAACTATCCTATTAGAAAGAGTATCGATTGACAAAGCGTATCACCTTCTTCTAACAGGTGAAATTTTTTCAAGCGAAGACGGTAAAGAGCTTGGTTTTATTCAACATATCTTGTCAGAGGACAATTCTATTATGGAATGCAAAGAATTTATATCTAAAGAATTTTTACATAATACTAAAGTAGTAAATGCATACAAAAAGGTAGTAAATAGGAAATGGTCTGCAACCAGGATGAAGGAGAGAATAACGGAGGAAATCAAGGAGTGTACTACTTTGTGGGTAACTGAAGAACATCTAGAAGCAGTACGTAAAATCATGCAAAAAGAATAATTATTTCCATGCTAGAGTGTGAGTAGTCTATCTTTTCTATTACATGCATATGTATTAATAAAAATGAAGTTTAGGAGGGAAAGATATGACTTCAACACGTCAAGATGCATGGACTCAAGATGAAGATTTATTGCTTGCAGAGGTAGTATTGCGCCATATCCGTGAGGGAGGCACACAATTAGGTGCATTCGAAGAGGTGGGCCGAACATTATCCCGAACCGCAGCAGCCTGTGGTTTTAGATGGAATTCATATGTGCGTAAACAATATAAATCAGGAATTGAACTTGCCAAAAAACAGCGCAAGGAATTGAAGAAACAAACCAATAGTGAACAACTTCAGGATCATTCATCTGAACCAGTGGTCACTGAAAATGTAAATAGCGAACAACAAGAATTGCAATTGAGAGATGTCATTCGGTTCCTTGAAGAATATGAAAAGACGGAAAGTGAGTTCCAGAAGGTCGTAAATGAAAATCGGAACTTGAACACTCAAATAAGTAAGCTTCAAGAACAAGTCAAAACCTTAAAGGCACAAAATAATACGTTAGAAAATAATATTCAATTAATTGAAGAAGATTATAAGGCCTTAATTGAAATCATGGAGCGTGCTCGTAAAATGGTGGTTCTCCAGGAGGATGAAAGAAGTAAGAAGGTTAAATTTCAAATGGATCGAAATGGGAATTTGGAACGTGTTGAGAAATAAAAAGGAAAACAGCTGACAATATGTTCAGCTGTTTTCTTCTTTTGGTGTCTAGCTCCATGCGCCATCGGCTCTCTGGTCTAAGCCAATCCCTTCGCAAGGTAAAGGACACCTTCTGTCAGCGCTTGTCTTATGCTTGTCGCCTAAAGCTGTGCGTCTTGCGCTTTTCTATTTATCAGTCGATTTCATGTACTCCATCTGGGAACCAGAGGAGTGGGTTTTCTCCAAGGTCACGTTCCATATTGTAGGATGCAGGGATAAAGCCCATTTTCTCCCAAAAACCGGCGGATTTCACACGTGGATTAGTTTTAATCGGTAGATTATACGATTTTGCATAATCCACTAATGCTTTCCCATATCCTTTTTGCTGATAATTTGGAAGGACTTCAAGCTTCCAAAGCTCTAAATAATCTTGTGCGGGTTCAAAATATTTATTGAATTTTTTATCTACACGATAAAGACTCATACGTGCCACTAATTTATCACCAAAGAAAATTCCGTAAAACGGTGAAACGCTATCATTTTCAATAATGTTTGATTCAAGGTCTTCCAGCATGGATAATTCTTGAAGACCATATTCTTTAAATGCTTTAAATTCTTCAAGTGTTTTGTAGTTTACTAATAATTTCTCAACCTTTGCCGTATACATTTTGTATCCCCCTTGCGATTCTACTAAGAGAAACTGTAATTATGAATATAAAATCATTATACAACAAAAATACAAAAAATTCTGTAGAAAAATATAGAAAGCGTTTTCAAACAAATGCAGGATTATGTAGATACGTGTAGAAATTATTATGATGGGTGGATTTGATCTTTAACGAAAGGGGAAAAGATCTTGAAAAAAGTATTGATTGCAAACAGGGGAGAAATCGCTTTACGTATCATGAAAACATGCCACGAGATGGGGATTGAAACTGTCGCTATTTATTCAGATGCGGACCAGCAATTACCATTTGTAAAAAACGCAACTGTAGCGCATCGGATCGGTGAGGCACCTGTTATAAAATCCTATCTTCAAATGGATAAAATCCTCGAAATTGCCGAGAAGGAGCATGTTGATGCCATCCATCCAGGTTATGGGTTTTTATCGGAAAATGCAACTTTCGCGAAGGCAATTGCGCAAACGTCGATGGTTTTCATTGGCCCCTCACCCTCGATTATTTCATTGATGGGCGATAAGGTAAAAGCGAGACAAACAATGATTGAAGCGGGTGTCCCTGTTGTACCGGGAAGTAATGAAGGTATTCAAACAATAGAGGAAGCATGTACGCTTGCAGCAGAATATGGCTACCCAGTAATGCTAAAAGCAAGTGGTGGCGGCGGTGGTATTGGGATGATTTGTTGCAATTCTGAGGAAGAACTAGAAAAAGCGTTTCACGCAACAAAGACTAGAGCTAAGACGTATTTTGGAAATGATGAAGTGTTCATTGAAAAATTCATTCCCAATGCAAGACATATAGAAGTACAAATCTTTGGTGACCAACACGGAAACATTGTTCACCTGTTTGAAAGAGATTGTTCGATTCAACGTCGAAACCAAAAAGTAATAGAGGAAACACCTTCTCCATTTTTATCTAATGAAACGCGTGAAAAAATATGTCATGCAGCCAAAAAGGCAGCAGAATATGTGCACTATACAAATGCTGGTACGATTGAGTTCATTGTCGATGAAGAAGAAAATTTCTATTTCTTAGAAATGAATACGAGACTCCAGGTTGAACATGCCATTACGGAAATGATTACGAATACGGATCTCGTAAGGTGGCAAATTCTTGTGGCGAGGGGAGAGAGACTTCCGTTGACACAGGAAGACATATTATCATTAGGTCACTCGATTGAGTTTCGTGTGTATGCAGAAGACCCGGTAAAGTTTTTCCCATCTCCAGGAAAAATAGAGGAATATACATTGCCGGAAAATGTTCCAAATGTACGAATAGATAATGGTTATGAGGTAGGAACAACTGTTACACCCTTTTACGACCCGATGATTGCAAAAATTATTGTGAATGGAAACAGCCGAAAAGAAACGATTGAAACAGCAAAGGACTATCTGAATCAGATTGTAATCAAAGGAATAAAAACGAATATCCCTTTATTCCAACGAATTATGAACGAGGAATCCTTTTTAAAAGGAGAATATACCACAAAATATCTCAATTAATAGGGGGAATTAATATGAAAGAAATAACAGTGAGTATGGCAGGGACAGTTTTACAAGTGTTGGTTTCAGAAGGAGATGAGATTAACGAAGGCCAAGTTGTGGTCATGCTGGAATCAATGAAAATGGAAATACCGATAGAAAGTGGACAGATTGGCAAGGTTGCATCTATTAAAGTAGAAATCGGTGATTTTGTAAACGAAGACGATGTATTACTTGTACTAGAATAGGAGGGTAATAATGCTTCATACAAAGGATTTGGACCAACAGTTAGTAGAAAAAAGCAAAGAAATCGAGTCGGGTGGTCATGAAAAATACCATCAAAAGCTGAAAGAACAAAATAAATTATTTGTTCGTGACCGTCTTGCGCTTTTGTTTGATAAAGGAATATACCAAGAGGATGGAAAGTACGCAAACAATTCAGCGGGCGACCTTCCAGCAGACGGTGTCGTTACAGCAATTGGGGAAATAAACGGACAAAAAGTATGTGTAATGGCAAATGATTCAACTGTTAAAGCGGGTTCATGGGGAGCTAGGACGGTTGAGAAAATCATTCGGATTCAAGAGACTGCTGAAAAGCTTCGTGTACCGCTATTATATTTAGTAGATTCCGCTGGAGCTCGGATTACAGACCAACTTGAGATGTTTCCGAATCGTCGCGGGGCAGGGCGTATTTTTCATAATCAAGTAAAACTTTCAGGTATGATCCCTCAGATTTGTATTTTATTTGGTCCATCAGCTGCTGGAGGGGCTTATATACCTGCATTTTGCGATATTGTGATTATGGTTGATAAAAATGCTTCCATGTATTTAGGTTCGCCAAGGATGGCCGAAAAAGTCATTGGTGAGAAAGTGACCTTAGAAGAAATGGGCGGGGCAAGAATGCACTGTACAGTTAGTGGCTGTGGAGATGTACTTGCTGCCAATGAAGAGGAAGCGATTCAAAGTGCACGACAGTATTTACAATTTTTCCCATCGAATTATTTGAACAAACCCTCTTGTATGGAAGGGAGATTCCCAAAGGAAGGTAAAAGCCTACAAGAGATTATTCCTGTAAATCAGAATGCTCCTTTTAATATGTACGAAGGCATTGATGCCCTCATTGACGAAGGAAGCTTCTATGAGATTAAGAAACTATTTGCTCCAGAAATAATTACAGGGTTAGCACGTATAGATGGAAGACCTGTTGGAATTATTGCTAACCAACCAAAGGTAAAGGGTGGCGTCCTATTTGTAGATTCTGCAGACAAAGCGGCAAAATTTATCACATTATGTGACGCATTCCATATCCCGTTAGTGTTCTTAGCTGATGTTCCTGGGTTTATGATTGGTACAAAGGTTGAAAGGGCGGGCATTATTAGACATGGAGCAAAATTGATTGCTGCAATGAGCTCCGCAACTGTACCGAAAATTTCAGTTATCGTGCGAAAAGCATATGGTGCTGGACTTTATGCAATGGCAGGTCCTGCCTTTGAGCCGGATTACTGTGTCGCACTTCCGACAGCCCAAATTGCAGTTATGGGGCCTGAAGCAGCGGTTAATGCGGTATATTCAAATAAAATTAATGAAATTGAAGACCCAAAAGAGCGGGTCGCTTTTGTTCAACAAAAACAACAAGAGTATAAAGAGACGATCGATATTTACAAGCTTGCTTCTGAGCTAATTGTTGATGATATTGTTCCAGCTGCAGAGCTTAGACGTGTCCTCATTGATCGTTTGGCTGCTTACGAAACGAAGGAACTTGAATTCGGCCAGAAAAAACATCCAGTCTATCCAGTATAAATAAGAAGAATAATTAGACCCCAAGGTATTGCCTTGGGGTTATTTCTGTCTTGGTATGATTTTGCCTACCTTTTATAGTAAGTATCTAGTCATTTTGTCGGGCTTTTTGGTAATATAAAGGTAGGACATACTATGGAGTTGGAACTATGAAAATTGGAATAATTGGTGGGGGTTCTATCGGGTTGTTATTTGCAGGCTATCTTGCAGAATACCATGATGTAACCCTATACACGAGAACTGAACGTCAGGCATCTGAAATTAATCAAAACGGCGTAACAATAGACATTGAAAATACTTCAAATACATATCGAGTACAAGCCGTAACAAGTACAACAAGTGTAATGGGGGAAGATATACTTTTCATCGCGGTGAAACAATACATATTGAAGGACCTCCTTTCACAGATCAAAGATTTAGAAAAGGTACAAACAGTTTGTTTTCTACAAAACGGAATGGGTCATCTTGATTTTATGAAAAAACTTGATAATACGAATATCCTTGTGGGTGTTGTAGAACATGGTGCATTAAAATTCAATGACACTACCATCATACATACCGGCATTGGACGTACAAAGTTAGCGAATTTTAAAGGGGATTTTCCCGCATTTGATATTCCGGTCAAGGAGTTCCAAATCGAATTTCATAGTGAATGGTATGAAATGATAACTTCAAAGCTGATTGCGAATGCTGTCATCAACCCATTAACAGCTTTATATGGTGTTAAGAATGGGAGATTGCTACAAAATGAGTATTTCAAGAACCAAGTGAGGACTTTATTTCGTGAAATTGTGTCTGTCATACCTTGTAATGAAGAACAAATGTGGGAGCTCGTGACGACAATTTGTAAAAATACTGCTCAAAATAAATCATCCATGTTACGAGATATTGAAGAAGGAAGAAAAACGGAAATAGATGCCATTTTAGGATATGTTTTAGCAGAAGCAAAGAAAATAGAGCGGGAAGTAGCGGTAACACAATTTCTATATGATTCTATAAAAGGTATGGAAAGAAGAGGGGGATAGGGAATGATCAATTTTTTTGCCGGTATTGCAGCGACCTTTGTTACAGTTCCTGTGTTTGGTTTTATACTAGTCTATTTAATTAGTAGATTTATAGTGAAAAATAACAGAAAATCATTTTTTCTTTCGGTTGATATTACAACCGTATTTTTCCTCATCGCAGTGCATTATTTATTGCTCGTAATTGTTGGAAAAAGCATGCTTTGGCTAATCATCCTGATCCTTGTTTTTTCCATTTTACTGACTGGTTTTGTGACTTGGAGAAAAAGTCATGAAATAGATACGGTGAAAGTATTGAAGAAATCTTGGCGATTTGTTTTTCTTGCATCTACATTTGCTTATTTTCTTTTACTATTAATCGGCTTGGTTCAACGAATTTTCGTCACAACCATAAATTAATCCATCATGAGCGAATATTTTTGGTTTATAGAAAAAGCGTGCTATACTCATCTAAGATACATACTGGATAAGAAAGGAAGAACAAGAATTTATGGAGGTTTTGGATCTCTCTTTGCCATCATCAAATCGATTAGTCAATGACTATCTTTTAAATAAAATGGATATAGAGAAATTTTTCGATTATGATATACATTCTCCCCTTGTCTATAAGATAAGAAAAAAGGATCTACAAAAAAGACATTTTGAACGTGAAAAACTTGTTGAGCATTTGCTTATCTTTAATAAAAGATTCAATTATCATCAACACACGATCGAGAATATTAATAAGTTACTTGATCCAAGCAGTGTCGTGGTGATAGGTGGGCAACAAGCGGGGATTTTAACTGGGCCATTATATACGATCCATAAAATCGTATCTATTATAAAACTTGCAAAAGAGCAAGAAGAGAAATTAAATGTACCGGTTCTACCAGTGTTTTGGATTGCGGGAGAGGACCATGATTTTGCGGAAATCAATCATCTCTTTGTTAATCTGCAAAATGGTATTCGAAAAAGGGCTGTTCCACAATACCACAATCGTAAAACAATGGTTTCATCGATTGAGATTGAACAAGCGGGCTTTTTAGAATGGATAGAAGAAATCTTCGAGACATATGGTGAAACAACCCATACGAATCGACTTCTGGAACGTTTGACTGGGTTTGCAGAAAAATCAAAAACATATGTTGATTTCTTTGTACAGATTATTAATGATCTTTTTGGAGAAACCGGTCTTATCCTCGTTGATTCAGGATCAAAAGAAATTAGAACCATTCAAGCACAATTCTTAAGAAAAATGGTTGAAAAAAATAGAGAGATCCATGATGGATTGTTGCTTCAACAAGAGGTATTGTCATCTAATCAATACCCAAAAATGATTGAAATGAACGAGTCGAGTGCAAACCTTTTTTATACTCAAAATGATGAACGTATTTTACTTGAGTATAATCTGGAACATGATGTGTTTAGCGGGAAAAACAATGAATGTATACTTTGTGGAGACGAATTGCTTGAAGTTGCGGAGAAACAACCAGAACTTCTAAGTAACAATGTGGTAACAAGACCAGTTATGCAGGAGTTCTTGTTTCCAACACTAGCTTTTATTTCTGGACCTGGTGAGGTTTCATACTGGGCCGAGTTAAAAAAGGTGTTTGCTGTTATGGAGATTCAGATGCCTCCTGTTGTACCAAGACTCATGATGACAATTGTTGAAAGGGCGATAGAGTCTAATATCGAAGAAGTGGGATTAACGATTCAAGCTACCCTTTCTGGAGAACTTACAAAAGTGAAACAGTCATGGTTGGAACAACAAACAGCTGATGTAGACGGGATTATCCTCGATGCGAAAAAAGAAGTAGAGCAAATTCATAAGAAGATACGAAAAGTGGGGCTTGAAGTTGATTCAGGATTAGGGGATCTTCTCTTAAAAAATGCTCAAAACATCCAATCGCAGCTTGATTTCGTGAAGAACACAATTAACCGAAGTATTTTAAACCGTAATGAAATTGAATTGAATCGTTTTAACCGAATTGAAAAATCTCTTCTACCACTTGGCTCTCCACAGGAGAGAGTTTGGAATGTTTTTTACTATTTAAATAAATACGGAGACGATTTTATCCAAGATTTATTAACACTTCCGTTTGAGTTTAACGGAAAGCATAAGGTAGTAAAAATGTAGAATATGACGAAAATCCTCGGAATTCCGGGGATTTTTTTTATTTGGAAAAATATTATAAAAACCGGTGGTGGAAAGTGGGGGATTGTGGTAATATAAAGTCAGAAAGTGGGGACAATAGATATGTTCATGGGAGAATACCATCATACTGTTGATACGAAAGGCCGAATGATTATACCTGCTAAGTTTCGAGAAAACCTAGGAGAAACATTTGTTTTAACTAGAGGTTTAGATCAGTGCTTATTCGGTTACCCACAATCAGAATGGAAAATACTTGAGGAAAAATTAAAAACACTCCCACTTACTAAAAAAGACGCGCGTGCGTTCACACGTTTTTTCTTTTCTGGAGCCATTGAATGTGAACTTGATAAACAAGGAAGAGTAAATATTGCTACACCGTTAGTTTCATACGCTGGGCTTGAGAAGGAATGTGTAGTACTTGGAGTATCAAACCGTATTGAAATTTGGAGTAAGGAGAAGTGGGAAGAATATTTCGCTGCTTCCGAAGAATCTTTTTCTGATATAGCTGAAAATATGATCGGTTTTGATATATAACTTTATTCAGCAGGATTCACTTTTCTTATGGTGTGATGAATGCTTTATTAGTATAATATTTTGGGAGGATTCAAACCCAGACTGAATAAAGTTATAGCCTCCGGCGGATGCCACGATTTTTCAAAAGTAATTTTTCGATCTTAAGATCGAAAAAAATCGGGCGGCAAATACGCCAAGGCGCATTTGAATGAACTCTTGTGTATAAAATAAGTGTATTACTGAATTAAGAGGTGCTAACATGTTCAAACACAAAACCGTTCTATTAGAAGAAGCTGCTGATGGATTGAAGATTCGTCCAGATGGAATATACGTAGACTGCACACTTGGTGGTGCAGGACATAGTTCATACATAGCTTCAAAGCTTTCAAGCAAGGGTAAGCTATATGCTTTTGATCAAGACGATATTGCAATTGCAAATGCAAAGGACAAGCTTGCGGAATATGGTGACATTGTTACCATCATCAAAAGTAATTTTGCCCACATAACTGAGGAATTACATGAACAAGGTGTAACGGCTGTTGATGGAATCCTGTTTGATTTAGGGGTATCATCACCACAATTAGACACACCGGAAAGAGGATTTAGCTATCACCACGATGCACCACTTGACATGAGAATGGACCAAAATGCAACATTATCAGCTTATGATATTGTCAACAACTGGTCATATGAGCAAATGGTAAGAATCTTTTTTCAATATGGTGAAGAAAAGTTTTCCAAACAAATTGCTAGAAAAATAGAGGCTGCAAGAGAAAAGAAACCAATCGAAACGACAGGAGAATTGGTTGAGTTAATTAAAGAGGGTATTCCTGCTGCGGCTAGAAGAACTGGCGGACATCCAGCAAAAAGAATTTTCCAAGCGATTCGAATTGCAGTTAACGATGAATTAAAGGTATTTGAAGATGCTATTCACCAGTCAATTGAGCTTTTAGCAACAGGTGGGCGAGTAAGTGTCATAACCTTCCACTCACTGGAGGATCGGATTTGTAAGGTTGCCTTTAAAAAGGCGAGTGAAGGTCCACCCCTACCACCAGGAATTCCAATTATACCTGATGAATATAAACCTACATTAAAACTTATCACTAGAAAACCGATATTACCTACAGAAGAAGAATTAGAGGCAAACAAAAGGGCCCGTTCTGCAAAGCTAAGGATTGCAGAGAAACTTTGAGTTTCGTGGCTACATTCATTAATAAATAGAAGAGATACTTAAGGAGGGATATGATGGGTAATTTAGCATACAAAGTTAGACAAACAGAAAACTATCAACCAAATCAGGCACCAAAGACACGACCGGAAAGAAGACAGAAATTTCGATTTTCGTTAGGGGAAAAGTTATTAGGGATTATATTCTCTGTAGCTGTGATATTCTTCGCAATTCATATCATATCTAACCAAGTATCAATCTACAAAACAAATATCGAAATCCAACAAATCGAAGCATCAATTAGTCAACAAACAAAAACAAACAATGACCTTTATGTACAAGTTCAAGAACTAAGCGAATATGAGCGTTTATGGGAAAAAGCAAGGGAACTTGGACTTGTCTTAAATGAGAATAACGTTAAAGTGGTTCAAGGAAACTGACCATGAAAATAAAGGTTAAAAATAACAATATAAACAGAGGAGCAGCATTTATTAGTATAATATTTGCTTTGCTCTTTTTTACATTGATGGCAAGATTTGTGTATATCCAAGGTACGGGTAAGGTTGATGGTGTTGTTTTAGCTGCTTTAGCAGAAAAAAAATATACAAAACAAAGAGCAATCGAAGCGAAACGAGGAGCAATATACGACCGCAACGGAAATCCTATTGCTGAGGACACTTCTTCATTTACAGTGGTCGCAATCCTCGACGAAGAATTAACGATAGATGAAGATAATCCGAAACATGTAGTCGATCCTGAAGAAACGGCAAGCAAGCTCGCACCGCTTTTAAAAATGGAAGAAAACGATATGTATAAAATTTTAACAAAGCCTGATCGAAAACAGGTTGAGTTTGGTACGAATGGTCGCGATATTAGTACATCACTAAAGCAAGAAATTGAAGCATTAGAATTGCCGGGCATCGCCTTTAGACGAGAATCAAAACGCTACTATCCGAATGGGACGTTTGCATCACATCTTGTGGGGTATGCCGGTAAAGTAACTGATAAGGAAACAAAAAAGACGGATACCGTCGGGATGTTGGGGGTTGAAAAAGACCTCGATAAATATCTTCGTGAAGAAGATGGTTATATGAAATTTCAAAGTGATACAAAAGGGTATAAGCTGCCGGACGCTAAAGAACAGATAGTAGCTCCCGATAATGGAAGTAATGTTTATTTAACGATTGACCAAACAATCCAAACTTTCTTAGAGGACGCCATGAACATGGCTGTTAAGGAATATAAGCCGAAAAAAGTGATTGGTGTTGTTGCTAATCCAAAGACCGGTGAGATCTTGGCTATGTCAACAAGACCGAGCTTTGACCCAAATGTTAGAAATATCGAAAATTACCTGAATGATGTGATTGCCTATCCTTATGAACCAGGTTCTACGATGAAAATATTCACATTGGCAGCAGCGATAGAAGAGGGAGTCTATAATGGGAATGCAAAATTCGCATCCGGAAGCTATTCTGTGGGTGGAGAAACCATTCGTGACCATAACAGGGTAGGTTGGGGTTCGATTACCTATGATGAAGGCGTGCTTAAATCTTCAAACGTTTCATTTGCAAAGATTGCAAATGAGCAATTGGGTACGGATAAATTATTGGAGTATTTAGGTCGTTTTGGTCTTGACCGACCAACTGGTATTGATTTAGAAGGCGAAGTTGAAAATAAGATAAACTTTAAATGGGAGATTGATAAAGTATCTACGGCATTTGGACAAGCATCTTCTGTTACTCCAATACAGCAGGTTCAGGCCGCAACAGCTATTGCGAACGGCGGAAAGATGATGAAACCATATGTTGTCGATAAAATCGTTGACCCTGATACGAATAAAACGGTTGTCGACCACGAGCCTAAAGTAGCAGGTCAACCAGTGTCAGCCGAAACTGCTAAGCATGTGTTAAATTTGTTAGGTAAAGTGGTAACGGATGGAACTGGAAGACAATATAATCTAGAAGGTTATCAAGTGGCAGGGAAAACGGGTACTGCCGAAATTCCTAGTCCTCAGGGTGGGTATTTATATGGAAGAGGAAATTATTTATATTCATTTCTTGGGATGGCCCCACTGGATAACCCGAAACTTGTTGTTTACGTTGCAGTCCAACAACCAGAGCTTAAGGATACGGACATTGGAAACGAACCAGTTGCGATGGTATTCAATCATGTTATGAAAAACAGCCTACAGTATTTAAATATTCAACCAACTGATCAAAGTTCAGAAAATAACGAGAATGTAGATCAAGAAATAGTAACTGATTCTTATGCAGGAAAATCAAAAGAAGAGGCAATAGCAGCGATCGAAAAGCAAAATCTTAAAGCGACTGTGATTGGAAATGGAAAGAAAATCATTGCTCAAATTCCAAAACAAGGCGAAAAAGTTCTGCCAAATGAACATATATTCCTTCGTACTGACCAAGATGCAACCCTTCCGGACATGACAGGCTGGTCTTTACGGGACGTCATGATGTTAGCTGATTTAACGAATATCAAAGCATCTTATAGTGGAAATGGTTATGTTGTCAAACAAAGCTTAGAGCCAGGATCCATTTTAAAAGATGGAGATAAGCTAACCGTAAATCTTGAAACACCAAATACACCGGGAGAAGAAGAACCCGTTGAAGAAGAGAATAGTGAGAAAGAACAATAAAGGAGCTGATTTTTCAGTTCCTTTTTTGTTGCTTATTTTTTGGATTATCGACGTACAGTGCTTGCGCATTTGATTTGTTCTATTCATTCCTGTACAAGCATATATTTAGACGAGCCTTGGATTTTAAGGAGATTTTCACTTTTTTTAAAGGCGCTTACGTTTTAATAGGAGGTACAACAATATGCGAGTTTCGAATGTAACAGTACGAAGAAGATTATCAATAGTACTATTTATAGGGTTTCTATTATTTCTGATTATTGATGTTCGCTTAGGGTATGTTCAATTTTTTGTAGGAGAAAAGCTAACTGCTCTCGCGAAAGATTCATGGAGCCGGGACATTCCGTTTGAGCCTGAACGAGGGAAAATTCTCGATCGCAACGATGTTGTCCTCGCCACCAATCAAAGTGCTCCAACTGTTTTAGTTGTTCCTAGACAAATTGAAAACCCTGCTGAGGCAGCAGAAAAATTAGCTGCAGTATTAAATATGTCAAAAGAGAAAGCATTTAAAAAAATATCCCAAAATGAGTCAAAGGTATATATCAATCCTGAGGGCAGAAAAATTTCTCATGAAAAAGCGAATGAGGTCCGTGCACTTGGGATAAAGGGTGTTTACATAGCGGAAGATTCGAAGCGTCATTATCCTTTTGGCAGCTACCTTTCTCATGTATTAGGCTTTGCTGGTATCGATAACCAGGGGTTAACAGGCCTTGAGAAAAGTTATGATGAAGAATTAAAGGGCGAAAAAGGAAGTGTTCAGTTCTATTCAGATGCGAAAGGTAGAAGAATGCCAGATATCGCAGATGATTATACACCTCCGAAGGACGGTTTGGATTTGAGGTTAACGATTGATACGAAAATACAAACCGTAATTGAACGGGAACTTGATAATGCAGAAGCACAATATAACCCTGATGGAATCATTGCGATTGCGATGAATCCAAATAATGGAGAAATTTTAGGAATGTCTTCAAGACCTGATTTTGATCCAGCCAACTTCAGGAACGTCCCACAAGAGGTATATAACCGTAACCTCCCAGTTTGGAGTACGTATGAACCTGGTTCAACTTTTAAGATTATTACACTTGCAGCTTCCTTAGAGGAAGGAAAAGTCAACTTAAAGAATGATCATTTTACGGATCCTGGTTTTGCAAAAGTAGGGGGAGCAACACTTAAGTGCTGGAAAAGGGGCGGACATGGGCATCAGACCTTCTTGGAGGTCGTTCAAAACTCATGTAACCCAGGTTTTGTAGAATTAGGTACTAGATTAGGAAAAGATACTTTATTTACGTATATAAAGAATTTTGGATTTGGACAAAAGACTGGAATCGATCTTCAAGGAGAAGGGACAGGAATTCTATTTAAACCCGAAAATGTAGGTCCTGTCGAGTTGGCAACAACAGCATTTGGTCAAGGGGTAGCTGTAACACCGATTCAGCAGGTCACGGCTGTAGCTGCAGCTGTAAACGGAGGGACCTTATATAAGCCATATGTGGCTAAAGAATGGGTGGACCCTATAACAGGTCAGGTTGTTAAACGGAATGAGCCTGAAGCTGTACGGAGTGTTATTTCAAAAGAAACATCTGAACAGGTTCGTTTTGCGCTTGAAAATGTTGTTGCCAAAGGTTCTGGTGGTGGAGCTTATGTGGATGGTTATCGTGTAGGTGGTAAAACAGGTACAGCCCAAAAATCGAAAAAAGGTGGCGGCTATTTACAAAATAACCACATCGTATCCTTTATTGGATTTGCACCGGCGGATGACCCACAAATTGTTGTATACATTGCCGTAGATAACCCTAAAGGTACTGTGCAATTTGGTGGAGTAGTAGCAGCGCCAATCGTTGGAAATATTATGCGTGAAAGTTTACCGTTGCTTGGTATTGAAAAGCGTGATAATCAAATCGAGAAAGAGATCAAATTGTGGACCGATAAAAAATATCTTGAAGTTCCTGATGTGATTGGTTTGACTAAAAAGGAGCTGCAACAACAATTAATGAATATAAAACTAGATATAAGTGGCGAAGGAAATGTTGTCGTTGACCAAGCTCCAAATGCAGGGGAACGAGTTCAAGAAGGAACAACATTACGGATCCATCTCGGGGAAGGCGCAGATAAAAAAGAATCAAAAGATAAGAATTAAGTAGCCAAAGGATTCCCCTTTAGGCTTCTTTTTTCTATAAAAAGGAATACCTTTAATATAGAGGAATAAAATTTTTTGTAAGGTGTCCTTTTGTTAAAAGTCTAATAGGTAAATAGGGTACTAGACAACAGCGTAAGTCTGGAGTAACATGTTAATCTGGTGCCCATTCGACAGAGTAAATCTTTCGAGGGGAAATGGTAAAATTCATGATGAGATTACAAGAATTATTAGCTAACTTGCATGATTTTACGGAAAAAGGTAGTGACAACCCACTTATCACATCTCTTGAAATGGACTCGAGGGCGGTAGGAAAGGGAAGTTTATTCTTTTGTGTAGAAGGTAGTACGTTTGATGGCCATTTGTTTGCAAAGCAAGCGGAAGAACAAGGTGCTGTTGCGATTATTGCTGAAAAAGAAGTCCAGGTGTCCATTCCGGTTATCAAGGTAAAGAACACCCGAAGAACAATGGCTGTGTTGGCTGACGCTTTTTACCATCACCCGACACATCAACTCCATTTAATTGGAGTTACAGGGACAAATGGTAAAACGTCAATAAGTCACATAATTGAGGAGATTTTTAGAGAAGCAGGCCAGAAAATTGGCTTAATTGGAACCATGCATACGAAAATTGGTGAAAAAACCATTGAAATGAAAAATACAACACCAGAATCAATCATGCTGCAAAAGTATTTTAAGCAAATGGTTTCTGAGAATATAAACACCGCAGTTATGGAGGTTTCCTCACATGCCCTAGATATTGGTAGGGTCCATGGATGTGATTTTAATATTGCTGTTTTTTCTAATTTGACTCAGGATCATTTGGATTACCACCAGACAATTGACGAGTATCGTAGAGTAAAAGGTCTGTTGTTTACTGGTTTAGGTAATCGATTTGACAAAGATAATCCCAAATTTGCTGTATTGAATAATGATGACCCTGCTTCAAGGGAATATGCAAGGTCTACTTCAGCAACCATCATCTCATATGGAATTCACCATTCAGCTGATATTATGGCATCAGGTATCCGCATGACCGCTTCAGGAACAGAGTTTACTATAACAACTCCGTTCGGTTCTTACGAGGTGAAAATGAAATTAATTGGTATGTTTAGTGTTTATAATGTGTTGGCAGCAATTGCTACTTGTATCATTTCAAGAATACCTATTACAACCATTATTGCAGCAGTTGAAAAGGTAAAAGGTGTTCCCGGACGTTTTGAAATTGTGAACCTAGGGCAAAATTTTACTGTAATTGTGGATTATGCACATACGCCTGACAGCCTTGAAAACGTTTTGAAAACGGTAAAAGAGTTTTCAAAAGGGAAAATCTTTGTCATTATTGGATGTGGTGGGGATCGTGATCGCTCAAAGCGCCCAATCATGGCCAGGATTGCTGCAAAATTTGCGGATATCCCTATTTTTACATCAGATAATCCTCGCTCAGAAGACCCTGTTCAAATACTAAAGGAGATGGAAGCGGGAGTAGTAGGAGAAACATACTTCACAATCCCTGATCGTGAAAAAGCAATATTTTATGCTATTTCAAATGCGGGTGAGAATGATATAATAATCATTGCTGGCAAAGGACATGAAACTTATCAAATCATTGGGAATAAAGTTCATTCGTTTGATGACCGCCTTGTTGCAGCACGTGCAATTAAGGAGTTGAAATAATTGTTATCCAATCACGATTTATGGATTCTTTTTCAAGAATCATATGGATTAAAGAGTCAAGATTTTTATTTTGAAGAAGTGATTACTGATCCAAACCTCATCACGAAAAAAGGGCTATTTATTTCAATAGAACAAGAAAAAAGGGATGAATTATTAAAGCGAGCGCTATATAATGGTGTGGTTGCAGCAGTTTGGCCCAAGGATGAGAAATTACCGGGATTTCTTCCCAATCATTTCCCTGTATTCGTAGTACCAGAACCACTACCAGCACTTAAACTAATCCTAGAATTCTATCTTAAAAAAATCGAAGAAAATGGGTATGATCAAATGACAAAATTTAGACTATTTAAAGATGAAACTGAAGAAATGATTCAAAACAATCCCATAGTGGATGAAATAACAAAGCTAACAAAAAAAGTAGCAATGTATGAAGAAGGGAGGGGATAAGGATGATAGAAGAAGTAGTCATTTACTCGATAGCAATAGGGTTTATAATAAGTGTCATTCTTTCCCCTATTTTTATCCCTTTCTTACGTAGATTAAAATTTGGACAAAGTATCCGTGAGGAAGGACCTAAATCCCACCAAAAAAAATCGGGAACACCGACGATGGGTGGAATCATTATTCTGGTTTCCATCTTACTAACTACACTATTAGTGTCAAATCGTTTAGGTGAATTGTCTGTTACTACATATTTGCTTTTATTTGTAACAATAGGATATGGGGTACTAGGCTTTTTAGACGACTTTATCAAAGTGGTATTAAAAAGGAATCTCGGTTTGACTTCGAGACAAAAACTGTTTGGTCAAATCGTTATTGCTATCATTTTTTATTTTATTTTCAAACAAAATAATTTTTCAACAGCGATCTCTATACCAGGTACAGATTTTGAGTTTGATCTAAAACTTCTGTATGTACTGCTGTTAATTATATGGTTAGTAGGGTTCTCCAATGCAGTCAATTTAACAGATGGTTTAGATGGATTAGTATCAGGTACAGCAGCAATTGCATTTGGGGCATTTGCGGTTTTAGCTTGGAATCAAGCGCAATATGATGTTGCTATTTTCTGTGTAGCTGTAGTCGGAGCAGTTCTTGGATTCCTCGTATTTAATGCCAACCCTGCTAAGGTGTTCATGGGTGATACAGGTTCACTTGCACTTGGTGGAGCAATTGCGACAGTTGCTATCATGCTAAAGCTTGAAATATTATTATTATTAATTGGTGGCGTATTTGTAATAGAGACATTGTCTGTTATTATTCAAGTCATTTCCTTTAAAACAACGGGCAGACGTGTTTTTAGAATGAGTCCTTTGCATCACCATTATGAATTAGTAGGATGGTCTGAATGGCGAGTTGTTGTGACATTTTGGACTGTTGGATTATTGTGTGCCATTCTTGGAATCTATATTGAGGTGTGGATTTAATTGAAAAAATCAGAGAAGTTTACTAATAAGCATATTTTAATACTTGGACTTGCCAAAAGCGGCTATGCTGCAGCAAGAGTTCTCCATGAGGTTGGGGCTATTCTAACTGTTAATGACCAAAAGCCATATGAAGAAAATGAGGCTGCTCAGGAACTAGAAAAAATGGGAATTAAAGTAGTGTGTGGAGGTCATCCAATTGACATTTTGGATGATCATTTTGACTTTATTATCAAAAATCCTGGAATCCCATATAGTAATCCTATTCTTGTTAAGGCGATTGATAAAGGCATCCCTATTTTAACGGAAGTGGAGTTAGCATATCATATTACTCCAGCCGATTTTATTGGGATTACGGGGTCTAATGGAAAAACAACGACCACCACGTTGATTTATGAAATGCTCGAAAAAGGAGAGAAATCTCCATTAATTGCAGGAAATATTGGAACAGTTTCTTGCGAGGTTGCACAAGGGGCGGCAAAGGAAAATATTATCGTGACTGAGCTTTCTTCTTTTCAATTAATGGGAATTGAAGATTTTGCTCCTAAAATTGCCGTGTTGTTAAATATTTTCGATGCCCATCTTGATTACCATGGAACAAAGGAAGAGTACATTAAAGCAAAGGCGAGAATTTTTGAAAATCAAACAGAAGCTGATTATTGTGTCATCAACTTAGATGACAAGGATGTGATGTTTGCTGCTGAGAATGTAAGAAGTAAGAAAGTTCCTTTTTCAACCACGAAAGTATTACAAGAGGGCGCTTATATAAAAGATCAGGCGATTTATTTTAATGATGAAAATATCATTGAAATTAAAGATATTGTTTTACCAGGTGTTCATAATCTCGAAAACATCTTGGCCGCAGTTGCGGTTGCGAAGCTCGTATCAACACCTAATCGCGCCATTATTGAGGTCTTAACAAGTTTTACAGGTGTTAAACACCGCCTCCAGTACGTCACTACAATTGAAAATCGTAAATTTTATAATGATTCAAAAGCAACTAATATTCTTGCTACAAAGAAGGCAATCTCTGCCTTTGAACAACCGGTTATTTTGTTAGCAGGTGGACTAGACCGTGGAAATGAATTTGATGAACTTGTAGATGAACTAACCCGTGTAAAAGCAATGGTTCTATTTGGTCAAACAGCTAAAAAGCTGGAAAGAGCTGGCCAACTTGCTGGAATAGAAATCGTAAAAACTGTCGATAATGTTGAAGCAGCGGTAAAAGTAGCTTATGATCTTTCAAATGAGGGTGATGTCATTTTATTATCACCTGCATGTGCTAGCTGGGATCAACATAAAACATTTGAAGAAAGAGGAGACATTTTTATAAACGCCGTGCATAAGCTTAAGTAAGGGCTTGGACAATCTAGAGCTCTGAATCTAGAATGTAGAGGTGTTTTGATTGTGACCCAGAGAACGACCCCGGATATCATTTTAATAATTACAACACTTACACTTTTAGCAGTTGGATTAATTATGGTGTACAGTGCCAGTGCAATATGGGCTACATATAAATTCGATGATTCGTTTTTCTTTGCTAAAAGACAATTATTATTTGCAAGTGTTGGAGTCATTGCGATGTTTTTCATCATGAATGTGGACTATTGGACTTGGAGAACCTGGGCAAAAGTCCTTATCATTATTTGTTTTGTATTATTGGTTGCAGTACTAATCCCTGGAATTGGAATGGAACGTAATGGTTCTCAAAGTTGGATTGGCGTTGGAGCATTTTCAATTCAACCATCTGAATTTATGAAATTAGCAATGATTGCGTTTTTGGCAAAATTCCTATCTGAGAATCAAAAGAAAATTACGTCCTTTAAAAAAGGACTAATGCCGTCACTAGGTCTTGTTTTTCTGGCGTTTGGTATGATTATGCTACAGCCGGATTTGGGAACGGGAACAGTAATGGTTGGAACTTGTGTTGTGATGATCTATGTTGCGGGGGCAAGAATCTCCCATTTTGTAGGTCTAGGCTTGATCGGAGTGGCCGGATTTGTTGCTTTAATATTATCGGCTCCGTATCGAATTAAACGGATTACATCCTTTTTAGACCCATGGGAAGACCCATTAGGAACTGGGTTTCAAATCATTCAATCTCTTTATGCAATTGGACCTGGAGGTTTATTCGGTTTAGGTTTGGGGCAAAGTCGACAGAAATTTTTCTACTTGCCAGAACCTCAGACTGACTTCATTTTTGCCATTCTGGCAGAAGAGTTAGGCTTTATCGGTGGTTCGTTTGTCATCATTTTATTTAGTATTCTTCTTTGGAGAGGAGTACGGATTGCTTTAGGTGCACCTGATTTATATGGAAGTTTCCTAGGAATCGGAATTATCGGGATGATTGCGATTCAAGTTATTATAAATATTGGAGTTGTAACGGGTCTGATGCCGGTAACAGGTATTACACTTCCCTTCTTAAGCTACGGAGGGTCGTCCTTAACCTTAATGCTCATGGCAGTCGGTGTCCTTTTAAATATTAGTAGGTATTCAAGGTATTAACCCAAAAACACATGAATATATGTTATACTTAGAAAAAAGTTTAACCCTGTTTACTTGAACAGGGTTAAACTAATTTTAACGATAAACTTCCAAAAACGGGAGGAGTTTCCTTGAAAATAGTTGTTAGTGGTGGTGGAACAGGAGGGCATATTTATCCTGCGCTTGCCTTAATTAAAGAAATAAAAAAACTGAATCCTTCTGCCGAATTTCTCTATATCGGTACAGAAAAAGGGTTGGAAAGCAGTATTGTAACCCGTGAAGGGATACCATTTAAAACAATCCATATCACTGGATTCAAACGAAAGCTTTCCTTTGAAAATATTAAAACAATTACTCGGTTCCTAAAAGGTGTCCAAGACAGTAAGAAGTTGATAAAAGACTTTAAACCAGATGTTGTAATTGGTACAGGCGGTTATGTATGTGGACCTGTTGTTTACGCAGCATCAAAATTACATATACCAACAATCATACATGAACAAAACAGCATACCAGGTCTTACAAATAAGTTTTTAAGTCGATATGTTGACAAGGTGGCCATCTGCTTTGAAGAAGCTGGTCAGTTTTTCCCAAAAGAAAAAGTAATCCTTACAGGAAACCCGCGGGCGTCTGAGGTAATCGGTAAAGACGGAGATGCGGGGAGAGAATCTGTTGGGCTAAATAGTTCCCAAAAATCCGTTTTACTAGTTGGTGGAAGCAGAGGTGCTAAACCACTTAACGACGCATTCTTGAGTGCTTTATCCGAAGTGAAGGAAAAAAATTATCAATTCCTCTATGTTACAGGTGAGGTTCATTATGAAAATGTACTTAATCGGGTAAAGGCGGTTGGAAATCCTGATAATGTAATCATCAAACCGTTTATTCACAATATGCCGGACGTACTAGCAGGTGTTGACCTCGTTGTAGCTCGCGCAGGTGCGACAACTTTAGCTGAACTAACTGCTTTAGGACTACCAAGCATCTTAGTACCAAGCCCATATGTAACAAATAATCATCAAGAGAAAAATGCAAGATCCTTAAGTGATAAAGGGGCTGCCATTTTAAGACTTGAAAGAGATCTTACAGCTTCTCAGCTAATTAAGGACATTGACTCAATTCTATTAGATCCAATAAAACTTGAGGAAATGAAAAAAGCTTCTTCAGAAATAGGGATACCAGATGCCGCTAGTCGTCTATACAATGTAATGAATGATCTAATTTAGGCAAATGTACCATGAAAGCAGCAACGAGCATATACTACAGTAATGTCTGTTCTGAGTCGAGATGCAGATGAAGGAGGTAATCATGGAAAATATAGTGAAAGAACTTCAAGAGTCGAATGTTGGCAAGGTTATAGAGAATGAACCTTTATCTAAGCATACAACCATTAAGATTGGTGGTCCGGCTGATTTATTTATCGAACCAAATAGTGTTGAATCCTTAAAAAAGACCCTTGAAATCATAAAAAAACACGGAATTAAATGGCGGGCCATCGGAAGAGGTTCAAATCTCCTGGTTTCTGACAAAGGTATTGAAGGTGCAGTTATTAAACTAGGAAATGGCATTAATCATATGGACTTACAAGGTACAACGTTAACTGTTGGCGCTGGTTATTCAATCGTAAGTCTCGCTGTACAAATTGCAAGAAAAGGATTGTCAGGACTTGAATTTTCAAGTGGAATTCCCGGTTCCATCGGTGGCGCTGTCTATATGAACGCTGGGGCACATGGGTCTGATATTTCCAAAATATTAACGAAGGCACATATTTTATTCGATGACGGTAGTTTGGAATGGCTTTCCAATGAGGAAATGGAATATTCCTATCGTACTTCAATCCTTCAAAAGAAACGCCCTGGAATTGTAGTAGAGGCAACGTTTCAATTAACTGAAGGGGATAAAGCAGATATTTCGGCAGTCATGAAAAAAAATAAAGACTATCGAAGGGACACTCAACCATGGGATTTACCCTGTGCTGGAAGTATTTTTCGCAATCCACTTCCGCATTATGCTGGTCAATTAGTAGAAAAATCAGGCTTGAAAGGCCATACCATTGGCGGAGCAAAAATATCCGAAATGCATGGTAATTTTATTGTAAATGCTGGAAATGCAAAAGCGCAGGATGTTCTTGATCTCATTCAATTCGTAAAGGAGAAAATCTATACTTTACACGGTGTGCGAATGGAAACAGAAGTTGAAATAATTGGTCGAATCTAGACAGATTCTACACCCATTTCTTAGGAAAATATGATATAATACAATAACATGTATGTGTTACTGTATAAGTTACTAAACGGCATGTATACATGCCGTTTATTCTTTCGTTCAAAGCATTTTTAAAATACATGTTTTTGCTTATATAAAATGGACAGGTTGTTATATTAAGATGATTACAGGAGATTTTTGATTCGCGGGGTGAATGTATTTGGCAAAGCAAAAGGTTGTTACAATAGAAGACCGAATTCCAAAGCTGAAGCAAAGAAGAAAACAAAAAGCTAATCGTCGATTGATTATGTACATAACCTTTTTCTTTTTATTGCTTTCCGGAATTCTTTATTTCCAATCTCCTTTAAGTAAAATCGGCGAGATCACTATTACAGGCAACCAAAATATCACATCCGAACAAATTTCAAAGCTTAGCAAATTGACTGTTGGGACAAGCTTTTGGAAGGTCAATCAGGATGAAGTTAAACAAAATATAAAAGAACACCCTGAAATTAAGGAAGTTACGATTCAAAAGAAATTTCCCAACGATATAAAGATAAATGTCAGTGAGCTAAAAAGGGTAGGATATATAAGTGGTCATAATACTTTTTACCCAATCCTTGAAAATGGGAAGATTATTGAGAATGCCCAAAAATTTGGTTCAAAAGCGATTCCAGTGGATGCGCCAATCTTAGTAGACTGGGATGATGAAGCATTAAAGTTGCTTACAAAGGAACTAAATAAAATCCAACCCTCAATTTCAAAGCTTATTTCTGAAATTCACCATACTCCTACAGAATATGATCCTCTTCAGATGACCCTTTACATGATTGATGGGTATGAAGTTAAAGCTACTGTACGAAATTTCGCGAAGAATATTCCAGCATATCCTACAATCGTCAGTGAATTGGATCCATCTTTAAATGGATATATTGAACTAGATGTAGTGCCAACTTTTATTCCATATGAAAAAGAGAGCACCAGTGAAGAAGGAGAGATGGTAACAGATGAAAGTGAAGGGTAAGCATGTGGTTCTTTCATTTGTCTGCTTAGTCCTTGGCTTTATGATTTCATTCTCGTACCAATTTACAAAAGAACAAATGGAATCAAGTCGGGTCACTGAACAACAATGGAATGAAGAAACAAAAATACGAACGGAATTGAATGAACAAAATGAAAAAAATAATGACCTTCAACTGAAGCTTATTGAAAAACAAAATCAAATACAAGCAATTGAAGAAGAACTTGCGAAAGAGGAACAAGAACAAATTTACTATAATCTTGTTGAAGAAGTAGAAAAGTATCGGATGGTCGTTGGTGAAATTGGTGTAAAAGGCCCAGGAGTTTCAGTTACACTCGAAGATTCCTCTTACGTTCCATCAGGACAAGATGTTAATAATTATTTAGTTCATGAGAGTCATTTATTTAAGGTCATTAATGAACTTTATGTATCAGGTGCCCAAGCGGTTTCGGTAAATGGAAAAAGACTTAGTCATGATTCGTATATATACTGTAATGGACCAGTTGTTGTGGTTGATGGCAAACCATATCCGGCACCATTTGTGATCACTGCAATTGGTGATCCCGATGTCCTCATACCGGCTCTAAATATGAATGGTGGAATTACAGACCAATTGATTCAAGATAATATAGTCGTGAAAATTGAGAACAAAACACAAATTCAAATGGACCCATTACTTCAAGCGAATGAATAAACCGGATGTTTGATATAGAAGGCTAGGTGGTTTTCTTGGACAAAAAAACAGGCATTAGCTTCACTGTGATTACGTGTATAATTGGTTTTATGGTTGCTGTCCAATTCCAAACCATTAAAGAACCTGAAGTGCGAGATACACGTGATTTATGGGAATTGCGTGAGGATTTGAAGCAATCACAAGAATTATATACAGAATTATTAACAAAAATTTATACATATGAAGCAAAGTTAGAACAATACGAGAATCAACGTGATGACAGTAAAATGCTTATTCTTAAAGATACGCTTGATGAATTAAAGAAACAGGCAGGGCTTACTCAAGTATCAGGTCCTGGGCTTACGATTACAGTTGAGCAATCGTTCAATGAAGCAGGAAGACAAGCGACAACTATTTCTCCGAGTTTGTTGAGATGGCTAGTAAATGAATTGAATTCATATCAGGCAAAGGCGATTTCAATTGACGGCCACCGTGTTATTACGACAACGGTCATACGGGAAATTCAAGGAAGACCGAAAATTGATTCGTATTCTCTAAATCCATTACCAATTGAAATAAAGGTCATTGCAGACGATGCTGAACGACTTTATAACAAGTTAAAAGCATCAGAAGCAGAGCGACAATTCTTTATTGATAATTTGCGATTAAAAATATCAAAACCGAGTAAAGTTGTAACAATTCCTGCATTTGATGACCCAATTAGGATTACAGAAATGCAACCTAATATGGAACCAGATAATAAGTGATAAAGGTGGAACATAGTCATGTGGCTTCCAATTTTCGGTCTAATAGTCGGAATCATTCTCGGACTGTTATCGGAGTTCAAAATTCCAGCAGAGTATTCGAATTATTTATCGATTGCCGTTTTAGCAGCTCTTGATACTTTGTTCGGTGGCATTCGTGCACATCTGCAAAATATTTATGATCAGTCCGTATTTGTTTCTGGTTTCTTTTTTAATATTTTATTGGCAGCAAGTTTAGCTTTTCTAGGTGTGCATCTTGGTGTAGACTTGTACTTGGTAGCCGTTTTCGCATTTGGAGTAAGGCTTTTCCAAAATATTGCGGTGATCCGACGAATAATTTTATCCAAATGGAGCCTTTCTCGTGATAAAATAGAAAAAAATTGATTTTTATAAAGGGAAAACCCCTATGGTTGTTGAATATTTTTCATATACAAAAATTATTATGAAAAATGTCAATTGTTGTTCGAAAAATGCTATACGAAATGTGTTATGTGAAAAAGGAGGTGCCACAGAATGAACAGCAATGAAATATGTGTTAGTCTTGACATCGGTACATCCAATGTTAAGGTTATCATCGGTGAGATGGTTGATGATTCTCTTAACATAATAGGTGTGGGTAATGTTAAATCAGAAGGTTTGAAAAAAGGTTCAATTGTAGACATAGATGAAACCGTTCATTCTATTAAGAAGGCAGTTGAGCAAGCAGAAAGAATGGTAGGCATTTCTATTAATCAAGTAGTTGTATCCGTCCCAGCTATCAATGTTCAGTTACAGGATGCACATGGAGTAGTGGCAGTTTCTACTGAGTCTCGTCAAAATCGTGAAATAAGCAATGAAGATGTCCTACGTGTAATCGATGCCGCACAATTTATTTCTCTACCACCTGAAAGAGAAATTATCGATATGATTCCAAAACAATTTATTGTAGATGGATATGATGAAATTAGTGATCCACGTGGTATGTTAGGTGTTAGGCTTGAAGTGGAAGGAACTATTATTACAACTTCACGTACGATTTTACATAACCTGCTACGTTGTGTAGAAAAAGCAGGACTTGATATTACCGCAATTTCCTTACAACCTCTCGCATCAGGTTCAATTTCCTTATCTGATGATGAGAAAAATTTAGGGGTTGCTCTAGTTGATATTGGTGGAGGTTCTACAACTATTGCACTCTTCAATAATGGTCATTTAAAAACAACAAGTGTTCTACCTGTTGGTGGGGACCATATTACAAAGGATTTAGCAATTGGATTACGAACATCTACTGAAGATGCTGAGAAAATTAAAATTAAACATGGACATGCCTTTTACGACGATGCTTCTGATGAAGAAGTATTTGATGTTCCAATTATTGGCAGTGATCAACATGAACGATTTACCCAATTACAAATTTCTGAAATCATCGAAGCTAGATTAGAAGAAATTTTAGAGTTAGCACAAAAGGAAATTAAGAAAATGGGTGTAGGAGATCTTCCTGGTGGCTTTGTTCTTACAGGTGGTGTAGCAAATATGCCTGGAGTATTGGAGCTATCTCAAATTGTGTTACGAAACAATGTTAGAATTGCAAAGCCAGACTATATTGGTGTCAGAGAACCTCAATACGCAACAGGTGTAGGGCTGTTGCAGTTCGCATATGAGCAGGCTAGAATCCAAGGAAGAAAAATAAGTACTACGGTCCAGGTGGAAAATCCTGAAAAAAGACCTGCTAGACAGCCGCAAGCGAAAAGTCACCCTAAAAACTCAAAAGAAGAGCAAAATATCGGGAAAAAAGTTAAAAGGTTTTTCGGTCTCTTCTTTGAATAGTCAGTTTAAAAGAGAAGTATATTTGCAAATTAGGAGGATCTTATAATGTTAGAGTTTGATACAAACGTTGATCAATTAGCTACTATAAAAGTAATCGGTGTAGGTGGCGGTGGAAACAACGCGGTTAACCGAATGATTGAACATGGTGTTCAAGGAGTCGAATTTATCGCAGTTAATACTGATGCCCAAGCCTTAAATCTTTCAAAAGCTGAAATAAAAATGCAAATCGGTGGAAAATTAACTCGTGGTTTAGGTGCCGGAGCCAATCCTGATGTAGGAAAGAAAGCGGCGGAAGAAAGTAGAGAACAAATCGAAGAAGCCCTTAAAGGAGCAGATATGGTATTTGTTACTGCAGGTATGGGTGGTGGAACAGGTACAGGTGCTGCCCCTGTTATTGCTCAAATTTCAAAAGATTTAGGAGCTCTAACAGTTGGTGTAGTAACTCGACCATTCACTTTCGAAGGTAGAAAGCGTCAAACGCAAGCGGCCGGTGGTATTGGTGCAATGAAAGAATCGGTTGACACACTGATCGTCATTCCAAACGACCGTCTTCTTGAAATTGTTGATAAAAATACGCCAATGCTCGAAGCGTTCCGTGAAGCAGACAATGTGTTACGTCAAGGGGTACAGGGTATTTCTGACTTAATCGCTGTACCAGGATTAATCAACCTTGACTTTGCTGACGTAAAAACAATTATGTCTAACAGAGGTTCCGCTCTTATGGGAATTGGTGTTGCAACAGGAGAAAACCGCGCTGCAGAAGCTGCAAAGAAGGCTATTTCAAGTCCATTGCTTGAAACATCAATTGATGGTGCACAAGGTGTCCTTATGAATATTACAGGCGGAACAAACCTAAGTCTTTATGAAGTACAAGAGGCAGCAGATATTGTTGCATCAGCTTCAGACCAGGAAGTTAACATGATTTTCGGGTCTGTTATTAATGAAAACCTAAAAGAAGAAATCGTCGTGACGGTTATTGCTACTGGTTTTACAGAAGCAGAAGTTAACCCAACACGTCCATCTCGTCCTTCATTTGGTGCAAAACCACAAGCACAACAGCATCAGCAACCACAGGTTCAGACTTCGCCAAGAAGAGAAATGAGACGTGAGGAGCCAGTCCAGGAAGTAAATACACGTAATGCAGTACATGTAGAAGAAGAAATTGATGTACCAACATTCCTACGTAACCGTAACAGAAGAGGTTAAATAGAAAAGCGCAAGGCACCCGCCTATCGGCGACAAGCATAAGAACAGCGCTGACAGAAGGCTCTTTTTGCCTTCAGAAGTGATGGGCTTAGACCAGAGAGCCGATGGTGCCTGGAGCTAGCCAATAAAAAAGTCCTCATAAATATATAAAAAGGCATTTGACAATTTAGTTGTCGAATGCCTTTTTTCTATTTTTTCACCTATTTCTTTGGATTCCCCTTCATTCTAACTTAACTGACAAAATAAGAACTAATCTTCCAAAATTTCTCTTTTATTATCGGCATGAAGTGACAGACTTCCATATAAGATGTACTATATACTATTTTTTAAGCTAACTAGTTTACCAAATGCAAAAACATATATCTAGGTGAAGTGACTTTTGGTGAAAGGAGAAATGGGGTGTCTATTTATTTAGATGTAATCTGGTTGTTAAACTTTTTCTTTGACGCCTTATTATTACTATTAACTGCGATGATCCTAAAGCGAAAGATTGTAAAATGGAGAATCTTAGTAGGCTCATTTATTGGATCTTTGTTAGTTCTCTTAGTGGTTTCTCCTTTTGCAGAAATTGGGTCTCATCCGGTTACGAAACTTCTCTTTTCAATTGTAATTGTAGGAGTTGCTTTCGGATATAAACGATTTCGCTATTTTTTACAAGGATTACTAACCTTTTATTTTGCTACTTTCATGATTGGAGGTGGGATGATAGGGGTTCATTACTTTTTAGAATTCGATGTTCAAGTATTTGATGGAACAATCATGACTCAGTCAACTGGCTATGGAAACCCAATTAGTTGGGGATTTGTATTAATCGGCTTTCCACTCTTATGGTATTTTTCAAAAAATAGAATGGATGACATTGAAACGAAGCAAGTTTTCTATGACCAGATTGTTGCTGTGAAGCTTGAAGTAGATGATGTCATCTTACATTTACAAGGTTTGGTCGACAGTGGAAATCAATTGTTCGACCCAATTACAAAAAGCCCGGTTATGATCTTAGACACCACAAAATATGAAGAACTCTTTCCTAAAGCCCTTATGGAACAATCCAAAAATATAGAGCTCTTAACAAATGATTCTTCCACAGAATCTCATAAATGGGAAAGTCGTGTAAGACTTATTCCATATCGTGGGGTTGGCCAAGAACATCAATTCTTATTGGCTGTTAAACCTGACCGAATAACAATCTATCATGGAAATGAAGAAAATATCGTAAAAAAAGGATTGGTTGCATTCAACCATACTACCTTATCAACTGATGGGGAGTATGATTGTATCGTACATCCCAAAATGCTTGTTTCAAGCTCCATTCAGACAGCTTCTTAAGGGGAAATAAAACAAATTAATTCTAATAAATATCATACTCACGTTTTTTACAAAATAGAAGGGAGAACTTATCTGTGGCTAAATTAAAATTAAAACTTACATATTGGTGGTATAAACTTTTAATAAAATTAGGTTTGAAGACAGATGAAATATATTATATTGGTGGGAGCGAAGCCCTACCTCCACCCCTATCGAAGGATGAAGAAGAGGTTCTCTTAAATAAGTTACCGAGTGGCGACCAAGCTGCAAGGTCAATTCTTATTGAAAGAAACCTAAGACTTGTTGTATATATCGCACGAAAGTTTGAAAACACAGGAATAAACATCGAGGATTTAATTAGTATTGGAACAATTGGGTTAATCAAGGCTGTCAACACGTTTAATCCTGAAAAGAAAATCAAACTTGCAACCTATGCATCAAGATGTATTGAAAATGAGATTTTAATGTATTTGCGTCGAAATAATAAAATAAGGTCTGAGGTTTCTTTTGATGAACCATTAAATATTGATTGGGACGGTAATGAACTATTATTATCGGATGTTCTAGGAACAGACGAAGACATCATTACAAAGGATTTGGAAGCGAATGTCGACCGTAAGTTATTAGTGAAAGCCCTGCATCAGTTAAATGATCGCGAGAAACAAATCATGGAATTAAGATTTGGATTAATTGGTGGAGAAGAAAAGACGCAAAAAGATGTTGCTGACATGCTTGGGATATCGCAATCTTATATTTCAAGACTGGAAAAGCGAATTATTAAACGACTTCGAAAAGAGTTTAACAAAATGGTGTAAAGAAAAAATAATTTTCCTTTAAAGCTATTGATTTTGCTGTTTTTATACACTAGCTATGGAAATAGTTGTGAATTCGAAATGCATATTTTTCCCTCTAACGGAGATACTTAACTTTGTACAGCAACTCCTGTTAGGAGGGAAAGAATTGACTCGAAATAAAGTAGAAATTTGTGGTGTTGATACTTCAAAACTTCCAGTACTAAAGAATGAAGAGATGCGGCAATTATTCCGACAAATGCAAAGTGGCGATTTGTCAGCTCGCGATAAGCTCGTAAATGGGAATTTACGACTTGTTCTCAGTGTAATCCAACGGTTCAACAACAGAGGAGAATTTGTGGATGATTTATTTCAGGTCGGATGTATCGGTCTGATGAAATCAATCGACAATTTTGACCTTGGTCAAAACGTAAAATTCTCCACCTATGCAGTCCCGATGATTATCGGCGAAATTCGGCGCTATTTACGAGACAACAATCCTATCAGGGTGTCGCGCTCATTGCGGGACATTGCCTATAAGGCTTTGCAAGTAAGAGAGCGTTTGATGAGTGAAACATCAAGGGAACCTACAGCAGAAGAAATCTCAAAGGTTCTTGAAGTGCCACATGAAGAAATTGTTTTTGCACTTGATGCGATTCAAGACCCTGTATCATTATTCGAACCGATTTATAATGATGGTGGGGATCCAATTTTTGTGATGGATCAATTAAGTGATGAACGAAATCGTGATTCAAATTGGATTGAAGAGATTGCCTTAAAAGAAGGAATGAGACGACTAAATGATCGTGAGAAACTAATCCTTCGAAAACGATTTTTTCAAGGAAAAACACAAATGGAAGTTGCTGAAGAAATCGGAATCTCTCAAGCCCAAGTCTCACGTCTTGAAAAAGCAGCAATTAAACAAATGAATAAGAACATCCAAAATTAATGATGGATTCATCCATTAAATGGACAAGTTATAGCATGAATAGGGTAAATATCAGACATTCGGTGAAGACGAATGTCTTTTTTAACGCCTTTTTATCGTATGAAATTAAAGCCTTCCCACTTCGTCTAATTTTGTCTCATAAAAGGCAGTAAGCCAGTCATATAGTTTACTATAAGGAGGCGGAGGGAAATGGTGAAAATTTCTGATTTTCAAGCGAAGGATGTTGTAAGTGTTGTCGATGGAAAAAGACTTGGGAATATTGGTGATATCGACATTAACTTAACAACTGGAAAGATAGAGTCCATTATTATAGGTGGCTATGGAAAGGTACTAGGCATATTTGGCCGCGAGGAAGAGATTGTGATTCCATGGAGAAACATTATCAAAGTCGGTAAAGATGTGATTTTAGTGCGAACTCAGAATACGACTGAGTAATCGCGCTAAATTTTGACATTTTTCCTAACATATTCTCCTTTCTTTTGCTAAGATGTGATAAAATAGGCAGAAGAAGGGTTCATTTTTCTAAAAATAAAATATTGTCTTCATGTCTAGGTAAGATGTGTTGATAATTGTTGAATAAAAGGATGTTGTTATGAAGCTTGAACCATTTACTCAAAAGGCAGAACAAGTTTTAAATCTTTCCAGTTGGAGCCATATTTCTGATAAACTGGTTGCTGGTTTTACGACTAAAAATGGCGGAGATAGTGAAGGGGATTTTAAATCCTTTAATCTTGGTTTACACGTGAATGATGAGGACAACTCGGTTATTTCAAACCGAAAGCTGCTTGCAGACATTCTCCGCTTTCCACCTGAAAACTGGGTATGCTCAGAGCAAACACATAAAAATAGCATCGCTAAGGTCACTAAAAAAGATCTTGGTGCAGGTGTTTTTACATACGAAGATAGCATCAAGGATACTGATGGGTTATATACAACAGAGAAAAATATTCTGCTAACCCTTTGTTATGCAGACTGTGTTCCACTTTATTTTTTTGCACCATCTAAACAAATCATTGGAATAGCTCATGCAGGGTGGAAGGGAACTGTTCAGGATATTGCAGGTGAAATGATTCGTGCTTGGGGTCATGAAGGTGTTAAACCAGATGGTATCCAAGCAGTAATCGGACCCGCAATTGGTAAATGCTGCTACATAGTGGATGATTACGTTATAAATTTCGTGAAAAATTTGGACAAAATAGAGTCAAAACCTTACGAAATAGTAAGTGACAACCAATATCGGTTAGATTTAAAAGAACTAAACTATCAGCTTATGGTGAGGGCAGGAATTCCTCCGGAAAATATTCAAGTTTCCTCGTATTGTACGTCCTGTGAGAATCAGAAATTCTTTTCGCATCGAAGGGATGCCGGGAAAACGGGAAGAATGATGAGTTTTATTGGCTTTAAGGAGGATTAATTTTAAAATGAGTGTAAAAGAAAATCTAATCTACATACAAGAGAACATAGAACAAGCATGCAAGCGTTCAAATCGGCCTGCAGATTCTGTTTCAATTATTGCTGTAACGAAATATGTAAGTGTTGAAACAGCTAAGGAAGCAATCGAAGCAGGAATTCAACATATTGGAGAAAATCGCGACGAAGGTCTGACAAAGAAGCGAGAAGAACTTGGGAATGAACCAACTTGGCATTTTATTGGGTCTCTTCAAACAAGAAAAGTAAAAAACATTATTGATAAGGTCGACTATATTCATTCGCTCGATCGAATATCGTTAGCAGAGGAAATTCAAAAGCGGGCGAGCGATAAAATAAAATGTTTTGTACAAATCAATGTATCTGGAGAAGAGTCCAAACACGGAATGTCACCGGAAAATCTTGAGTCGTTTATAAAGGAACTTGGAAAATATCCTTCTGTTGAGGTAGTCGGATTAATGACAATGGCTCCGTTTACCGATGATCAAGATGTTATTCGTTCATGCTTCCAAAGACTTCGAAACCTAAGAGACGATGTACAAGCTCTTGGTTTGCCACATGCTCCATGTACTGAATTATCTATGGGTATGTCGAACGATTTCGAAATTGCAATTGAAGAAGGAGCTACCTTCATTCGAATAGGTACTTCATTGGTTGGCAAAGAATTTTAAAAGAGAGGTGTTACAATTGAGTATAAAAACCAAATTTAAAAGCTTTTTTGCATTAGAAGATGAATATGATTATGATGAAGAAGATTATTTTGAAGAAGAGGAAGTAGAACCGACAAGGGCTACAAAACCAGCTGCGAAGCAAAATGTAGTTAGCTTGCAAAGTGTTCAAAAGTCTTCCAAGGTTATTTTGTTTGAACCTCGAGTGTATGCAGAGGCACAAGAAATTGCCGATCATTTGAAAAACAGACGAGCGGTTGTTGTTAATCTCCAACGTGTTCAACATGATCAAGCAAAGAGAATCGTTGATTTCCTAAGTGGAACTGTTTATGCCATTGGTGGGGATATTCAACGCATTGGTGCAAATATTTTCTTATGTACTCCTGACAATATCGATGTGTCCGGAAATATCTCTGAGATTGTTTCTAACGAAGAATTCGCTGAAAAGGGGTGGTAATCGAAAATGGGTATTATTTTCGGTATCTTAAGTCAAGCGCTGGTACTTTATTCGTATGCGCTGATCATTTACATTTTAATGTCTTGGTTTCCAAATGCACGTGAATCTGGGATTGGTCAATTTTTAACAAGAATTTGTGAACCATATCTAGAGCCATTCCGCAGATTTATTCCACCACTAGGGATGATAGATATTTCCCCAATTGTTGCAATCCTAGTGCTAAATTTCGCTGGTAGAGGAATTCATGCTTTGCAAAGCATGTTCTAAAAAGGGCCTTGTTTCAAGGTCCCTTTTCTTTATTTTTGTCTAGCTCCAGGCGCCATCGGCTCGAGGTCATAAGCCAATCGCTTCGGAAGGTAAAATGCACCTTCTGTCAGCGCTCGTCTTATGCTTGTCGCCGATAACCAGGCACCTTGCGCTTTTCTATTTTAAACGAGGTATTATACATATGAATCTATATCAACATTTTCGAAAAGAAGAGCATGCGTTTATTGATCAGGTGTTGGAATGGCAACAGACTGTTCTGAATCAGTACAGTCCTAGGTTAACCGACTTTCTTGATCCACGTGAACAAGAAATTGTGAAACAAGTGGTGGGAACCGGTGGAGATGTCCTTGTTCATTTTTCTGGTGGAAAAGAAGGACTTGAACGAAAACGTGCATTATTGTATCCATCTTATTTTGAGCCAACGGAAACAGATTTTAATCTATCCTATTTTGAGGTGAAATATCCTGTTAAGTTTGTTTCTGTTGACCACCGAAAGGTTCTTGGTTCATTAATGTCTCTCGGTCTAAAACGTTCCAAATTTGGTGATATCCTAACACAGGATGAGCGTATTCAAATTGTTGTTGCCGGGGAAGTTGCTGATTACGTCCGAATGAATTTAACATCTGTGGGAAAGGCAACGATTTCTTTATCAGAGATTGCTGCTTCAGAACTCGTATTCGCACATGAAGAATGGACTGAGCAAACAGTCACTGTTTCCTCCTTACGATTAGATGTTATATTGGCATCCATTTTAAATTTGTCTAGGCAAAAAGTGCAAGTCTTAATAGAAAATGGACTTGTAAAAGTGAATTGGAAAAAAGTTGAACAATCTTCCTTTGAATGTAAGGAAGGAGATGTTCTTTCTGTTCGTGGTTACGGAAGAAGTAGACTTCATTCAATTGAAGGGAAAACAAAGAGAGAAAAATGGAGAATCATTGTAGGAAGACAAAAATAATTGTAAATAATGCAGGAATTTCTTCTTTTTTGTCGAATTGTAAAGTATCATTTGTTTGAAGAATGTTTGAAAAACAAACGCATTTATTAATTTTTGGAGGTGGCATTCGTGCCTTTAACGCCATTAGATATTCATAATAAGGAATTTAACAAAGGTTTTCGCGGCTATGATGAGGACGAGGTTAATGAGTTTCTTGATCAAGTTATTAAAGATTATGAAATGGTTATTCGTGAGAAAAAAGAACTTGAGTCAAAACTTTCAGAGCTAAACGAAAAACTAGGTCATTTTACAAATATCGAAGAAACGTTAAATAAATCGATCTTGATTGCGCAAGAAACAGCTGAAGAAGTGAAACGTAATGCTTCAAAGGAAGCAAAGCTTATCATCAAGGAAGCAGAGAAAAATGCAGATCGTATTATTAATGAATCGTTAGCTAAATCTAGAAAGATATCAATCGAAATTGAAGATTTGAAGAAACAGTCAAAAGTATTCAGAAACAGATTTAAAATGTTAGTGGAAGCTCAGTTAGATATGCTTAACAATGATGATTGGGATCATCTCATGGAATACAATGTAGAGCCTGTTTTTGCAGAATCAGAAGAAAACTAGTATTGACACTTGACTCTTTTGATTAATACGCATATAATTTTAAAACAACTAATTACTTTAATATACTAGCAGCTTTGAAAGGGACAGTAGTTCTTGTCAAACTTATATAGCGAGTCGGGGATGGTGGAAGCCCGGTATAAGTGATAAGAATGAAAATCACCCTGGAGTTCGGTGCTGAACATATAAATTGATTCAAAAGAGATTGTCTTTTGAACATTTCTAAGTAAGCATTTCGCGTCTCATTCACGTTACGAATGTCGAGTGGACGAATGGAAATTCGTCTATAAGGGTGGTACCGCGAGAGGCCTTCTCGTCCCTTTTTGGGATGAGAAGGCCTTTTTCTATTCTGATTAAAGGTATCACAAATCATCCATACTGTAACAAGCTGCAAATAATTAGGAACTATTATTAGGAGGAAATGGTAATGGAGTATAAAGACACGTTATTAATGCCAAAAACAGATTTCCCAATGCGTGGAAACCTTCCGAATCGCGAACCACAGATTCAAGAACAATGGGAAGAAATGAATATTTACCAAAAGGTTCAGGAACGTACGAAAGGTCGTCCATTATTCGTTCTTCATGATGGGCCTCCATATGCGAATGGTGACATTCATATGGGGCATGCATTAAATAAAATCATTAAGGATATGATTGTTCGTTTCAAATCAATGAACGGGTATTGCGCCCCATATGTTCCAGGATGGGATACTCACGGACTTCCAATTGAAACAGCTCTTACAAAAAATAAGAAGGTTAATCGGAAAGCAATGAGCGTTGCGGATTTCCGTAAGCTTTGTGAGGAATATGCCTACGAGCAAATCAATAACCAACGCGAACAATTTAAACGTCTAGGGGTTCGTGGTGATTGGGAAAACCCGTATATCACATTAAAACCAGAATACGAAGCACAGCAAATCAAAGTATTTGGTGAAATGGCTAAAAAAGGTTATATCTACAAAGGACTTAAGCCTGTTTATTGGTCTCCTTCATCTGAATCAGCACTAGCAGAAGCGGAAATTGAATATCAAGATAAACGCTCACCTTCTATCTATGTAGCGTTCCCAGTGAAGGATGGTAAAGGCGTATTAGAAGGTGATGAAAAAATCATCATCTGGACAACAACACCATGGACAATTCCAGCAAACCTTGGAATTAGTGTACATCCTGATCTAGAGTACTCTGTTGTTAGTGTTGACAACAACAAATACGTCGTTGCTTCTGCATTATTAGAAGCAGTAACTAAAGAAATCGAATGGGAAAATGTATCTGTTGTGAAAACATTTAAAGGTCGTGAATTAGAAAATGTTGTAGCCAGCCACCCTATCTATGGTCGCGATTCCCTTGTAATGCTTGGTGAACACGTTACAACTGATGCAGGTACTGGATGTGTACATACAGCACCTGGTCACGGGGAAGATGACTTCATCGTTGGACAAAAATATGGCATCGGCGTGCTTTGCCCTGTAGATGAAAAAGGCTATATGACAGCAGAGGCAGAAGGGTTTGAAGGTTTATTCTATGATGAGGCTAACAAACCAATCACTGAAAAATTAAATGAGGTTGGAGCTCTTCTAAAGCTTGCCTTCATTACTCACTCTTATCCACATGACTGGCGTACGAAAAAGCCAACTATCTTTAGAGCTACAGCTCAGTGGTTTGCTTCTATTAAAGATTTTAGAAACGAACTGATGGACGCTGTTAAAGAAACGAAATGGGTTCCAGCTTGGGGTGAAACAAGACTTTATAACATGGTTCGAGATAGAGGAGATTGGTGTATTTCTCGTCAGCGTGCATGGGGAGTCCCAATCCCAGTATTCTATGGTGAAAATGGGGAGCCAATTATCACAGATGAAACCATTAATCATGTCTCTAACCTATTTAGAGAATATGGTTCAAATGTTTGGTTTGAACGTGAACCTAAAGACTTATTGCCAGACGGATTTACACATGAATCAAGTCCAAATGGTATCTTCACGAAGGAAGATGACATTATGGACGTATGGTTTGACTCTGGTTCATCCCATCAGGCAGTCTTATTAGAAAGAGAAGACCTACAACGTCCGGCAGATCTTTACTTAGAAGGTTCTGACCAATATCGTGGTTGGTTTAACTCTTCTCTATCAACGGCTGTAGCTGTAACAGGTAAAGCACCATATAAAGGTGTACTAAGCCATGGTTTTGCCCTTGATGGTGATGGCCGTAAAATGAGTAAGTCATTAGGAAACGTTGTTGTTCCGGAAAAGGTAATGAAGCAATTAGGAGCAGATATTCTACGTCTTTGGGTAGCTTCAGTTGACTATCAGGCAGATGTTCGTGTATCCGACGCAATTCTAAAACAAGTTGCAGAGGTTTACCGAAAAATTAGAAACACATTCCGTTTCTTACTTGGTAATTTAAGTGACTTCAATCCGGAAACAGATGCAATTCCAGTGAATGAATTGCGTGAGGTAGATCGTTATATCCTTGTTAAATTAAACAAATTAATTGATAAGGTAAAAACATCTTATGAAAATTATGAGTTTGCAGGTGTTTATCATTCCGTTCATAATTTCTGTACAATCGAGTTAAGCTCATTCTACCTAGACTTCGCAAAGGACATTTTATATATCGAGGCAGCGGATCAACATGATCGCCGTTCAATCCAAACTGTCTTATATGAAGCTTTATTAAGCTTAACTAAGCTTGTAACACCGATTCTTCCACATACAGCAGATGAAGTATGGAAGCATATCGATTCTGTTAAAGAGGAAAGTGTTCAATTAGTTGATATGCCAAATTCAGTTGAGATTCCAAATGCAGATGCATTGGAAGCAAAATGGGATTCATTCATGGAACTTCGTGATGATGTTCTAAAAGCTTTAGAAACAGCGAGAAATGAGAAAGTTATTGGAAAATCTTTAGCTGCTAGCATTACTTTATATCCAAACAACGAAACAAATGCTCTTCTCGATTCAGTGGAGGAGAACTTAAAGCAGTTGTTTATTGTATCAGGATTTGCGATTGGTGGCTCATATGAAGAAGCTCCAGAAAATGCACAAGTTTTCGATCAAGTAAAAATCGTTGTAGGTGTAGCAGAAGGTGAAACCTGTGATCGTTGTTGGGTCGTAACACCAACAGTTGGTGAAGACTCAGATCACCCAACACTTTGCACACGTTGTGCATCTGTTGTAAAAGAAAATTACCAAAACTAAAATAGGAAAAACGCCATGAATCCATAGGTTCATGGCGTTTTTTTGCAAAAAATTGGTATCTTGAAATATTTCATTAATAGAACTGTAACCCAACAATTTGCTCGTCTGCCGTCAAAAATTTATGAGAATTACGTAGTATGTAATTAGAAAACATTAAAAAACATTTGAAGATAGGAGGATAAAAAGGACCGCGTCGACAAAAACGCCACTTCCTGTGGCATTGTCGACACTAGCACGTCCTGTGCGTTGAAATTTCAAGGCGGCGCAGCTTTGAGTACCGGAGCGAGGCAACTGCTTGGTTAAACATCCTTGCAGCCTTGCGCTGAGGAGTTGACTTCTAGAATATACTAGTAGACGCAAGCGCATATCGGAGTTAATCACCATTTTCTAGGAGTAATGTTCACAGAAATTCGATGCGTCATTTTTATCCTACAGGAAAAACTTGTTGGCTTTAACGAAAACCATTATGGATAATACTATTTCTACTACCTTATAAAGATGATCTTAAGCATTAATCAAAAGCATGATAAGGAGGCGTTCCAATGAACGATCAGTATGCAGAGATTAAAGCGGAATTGGAATTAACAAAGAAAGAACTAATATCCAGGTTAATGAAGTCAGCACAATATGAGGTAAGTCAAGAACTACTTTTTCAGAATGAACAATCTGAGAAAGAGAAAATTGTAATGAATCATATAAAAGAAGACCTAAGCGACGTCGAAAGAGCTTTAAATAAAATTAATTCCGGCACTTTTGGAATTTGCGAAGAGACTGGTGCTGAGATTCCGATTGAGAAACTACGGATACTTCCAACAGCTCGAACTATTTTCGAATTTTCCTTCACTGATCTATATGACAGAAGTAATGTCATACCCCTTCAGCGTAAAAACCATCTTTCTTTAGTGGAGCAAAAGTGAAACCTTTGCTTTTGCTCTGCTTTAATCCCTTAAATAGATTGTACAGACGTCCATTCATATGCTAAAATTCAAAAGTATAGTTTGTATGGATGGGGGCGTATTCGTGTATTATAATTTAATTGCTTTATTTATCATTTTATTAGATCAGGTTACAAAATGGATGATTGTCCGTTTTATGGAGCTTGGAGATTCGATTCAAATCATTCCTAACTTTTTGTATATAACGTCGCATCGAAACCGTGGTGCAGCATGGGGAATACTACAGGGGCAAATGTGGTTTTTCTATATTGTGACCATTATCGTGGTAGTTATGCTGGTTTTATACATACGGAGCCTCAAACCAAATCAGCGCTTGTTTGGCATTGCGCTTTCATTTATGCTCGGAGGTGCAATTGGTAATTTTATTGACCGTATCTTTCGTAAAGAAGTTGTCGATTTTATAGATACATACATTTTTACATATAACTTCCCTATTTTTAATATTGCCGATTCAGCACTAGTAATTGGTGTTGGCTTGATTTTAATTTTAACTATTTTTGAAGGGAAATTAGAAAAGGAGAAAACAAATGAATCAATTCGAACTAACGATTGAGGATCAACAGCAAAATGACCGAATTGATAAAGTCGTTTCAGCCTTTAACTCTGACTGGTCGAGGACACAAGTCCAGTCTTGGATAAAGGATGGGAATATAAAAGTCAACGGGAATAATGTTAAAACCAATTATAAAGTTAATATAGGGGACCATATTCATATTGACATTCCTGAACCGCAAGCTTTGGATGTGGTACCAGAAGAGATGAACTTAGATGTTTATTATGAAGATGCAGATGTTCTCGTAGTCAATAAACCAAAAGGAATGGTCGTACATCCTGCTCCAGGCCATGTTAGTGGAACGTTGGTAAACGGTCTTATGGCTCATTGCAAGGATTTATCAGGAATCAACGGTGTTCTACGCCCAGGGATTGTTCATCGAATCGATAAGGATACTTCAGGCTTATTGATGGTTGCAAAAAATGATGTTGCGCACGAATCCTTAGTGAATCAATTGGTCGAAAAGTCAGTTACTCGTAAATATAAAGCACTAGTCCATGGCGTCATACCGCATGACCAAGGTACAATTGATGCACCCATTGGACGGGATAAAAAGGATCGCCAAAGTATGACTGTTACAGATGAGAACAGTAAAGATGCAGTGACTCATTTTAATGTATTAGAACGATTTAAAGACTTTACATTTGTTGAGTGTCAGTTAGAAACAGGGCGTACCCATCAAATTCGTGTTCATATGAAATATATTGGTTATCCATTAGCGGGTGATCCAAAGTATGGCCCAAAGAAAACATTAGATCTTGGTGGACAAGCTCTACATGCAGGACTATTGGGCTTTGTTCACCCCAGAACGAATGAATATCTTGAATTTGAATCTCCACTTCCTGCTTATTTTGAGGAACTTCTGGAGAAGCTGCGACATTGATTTTGTTCCTTACAAAAAAGGATTGACAAATTTCGATAATGAACGTAGAATGAACTTAATTAAATGAGCCCCTTTAAGATCAGTCCCGTGAGGCTGAGAAGGAAACGGAACTACATTTGGATTATTGTATCCTCATGTATGAGTGTCTATGTCCTTTCACTTACGGTGAGAGGACATTTTTATTTTAAAGAGGGAATCAATGTTAAGTGAGGTGTAACAAATGGCTGAAACTGATAAAGCTGTAGTTTTAGACAATCAAGCAATTCGAAGGGCTTTAACAAGAGTAGCTCACGAAATCATTGAAAAAAACAAAGGAATAGAGAACTGTGTGATTGTTGGGATCAAGACGAGAGGTATTTACTTAGCAAAGCGCATTGCCAGCCGAATTGAACAAATCGAAGGCAAGAAGATTGCAATTGGTGAATTAGATATTACCTTGTACCGTGATGACTTAACAACAAAAACAGAGGATCGCGAACCAATTGTAAATGGCTCCGATATACCAGTTGACATTACGAATAAAAAAGTCATTCTTGTTGATGACGTGTTATACACAGGTAGAACAGTGAGAGCGGCACTCGATGCCCTCATCGACATTGGTCGGCCAGCACAAATTCAGTTAGCTGTTTTAATTGACAGAGGTCATCGAGAGTTCCCAATACGGGCAGATTATGTTGGAAAAAATATTCCAACTTCTAACTCGGAAAAAATTGTGGTTGAACTAGAAGAAATAGACAATTTAGATCAAGTAACGATTCATAAAAAATAAATAAAGTACCCTTTAAATGTAGTCCAGAGAGGCTAACAAAGGGGTAAACATTCCTTCTCAAAAGATAGGGATTTGTATACCTCTTTGTGTAAAAAACACAAAGATTTTTTTGTTTTGGGTATCTTAAAATGAGGGGGAAATTCAAAAATGAGTAATGATAACCAAAAGATTGTATTAGGGATAAAAGATAAACCATCTCCAGGACTATTCGCAATACTGAGCCTGCAGCATTTATTTGCCATGTTCGGTGCAACTATCCTTGTACCGTATTTAGTAGGAATTAGTCCTGGGGTAGCTCTCATCTCAAGTGGGTTAGGTACACTAGCATTTTTACTTATAACAAAGGGTCAGGTTCCAGCATACTTAGGATCATCCTTTGCTTTCATTATCCCACTTCAATCAGCAATAGCTGCTGACGGTCCTGGTGCTGCTATGATGGCAAGCTTACTTGCTGGGCTTGTATATGGGATGGTAGCCTTGTTAATAAAAGCAACAGGACATAAATGGCTTGTGAAGATTTTACCACCTGTTGTTGTTGGACCAGTTATTATCGTAATAGGTCTTAGCCTAGCTGGTACAGCAGTTGGAATGGCAATGAATGATGCTAGCGGAGCATATAGTCTACAGCATTTTTCAGTAGCATTAGTTACACTAGCAATCGTGATTATAGCAACCATCTTTTTTAAAGGCTTCTTAAACCTAATCCCGGTCTTAATCGGGATTATCGGTGGATACGTATACGCATTATCAATCGGATTAGTGGATTTTACTGCAGTAAAAGAAGCAAAGTGGTTTGAAATGCCAGACTTTATTATTCCGTTTGTTTCATACACACCGCAGTTTTCATTAGATATGATTGCATTAATCGTTCCAGTAGCGGTAGTTACCTTATCAGAGCATATCGGACATCAAATGGTCTTAAGTAAGGTTGTACAAAAAGATTTAATTAAACAACCTGGATTACATCGCTCAATTATGGGTGATGGAGTAGCAACGATGATTGCTTCACTACTTGGTGGTCCACCAAATACAACATACGGAGAAAACATTGGCGTTTTAGCCATCACTCGGATCTTTAGTGTATATGTAATCGGCGGTGCAGCTGTTGTGGCGATTGTCTTTGGTTTCATTGGCAAAATCAACGCCTTAATTAGTACGATTCCAACACCAGTTATGGGTGGGGTATCCATTCTCTTATTCGGAATTATCGCTTCATCTGGTTTACGGATGTTAGTAGATAGCAAAGTTGATCTTGGCGATAATCGTAACTTGGTGATTTCATCAGTTATCCTTGTCATCGGAATCGGCGGAGCATTCATCCGCGTACTTGGCTTTGAAGTTCACGGCATGGCATTAGCCGCAATCATAGGTGTTTTACTTAACCTAATCCTTCCTGGCGGAGTAGTTCCGGAAGACGAAGATATATATGAGACTCATCTTGAGGATGATAACTCTGTTGCATAATGATTCACCTTTTAAAATAACCCAGAGAGGTTATTAAGGGTGTAAGGTTTTTGCGAAAAGGGTATTGGCTTTCTAATACCCTTTTTCAAACAAAACCTTGTTTTACACCCTTACCAATAAAGGTAAGGGTGTTTTTTTATAAGAATTGGAGGAGAGAAAATGAATCATTTACTTACGATGACCGAGTTAAGCATTGAGGATATTGACCGAATTCTATTTGATGCAAGCCTGTTTGCCGAAGGAAACAAATGGAAGCTAGAAAAACAAACATTTGTTGCAAATCTTTTCTTCGAACCAAGTACACGTACACGCTTTAGTTTTGAAGTAGCCGAGAAAAGATTAGGTGCAGACATCCTGCAGTTAGATGAAATGACTTCAAGTGTTCAAAAGGGAGAAAGTCTATATGACACAGTTAAAACCCTTCAATCAATCGGGGCAAATGCAGTCGTGATTCGTCATCCAAAGGATGAGTATTTTAAGGAATTAATAAATGGCATCCATATTCCAATCATTAATGCAGGTGACGGATGTGGTCATCATCCTACACAATCTCTCCTTGATTTATTAACCATTAAACAAGAGTTTGCTAGATTCCAAGATTTAAATGTGTTAATCGTTGGCGATATTCGTCATAGTCGGGTTGCAAGATCCAATGCCGAAGTCTTAACGAGATTAGGCGCAAATGTTCGCTTTTCAGCTCCATTAGAATGGCAAGATGATACAAATCCTAATGGTGAATATGTAGACCTTGATAAAGGCATTAGAGAAGCAGATGTCGTCATGTTGCTGCGTATTCAACATGAGCGCCATGAGTCATCGATGGGCTTAACGAAAGAAGAATACCATGAACAATATGGTTTAACGATTATGCGAAGCAAAAACATGAAAAAGGGTAGCATTATTATGCATCCAGCTCCCATCAATCGTGGAGTTGAAATAGCAAGTGAATTAGTAGAAGCACAAAACTCAAGAATTTTTAAACAGATGGAAAATGGTGTATTCGTAAGAATGGCCGTACTTAAAAGAGTGTTACAACAGGTTGAAGGAGGAATTTTAATATGAGCACATTATTAAAAAATGCAAAAATTTTAAACGAACAAGGTGAATTAGTAAGTGCAGATATCAAAATCACGAATGACTTGATTGAAGCGATGGGTACAAACCTTGATCCAACAAATTGTGAAGTAATTGATGTAGAAGGAATGTTTGTATCAGCAGGTTTTGTTGATGTCCATGTCCACCTTCGTGAACCAGGAGGCGAACATAAAGAAACAATTGAAACAGGAAGTCTTTCGGCAGCAAAAGGTGGATTCACAACAATTGCAGCAATGCCTAACACAAGACCAGTTCCAGATTCAGTTGAACAAATGAATTGGCTGCAGGCAAGAATCCAGGATACGGCTCATGTGAATGTTCTTCCATATGCGGCTATCACCATTCGTGAGCTTGGTCAAGAACTTACGGATATGAATGGATTAAAGGAAGCAGGAGCATTTGCATTCACAGATGACGGCGTTGGAATTCAATCTGCTGGGATGATGCTTGAAGCCATGAAGCAAGCGGCCGCGATTGATATGCCAATTGTAGCCCATTGTGAGGAAAATACGTTAATCAATAAAGGTTCTGTACATGAGGGTGAATTTTCGAAGAAACATGGAATCAATGGAATTCCTTCTGTGTGCGAATCCGTACATATTGCAAGGGATGTTTTATTAGCTGAAGCAGCTGGCTGTCACTACCATGTATGTCATGTAAGTACAAAGGAATCAGTCCGTGTCATCAGAGATGCAAAACGTGCTGGTATCCATGTAACAGCTGAGGTTACACCACATCATTTATTACTATGTGATGAAGACATCCCTAGCCTCGACACAAATTATAAAATGAATCCTCCATTACGTGGAAGAGAGGATTTGGAGGCCCTTATTGAAGGACTCTTTGATGGAACAATCGATTTTATCGCTACAGATCATGCACCACATGCAAGTGAGGAAAAAGCACAGGGAATGGCTCTAGCGCCATTTGGCATCGTTGGTTTAGAGACAGCATTCCCACTTCTTTATACACATTTTGTTGAAACCAACAGAATGACATTAAAGCAATTAGTAAACTTCTTAACCAATAAACCAGCCAGTACATTTAAATTACCATTTGGAACATTAGAAATTGGTAAGAATGCTGACTTAACTGTAATTGATTTAAACGCTACAGAAACAATTGATCCAGAAAGCTTTGTTTCAAAAGGAAAAAACACACCATTTACTGGCTGGGAATGTAAAGGATGGCCGGTCATGACACTTGTAAATGGCAACATTGTATGGCAGAAAGGAAGTGTTCTAGTATGAAGCGACAGCTTATTTTAGAAGATGGAACCATTTTTGTTGGTGAAGGATTCGGAAGTGAGATTGAGAAGTTTGGTGAGGTTGTTTTTAATACTGGAATGACAGGTTATCAAGAAATTTTATCGGACCCATCGTATTGTGGCCAAATCGTAACATTAACCTATCCCTTAATTGGAAACTACGGTGTTAATAGAGATGATTTTGAATCAATCAACCCAGCTATAAGTGGTTTTATTGTGAATGAAGTGTGTGACCAACCATCAAATTTTAGAAGTCAATTTAATTTAGACGAGTATTTTAAGTCAAAAAGTATTCCAGGACTTTCTGGAATTGATACAAGAAAGCTTACAAGAATTATCCGTCAATATTGGACATTAAAAGGTGCTATTTGTGGAATGGATGTCAATGTAAGTGAAGTGATGAACCAACTTGGTGGTCGCACTTTACCCACTGACCAAGTAAAACAGGTTTCTACAAAAGGTTCTTATCCAAGCCCAGGTAGAGGACATCGTGTTGTTTTAGTCGATTTTGGCATGAAACATGGAATTTTACGCGAACTAAATCACCGTGACTGTGATGTAATTGTCGTCCCTTACAATGTAACAGCCGAAGAAATTCTTCGACTAAAACCTGACGGAATCATGCTAAGTAATGGGCCTGGGAATCCAAAAGATGTACCTGAAGCTATTGAAATGATTAACGGTGTTTTAGGGAAGGTTCCTTTATTTGGAATTTGCTTAGGTCATCAATTATTTGCTTTAGCAGGTGGTGCCGATACTGAAAAAATGAAATTTGGACATAGAGGATCGAACCATCCGGTTAAACACCTAAAATCCGGAAAGGTTGCTATTACCTCTCAAAACCATGGCTATACAGTTAATGAAAAGTCTTTAGCTTCTACTAAACTGGAAGTAACACATATAGCACTTAATGATGGATCAGTAGAAGGACTGCGCCATTTAGATTATCCAGCATTCACTGTTCAGTATCATCCGGAGGCCTCACCTGGACCTGAGGATGCAAATAGCTTATTTAACGACTTTTTACAGATGATTGAAAACTTCAAGAAAGAAGGCGAAGAGCTATGCCAAAACGCTTAGATATTAACACTATTCTAGTAATCGGATCAGGTCCAATCGTTATTGGGCAAGCAGCAGAATTTGATTATGCAGGGACTCAGGCCTGCTTAGCATTACGAGAAGAAGGCTATAAGGTAATCTTGGTTAACTCAAATCCTGCAACAATTATGACAGATGTTGAAATTGCAGATAAAGTTTATATAGAACCCATTACATTAGAATTTGTCAGCAAAATTATTCGTAAAGAAAGACCGGATGCAATCCTGCCAACACTAGGTGGCCAAACCGGCTTAAATATGGCTGTAGAACTTTCAAAATCTGGCGTTCTTGAAGAATGTAATGTCGAGATTCTAGGGACAACTCTTTCAGCGATTGAAAAAGCCGAAGATCGTGATTTATTTCGAACCTTAATGAACGAACTGAACGAGCCTGTGCCAGAAAGTGAAATTATCCATAACCTGGACGAAGCATACGGATTTATTGAAAAAGTAGGATACCCCGTAATTGTTAGACCAGCCTTCACCTTAGGAGGTACTGGTGGTGGAATTTGTAACAATGAAGAAGAATTGATTGAAATTGTTACAAGCGGATTGAAAAATAGTCCTGTAACCCAATGTCTACTAGAAAAGAGTATTGCAGGGTTTAAAGAAATTGAATACGAAGTAATGCGCGATTCTGCAGATACTGCAATTGTCGTTTGTAACATGGAAAACGTAGACCCAGTTGGAATTCACACTGGTGATTCAATTGTTGTTGCACCGAGCCAAACATTAAGTGACCGAGAATATCAACTATTACGAAATACATCTTTAAAAATCATCCGCGCACTTGGGATTGAAGGTGGATGTAATGTACAGTTAGCACTTGATCCGTATAGTTTCAATTACTATATTATCGAGGTAAATCCACGTGTGAGTCGTTCATCAGCGTTAGCATCTAAGGCGACGGGGTATCCAATTGCCAAACTTGCAGCAAAAATTGCAGTAGGTTTAACGCTTGATGAGATGATAAACCCTGTGACAGGAAAAACATATGCAGCCTTTGAACCGGCACTTGACTATATCGTTACAAAAATCCCCCGCTTTCCATTTGATAAGTTCGAGTCTGCAAACCGCCGACTTGGAACGCAAATGAAAGCCACTGGTGAAGTCATGGCGATTGGACGTAATTTTGAGGAATCCATACTTAAAGCAGTTCGATCCCTCGAGTCAAATGTTTCTCATATTCAATTAGAGGATGCAACAAATGCAGATCTTGCCACAATTGAAAAGAGGATTAGGAAAGCAGGAGATGAGCGTCTATTCTATCTTGCGGAGGCGATTAGACGTGGCATCACCATCCAACAAATTCATGAGTGGAGTGAAATTGATTTATTCTTCCTCCAAAAATTTGAAAATATAATCACGCTCGAAAACACAATACGGGAAAACAAAGGTGATTTAGAAACATTGACGGTGGCAAAAAAGAAAGGATTTGCTGACTCCATCATCGCGGAGTTATGGAATCGGGCAGAAATTGAAATTTATGAAACTCGTAAACAAGCAGGAATAGTTCCAGTATATAAAATAGTCGATACATGTGCAGCTGAATTTGAATCAGAAACACCTTATTATTATGGAACATATGCGGATGAAAATGAATCAATTGTAACGGATAAGAAGAGTGTTATCGTTCTAGGTTCAGGTCCAATCCGCATCGGGCAGGGTGTTGAGTTCGATTATGCAACCGTTCATTCTGTTTGGGCGATAAAACAAGCAGGCTATGAAGCAATCATTATTAACAATAACCCTGAAACAGTGTCAACTGACTTCAGTATTTCAGATAAGCTATACTTTGAGCCATTAACTATTGAGGATGTTATGCATATCATTGACCTTGAACAGCCTGAAGGTGTAGTTGTACAGTTTGGTGGTCAAACAGCTATCAATCTAGCAAGTTCTTTAGTTGAGCGCGGAGTGAAAATTTTGGGTACGTCTTTAGAGGATTTAGACCGTGCAGAAAATAGAGATAAATTTGAGCAAACGGTTATTTCACTTGGCATACCACAACCTAAAGGGAAAACTGCAACCTCGGTTGACGAAGCAGTTGTCATTGCGGAAGCGATCGGTTATCCAGTGCTTGTGAGACCTTCATATGTATTAGGTGGAAGAGCCATGGAGATCGTTTATCAAACAGAAGAACTTCTTCATTATATGGAAAATGCAGTGAAGATTAACCCGGAACATCCAGTCCTAATCGACCGCTATTTAACTGGTAAGGAAATTGAAGTAGATGCCATTTCTGATGGAGAAACAGTATATATTCCGGGGATAATGGAACATATCGAACGTGCTGGAGTACACTCGGGTGACTCGATTGCCGTATATCCACCACAAACTTTATCAGACCATGTAAGACAACAAATCATTGACCATACGATTGCACTTGCAAAAGGATTAAATATTATCGGTCTATTAAACATTCAATTTGTGGTTTATAACGAAGAAGTCTTTGTTATCGAAGTAAACCCAAGATCAAGCCGTACAGTCCCATTCTTAAGTAAAATAACTGGCGTACCTATGGCAAATATCGCGACTAAGGTAATACTTGGACAATCATTACCATCACAAGGGTTTACAACAGGATTACACCCGGAAATTGAAGGAGTTTATGTAAAAGTCCCAGTCTTCTCGTTTGCAAAACTTCGCAATGTGGACATTTCGCTTGGACCAGAGATGAAATCAACTGGTGAAGTAATGGGAAAAGACTATACGCTAGAAAAAGCATTATATAAAGGCCTAGTTGCATCCGGAATCACGATTCCTAAATATGGATCTGTGTTATTAACAGTAGCTGATAAAGACAAGGAAGAAGCGCTTGAAATTGCAAAACGATTCCACACAATTGGGTATCAACTTTTAGCAACAAGTGGAACTGCTAGCTACTTACAAAAAGCAAACATTCCTGTTACGGTCGTTAATAAAATTGGTGCAGAGGCTCCAAATTTAATTGATGTCATTCGTCAAGGAAAAGCTCAATTTGTTATTAACACATTAACAAAAGGAAAACAGCCTGCTAGAGATGGCTTTAGAATCCGCCGTGAAACAGTTGAGAATGGAGTTGCATGTTTAACTTCACTAGATACAGCTAAAGCAATCGTGAAGGTTCTAGAATCCATGACATTCTCAAGTGAAGTGATGGGTTCCCACGTGCAAAAGCGTGAGGTGGTACATTCATGATTAAAAAGGAACAAATGAAAATTGTGAGTCACACTCAAATCGCAGAGGATATTTTTGAACTAACATTAGCAGGGGATTTGGTTCAGGCAATGAACGATCCAGGACAATTTGTCCATGTAAAAGTCAGTGATGGAATTGACCCGTTGCTAAGAAGACCCATTAGTATTGCAAATATTAATCAAGAAAAGCAAGAATGCACACTGATTTACCGAAAGGAAGGACTCGGCACACGAGTCCTTTCTGAAAAAAACATCGATCAATCAGTCGATGTGTTAGGTCCACTTGGAAACGGCTTTCCTGTTGATGAAGTAGGTATTGGTGAAACTGCCCTGCTTGTCGGTGGAGGAATTGGAGTTCCGCCACTTTACGAATTATCGAAGCGTCTGGTTGCAAAAGGTGTTAAAGTGATTCACGTCCTTGGATTCCAATCAAAATCTGCTGTGTTTTATGAAGAGAAATTTAGTGGATTAGGTGAAACTTATATCGCAACAGTGGATGGAACACTTGGAACGAAAGGATTTGTAACAGATGTCATCTCAAATAACGGTATAACATTTGACACACTTTATTCCTGTGGTCCAACACCAATGCTAAAGGCACTTGAAGTGGCCTTTCCTGATCGAAATGCTTATATCTCTTTAGAAGAAAGAATGGGCTGTGGAATTGGTGCATGTTTTGCATGTGTATGTCATCTTCAAGATGATCCAGACGGTTATACCTATAAAAAAGTATGCAGTGATGGGCCAGTATTTAAGGTTGGAGAGGTGGTACTATGAACAGACTTCAAGTTGAACTACCAGGTTTATCACTAAAAAACCCCATCATGCCAGCATCCGGTTGCTTTGGATTCGGAAAAGAATACTCGAAGTTTTACGATTTGAGTACATTAGGCGCGATTATGATTAAAGCAACAACTGTAGAACCAAGATTCGGAAACCCAACTCCACGTGTAGCAGAGACAAGTGCAGGGATGTTAAATGCAATTGGATTACAAAATCCAGGACTTGAGAAAGTCATGGCTGAAGAGCTTCCGTGGCTTGATCAATATGATGTACCAATTATTGCGAATGTTGCCGGTTCACAAATTGAAGATTATGTTGAGGTAGCAAGGGAAATCTCGAAAGCATCAAACGTTCATGCACTAGAATTAAATATTTCATGTCCAAATGTAAAAACGGGTGGAATTGCTTTTGGTACGATTCCTGAGGTGGCTGCAGAGCTTACGAAATATGTAAAAGAAGCATCAAGTGTTCCAGTATACGTTAAATTATCACCGAATGTTTCAAACATCGTTGAAATGGCAAAAGCAATCGAAGAAGCGGGTGCAGATGGTTTAACAATGATTAATACATTAATCGGAATGCGGATTGATCTTAAAACAGGAAACCCAATTTTAGCAAATAAAACAGGGGGCCTATCAGGTCCAGCCATTAAACCTGTTGCCATCCGAATGATTCATGAAGTGAGTCAGGCAGTGTCGATACCGATTATCGGAATGGGTGGCGTTCAATCAGCTGAAGATGTTCTTGAATATTTTTATGCTGGTGCAAGTGCTGTAGCAGTTGGGACTGCCAATTTTGTGGACCCATATGTGTGCCCGACAATTATTGAAGATCTTCCAAGATTACTAGATAAATATGGTTTTGAGCATATCTCGGAATGTCAGGGAAGGAGCTGGAAGTAATGCAACGACCGTTAATTATTGCTCTCGATTTTCCCAATTTACCATCTGCGAAAGACTTTCTAAAGGATTTTGGGGAAGAGCCACTATTTGTGAAAGTTGGAATGGAGTTATATTATCAAGAAGGACCAGCTGTCATTCACTTTTTAAAAGAACAAGGTCATTCTATTTTCCTAGATTTGAAACTTCATGATATTCCGAATACCGTATATTCTAGCATGAAGCGTCTGGCGGGTCTTGGTGTTGACTTAGTCAATGTCCATGCTGCTGGAGGGCGCGGAATGATGGTCGCAGCCCGCGAAGGACTTGAAGCAGGAACTACAATGGGGCAGTCAAGACCTAAGTGTATTGCCGTCACACAGCTTACGAGTACAACTGAAGAAGTGATGAGAAACGAATTACTAATCGAACGTGATTTGTTAGATGTGGTTGCCCTGTATTCAACTATGACAAAGGATAGTGGCTTAGATGGTGTCGTATGTTCCTCTCTTGAAGTTCCGGTAATCAATAGAAAGCTAGGAACCGAATTTATGACAGTTACGCCTGGAATTCGGCAAGCTAGTGATGAAGTAGGAGATCAAGCCCGAGTTGTAACACCTGAAAAAGCAAGAGAATTAGGATCAACTGCAATTGTCGTTGGTCGATCCATCACACGAGCGAAGAACCCATTACAAACATATAAACAAATGAAAGCAGCATGGGAAGGGGTAGGAGTATGAATAAAGAAATAGCAGCACATTTATTAGAAATCGGGGCCGTATTTTTACAACCAAATGAGCCATTCACATGGTCTTCAGGTTTAAAATCTCCTATTTATTGTGATAATCGAATGACTCTTTCTTTCCCACAGGTTCGCAAGGAAATTGCAAAGGGATTATCTGAATTAATTAAGATTCATTATCCTGAGGTGGAAGTAATAGCTGGAACTGCAACTGCTGGGATTCCTCATGCAGCATGGGTAAGTGATGTATTAAATAGCCCAATGTGCTATGTACGCAGCAAAGCAAAAGCACATGGCAAAGGTAATCAAATTGAGGGCAAAGTGGTTAAAGGACAAAAAGTTGTCGTTATAGAAGACCTTATTTCAACGGGGGGCAGTGCTATTACAGCAGCTGAAGCACTTCGTGAAGCAGGGTGTGAAGTACTAGGTATTGTTGCAATCTTCTCGTATCAACTTCCAGCAGCAACAGCTAGCTTAGAAGCAGCAAATATTTCAGCTCACACCTTAACCGATTATCCAACCTTAATTAATGTTGCGCTTGAAAAAAAAGTCGTGTCTGAAAACGATATTGAAAGTCTGAAGAGTTGGAGAGAAAATCCAGTTGACTGGTATACAACTAAAGCATAATAAACAAGCCCTAGGAATCAAGTGATCCTAGGGCTTGTATTAATTTTTTCATTTATTTTCTTAGCTTTAAAATTAAATCTTCTTGTGGTGTCACATATACAGTTTGTTGATTATCATAGATGACATAGCCAGGCTTTGAACCATTCGGTTTCTTAACATGGCGCACCAGTGTGTAATCAACCGGTACAGAGGATGAATTTTTTGCTTTACTGAAATACGCTGCAATTGTCGCTGCCTCAAGAATTGTATTTGGTAATGGTTGTTTGCTTCTAATAATCACATGTGAACCGGGTATGTCCTTTGTGTGCAACCATATATCATCTCTTGCTGCTAGTTTATTTGTTAAATAATCATTTTGTTTATTGTTTTTACCAACAAGGATTTCTGTCCCATCACTTGCTACATAGAGCTCAACAGAAGGTTTCATAGGTTTCATCTTCTTGTTGCCTTTTTGTTGCTTTTTCTTCAGATAACCTTCTTCCATAAGTTCCTCACGAATTTCTTGCAAATCCTTTGGTGCTGCTGAATCGATTTGTTGTAATAAAGACTCGAAATAAGTAATTTCTTCATTAGCTTTCGCAATCTCATGTTCTACATAGGAAACTGCATTCTTTGCTTTTTGATACTTTGAAAAATAACTTTGCGCATTTTCAGATGGTGATTTTTGTGGATGTAGTGGAATTTTCACCATCTCATTTTCCTCTGAATAGTAATTCAACACTTCAATTTCCTTGTCGCCTCGAGTGATCGCATACATATTCGCTGTCAGAAGTTCACCAAAGAGCTTATATTTTTCAGCTTTTTCAGATTCGACTAAGGTTGCTTCCAGTTTCTTGATTTTTTTCTCGTTTTTTGTTTTTTCATTATGGATAAACCGTTCTAAATCATTGCCTTGCTGCTTAACCCGATCACGTTCAGCTTTTCCAAAATAAAAACGATCGAGCATTTCACTAATCGTAGCGAATGCCTTTGCCTCACCACCAATATGATCTAAAGGAAGGATATAGAAAAAATCCTTTTGGCCCTTTGTTATGATCTGTGGTGTAATTTGATTTTGTTTAATCATCGTAATCATCGATAAAAAAGGATTAGGTAATGTTTTTCGATTAGCTATTCCGGCGCGAAATATAACTTCTTTCGCAAATACAGGGGAGATCCCTGAAAATTTATTCACAATCTGCTGATCTAATCGACCAGCATTAAAGTCAATTTTCCTCAAGAATGTCTCTTCATCGACTGTAAAAGGATTTATCTTTTCCTGAGCAGGCGGAAAAACATATGTATACCCTGGTAATACAGTGCGGTGACGATTGACTGCTGGTGAAATATGTTTGATGCTATCAAGGATTGTCTGTTTTTCCGAATCCACGAGGATGATGTTACTATGTCTACCCATAATTTCAATAATCAGTTGCTTTAGAGAAACATCACCTAGTTCATTGCGGCCTTTTATATCAAAAATGATAATCCTATCCATATCAACCTGACGGATATTTTCGATGATACTGCCTTCTAGATGTTTGCGGAGTAACATACAAAACATCGGCGGCTCCTGTGGGTTATCATATAATTCATTTGTTACATGGATCCGGGCATAACTTGGGTGTGCTGAAAGTAGTAGCTTATGATTCTTTCCATTTGCACGAACCTGAAAGATAAGTTCATTTTTATATGGTTGATAGATTTTTGAAATCCTACCACTATCTAGTGTTTCTTGTAATTCATTCACAATTGCATGTGTGAAGATTCCATCGAATGTCATACGTGTTTCCTCTTTTCCATATCAATAGAAGACAAGGTCTTCTAGTTCCTCTTCAATGTTATTGTACCAATAAATAGGTAACTTAGAAAAAGTATAGCATTTTTTTGGACGAGACTGAATAAGCTTTCATAGATAGAATTTACTTCATCAGAAGTGCGCCACTTCTGATGAAGTAATTCAGCCTCCGGCGGATGCCACGATTTTTCAAAGGTAATTTTTCGAGCATAAGATCAAAGACTAGTTACAGTTACGCCACGTCCTGTGGCAACGTCTTTGTGACCCACATCGTGTGGGCCTAAAAAATCGGGCGGCAAATACGCCAAGGCGCATTTGATTATGATTTAATGTGAGGGGTGTGTAAAAGACGGATGAAGTGGTATGAGCTTAGATCAGAAGAGGTCGAAAAAAAAGTTAATACAAGCCTTTCTCATGGTCTTTCCGACCAAGAAGTAAAGCAGCGACAAAAGCAATTTGGATATAATGAATTGAAGGAAGCAGAACGCCCTTCAGCAATTTTGCTTTTTTTAGCTCAGTTTAAGGACTTTATGGTTCTTGTATTACTTGCCGCAACCTTGATTTCCGGGTTGTTAGGGGAATACATTGATGCTATCGCAATTATGGCTATTGTTTTAATTAATGGATTTTTAGGTTTTTTCCAAGAACGAAAAGCAGAAAAATCGCTTCAAGCTTTAAAGGAACTCTCTGCACCACAGGTGAATGTTTTTCGAAGTAATGAATGGGGTCGTGTTCTTTCAAAGGAACTCGTTATAGGGGATATCATTAAATTCACCAGTGGTGATCGTATTGGTGCAGATGTACGTTTAATTGATGTGAAAAGCTTAGAAATTGAAGAATCCGCACTTACAGGGGAATCTGTTCCTGTTACAAAGCATGTTGAACCGATTCGTGATGGTGATGTATCACTTGGTGACCAAGAAAATATGGCATTTATGGGTACAATGGTTACACGTGGTAGTGGTGTAGGTATCGTAGTAGGAACTGGTATGAATACAGCGATGGGCCAAATTGCAGAACTCCTTCAATCAGCCGAAGCGATGATCACTCCATTGCAAAGAAGGTTGGAGCAATTAGGTAAGATTTTAATTACCGTTGCCTTAATTTTAACTCTCTTAGTTGTAGTCGTAGGTGTTATCAATGGACATGAGCTTTATGAAATGTTCTTAGCAGGAGTTTCATTGGCTGTTGCTGCAATACCTGAAGGATTGCCGGCAATTGTTACTGTTGCGCTTTCTTTAGGTGTTCAAAGAATGATTAAGAAGAACGCAATTGTCCGACGCTTGCCTGCTGTTGAAACTTTGGGCTGTGCCTCGGTCATATGCTCAGATAAAACTGGAACAATGACTCAAAACAAAATGACGGTTACACATCTTTGGTCTGGTGGCAAAACTTGGTCTGTTACCGGTACAGGCTATGATGTAGATGGGAAGTTTTTCTCGGGAGATAGAGAAATCAAACCATCAGAACATAAGACTCTTCAACAATTATTAACTTTTGGAGTGTTGTGTAATAATGCATCATTAAAGCAGAAGGATGATGATATTATCCTTGATGGAGACCCGACTGAAGGAGCATTACTTGTTGCAGGTATTAAAGCGGGACTTACAAATCAATTATTAGTAGAGCAATTTGATATTGTTGAGGAGTTCCCATTTGATTCTGCAAGAAAAATGATGAGTGTCATTGTAAAAGATAGAGCTGGAAATCAATTTGTTGTTACAAAGGGTGCACCAGACGTATTACTAGGTGTTAGTAAATCGGTCCTTTGGGATAATAAACAACAGCCATTAACAGCAGGGTACGAGAATGAGATTAAGGACGCGATTGAGGGCTTAGCTTCGGATGCACTTCGAACGATTGCAGTTGGCTTTAAACAATTACGGCCTAATCAAAAGTTAGTGTCGGAAAGCGAAGCCGAGAGCGAATTAACCTTTATTGGGATTCAAGGAATGATCGATCCACCAAGACCGGAAGTAAAAGATGCCGTTAAAGAGTGTAAAGATGCTGGCATTAAGACGGTTATGATAACAGGAGACCATCTTATTACAGCAAAAGCGATTGCTACACAGCTTGGCATTCTACCTCCAGGGGGTAAAGTGTTAGATGGATATGCTCTTTCGAAAATGGATGTGGAAGAGCTAGAGGAGATCGTCGATGATGTATATGTATATGCAAGGGTGTCACCTGAACATAAATTAAAAATCGTTAAAGCTCTTCAAAGCAGAGGACATATTGTTGCGATGACAGGTGACGGTGTAAACGATGCGCCGGCGATTAAAGCATCCGATATCGGAATTGCGATGGGCATTACAGGTACAGATGTAGCAAAAGAAGCATCATCCTTAGTCTTACTTGATGATAACTTTGCGACGATTAAAGCAGCAATAAAAGAAGGACGAAATATCTATGAAAATATTAGAAAATTTATCCGATATTTATTAGCTTCTAATGTGGGTGAAATACTTGTTATGTTATTTGCGATGCTAATGGGCTTACCATTACCACTTGTACCAATCCAAATCCTTTGGGTTAACTTGGTAACGGATGGATTACCAGCGATGGCGCTTGGACTTGATCAACCAGAGGGGAATTTGATGAAACATGGCCCACGCCATCCAAAAGAAGGGGTTTTTGCAAGAGGCTTGGGTTGGAAAATTGTCAGCCGTGGCTTTTTAATTGGGATAGCAACCCTAGCTGCCTTTATGGTTGTCTATCATAGGGACCCAAGCAATCTTGGATATGCCCAAACCATTGCATTTGCAACACTTGTAATGGCTCAACTTATCCATGTATTTGATTGTCGTAGTGAGCGGTCTATTTTCCACCGGAATCCATTCCAAAATATGTATTTAGTATGGGCGGTTATCTCATCTATCGTATTAATGTTAGTTGTAATTTACTATCCACCATTACAACCGGTCTTCAAGACATTTGCTATTGAACCAAGAGATTGGCTGCTAGTTATAGGAATGTCAGCAATTCCAACATTCCTTTTAGCAGGATCATTATTAACAAACAAGCGTTCCACAGCTCGTGCATAAAGTGTAAGACTTGGATTTTAGTTATAAAACTATGTTATAATTCATGAGGTAATGGAGGATACACTCTATTACCTTTTTTCTTTTTTTTTGTTGAAATGCTTTCAAATACGCCTTGGCGTATTTGCGCCCAGATTTTTTCGAGCTTGCTCGAAAATTTACCTTTGAAAATCTGTGGCATCCGACGGAGGCTTAACTTTATTCAGCCGGAGGTTGGACCACGATTGAATTGTACACTCTGTATGCATTCATCCCCCCACTTAAAAAAGTGGGAGACTTCTGCTGATTAAAGTTAAAAACTATTCGATTTTAATAAACAATGGTAAAATAAGTATAGAATGAAGAAATTTTATCTATAAAGTAATGTCTCTTTTATGTTAGATTGGAAGTGAAAAGATGATAGCAAGTATGACAGGTTATGGTCGTGCCAATAAGGAATTGGATGGCTACACCGTTCATGTAGAACTGAAATCTGTAAACCATCGATTCTGTGAAATCAATATAAGATTACCTAGACAACTACTGTTTCTTGAGGATAAAATAAAAAAAGCGATATTAGAGCATGTAAAAAGAGGACGCGTCGAAGTTTTTTTAAATATTGAAGGTGAAGGACTAGTCACGAAAGCAATTTCCATTGACTGGGATTTATTAGAAGAGCTCGTTTCAACAACCAAAGTCATCCAAGAAAAATACCAACTTAGTGATCAAATTACTTCACAGCAGCTACTTTCAAACGATAATATTCTTTCTATTGAAGAGAAGGAAATGGAGAATAATGAACTGGAATCAACGGTCCTTGAGGTGATTCAAAGTGCTACACTCCAATTAAAACAAATGAGGGAAGCTGAAGGAAAGACATTAATCGAAGTGATTTTCTCTTTTCTCGACCTAGTTGTAGAAAATGTACATACTATTAAAGAATATGCACCAATTGTGGTTACTCAGTATCGGGATCGAATTGAAAAAAGGATCAAAGAATATGTGGGGAATGAATTTGATGAAAATCGTATCCTCACGGAGGTTGCTCTATTTGCGGAAAAAGCTGATATCAGTGAAGAACTGACCCGTCTCGAAAGTCATATTAGTCAGTTTAAAGAAACTGTAAGTACGAATGAACCTATTGGTCGAAAACTCGATTTTATCGTTCAAGAAATGAATAGGGAAACCAACACAATCGGTTCAAAAGCGAATGATCCTACGATTGCTAAACATGTAGTGGAGATAAAAAGTTTACTAGAGAAAATAAAAGAGCAAGTTCAAAATATTGAATAAGCTTGATTATAAAGCCATTATCACGGCAAAAATAGAGGGGTACTTATTGGGGGAGTTTACGTGCAAATCAAATTAATAAATATCGGATTCGGGAATATTGTCTCGGCCAACAGAATTATATCGATTGTGAGTCCCGAATCTGCTCCGATTAAACGAATTATTCAAGACGCTCGTGATCGAGGAATGCTCATTGATGCTACATACGGAAGAAGAACCCGTGCGGTTATGATTATGGATAGTGACCATATTATACTATCCGCAGTCCAGCCAGAGACGGTTGCACAAAGACTATCAAAAGAAGATGAGCTAACAGACGAAGGGTAGGTATTAGAACGAATGAAAGAAAGAGGTTTACTAATTGTTTTATCAGGTCCATCTGGTGTCGGGAAAGGGACTGTTCGAAAAGCTATTTTTTCTCAGCCTGATACAAAATTTCAATACTCCATTTCGATGACGACGAGAAAACCGCGCGAGGGAGAAGTAGATGGTGTAGATTACTTCTTTAAATCGAAAGAAGAGTTTGAGGAATTAATAAAAAATGACAAGCTTCTAGAATGGGCAGAATATGTAGGAAATTATTATGGAACCCCAATTGACTATGTGGAGTCAACCTTACAGGATGGTAGAGATGTCTTTCTAGAAATAGAGGTGCAAGGTGCACTTCAAGTAAGAAAAGCATTTCCAGAGGGGTTATTCATTTTCTTAGCGCCGCCAAGTTTGAAGGAATTAAAGAACAGGATCGTAACGAGGGGTACTGAAACTGATGATTTAATTCTTAACAGAATGAAGGTAGCAAAAGAAGAAATTGAAATGATGGACGCTTATGATTATGTCGTTGAAAATGATCAAGTAGAACTTGCGTGCGATCGAATTAATGCAATTGTAACGGCTGAACATTGTCGAAGAGATCGAGTGTCAAGACGCTATAAAAAAATGCTGGAGGGTGATTTTTAAATGTTAAATCCATCTATTGACTCATTATTAAATAAATTGAATTCCAAGTATACACTTGTAACTGTTGCATCAAAAAGGGCAAGAGAAATGCAAGAGAAGAATAATGGAATGGTACAGAAGCCTGTATCCTTTAAATCAGTTGGTAAAGCATTAGAAGAAATTGATGCCGGTTTACTTTATTATTCGACTGATAATAAAACTGACGTTGATACAACACCAACAATTACTGAATAACCAAAAATAACAACCTCTCATGTAGGTTGTTATTTTTTTAAGAAATGGGGGATTCAAGTGCTAAATAAAAAAATATTACTATGCGTGAGTGGTGGGATTGCGGTATACAAGGCGGCAGCTTTGACAAGCAAGCTGACTCAAGCAGGAGCTCAAGTAAAAGTAATCATGAGCGAATCTGCTATGAAATTTGTTACTCCATTAACATTCCAAGCATTGTCAAGGAATGATGTTTATTTTGATACATTTGATGAAAAAAATCCTGCAGTTATTGCACATATTGATCTTGCAGATTGGGCCGATTTAGTTGTAGTTGCACCTGCAACAGCAAATATAATCGGCAAACTCGCAAATGGAATTGCAGACAATATGATCACGACAACATTGCTTGCAACTACTGTCCCTGTATGGATAGCTCCTGCAATGAATGTCCATATGTATGATCATCCTGCTGTAAAACGAAATATCGAGATCTTAGCTCGGGATGGATATCAATTTATTGAACCTTCTGAAGGGTATTTGGCATGTGGTTATGTTGGAAAAGGACGCCTTGAAGAGCCTGAAAAAATTGTTGAACTTATTACTGCTCATTTTTCTGAAAAACCAATACTACATGGTAAAAAGGTCTTAATAACTGCTGGGCCCACACGTGAGAAACTTGACCCTGTCCGATTTTTCACAAATCGTTCAACCGGTAAAATGGGGTATGCTCTTGCAGAGGCTGCAGGTAAAGCGGGAGCAGAAGTAACCTTGATTTCTGGACCGACTAATCTTCTGGTTCCACCTAATGTTCGAATGATTTCAGTTGAATCTGCAGAAGAGATGTTTACAGAAGTGATGTCCCACTATCAACGAAGTGATATTGTCATAAAATCTGCCGCTGTTGCGGATTATCGTCCAAAGCAAGTCTATGATGGAAAAATGAAAAAGAAAACGGGTGACCTTGTACTAGAACTAGAAAGAACAACCGATATATTAAAAACGTTAGGAGAAAAAAAGAATCATCAATTATTAATTGGGTTTGCTGCTGAAACAGATAATATAGATGAATATGCAAAACGCAAACTTACCTCGAAAAACCTTGACATGATCGTTGCAAATAATGTGACGACACAGGGGGCAGGTTTCGGTACAGATACAAATTTAGTAACGCTTTATAAGAAGGATGGGACACAAAAAGATTTGCCGATGATGACTAAACTTGAAGTTGCAAAAGCAATTCTTCAAGAAGTGAAAAAACTCTTGGATGGCGAGACTAAATGAAAATCGCAAGCATAATCGTCGATGTTCCGGCAATGCAAACAGATAAAACCTATGATTATCAAGTTCCTGATAAATGGAAGGACATCGTCGTACCTGGTATGAGGGTCGTTGTTCCATTTGGTCCCCGCAAAGTGCAGGGATTTGTTATGAGCCTATCAGCTGAGGGAGAAGTGAAAAAGCTAAAGGAAATTCATTCCTTGCTTGACCTTACACCTGCCCTGAACGAGGAGCTTCTTCATATTGGGAAATGGTTAACAGAAAAAACGCTTTGTTTTACAATCTCTGCGTTACAAGCGATGCTTCCATCAGCCATGCGGGCGAAATATGAAAAAGAAATAAGATTACTTGAACCTTCTAACAGAAGTGAATTGGATCCAGCTATACAAGCTTCATTTATCCAACATGATGTGGTGAACTGGGAAGATGCGGAAAAAAATGATTTACTACATATTTACCAAAAGGATATAAAAAAAGGCCTCCTTGAAGTTGTCTACAAAGTAAAAAATCGTAGTAACAAGAAGACAATGAAGCAGGTGCAGCTTTCGATTTCAGCAGATGAGACTGAAAAAATAATCCACGAACTTCCTGCAACTGCTAAAAGACAAAAAGATGTACTAGACTATTTTTTAAAGGACAATAAACCAATCTTTTTAAAAGAACTTATACAGAAGGTTGGTGTGACGGATAGCACGATTCGAACAATGGTCAAAAAGGGCCTTCTTTCAGAAAAAAATGTTGAGGTATACCGTGATCCATATGCGGACAAGCATTTTGAGCAGACTACACCAATGCCACTAACAACTGAACAACAAAACGTGATTTCTCCGATTCTTTCCTCAATTGAGGATGTTCTTCATAAGGTGTTTTTAATGTACGGTGTTACAGGAAGTGGGAAGACCGAGGTCTATATGCAGGCAATTGATGCAGTCTTAAAAAGAGGTAAAGAAGCGATTGTACTTGTGCCAGAAATCTCTCTGACCCCACAAATGGTGAGTCGCTTTAAGGGTCGATTTGGTTCTCGGGTTGCTGTAATGCATAGTGGCCTAGGAATCGGAGAGAAATATGATGAATGGCGAAAGATTTACCGTAAGGAAGTTAGTGTTGTAGTTGGGGCAAGATCTGCTATTTTTGCTCCGTTTGAGAATCTCGGAATCATCATTATTGATGAAGAACATGAATCCAGCTATAAACAGGAAGACAATCCAAGATATCACGCGAGAGATGTTGCAATTTTTCGTGGGCAACTCCATAATGCTCCTGTTATTTTAGGAAGTGCGACACCGACGCTTGAATCATTCGCGCGAGCCTCAAAGAATGTTTATGAGCTTGTAACATTAAAGGAAAGAGTTAATCAAAGGCCACTACCAAGTGTTGAAATCATCGATATGCGCGAGGAATTACGCAATGGTAATCGCTCCATGTTTTCAGGCTCTTTATTTGAAAAATTAACAGAGCGACTTGAACGAAATGAACAATCGGTTTTATTCTTAAATAAGCGTGGACATTCCTCGTTTGTTATGTGCAGGGATTGTGGATATGTCGCAAATTGCCCACATTGTGAAATTTCGCTAACCTATCATAGAACACATCACCGTTTAAAATGCCATTATTGTGGTTACGAAACATTCATGCCTAATACTTGCCAAGAGTGTGGAAGTGAGCACATTCGCTTCTTTGGAACAGGCACTCAGAAGGTGGAAGAAGAACTTGCTAAGGTGTTACCAGAAGCAAGGGTCATTCGAATGGATGTAGATACAACAAGCCGAAAAGGTGCCCATGAGAAGTTATTAAAAGAATTTGGTGATCGAAAAGCTGATATTTTATTAGGTACACAAATGATTGCAAAAGGATTAGATTTTCCAAATGTTACATTAGTTGGTGTATTAACGGCTGATACCATGCTTAACCTGCCAGATTTTCGCTCATCCGAAAAAACGTTTCAGCTTCTGACACAAGTTAGTGGAAGAGCGGGACGTCATGAGTTGCCAGGTGAGGTTGTGATTCAGAGTTATACTCCTGAGCACTATAGTATAGAGCTCGCGAGTCATCATGATTATGACACCTTCTATCAAAATGAAATGAGAATCAGAAAAGCTCATGCCTATCCACCTTATTATTATCTCGCATTAGTAACCGTGACACATCCAGAGTTAACGAAAACGGTGGATGTTGCCGAGAAGATTGCAATCTATTTACGAAAGTCCTTATCTAATCAATCCATCATCCTAGGGCCGGTTACCTCACCGATTGCTCGGATTAATAATAGATATCGATACCAATGCATGATAAAATACAAAAATGAGCCAAATCTTAATAAGCTTTTAAAAGGAATACTAGATCGTTATCAACGAGAAATTTCTCAAAACTCACTTACATTATCAATTGACTTAAACCCATATATTATGATGTAGTTTAAAGTTGTGAAAAAAGAGAGAGACTAGTAGAAAAGCGATAAGCGCGCCCGCTTCTCGGCGACAAGCATAAGACGAGCGCTGACAGAAGGTGCTTTTTACCTTCAGAAGCGATTGTTATGACTCGAGCCGATGGCGCCTAAAGCTAGACATATAAAAAAGTAGAATGTTGGAGGAACACATTTGTCAGTATTACCAATTGTTAAATACCCTAATGAAATACTAGAGGTAGAATGTGAAAAGGTGACCACCTTTGACCGGAAATTGTCAAAACTAATTAAAGATATGTATGATACAATGCTTGAGGCGGACGGTGTTGGCTTAGCTGCCCCTCAGGTTGGAATTGCAAAACAAATCGCAATCGTTGATATCGGAGACGAGAGCGGACTTATTGAACTTATTAATCCCGTGATCCTTGAACGTAAAGGTGAACAGGTAGGTCCAGAAGGCTGTCTCAGTTTTCCGGACCTTTTTGGTGAAGTTACGCGCAATGATTACGTGAAGGTTAGAGCGCAGAACCGAAGAGGGAAAACATACATAATTGAGGCAAGAGAATTCTTGGCCCGTGCGATTCAACATGAAATCGATCATCTCCACGGTATATTATTTACTTCGAAGGTGAACCGTTATTATGAAGAAGGAGAAATTGAAGGGTAGGTAATTACATGGAACGTATAGTATTTATGGGTACTCCAGACTTTTCAGTACCTGTTTTACGTCAAATAATAGAAGATGGATATGAAGTTGTTGCTGTTGTAACGCAACCTGATAGACCAGTTGGTAGAAAAAGAGTTTTAACCCCTCCTCCTGTAAAGGTAGAGGCATTAAAACACAATATTCCAGTCATACAACCAAATAAAATTCGTGAAAAAGAAGAAATTGAAAAAGTTCTAAGTTATGAACCTGATTTAATCGTAACTGCTGCTTTCGGACAAATTCTCCCTAATGAATTATTGGATGCACCTAAGTTTGGTTGTATTAATGTACATGCATCCTTACTTCCTGAGCTTAGAGGTGGTGCACCAATCCATTATTCCATTCTCCAGGGGAAGAAAAAAACAGGTGTTACGATCATGTATATGGTTGAAAAGCTGGATGCAGGGGATATTTTAACTCAAGTTGAAATTCCAATATTAGATACAGACCATGTAGGTTCTTTACATGATAAATTAAGTGTTGCAGGTTCAAAGCTATTATCTGAAACGATTCCTTTGCTTTTAGCAGGTAAAATAACACCAATTAAACAGGATGATTCTAAGGCAACATTTGCATCAAATATTAAACGTGAACAGGAAAAGATAGACTGGACAAAAGATGGAGAGGATATATACAACCATATTCGTGGACTTCACCCATGGCCAGTTGCTTACACTACTTTAAATGGCGATGTAATGAAAATATGGTGGGGCCAAAAGGTACCTTCCTCAACTTCTGCAAAGAGCGGAACGGTTGTTTCAATCGAAAAAGATGGGTTTATTGTTTCGACTGGGAATACTACTTTTATAAAAATCACCCAACTTCAGCCTGCCGGTAAGAAAAAGATGAGTGCAGAGCAATTCCTGATGGGGTCGACTATACAGGTGGGAACTCAGCTAGGAGACAAAAATGACGAAAACTAATGTTCGAAATGTTGCACTTGAAATCTTATTGCAAATTGAAAAAAACCAAGCATATAGCAATCTTCTTTTAAACCAAATGATAAAAAAGCATGAGGTGAAAGGAAAGGATGTAGGTTTACTTACAGAGATTGTATACGGAACAATTCAACGCCGTGATACATTGGATTTTTATTTAGCCCCGTTTTTAAAAAAGAGTAAAAAACTCGATCAATGGGTAAAAATCTTATTAAGACTTTCCTTATATCAAATGATTTATTTAGACCGAGTACCTGAACGAGCTATCTTTTTTGAGGCAGTCGAAATCGCCAAAAAAAGAGGGCATAAAGGTACAGCTTCGCTGGTGAATGGTGTTTTACGTTCCATTCAACGAGAAGGCTTGCCTTCATTAAACCAAATTACCGATGAAGTTGAAAGAATAGCTATTGAAACCAGTCACCCTATTTGGCTTGTCAAACGTTGGGCCCAACAAATTGGAATAGAAGAAACCCGGAAAATGTGTGAAGTGAATTGTACCCCACCGGAGCAAACAGGACGTGTTAATAATTTGGTGACAACGAGAGAAAAGCTTATTCATATGCTAAAAGAAGAAGATATTGAAGCTGTCGAAGGTGATGTGTCTCTTGATGCGATTAAGTCTGTTCGTGGGAATTTGGTTCATTCAAAGACCTTTAAAGAGGGATATTTTACGATCCAAGATGAAAGCTCAATGCTTGTTGCAAGAGCACTCGGTGTTGAAAAAGGTGAACAAATCCTCGATAGCTGTGCGGCACCTGGTGGTAAAACAACACATATCGCCGAATTACTAGGAAACACGGGCAAGGTTTACTCACTTGATCTTCATGAGCATAAAATAAAATTGATTAATGAAGCAGTAAAACGTTTAGGGATTGAAAATGTTGAGACAAAAGCTCATGATAGTCGAAAAGCAAGGGAAATCTTTGAAAGTCAAATGTTTGATAAAATTCTTGTGGATGCACCGTGCTCAGGGTTTGGTGTTATAAGAAGAAAACCGGATATTAAATATACAAAATCGGTATCAGACAATCATAACCTTGCAAAAATACAGTTAGACATACTAACAGAGGTTTCATCTTTATTAAAAAAAGATGGTATACTCGTGTATAGCACATGTACAATAGATTACGAAGAAAATGAAGGTGTAATTAAAACCTTTCTAGAACAAAATCCCGATTTTATACTAGATGAAACAATGCAAAATGATCTTCCTGAAATAGTGAAACCTTATATTAAAAATGGACAGCTCCAGCTTTATCCACATTATTTTGGTACGGATGGATTTTATATTGCAAGATTAAGAAAGCAGGTGTAATGTAATTGGAAGAAGTACAAACAACGAGAAGAAAAAAACAAAATTTACCGAGTTCAAAACCATCAATTTATTCACTTCAATTAGAGGAAATTGAAAACTGGCTCATCGAAAATGGAGAGAAGAAATTTCGTGGAGATCAGATTTTTGAATGGCTCTATTTGAAGCGTGTTACAACATTTGACGAGATGACGAACCTTTCAACTTCATTAAGACAAAAGCTAGCTGAGCATTTTACAATTACGACCCTTAAAACAATCATTCAGCAAACATCAGCTGACGGTACAATGAAGTTTTTATTTGAACTTCATGATGGCTATTCGATTGAAACAGTGCTTATGAGACATAGCTACGGAAACTCTATTTGTGTAACTACACAGGTTGGTTGCCGCATTGGTTGTACGTTCTGTGCTTCAACGTTAGGAGGACTTAAACGTAATTTAGAGGCTGGCGAAATTGTGGCTCAAGTTGTAAAGGTGCAAAAAGCACTAGATGAGCTAGGTGAACGTGTAAGCCATTTGGTCATAATGGGTATTGGAGAGCCATTTGATAACTACGATCAAATGCTTTCATTCCTAAAAATTATAAACCATGATAAAGGTTTAAATATTGGTGCTCGTCATATTACCGTTTCAACAAGTGGGATCATTCCAAAAATCTATAAGTTTGCAGATGAAAAATTACAAATAAATTTTGCAATCTCTTTACATGCACCTAATACTGAAATTAGAAGTAAGTTAATGCCGATTAATCGTGCATATAAACTACCTGATTTAATGGAAGCTGTACGTTATTATATTGATAAAACAGGGAGAAGAATTAGCTTTGAATATGGGTTGTTTGGCGGAGTCAATGATCAAGTTGAACATGCTGAAGAACTAGCAGAGCTACTAAAAGGAATTAAGTGTCATGTGAATTTAATTCCAGTCAATTATGTTCCTGAGCGCGATTATGTTCGAACACCGCGAGAGCAAATCTTTGAATTTGAAAAGACATTAAAGAAGCATGGTGTGAATGTGACAATTCGACGTGAACAAGGTCATGATATTGATGCGGCCTGTGGTCAATTACGTGCAAAGGAGCGTAAAGAGGAGACGAGGTGAACATATGAGGTCGTTCTTTTTGACAAACCGGGGAAAAGTAAGACAAATCAATGAGGATAGCTGTGGTGTATACCATAACAAAGCAGGACAAGTATTAGCAGTAGTGGCTGATGGAATGGGTGGTCACCGAGCTGGTGATGTTGCGAGTAGTATGACAACATCCCAGCTACGGTCTTATTGGGAGCAAGTTGACAAGATCGCGACATCCGAATCAGCAGAAGAGTGGTTAAAAGAGCATATTTCTAAAATAAATTCAAACCTGTATACACATTCACAGGAAAATGATGAATGCAAAGGTATGGGAACGACTGTTGTAGCTGCTATTTGTACAGAGTTGTTCTCAACTGTATCGCATATTGGAGATAGCCGCTGTTATGTTCTAAACAGTCATGGGTTCCAACAAATTACCGAGGATCATTCATTAGTCAATGAACTTGTTCGATCTGGCCATATTTCGAAGGAAGATGCAGAGCATCATCCACGTAAAAATGTCGTTTTACGTGCGTTAGGAACTGAAACACATGTGCAAATGGACCTGAAAACCCTTATTTTAGATGAAGGGGACATGCTCTTAATTTGCTCTGATGGGTTATCAAATAAAGTACCCGAGGCTGAATTAAAAAGCATTCTAGAAAGTGACGAAAGTATTGAAAACAAGAGTGAACAACTTATCCAATTAGCCAATGATAATGGTGGAGAAGATAATATCACACTCGTAATCGTCGATTACACACCTGAAAGTGAGGGAGAATAACCCTATGCTTATTGGAAGACGATTAAGTGGTCGATATAAAATTCTCGAGGTTATTGGTGGAGGCGGGATGGCCAATGTCTATCTTGCACGAGATGTTATTCTTGAAAGAGACGTAGCCATTAAAGTACTTCGTTTAGATTTCTCCAATGATGAAGAATTTATCAAGCGATTTAGAAGAGAAGCGCATGCGGCTACAAGCTTGGCACACCCAAATATTGTAAGTATCTATGATGTTGGTGAAGAAGAGGACATTTATTATATTGTAATGGAATATGTTCCTGGCCAAACTTTGAAACAATACATACAACGAAATGCACCGCTTCATCCAAAAGAAGCGATTAATATTATGTTGCAGTTGACCTCTGCAATCACACATGCCCATCAAAATCAAATTGTTCACCGTGATATCAAACCACAAAATATTTTAATTGATCACGATGGAACGGTTAAGGTAACAGATTTTGGGATAGCAGTTGCGCTAAGTTCAACAACAATAACTCAAACAAACTCTGTACTTGGTTCGGTTCATTATTTATCACCAGAACAAGCGCGGGGTGGAATGTCTACTAGAAAGTCAGATATTTACTCACTAGGTATCGTGATGTTTGAATTATTGACAGGTCGAGTACCTTTTGAAGGTGAATCAGCGGTATCTATCGCCTTAAAGCATCTTCAATCAGATACCCCATCACCAAAAAGATGGAATGCGACCATACCACAGAGTGTTGAGAATGTTATTTTAAAGGCAACTGCAAAAGATCCATTTCATCGATATGATTCAGTTGAAGAGATGGAAGAGGATTTGCAAACTGTGTTATTTCCAAACAGATTAAATGAAGAAAAATTCGTGATCCCTGATATGGATGATGAAGTTACAAAGGCGATTCCAATCATTAAGGATAATAGTCCATTAAAAAGTGCTGAAACAATGGTGAGAGATTCTCAAAAGAACTCAAAATCAGTTGATCAGGACGAACCAAAACCAAAGAAAAAGAAGAAAAAGAAAAATAAGCTTTTAGTTTCTCTGGCCATCATCTTTTTCTTAATTCTTGCTGCTGGAGTTGCTGCAGTAACGATTTTTCCAGCCTTGTTTTTACCGAAGGATGTCGAAGTTCCAGATGTTTCAAACATGACTTACGATCGAGCTGTTAACAAATTGGAGGAAGCTGGATTTACGATTGGTGACACGATTGAAATTAGTGACCAAGAAGTAGAAGAAGGCTATATTGTTCGTACTGATCCTGAAGCAGGAGATTCGGTTAAGGAAGGCGCCACAATTGATTTATATGAAAGTACTGGTAAAAAGAAAGTGGCTTTTAAGGACTATGTCGGTAAGGATTTCGAGGAAGTAAAAGAGAAATTAATTGATAAAGAAAAATATTTAGCTGTGTTTTCAGAAGAAGAATTTTCTGACAGTGCCAAAGGAACAATTCTTAGCCAATCAATTGATGAAGGAGAAGAGGTTGTACCAGAAGAAACAGAAGTAACTTTTACGATTAGTAAAGGACCTGAAACTATTAAACTTGCTGATTTAACAAAATACCCTGCAAATGCACTCGCTGAATATGCGAATAGTACTGGTTTGAATATTGACTCTGCTGAAGAGCAATACTCGGATGAAATCTCTGCTGGCCAGGTGATTTCTCAAACTCCTGCAGCAGGTGCTGAATTAACAAAGGGTGCTAAGGTAAAAGTAATCATGTCAAAAGGTCCTGAGCCCAAGGAGCCAAAAGAAGAAAAACGCACGATAACGATTGATTATACGCCGGATGAAGAGGAAAGCCCGCAGTTAGTGGAAATTTATATTCAGGATGCGAATAATAACATCAACAAGGTTTATGATGATTTTGAACTCAAGGAAAAACGTTCAGTAGAACTTACCTTTGTGATTAACCCAGGTGAAACTGCCGAATACATGGTTTTAATAAATGGAGTATTAGATCAGCGAGATAAAATTCCGTATCCAGAACAATAGGCGTCAAAAGGTATAGGGAATTTTAATCTACCTGACATATTCGTGACGAATGAAATGAAACAAGGAGTGAAACTATGCCAGAAGGCAAAATTATTAAAGCATTAAGCGGATTTTATTATGTCCAAGGTGAAAACAGTGAACTGATTCAATGTCGTGGTAGAGGGGTATTTCGTAAAAATAAAATTACTCCATTGGTGGGAGACCATGTTGTTTTTCAAGCAGAAAACGAAACAGATGGGTATATTTTAGAAGTACTAGAACGGAAAAATGAATTAGTACGGCCTCCGATTGCTAATGTTGATCAAGCCATCTTGGTATTTTCAGCAATTAAACCCGATTTCAGTCCATTGTTGTTAGATCGCTTTCTTGTTTTAGTTGAATCCAACGATATAAAACCTATTATTTGTATTAGTAAAACGGATTTAATTTCTAATGAGTTGTTACAGGAGATTCAGGAGTATGCAAAAATCTACCGAGAAGTGGGCTATCATGTCCTGTTAACTTCAACGAAGGAACGTGAAGGTCTGGACCAGCTTCTGCCTTTACTGGATAATCAGATTTCGGTTTTCGCGGGGCAATCAGGGGTTGGAAAATCTTCATTATTGAATACGCTACGACCGGATCTTGAATTGAAAACGGATGAAATTTCATCATCTTTAGGTCGAGGAAAGCACACAACGAGGCATGTTGAATTAATTGAGGTTGGTAGTGGCCTTGTCGCAGATACACCCGGTTTTAGTTCGTTGGAATTTTTGACAATCGAATTAGATGAACTTTCATACTGCTTTCCAGAAATTTATGATGCAGGAGCAAATTGTAAGTTTCGAGGATGCACCCATATTTCTGAGCCGAAATGCGCTGTTAGACAGGGTATAGAGGATGGTAGTATTGCGCAATTCCGATATGACCATTATGTGAGTTTTTTTGAAGAAATCAAGGATAGAAAGCCGAGGTACTAAGAATGATCAAAATTGCACCATCCATTCTTTCAGCTGATTTTGCAAAGCTTGGAGAAGAGATTAAGGATGTCGAAAATGGAGGAGCAGACTATATTCATGTAGATGTCATGGATGGTCACTTTGTTCCTAATATTACAATTGGTCCGTTAATTGTAGAGGCGATTCGACCAATTACTAAACTGCCATTGGATGTTCATTTAATGATTGAAAACCCTGATCAATACATTTCTGCTTTTGCTAACGCAGGAGCTGACATTATAACGGTACATGTCGAGGCATGCCCTCATCTTCATCGTACCATTCAATTAATTAAATCTCATGGCGTAAAAGCTGGAGTTGTATTAAATCCTGCAACTCCTGTAGATACAATTAAGCATATTATTGAGGATATTGATTTAGTGTTACTAATGACAGTGAACCCTGGATTCGGAGGGCAAAAATTCATTCATTCCGTGCTTCCTAAGATTGAGGAAGTTGCCAGGATGGTGAAAGAAAAGAACTTGAATGTTGAAATTGAAGTTGACGGAGGAGTCAATGAAGAAACAGCAAGGCTTTGTGTCGAGGCTGGTGCTAATGTCTTAGTTGCTGGATCAGCTGTATACAATCAAGTGGATCGGAAAGCAGCAATTGAAAAAATCCGTAATATGTAAAAAAGAGCAGAATGTCTGCTCTTTTTTTTCATACTCTTTTAACAAGGCATACTATGTTTTCGAAATGAAAAAATAGATTGAATTGTACTTTTTTTTATCAAAAGGGCATATGAATGTTTTAAGTAGGATAAAAGAAAATGCTTTTATTTATATGTATGTACTATGGTACTATTTTTTTTCATTTGAATAATATTATAAAGTAGACTGTATGAATTCAATGAAAGTACGTGGATATTTGCATTGAGGAGGGAAAGTATGAAATTTTATACGATTAAGTTGCCAAAGTTCTTAGGTGGTATTGTCCGTGCCATGTTAGGATCATTTAAAAAAGGATAAAAGAGGCACCGCCCTTAGGTGCCTTTTTTTGTGGCAAAAATTATAGCTCTTACACATTTGTAAGAGCTAAAGGTCTTTCTTTATTACACGCGTTCTACTTTACCAGATTTTAATGCTCTTGCAGAAACATATACGCGTTTTGGTTTACCGTCAACTAAAATACGAACTTTTTGTAAGTTAGCTCCCCATTTACGTTTTGAAGCGTTCATTGCATGGGAACGAGCATTACCAGTAGTAGTTTTTCTACCTGTGATTACACATTTACGTGCCATTCTATTTCCCTCCTAACTTGCACAGCAACAATCATACATATCGCTTTCTTCATAGAAATACTTATATAATTTATCATACAAAATCGGATATTGCAATACTTCTTAACGTGGGTTTAAAGGAAAAATACTTGTCAAGACATAGAATTTCGGTAAAGCTATATAATAAAAGGTAATGAATACATGAGCCAACCTGATGAATTACTTTAAAAATCTGTAATGTTATAGTAAAATGACTGTAGCCAAGGTGAACAATTATAAAGGGGGAGACTTGCATGTCCATTGAATTAAAAACGAAATACGGACAAATTGATATATCGAACGATGTAATTGCAACAGTTGCTGGAGGAGCTGCTATCGATTGTTATGGAATCATTGGAATGGCGTCTCGAAAGCAAATTAAAGATGGTATTACTGAGCTTTTACGGAAAGAAAATTTTGCCCGTGGTATTGTTGTTCGTCAAGAAAATGACGAAGTACATATCGACATGTACATAATCGTAAGTTATGGCACGAAAATTTCTGAGGTTGCCCACAATGTTCAATCAAAGGTGAAATATACATTAGACCAAACAGTAGGACTTGCTGTTAGTTCGGTTAATATTTACGTGCAAGGAGTTCGTGTAACGAACCCATAAGAAGGAGGAACTTTGAGTGTCAATTACTACATTAGATGGAAAACGTTTTGCGAAAATGGTGTTATTAGGTGCTACTCACTTATCTAATAACGCAAAGATGGTAGATGCACTAAACGTTTTCCCTGTCCCAGATGGTGATACAGGAACGAACATGAATCTTTCCATGACATCTGGTGCAAAGGAAGTAAAAAATAATGTTACCCCACATATCGGGAAAGTTGGTGCATCCCTAGCGCGCGGATTATTAATGGGTGCACGAGGTAACTCAGGTGTTATCCTTTCTCAGCTCTTCAGAGGCTTTTCTAAGGCAATTGAACAGAAGGAAACTTTAACTGCCGCTGAATTTGCCCATGCATTTGAAAATGGTGTAGAAACAGCTTATAAAGCAGTTATGAAACCTGTTGAGGGGACGATTTTAACAGTTGCTAAGGATGCTGCGAAACGTGCGGTTGATGTAGCAAAAAATGAAACTGACATCATTATCGTGATGGAAGAATTAGTGAAAGAAGCAAAAGCTTCATTGGATCGTACACCTGATCTGCTCCCCGTACTTAAGGAGGTTGGGGTTGTAGACAGTGGTGGTCAAGGTTTATTACTTGTTTATGAAGGTTTCCTTTCTGAACTAAAAGGTGAAACCATTGATAATATGTCCATTTCTTCACCATCAATGAACGAGCTTGTTAACGCAGAACATCATAAAAGTGTTCAAAGTCATATGAACACTGAAGATATCGTGTTTGGTTACTGTACAGAATTCATGGTGAAGTTTGAAGCTGAAAAAACGAGCAAAAATCCATTTGCTGAAGAAAAGTTTCGCAATGATTTAAGCAAATATGGTGATTCATTATTAGTTATTTCAGACGATGATATCGTAAAAGTACATATCCATTCCGAACAACCGGGTGAAGTTTTATCATATGGACAACGGTATGGAAGCTTGATTAAAATGAAGATCGAAAATATGCGAGAGCAGCATACTGCAATTCTAAATGAAGATGAAACACAAACACCTGTACAAGTTAAAAGTAGTAAAGAAAAAGAAAAATTTGCAATTATCACTGTTGCAATGGGTTCAGGAATTACTGAACTCTTTAAGAGTATCGGTGCTCATGTAGTTATCGAGGGTGGACAAACGATGAATCCAAGTACGGAAGATTTTGTAAAGGCAATGGAATCAGTACATGCGGAGAACTTCATTCTTCTACCTAATAACAAAAATATTATTATGGCAGCTGAACAAGCAGCAGCTGTTGTTGAAGCAAATGTTGTTGTTGTCCCATCAAGAACAGTGCCACAAGGGATGTCTGCATTGTTGGCATTTAATCCATCCGGTGAATTGGAAGCAAATCAGTCATCCATGACAGATGCATTAAGTAATGTCAAAACGGGTCAAATCACATATGCAGTCCGTGATACAAATATAGATGGAATTGATATTTCGAAAGATGATTTCATGGGGATTGCTGAAGGTAAAATTGTTGTTACAGATAAAGATAAGCTGAAAGCGGCAAAAGATCTTTTAGCAAAAATCATTTCTGCTGAGGAGGATGAAATTGTTACCATTATATATGGACAAGATGCCTCAGAAGATGATGTGAATGCAATTGTCGAATATCTTGAAGATGAGTTTGAAGATATCGAAGTTGAAGTGCATAATGGTGATCAACCGCTTTACGCATTTATTTTCTCAGTTGAATAAGCTATAAAATAGAAGGGATTTTTCCCTTCTATTTCAATGTTTGGGGACAATTTCCTGTAGCTAAAATAGTTTTAGAGAAATAGAGTAATATGTAGGAACATAGTTTGACCTAACTCCATAATTCTATAGTATGTAAGGAGGAGATAATATGAAATATAGAAGTGTTTTTGATATTATTGGTCCGGTTATGATTGGTCCTTCAAGCTCGCATACAGCTGGGGCAGCTCGTATCGGAAGGGTTGCAAGAAGCTTATTTGGTCGTGAACCAAAATGGGCAAACATCTCCTTCTATGGATCATTTGCAGAAACATATAGAGGCCATGGAACAGATGTAGCAATTATTGGTGGTCTTCTTGATTTTGATACATTTGATGAAAGAATTAAAATTTCATTGGATATCGCCAAAGAAGCAGGCATTCAGATAAAGTTCATCGAAGAAGAAGCTGTTCCTGAACATCCTAATACAGCCAGAGTATTGATTGGTGATGATGAAGGGGAACTAGAGCTTGTAGGTATTTCCATTGGCGGGGGAAAAATTGAGATTACTGAACTAAACGGCTTTAAGCTGCGCTTATCAGGTAATCATCCGGCAATTCTTGTTGTCCACAATGATCGTTATGGTGCGATTGCAGGTGTTGCCAACGTACTTGCAAAATATGCGATCAACATTGGGCATATGGAAGTAGCTCGAAAAGAAAAAGGGATGCAAGCCCTTATGACAATTGAAGTGGATCAAAACATCGAAGGACCTGTCTTAGATGAATTATCTTCTTTACCCAATATTATTAAGGTAGCTAAGATTGTCGACTAAGTTCATTGTTAATTGGATACAAGTTTAATCGACAGGAGGATTTTATATGTTTCGTAATGTTGCTGAGTTAGTAGAGCTTGCTACTTCTAAAAATATGAAAATAGCAGAAGTGATGATCGAACAAGAGGTTGAAGTAACAGGAAAAACTCGTGAAGAAATCATCACGCAAATGGAACGAAATCTTGAAGTAATGGAAAAAGCTGTCGAGAGAGGATTGGCTGGCGTTTCGTCGCATTCCGGTTTAACAGGTGGAGATGCTGTTCTCTTACAGAATTATATACAAAAAGGAAACTTTTTAACGGGTAAAACAGTCTTGGACGCTGTTAGCAAAGCTGTTGCGACTAATGAAGTTAATGCAGCAATGGGAACGATTTGTGCGACTCCAACTGCAGGCTCAGCAGGTGTTGTACCAGGTACTTTATTTGCTGTGAAAGAAAAATTGAATCCAACTAAAGAGCAAATGGTTCAATTTTTATTTACTGCTGGTGCATTTGGATTTGTTGTTGCAAACAATGCTTCTATTTCGGGTGCTGCTGGAGGCTGTCAAGCTGAGGTTGGATCTGCTGCTGGAATGGCTGCTGCAGCGATTGTCGAGATGGCAGGTGGTACTCCACAGCAATCTGCAGAAGCAATGGCGATCACTTTAAAAAATATGCTTGGACTAGTATGTGACCCTGTGGCAGGACTTGTCGAGGTCCCTTGTGTTAAGAGGAATGCGATGGGAGCAGCGAATGCAATGGTTGCTGCAGATATGGCATTGGCAGGAGTTACAAGTCGAATTCCATGTGATGAGGTAATCGATGCGATGTATAGAATAGGTCAGACAATGCCAACGGCACTAAAAGAAACAGCGCAGGGAGGACTAGCGGCAACCCCAACAGGTCGTGCTCTAGAAGCAAAGATTTTTGGGATTTCGCTAAACAAAAGTGAATAGTCAACTCAAGCAACCTGTCACTGAAGTAAAAGGAATAGGCGAGGAGACAGGATTACAGCTTAACGAGATGCACATCTATTCCATTCTTGACCTACTTTTGTATTTTCCATATCGATTTGAAGACTATAGTCTAAGAGACCTTGCAGAGGTTAAGCATGAGGAGAAAATAACGATTGAGGGAAAAGTTCATAGTGAACCACTATTAACCTATTACAATCGTAAACGCTCGCGCTTAACTTTTAGGGTCTTAGTTGGTCGTTACCTTATTACAGCGACCTGCTTTAATCGGCCATATTATAAAAATAAAATATCGTTAAATGATACTATTACGATTTCGGGAAAATGGGATCAGCATCGTCAAACAATAACCGTTAGTGAAATTGTTTTTGGTCCAATGACAAAAGACAATCGGATTGAACCGGTTTATTCAACAAAAGGGAAGATCACCGCTAAAGGAATGAAGCGGTTTATGGCACTTGCTCTTGGGCAGTTTGGTGATCAAATTGAGGACAATCTCCCAGAACAATTATTAACCACATACAAGCTCTTACCTAAGAAAGATGCCATAAAGATCATGCATCATCCATTAAGCCATCAAGATTTAAAACAGGCTAGAAGACGCTTTGTGTATGAGGAGTTTCTCCTTTTTCAGCTGAAGATGCAGGCACTTAGGAAATTTGAACGGGAACAAACGATGGGTTCAGCAATGGACTTTCAGATAGAGAAATTAGAAGGATTCATGAAGGCACTGCCATTTCCTTTAACAAATGCTCAAAATCGGGTTGTTACTGAAATTATCAATGATCTCCGCTCTCCATATCGAATGAATCGCTTGTTGCAAGGTGATGTGGGTTCAGGTAAGACGGTTGTTGCTGCTATTTCATTATATGCCGCAATCCTTTCTGGGTATCAGGGAGCATTAATGGTACCTACAGAGATTTTAGCGGAACAGCATTCACATTCGTTAATGGAGTTATTTTCCGAGTACGGGTTAAATATTCAACTGTTAACAAGCTCTGTCAAGGGGAAACGAAGAAGAGAAATCCTCGAGCAGCTTAAAGCTGGTGAAGTTCATATTTTAGTTGGTACTCATGCTCTAATTCAAGATGAAGTTAACTTCCATAAGCTTGGCCTGGTCATTACAGATGAACAGCATCGCTTTGGTGTTGAACAGCGCAGGATTTTGCGGGAAAAAGGTGAAAATCCTGATGTGCTCTTTATGACGGCAACACCAATTCCAAGAACTCTTGCGATTACTGTTTTTGGCGAGATGGATGTCTCGGTCATCGATGAAATGCCAGCGGGAAGGAAAAAAATTGAAACATATTGGGTGAAGCATGAGTTACTAGAACGGATATTGGTGTTTATCGAAAAAGAGCTTGCTAAAGGTAGACAAGCCTATGTAATTTGCCCTCTGATTGAGGAATCAGATAAGCTCGATGTACAAAATGCAATTGATGTTCATTCAATGCTTTCATTTCATTTTCAAAACAAAGCAAAGGTCGGTTTAATGCATGGTCGATTGTCCGCAGACGAAAAAGAGGATGTAATGAGACAATTTAGTGAAAATGAAGTTCAAATCCTAGTTTCGACAACAGTAGTCGAAGTCGGTGTGAACGTTCCCAATGCGACTTTGATGGTGATTTATGATGCAGAACGATTTGGACTATCTCAACTTCACCAATTGCGGGGACGTGTCGGACGGGGAAGTGAACAGTCTTATTGTATCCTTCTTGCTGATCCAAAATCTGAAGTGGGAAAAGAAAGAATGCGGATCATGACGGAAACAAATGACGGCTTTGTCTTATCAGAAAAAGATTTAGAACTTCGTGGACCAGGTGACTTCTTTGGACGAAAACAAAGTGGTGTTCCCGAATTTAAAGTTGCGGATATGGTCCACGATTACCGCACCCTAGAGGTCGCGAGAAATGATGCTACTAAACTCATAAATTCTCAAGTATTTTGGAAAGATCCATCATACAAACACCTTAGGGAGGATTTATTACAATCCGGTATTTTAGATGGTGAAAAACTTGATTAAACCCATTTCGTTTAGGGCAGCTTGTGAGGAGGATTTCTTCTTGCAATCTGCTTTTTTTAATTATATACTAACTATTAGTACCTAGTCTTAAGAGTGCGGACGGTGTGTTTTTAAATGAGAAAGAGTAAAAAAGAACGGCAAAAACAACTGCAGGAAACAATCCAGGTAAATCCATTTATAACTGATGAAGACTTAGCAGAAAAGTTCTTGGTAAGTGTTCAAACAATTCGATTGGACCGATTAGAACTATCAATTCCTGAACTGCGTGAGCGAATCAAGAATGTTGCTGAAAAAAAATTAGAAGATGAAGTTAAATCTTTACCAATTGACGAGGTTATTGGTGAGATTATTGATATTGAATTAGATGAGAATGCAATTTCTATCTTTGATGTAACACAGGAGCATGTATTTAAACGTAACCATATAGCTCGTGGACATCATCTCTTTGCCCAAGCAAATTCACTAGCAGTTGCTGTCATTAATGATGAGCTAGCACTTACGGCAAAAGCGAATATTCGTTTTACGCGACAAGTAAAACTAGGCGAGCGTGTCGTCGCGAAAGCAAAAGTGAACGGTTCTGAGGAAAAAGGGAGAACTATCGTAGATGTAAATAGCTATGTCGGAAATGAACTGGTGTTTTCCGGTGAATTTACGATGTATCGTTCTAATAAACAAGTTAAAATTGATTCATAATAGAGAACAAACTAGGTATTGAGCATCTGACTACCTAAAAGCAAACAAAAGGAATGATACAAAGATGAAACTTGCAATTGATGCAATGGGTGGAGATCATGCCCCGGAGGAAATTGTAAAGGGAACAATAACTGCATTAAAGCATTATAAAGACCTTGAAGTGACTCTAATTGGTGATGAAGCTAAAATTCGCAAATACTTAACTGAAGATGAAAGAGTCACAATTATACATACAACAGAAGTAATTGAAGGTACGGATGAACCTGTAAGGGCTGTTAGAAGAAAAAAGAACGCATCGATGGTTTTAATGGCGAAAGAGGTTAGTGAGGGACGTGCAGATGCCTGTATTTCTGCAGGAAATACAGGGGCATTAATGACTGCTGGACTCTTTATCGTTGGCCGAATTGAGGGAATTGATCGACCAGCTTTAGCACCGACTTTACCAACTCTAGATAAAAAGGGATTCCTCATGCTTGATGTTGGTGCAAACGTTGATGCAAAGCCTGAGCATTTGCTTCAATATGCGATTATGGGCTCCATCTACTCGGAAAAGGTTCGTGGAGTTGCAAATCCGAGAGTAGGCCTATTAAATGTTGGAACAGAAGATAAAAAGGGCAATGAACTAACGAAACATGCATTCGAAATGATGAAAGCAACAAATCTTAATTTCGTTGGAAACGTAGAGGCAAGAGACCTGCTTGATGGAGTTGCTGATGTTGTTGTTACAGACGGATTTACAGGCAACGTAGCTTTAAAGACAATTGAAGGTACTGCACTTTCTATGTTTAAAATGTTGAAAACAGCTTTTACAAGCAATCTAAAAAGTAAAATAGCTGCTGCTCTATTAATGCCAGAATTAAAGGTATTAAAAAAGACATTAGATTACTCGGAATACGGAGGAGCAGGATTATTTGGATTAAAGGCTCCTGTTATAAAAGCCCATGGTTCTTCAGATGCAAATGGTTTATTTAGTGCCATCCGTCAAACCTATGAAATGGTAGAAAAAGATGTAGCTGGAACAATACGTAAAACATTAGAGGATATGAATCCTACAGTAGACGAATAGGGGGAATAGAGAATGAGTAAGATTGCATTCGTTTTTCCAGGACAAGGTTCTCAGACCGTGGGGATGGGAAAGGAATTAGCAGATTCTTCAGAAACGGTTCAAGATATTTTTACTAGAGCAGACCAAGCACTAGGAGAGGAACTGTCCTCACTTATCTTTAATGGACCACAGGAAAAATTAACACTGACTACTAATGCCCAACCATCTCTTTTAACGACGAGTATAGCGATTCTTGAAAAATTCAAGCAAGCAGAAATAACACCTGAGTACGTAGCGGGACATAGTCTTGGCGAGTATACGGCATTAGTAGCTGCTGGCGCGCTGAGCTTTGAAGATGCTGTGCGTACAGTACGCAAACGTGGCGAATTTATGGAGGAAGCTGTACCTGCAGGCCAAGGCACAATGGCAGCGATCTTAGGGATGAGTAGTGAAGACTTACACGCTGTAACCGAAGAGATATCTGCTTTGGGTCATCCGGTACAGCTAGCGAATATTAATTGCCCTGGCCAAATTGTTATTTCAGGATCTGCTGAAGGGGTAAAGAGAGCTTGTGAATTAGCAAAGGAAAAAGGGGCAAAACGTGCGATTCCACTTGAAGTAAGTGGACCATTCCATTCATCTTTAATGGAGCCTGCCGCTGAAAAATTACGTTCCGTATTGGATCAAATTGAGATTATTGATGCATCTGTTCCAGTAGTGGCTAATGTAAATGCGGAAGAAATGACTTCAGCTGAACAAATTAAAGAAAATCTAGTAAAACAATTGTATTCACCTGTTTTATGGGAAAATTCTGTTCAATATATGCTCGACCAAGGCGTAGATACTTTTATCGAAATTGGCCCTGGAAAAGTTCTTTCCGGTTTAATCAAGAAAGTAAATCGCAGAGTAACAACATATGCAATTAGTGATACAGAAACACTCGAAGCAACAATTCGTGCTCTAAAGGAGGGAAATTAGGATGTTAAATGGCAAAGTAGCATTAGTTACCGGTGCTTCACGTGGAATTGGCCGAACAATTGCAATTGAGTTGGCAAAAGCAGGTGCAAAAGTTGCGGTAAACTATTCTGGTAGTGAACAAAAAGCAAACGAAGTTGTTGATGAGATTAAAGCACTAGGTCAAGAAGCATTTGCGATTCAAGCGAATGTGTCAGATGCAGATTCGGTGACAAATATGGTCAAAGAAGTTATTTCCACTTTCGGCAGTCTTGATATTCTCGTTAATAATGCAGGAATCACTAGGGATAATTTATTGATGAGAATGAAAGAGGAAGAATGGGATGATGTTATTAATATTAACCTAAAAGGTGTATTTCTAAGCACGAAAGCAGTCACTAGACAAATGATGAAGCAACGTTCTGGAAAAATAATTAATATAGCTTCAATCGTAGGTGTTAGTGGAAATCCTGGACAAGCTAACTATGTTGCTGCAAAAGCTGGTGTAATTGGGTTAACTAAAACAGCGGCTAAGGAATTAGCTAGCCGTAATATTACGGTGAACGCTGTAGCGCCTGGATTTATTACGACTGATATGACAGATAAACTTCCTGAAGACGTTAAAAATGAAATGTTAAAACTAATTCCTCTTAATAGATTTGGTGAAACAACCGATATCTCTGGAGTTGTTCTATTCCTTGCATCAGATAATAGCAATTATATGACAGGTCAAACCTTGCATATTGACGGCGGAATGGTAATGTAAATAGAAAAGTGCAAGGCGCACGTTTATCGGCGACAAGCATAAGGCGAGCGCTGACAGAAGGTGTATTTTACCTTCAGAAGCGATTGGCTTATGACCTCGAGCCGATGGCGCCTGGAACTGGACAATACGAAAAACTATTGTAAAGGCTCTTGCGCTTTTCTAGTAAAACAAAATATAATACCTTGAGGGGAGGTGAATGGAAATGGCAGATGTGTTTGAAAGAATTACAAAAATCGTGGTTGACCGCTTAGGTGTTGAGGAATCAGCAGTAACTTTAGAGGCTTCTTTTAAAGATGATCTTGGAGCGGATTCACTAGACGTAGTTGAACTAGTTATGGAACTTGAAGATGAGTTTGACATGGAAATTTCAGATGATGAGGCTGAAAAAATTGCTACAGTTGGTGACGCTGTAAATTACATAAAAAGCCAGCTATAATATTTCTTAGAATGTAAGTCCCGTTAATTAAACGGGGCTTTCTCCTTGGAGGTTCATAAGGTGAAGCGGATAAATAAAGACAAAGGTAATAAATTCGCTCTAAAATTCAAAGCTTTTCAGGAGCGACTTGGAATTCAGTTTCATGATGAAGGATTACTTATTCAAGCATTTACACATTCATCTTATGTGAATGAGCATCGAAAAAAGCCTCACGAAGACAATGAACGGCTTGAATTTTTAGGTGATGCTGTTTTAGAACTAACCATTTCCAAATTCCTTTTTAAAAAGTTTCCAATCATGAGTGAAGGTGAGTTAACAAAGATGCGAGCGGCAATTGTTTGTGAGCCATCATTAGTAACCTTTGCAAATGAATTAAAATTTGGGGAACTTGTTTTACTAGGAAAAGGAGAAGAAATGACGGGTGGTAGAGAGCGACCAGCCTTACTTGCTGATGTATTTGAGGCATTTATTGGAGCACTTTATCTTGATCATGGATTAGAGGTTGTCAACCAGTTTTTAGATAAAACAGTCATACCTAAAATTAATGCGGGTGCTTTTTCTCATGTGATGGATTTTAAGAGTCAGCTACAAGAGCTAGTCCAGCGGGATGGAACTGGTGCTATCGAATATAAGGTTCTCCAAGAAAAAGGGCCAGCCCATAGTCGCGAATTCGTTTCACGCGTTTCTTTAAATGGCGAGGAACTTGGAATAGGCACAGGAAGATCGAAAAAAGAAGCTGAACAACATGCGGCAGAAATTGCCTTAATAAAGCTTAAGAACAAACAAAAATAAGTAGCGTACCCCACGATATCGTGGGGTTATATTTTTGCCTATACAAGTATGGATAGAAAAAGTAATCCAATAAAATACTTGTTTATGATAAAATATGTAGGACTTTAAATTGTAATTGAGGGGGAAGTTTATGTTCCTCAAACGTTTAGATATAGTAGGATTTAAATCGTTTGCTGAAAGAATTGCAGTAGATTTTGTACCTGGGGTTACGGCGGTCGTTGGACCAAATGGTAGTGGTAAAAGTAACATTACTGATGGTATACGATGGGTTCTCGGAGAACAGTCAGCAAAATCATTGCGTGGGTCGAAAATGGAAGATATCATTTTCGCAGGAAGTGATAGTCGCAAAGCACTAAATGTGGCTGAAGTAACATTAACGCTGGATAATGAAGATCAATTTTTACCTATCGATTATCATGAAGTGAGTATAACTCGTCGTGTATACCGGTCTGGTGAAAGTGAGTTTTTAATAAATAAACAAGCATGTCGTTTAAAAGATATTGTTGATTTATTAATGGATTCTGGACTTGGCCGTGAAGCTTTTTCAATCATCAGTCAAGGAAAAGTAGAAGAAATTTTAAGCAGTAAAGCTGAAGAACGACGAAGCATTTTTGAAGAAGCGGCAGGAGTGTTAAAATACAAAACCCGTAAAAAGAAAGCAGAATATAAGCTTGCTGAAACACAGGAAAATTTAAATCGTGTTAACGACATCATTCATGAGCTTGAATCACAAATAGAGCCACTGCAAATCCAGTCTTCGGTTGCGAAAGATTATCTTGAAAAAAAGAAAGAGCTAGAAACAATTGAAGTTGGCTTAACTGTTTATGAAATTGAAGATCTTCATGAAAAATGGGTGAAGCTATCAAAGCTTGTCGAAGAGCATAAAACGCAAGAACTTTCTTTAAACACAAAACTCCAAGGCAAGGAAGCCAAAATTGAAGAACTACGAACTGGAATTGAAGCGGCTGATTCATCAATTCATGAACTTCAACAACTCCTATTAAGGACAAGTGAAGAGCTTGAAAAATTAGAAGGTCGCAAAGAAGTTTTAAAAGAACGTAAAAAAAATGCATCGCAAAACAAAGGGCAGCTTGAAAATTCAATTCTTGAACTTTCCCAAAAGCTGGAGACGCTAAAAGAAAGTAAACAAACAGAGCAGCAAGAGCTTTCGAAGCTAGTTGAAGAAGTTAAAGTACTTGGACAGCAGTTAAAAGAAAAACAAACGTTACTTGCTTCGTATGACCAAAATATTGAAGAGAAAATTGAGAATTTGAAGAGCGATTATTTTGAGTTGCTTAATAAACAGGCTTCTTATCGAAATGAAATTGGCTATATTAAGGAGCAACTTTCGCAGCAGGAAGCGAAAGTAACCCGTTTAGATGAGTCAAATCAAAAATATTTAGTAGAGCGCAAAGAAATTCTTGATGAAAAAGTACGTCTACAAACAAAGCTCTCTGTAATCGAACAAGAGATTAATCACCAAATTGTTTCTTTTAGAGACTTACAAGCAAAGCTTGAGAATGGAAAGAAAAACTATCAGAAGCAAGAAAGCATGCTTTATCAGGCCTATCAATACCTGCAACAAACGAAGTCTAGAAAAGAAATGCTTGAAGAAATGCAAGATGATTATTCTGGTTTCTTCCAAGGAGTAAAGGAAGTTTTAAAGGCAAGAAATGATCAACTCGAAGGAATCGCAGGTGCGATTGCAGAATTAATTCAGGTTCCAAAAGAATACGAGACCGCTGTTGAAATTGCATTGGGTGCGGCGACACAGCATATTGTCGTGGACAATGAAAAAAATGCAAGATCTGCAATCCAGTATTTGAAGAAAAATTCGTATGGTCGAGCAACATTTTTACCGATGAATGTCATAAAAGAACGTTCGATACCTGCAACCCAACTTGTCGCAATTAAAGGACATCAAGCATTTATTGGAGTAGCTTCTGAATTAATTTCCTACGAAGGAAAATATCAATCTGTCATTTCCAACCTCTTAGGAACAATTATCATTACAAAAGATTTAAAAGGTGCGAATGAGCTTGCATCGCTTGTTGGACATAGGTATCGAATTGTCACCCTTGATGGTGATGTTGTAAATCCTGGTGGTTCGATGACTGGGGGAGCTGTCAAACAAAAGTCGAATTCTTTATTAAGTAGAGGCCGTGAACTTGAGGCAATAACAACAAAATTAACGGATATGGAAGTTAAAACAACAGAACTCGAAAAAACGGTCAAAGATAAGAAAAAGCTAATTTCCGAGCAAGAAGAAATGCTTGAAAAGCTCCGTCAAACAGGAGAAACATTACGCTTAAAAGAGCAAACTATTAAAGGTGAATATCGAGAGGTTGCTTTGAAAGAGCAAAATGTGAATGAGCATTTAGAGTTGTATGATGATGAGAAGCAACAATATCAACTAGATAAAGAAAAGATGACAACACGATTAGCAGAGCTTAAGGATAAATTAACTGCTCTTGATGAAGAGCTTCACTCTTTAGACGAGACGATTGCCCAATTGAATTCACAAAAGTCTGACCAGCAAACTTCACGTGAAACGGTACAAACAGAAATAACAGAGCAAAAGATTATTTTAGCGAGAAAAAAACAAGCACTTGAACATCAACAAGAAAAGGTGAATCGATTAGAGGAAGAGTTTGTTGACGTGCACGCTAAGCATACTGACTTAAAAGAGGATCTAGCGCTTCTAGATAATGAATTGACTTCTAGTAACTCAGGTGAATTAGAGCTTGAAGAAGCAGCAAAGAAAAAATTAAATGATAAGAACGAAGCAATCGAAATGATTAGCAACAAGAGAGACCATCGCCTCCAATTACAAATGACACTTGAAGATTTAGAGCGTGAATTAAAGGAATCAAGACGACAGTATAAGCAGCTCGTAGACATACTTCAAGATGAAGAGGTAAAGGTGAATCGCTTAGATGTTGAACTTGAGAATGGTTTAACACATCTTCGTGAGGAATATTTATTAACGTATGAGGCTGCTAAAGAACAATTTCCTCTTCAAATCGAAGTTTCCGAAGCAAGAAAGAAGGTAAAACTGATAAAGCTTGCTATTGAAGAGCTTGGTACTGTCAACCTTGGAGCAATCGACGAATATGAAAGGGTATCTGAACGCTTTACATTCTTGACAGAACAACAAAATGACCTGCAGGAAGCTAAGGATACGTTGTTCCAAGTGATTGATGAAATGGATGACGAAATGAAGAAGAGATTTGAAACTACTTTTACAAGTATTCGTTCCCATTTCGAAAAGGTTTTCCAGGCTTTATTCGGTGGTGGACGAGCAGACCTTCGTCTAACTGACCCAAATGATTTATTGAATACAGGGGTAGAAATTGTTGCTCAGCCTCCAGGGAAGAAACTCCAGAACTTAGGGCTTTTATCTGGTGGGGAAAGAGCATTAACTGCAATTGCATTGCTATTTTCAATCCTTAAAGTACGTCCCGTTCCATTCTGTGTACTTGATGAGGTGGAGGCTGCACTTGATGAAGCAAATGTGTTCCGATTTGCGCAATATTTAAAGAAATTTAGCAATGAAACACAATTTATTGTTATTACTCATCGTAAAGGTACAATGGAAGAAGCTGATGTACTATATGGGATAACGATGCAGGAATCTGGGGTTTCTAAACTTGTTTCGGTTCGACTTGAAGAATCGAAGGAATTTGTATCGCAAACATAGATCGAAAGGGGATTTACATGAGTTTCTTTAAAAAATTAAAAGACAAGATTTCAAATCAGGCTGACTCAGTAACCGAAAAATTTAAGGATGGATTATCAAAAACTCGAAATTCCTTTTCAGAGCGAGTTAATGATTTAGTTGCACGCTATCGAAAGGTTGATGAGGACTTTTTTGAAGAACTTGAAGAAATATTAATCGCAGCAGATGTTGGCGTATCTACTGTGATGGAACTTATTGATGAATTGAAGATGGAAGTCAAACGAAGAAACATTCAAGACACAAAAGACGTCCAAAGTGTGATCTCGGAGAAACTTGTTGAGATTTACCAAGGAAACGAGGAACAATCACCCAAGCTAAATATTCAGGAGGAAGGCCTTACTGTCATTTTAGTTGTGGGTGTTAATGGTGTGGGTAAAACCACATCTATTGGTAAAATTGCAAACCGTTTAAAAAATGAGGGGAAAACTGTTCTTTTAGCGGCGGGAGATACATTCCGTGCAGGTGCAATTCAGCAGCTTGAAGTTTGGGGAGACCGTGTCGGTGTAGATGTAATCAAACAATCAGAAGGTTCAGATCCAGCGGCAGTTATGTATGATGCTGTACAAGCGGCAAAATCCCGAAATGTTGATGTGTTAATATGTGATACAGCGGGACGACTTCAAAATAAGGTCAACCTGATGAAAGAGCTTGAAAAAGTTAAACGAGTCATTGAACGTGAATTACCAGGTGCTCCGCATGAAGTCTTACTTGTTCTTGATGCGACAACAGGACAAAACGCATTAACCCAAGCTAAAACATTCTCAGCAGCTACAGATGTGACGGGAATTGTATTAACAAAATTAGATGGTACAGCTAAAGGCGGAATCGTCCTAGCAATCCGTAATGAACTAAACATTCCTGTAAAATTGATCGGACTTGGGGAAAAAGTAGACGACCTTCAGGAATTTGATGCTAAAAACTATGTGTACGGTCTATTTGCAGACCTTGTCGAGAATGCAGAAGAATAAGTAAAGATATAGAGCCTGATTATTTAGGCTCTTTTTTTAAAGGTAGTTGGACAATGAGTATTTGATAGTAAAGTAAATTAACTTGACAACCCATTGTGAAATAGGTAAACTATTGAGTTGTAAAGGTATTTCACTTAACAAGGGGGAGATACTATGCTTGAAAAAACAACGAGAATGAATTATCTCTATGATTTCTATCAATCGTTGTTAACGCCAAAGCAAAGAAACTATATGTCTTTATATTACTTAGATGACTTTTCCCTTGGTGAAATAGCAGAGGAATATGAGATTAGTCGTCAAGCTGTCTATGATAATATTAAGCGTACAGAGACAATGCTTGAAGAGTACGAGGAAAAACTGTTACTATTTCAGAAATTTCAAGAGCGAAGAAAACTGATTACTGAGCTAAAACGACTTTCACAACAATATGATGATAGCGCAGAGCTTGAAAATGTGATACAGTTGCTTGAGAAATTAGAATAAGGGGCGGTGAAAAAATGGCATTTGAAGGATTAGCCGACCGACTGCAAGGGACACTACAGAAAATTCGCGGTAAGGGAAAAGTATCAGAATCCGATGTAAAGGAAATGATGCGAGAAGTACGTCTAGCACTACTTGAAGCTGACGTAAACTTCAAAGTTGTAAAAGATTTTGTAAAGCGTGTCAGCGAACGTGCTGTTGGACAAGAGGTAATGAAAAGCTTAACACCAGGACAACAAGTTATAAAAGTTGTTCAGCAGGAGCTTACAGCCCTTATGGGTGGAGAGCAAAGCAAAATTGCGGTTGCCAAAAGACCGCCAACCGTTATTATGATGGTTGGTTTACAGGGTGCAGGTAAAACCACAACTACTGGGAAGCTTGCCAACCTATTACGTAAAAAACACAATCGTAAACCACTTCTTGTTGCTGCAGATATCTATCGTCCAGCTGCGATTGACCAATTACAAACATTGGGGAAACAACTTAATATGCCGGTCTTTTCACTTGGAGATCAGGTCAGTCCTGTTGAAATAGCAAAACAAGCAATCGATAAGGCAAAAGAAGAGCATCATGATTATATGTTGATCGATACAGCGGGGCGTTTGCACATTGATGAAGAACTGATGGACGAGCTTAAACAAGTCAAAGAAGTGACTCAGCCTGATGAGATTTTCCTTGTTGTTGACGCAATGACAGGTCAAGATGCAGTCAATGTCGCACAAAGCTTTAATGATCTATTAGGTTTAACAGGTGTTGTTTTAACGAAGCTTGATGGGGATACCCGTGGTGGTGCAGCACTATCAGTTAAAGCTGTTACAAACACACCAATTAAATTTGTGGGTCTAGGTGAAAAATTAGATGCTCTAGAACCATTCCATCCTGAACGTATGGCTTCACGTATTTTAGGGATGGGGGATGTGCTTTCACTCATCGAAAAAGCCCAAGCTTCCGTTGATGAAGATAAAGCAAAAGAGCTAGAAAAGAAATTTAAGTCAATGTCCTTTACATTTGACGATTTCCTCGAACAGTTAGCACAGGTGCGTAAAATGGGTCCTCTTGATGAGGTTCTTGGTATGCTCCCAGGTGCTAACAAAATGAAGGGCCTGAAGAATGTTCAGGTTGATGATAAACAAATCGGTCATGTCGAGGCTATCATTCGTTCTATGACAAAGGCCGAAAGGGAACAACCTGAGATCATCAATTCAAGTCGTAAAAAGCGAATTGCAAAAGGTAGCGGTCGAACTGTTCAAGAAGTAAACCGTCTCTTAAAGCAATTTGAAGACATGAAGAAAATGATGAAGCAAATGACAAACATGACAAAAGGTAAGAAAAAAGGATTCAAATTTCCTTTTATGTAAGAAAAGGTGCAGCTTTTTCTTGAAAAAATGTAGTAATAATAACCATTTCATTGATGTAAAGAAAAAACACTTTACAAACAGATGTGGAACAGTTAATATTATATCTTGTTGAAATATTTTCGGAGGTGCTATATAAAATGGCAGTAAAAATTCGTTTAAAACGCATGGGAGCAAAAAAATCTCCTTTCTATCGTATCGTTGTAGCTGATTCTCGTTCACCACGTGATGGACGTCAAATTGAAACAGTAGGAACTTACAACCCAGTTGTTCAACCTGCAGAAGTTAAAATTGATGAAGAATTAGCATTAAAATGGTTACAAAATGGTGCTAAACCATCTGACACAGTTCGTAACTTGTTCTCAAAACAAGGAATTATGGAGAAATTCCATAACGCAAAAAACGGTAAGTAATGGGTAACTTACAGATGAAAGAGTTAATTAAAACGATCGTACAGCCACTGGTTGATCATCCTGAAGAAGTCGAAGTCACTGAAGACTCAGACGACCGTAATATCACTTATTTGCTAAGCGTAAATAAAGATGATATGGGTAAGGTTATCGGGAAGCAAGGCCGTGTTATTAAGGCGATTAGAACTGTTGTCTATGCAGCAGGAACAGGACATAATAAACGAATTCATCTAGAAATTAACGAATAATCTTAAAAAAGGGAGAGGGCAACCTCGCCCTTTTTTTCTATAAAAAATCATGAGGGTTGTGTACGTGTGAAAATCATCCAAACAGTTGAAGTTAAACAAATCTTAACGGATATTAGCAAAACAAAGCTCATCGATTCATTACAAACCAATAAAGATCAACTACTTAAAGAATGCGAGCAGCTCAAGTTTGAACTAAAAAAGATGGAAAAGCTTAAGAAATTTGATTCTGCGAAAATTAACCTTTATTTCACTAATGAAATGAACCTTAGGCAAGAAAAAATCAAACAATTTGAGTTCCAAATCGAACAAATACATATGCTACCCATAGGCAGTGAAATAAAAGAAAAAGAAGTACAATCTATTATTGATATAAATGTAGGGGATAACTGGGATGAAGTAACAACTGCACGAACAATTATAATTAAAGAAGGAATAGTTGAAGAAATTCGTTAGAGGTGAAATAAATGGACAAGTGGTATAACGTCGGAAAAATTGTAAATACACATGGAATCAAAGGTGAGGTTCGCATAATCTCGAGAACGGATTTTCCTGAAGAACGTTATAAGGTTGGAAATACATTACATATCTTTATAGCAGATAAAGAACCTATTGAAGTTACAGTCCAATCGCACCGAACTCATAAAAATTTCGATTTAGTTACTTTTGAGGGCTACGACAACGTTAATGATGTGGAGAAGTTTAAAGACTCCCTAGTGAAAGTACATGAAAGTCAACTCGGTGAATTGGAGGAAGGAGAATATTACTTCCACGAAATTATTGGCTGTACTGTTATTACAGAGGAAGGCGAAGAATTAGGCGCTATCAAAGAAATATTAACACCAGGTGCGAATGATGTGTGGGTTGTAAAAGGTGGAAAGGGTAAGGAAATTTTGATTCCGTTTATTGATGATATCGTAAAAGAAATTGATATTGAAGAAAAAAGAATCACCATTCACCTCATGGAAGGATTAATCTAACATGAAAATTGATATCTTAACCCTTTTTCCAAATATGTTTAATGGTGTACTTGGTGAATCCATTTTAAAAAAGGCACAAGAAAAAGAGAAAGTTTCGTTTAGAGTCGTAAATTTTCGTGAATATGCCGATAACAAACATCAAAAAGTTGACGACTATCCTTATGGTGGTGGAGCTGGAATGGTATTAATGCCACAGCCCATCTTTGATGCCGTGGAAGACCTTACTACACAAACGGAATCAAAACCTAAAGTGATACTCTTATGCCCGCAGGGAGAGAGATTTACCCAACAGAAAGCCGAACAATTGGCAAAGGAAGATCATTTGATTTTTATTTGTGGTCACTATGAAGGCTATGATGAACGGATAAGAGAAAATCTAAGTACAGAGGAAATTTCAATTGGTGATTTTGTCTTAACTGGTGGTGAACTGGCAGCAATGGTTATCTCAGATAGTGTTGTTCGACTTTTACCAGGAGTATTAGGTAATGAGGACTCACCAGTGCTTGATTCTCATAGTACGGGATTACTAGAACACCCTCATTATACAAGACCTGCAGATTTTAGAGGCATGACCGTACCTGATGTCCTTTTATCTGGAAATCATATGCATATTGAAGAATGGCGGGAAAAAGAATCGCTTAGACGAACATATAATAGAAGGCCTGATTTACTTGAAAGCTATAAACTTTCACCAAAGCAAGAAAAATGGTTAAAAGAAATTAAAATAGATGAAGAGTAACTATTGCAACGGTAACAGGATTATGGTAATATACTCTTTGTGACTTGGGCAAATTGTCCGTTGTCTTATTAAGATGTTCCGCTGCAATGAATGAATATTGGTAAGAGCATCTGTTGGAAGGAGTTGAAAAGACGATGCAAAACATTATTGAAGAAATCACAAAAGAACAATTAAGAACTGACCTTCCTGTTTTCCGTCCTGGAGATACAGTACGTGTACACGTTAAAGTTATCGAGGGTACTCGTGAACGTATTCAGGTATATGAAGGTGTTGTGATTAAGCGTCGTGGTGGTGGAATTAGCGAAACTTTCACTGTTCGTAAGGTATCTTACGGAGTTGGTGTTGAACGTACATTCCCAGTGCATACACCAAAAATTGCGAAGCTTGAAGTAGTACGCCGTGGTAAAGTACGCCGTGCGAAATTATACTACTTACGCGAACTTCGTGGTAAAAAAGCACGTATTAAAGAAATTCGATAATAAACGAGAAAGGAGCTTGTATAAATTTAACAAGCTCCTTTTACATTTGCGCAAATTCTATTTATAATAGTAGGATAATACATACTCTATTCTTATATAAAAAAGTTATTTGGTAGATGAGAAAAGAACAAGTGGAGGAGCAATGATGGCCAAACAAAAAAATGAACTTTGGGAATGGATTAAAGCGCTAGCCATTGCTGTCATATTAGCAGCAGTAATCCGTTATTTTTTCTTTGCACCAATTGTAGTAGACGGGCTTTCAATGATGCCAACCTTACATCACCAAGACCGCATGATTGTGAATAAGATTGGCTATAAGGTTGGTAAACCAGATCGCTTTGACATCGTAGTCTTCCATGCAACCGTCGAAAAAGATTACATCAAGCGGATAATAGGATTACCTGGTGATCGAATTGAATATAAAAACGATATCCTCTACATTAATGATGAACCGTACGAAGAACCCTATCTTGATGAATATAAGAAAAACCTAATTGATGGACCACTTACAGATCCATTTATTTTAGAAGAAGTCCCAGAAGGTCACCTGTTTGTCATGGGGGACAATCGCCGTTACAGTAAGGACTCACGCCATATCGGCCCAGTTCCAATCAGCGAAGTCCTAGGTGAGACAAGCCTAATCTACTGGCCACTATCTGATTTTGGTATTGTAAAATAGGTTATAAGCGACAACTTCCAAAAAAATTAACCATATAAGTTGGTGAAGATATTGACAATTCAATGGTTTCCAGGCCATATGGCAAAAGCGAGAAGACAGGTTACAGAAAAACTCTCTCTCATCGATATTGTATTCGAACTTGTAGATGCTAGGATTCCTGCATCATCCCGAAACCCAATGATTGATGAAATCATAAAAAATAAACCAAGACTTCTCCTTTTGAATAAAGCAGACATGGCCGATCCAAAAGTAACAAAAGAATGGATTTCATATTATAAAGAAAACGGCATACATGCCCTTGCTATTAATTCACAAGAAGGTAATGGCATGAAGCAAATCGTTAGTGAAGCAAAGGTAATTTTAAAAGATAAATTTGACAAAATGGCTGCAAAAGGGATTCGACCACGAGCAATCCGAGCATTAATCGTAGGGATTCCGAATGTCGGTAAATCGACATTAATTAATCGCCTAGCAAAGAAAAACATTGCACAAACGGGCGACCGTCCCGGTATTACGAAAGCTCAGCAATGGATTAAGGTTGGTAAAGAGTTAGAGCTCCTTGATACACCGGGAATTCTATGGCCAAAATTCGAGGACCAAGAAGTGGGTCAAAAATTAGCAACAACTGGAGCTATTAAAGATACAATTCTAAATCTGCAGGATATTGCTGTGTATGCCCTTCGATTTTTAGAAGAAAATTATCCTGAGAATTTAAAAGAACGTTTTGGTCTTGAAGAAATTCCAGATGATATCGTATTGCTATTTGATGAAATTGCCAAACGTCGTGGTAGCATGATGTCTGGTGGATTCGTAGACTATGATAAAACAGCTGAATTAATTATTCGAGAAATTCGAACTGAAAAATTAGGCAGGCTTACATTTGAGAAACCTTAAGGTTCGCTTTATAGCGAGCCTTCATTTTTTTTAAAAGATGACGATATAACTTACATACAGCACTAGAAATTGAAGGTGAAGGCATGTCACAATTGACAATCAAAGATATCGAAAATAAATTATCCATGATACATAACGAACAGGATCAGTTTCTAAAAGACTGTGAAAGGGATTCCCGTAAAGGGGTTCAAGTTCTATTGCAACGATGGAGAAAGAAAAAAGACGAAGAAAAGGCCTTAGAGCAACAATTTAAAGAAATGACCCAATACGAGCAAGGCCTTTATAATAAAGGGTATCGTTTTATAGCAGGTGTCGATGAAGTCGGTCGTGGCCCATTGGCAGGACCTGTAGTTGCGGCTGCTGTCATTTTACCTCAGGACGCCTTTTTACCGGGCGTAAATGATTCAAAAAAACTAACGGAACAAAAGCGAGAGGAATTATTTCATCAAATAACAGAGTGCGCGATTTCGATCGGCATCGGGATCATACCGGCAGAAGTTATAGATGAAGTAAATATTTATCAAGCAACAAAACAAGCAATGAAAAAAGCACTTTTGGCTCTTTCTGAAAAACCCGACCATCTTTTAGTTGATGCAATGGAAATACCAATTGATATCCCACAAACGTCAATCATTAAAGGCGATTCAAAAAGTGTATCAATAGCAGCAAGCTCAATTATCGCAAAAGTGACTAGAGACCGTTTAATGGTTCGCTTAGGTCATGAATATCCACAATACGGGTTCGAAAAGCATATGGGATATGGTACAGCATATCATCTTGATGCGCTAAAAAAATATGGCGTTACAAGTGTACATCGACGTTCATATGCCCCCATTCGAGAGTTAATAGAGGTAAAATGATGATTCCAATTCATTTAATTCAAGCAATATTTAAGAGTGGAGCAGTACAAAAGCTTCACTCTCTTTCAAATTCAAGTCAAGGAGAACAAAAAACACAGAGTTCATCCACCAACCTACCAATCTTATTATCAGCTAATACGAGTGAAATCTCTAGTACCTCTCAACATAGCCCTTTACATCAAATGGACACAGTTGACCTAACATCAAATGATTTAAGCCAATTTCTTCAGCAACAATTTAACTTTCAAACCCCAGATAATAAGAACATTTCACTTCGGATGTCTGGAAGGAAGAAAAACGGGGAAATTGACTCTAATTTTTGTCGTCTACTTTTTTCGCTAGAACTCAAAAATTTAAATGAAGTAGTCATTGATGTTAAGGTTCAAAATCGCATTTTATCACTAGTCATCTATAATCAATCAGAAGGAATTGAGTCTATAATTAGTGATTTGAAATCAACACTCCAAACTAATTTGGAACCTTTAGGGTATCAGCTTTCATCTATAAAAATAAGTAACCCAGTAGACAGGAACAAAGTGATAGGTCAAACTGACTCAACTAAGGTTCATGAAAGAGTAGATTTGAAAATATGAAAAAAATACAAAAGAACAAAGCAAAAATGGCTGTTGCTTTGTCATACAACGAAAAAATAGATTCTGAGCCTAAGGTAGTTGCAAAAGGTAGAGGGCTCGTAGCTAAAAATATAATTGATAAGGCCAAGGAACATAAAGTCCCAATCCAAGAGGATACAGCTTTAGTCGAGATATTAGGTGAACTTAGAATAAATGAGGGGATTCCAGAAGATTTATATCAAGTCATTGCAGAAATTTTTGCTTTTGTTTATCAAATGGATAAAAACCTTGAAGAATCGAAAAAATAGTTTCGTGGTATAGTAAATAAGTCATTATTTGCAGAAAAAAGAACAAATTCATGCGAAATGGTAGACAAGTAGTTAATTCAGTTATAAAATGAAAGCGCAGTCTAATTTTGTCGAGTTAACGTCATAAAGATTTGGGAAAAAAACCTATCTCAGTATGATGTAAATTTCTATGCAAATAAGATTTTTCGGAAAAATTATAATTGTCATAGAAAGTTGAAAAAAGAAAATGTATAATAACATTTGGACTGACAAAAAATTCTTTGCTTTTATACATAAGAATGGAGGATGGGAAATGAATATCCATGAGTATCAAGGAAAAGAGATCCTCAGACAATATGGGGTAGCTGTTCCAAATGGTAAGGTTGCTTTCACGGTTGATGAGGCTGTTGAAGCTGCAAAAGAACTTGGTTCCCAAGTTTGTGTTGTTAAAGCACAAATTCACGCAGGGGGTCGTGGTAAAGCGGGTGGAGTTAAAGTAGCAAAAAACCTAGATGAGGTTCGTACATATGCTAATGAAATCCTAGGTAAAACGCTTGTAACACACCAAACAGGACCAGAAGGTAAAGAAGTAAAACGTCTTCTAATTGAAGAAGGTTGCGATATTAAAAAAGAGTACTATGTTGGACTAGTACTTGATCGTGCTACTTCTCGCGTTGTTTTAATGGCATCTGAAGAAGGTGGAACAGAAATCGAAGAGGTTGCTGAAAAAACACCTGAAAAGATTTTCAAAGAAGTAATCGACCCTGTAGTTGGATTATTACCATTCCAAGCTCGTCGAATTGCTTTCAACATTAACATTCCAAAAGAATTAGTGAATCAAGCTGTTAAATTTATGACTGCTTTATACACTGCATTCGTTGAAAAAGATTGCTCAATTGCTGAAATTAACCCATTAGTTGTAACAGGCGATGGTAAAGTAATGGCACTTGATGCTAAATTAAACTTTGATTCTAACGCATTATACCGTCAAAAAGACGTACTTGAGTACCGTGATTTAGACGAAGAAGATGCAAAAGAAATTGAAGCATCTAAATATGATTTAAGCTATATTTCACTAGACGGAAACATCGGATGTATGGTAAACGGTGCAGGTCTTGCTATGTCTACAATGGACATTATTAAGCACTACGGTGGCGACCCCGCGAACTTCCTTGATGTTGGGGGCGGCGCTACTGCTGAGAAAGTTACTGAAGCATTCAAAATCATTCTATCTGATGAAAACGTTAAAGGTATTTTCGTAAATATCTTTGGTGGAATTATGAAGTGTGATGTAATTGCTGAAGGTGTTGTAACTGCAACGAAACAAGTAGGCTTGGAAATTCCTCTAGTAGTACGTCTTGAAGGAACAAACGTAGATTTAGGTAAAAAGATTTTACAAGAATCTGGTCTGAACATTACAGCTGCTGAATCAATGGCAGACGGTGCACAAAAAATCGTATCACTAGTAGGATAGAAAGGCAGGGGACAAACATGGGTGTTTTTGTTAATAAAGATACAAAAGTAATTGTTCAAGGGATAACAGGTGCTACTGCATTATTCCATACAAAACAAATGCTTGAATATGGTACTAAAATTGTTGGTGGTACTTCACCTGGTAAAGGTGGAACTGAAGTAGAAGGTGTTCCTGTATTTAATACTGTAAAAGAAGCAGTAGAACAAACAGGTGCAACAGCATCAGTAATTTATGTTCCTGCTCCATTTGCAGCAGACGCAATTATCGAAGCAGTTGATGCTGAATTAGACTTAGCAATCTGTATTACTGAGCATATACCAGTATTAGACATGGTGAAAGTGAAACGCTATATGGAAGGTAAGAAGACTCGTTTAGTAGGTCCTAACTGTCCTGGTGTAATCACTGCTGATGAATGTAAAATCGGAATCATGCCTGGGTATATCCATAAAAAAGGACATGTAGGCGTTGTGTCACGTTCTGGTACATTAACATATGAGGCTGTACATCAATTAACTCAAGCTGGAATTGGTCAAACAACTGCAGTAGGTATTGGTGGAGACCCTGTAAACGGAACGAACTTCATCGATGTGTTAAAAGCATTTAATGAAGATGAAGAAACATATGCGGTTATCATGATTGGTGAAATCGGTGGAACAGCTGAAGAAGAAGCTGCTGAATGGGTTAAAGCAAACATGACTAAACCAGTTGTTGGATTTATCGGTGGACAAACTGCACCTCCAGGAAAGCGTATGGGCCATGCTGGTGCGATTATTTCGGGTGGTAAAGGTACTGCTGCTGAAAAGATCAAAACAATGAATGAATGTGGAATTAAGGTCGCTGAAACACCGTCAGTAATGGGTGAAACTTTAATTTCTGTTCTTAAAGAAAAGGGTTTATACGAAAAGTGTAAAACTCACTAATAAATACTCGAAAGAGGCAGTTCTTGTCTAAGAACTGTCTTTTTCTGATGAAAAAAAGGAGAATATATGGACAAATTTCGAGAAAAATTAATACATCTTCATCACTGTCGAGGAATAGGTTGGAAATCAATTTATAAAATTCTACAGCATGATTTGACCCTCTCCAATATCTATAAATACTCCCCATCCTTTTATGAAAAAATCCTTCCATTGTCTAAAAATCAACTAACTATTTTTCTAAAAGATTTGCATTCTTTATCAATCCAAAGTATGCTAAAACAATATAGCGATAATAATGTTGGGATTATTACCATATTTGATCAAGAGTATCCTAGACTATTGAAACAGATTTTTGATCCACCGTGGGTCATTTATACGCTTGGAGACAAATCCTTATTAAATAGTAAGAAATTATTAAGTGTTGTTGGTTCACGTACACCATCATCAACAAGTTTACAGAGTATGAAAAAGGTCTTAGAACCTTTGATTAAGCAAAATTGGGTATTGGTTAGTGGTTTAGCGCGTGGTATTGATACAATGGGACACCAATTAGCAATCCGAAATAATGGAAAAACAATTGCAGTCATCGCTGGCGGTCTTCATCATATTTATCCTCACGAGAACAAAGAGTTGGCAACTACCATCACTCAGAATCATATACTTATTTCTGAATATCCCCCATCCACAAAGCCTGAAAAATGGCAGTTTCCGATGCGAAATCGAATTATTAGTGGTTTAACTCAAGGAACTCTTGTTGTTGAAGCAAAAGAAAGAAGCGGTTCTTTAATTACCGCTGATCAAGCTCTAAACCAAGGCAGAGAGGTCTTTGCGATACCAGGTTCGATATTAGAACCTTCATGTGTAGGAACAAATAAGTTAATCCAATCTGGAGCAAAATTAGTCCTTACAAGTGAGGATATTTTATCAGAAATTCGTACTTTTGAATAAAAATAACTAGTAAAAATGTATAAAAATAAATTTAACAGTTTGACAAACGGTACATGAATATTTAATAATATGGAGGATTTAACTTATTCAGTGGGGTTTAAACCCCGACTGAATAAGTCAAAGCTTCCGGCGGATGCCACAGATTTTTAGAGGTAGTTTTTCGAGCAAGCTCGAAAAAATCTGGGCGCAAATACGCCAAGGCGCATTTGATTACAGTAACTTAGGTAAAATTTATTATAAATGGAAAATTAATTTAACCTCTAAGGAGGAAGCGATACATGTCGGACTATTTAGTCATAGTTGAATCACCAGCAAAAGCAAAAACAATTGAGAGATATTTGGGGAAAAAATACAAGGTAAAGGCTTCAATGGGCCATGTACGAGATCTCCCAAGAAGTCAAATGGGTGTAGATGCAAAAAACGATTTTGAAGTAAAATATATTACAATTCGTGGAAAAGGCCCTGTATTAAAGGAATTAAAGACAGCCGCAAAGAAGGCAAAGAAAGTTTATCTAGCAGCTGACCCCGATCGCGAAGGGGAAGCAATCGCTTGGCATTTGGCTCACTCGTTAGATCTTGATATAACCTCTGATTGTCGAGTTGTTTTTAACGAAATTACAAAGGATGCCATTAAAGAGTCCTTTAAACATCCACGTCCAATTAATCAGGCTCTAGTAGATGCACAACAAGCAAGACGTGTTCTTGACAGATTAGTAGGCTATAATATTAGCCCATTGCTATGGAAGAAAGTAAAGAAGGGTTTAAGTGCAGGACGAGTTCAATCAGTTGCAGTTAGATTGATTATTGATAGAGAAAAAGAGATTCAAGATTTTGAACCGGAAGAATATTGGTCAATCAAAGCGAACTTTTTAAAAGAAAATGAAAATGTACAATTTGAAGGGCAATTTTACGGTGTAAATGGAAAAAAATTAGAGTTAACAAATGTGACTGAGGTAGAAGATATCCTTTCTCAAATTGAAGCTGAATTCTCTGGGAGCGATGAAGAGTTAACAGCAGTGATTTCTAAGAAAGCGAAGTCATTTACCATTACTTCTGTCACAAAAAAAGAGCGAAAAAGAAATCCAGCACCACCGTTTATTACATCTTCCCTACAACAGGAAGCAGCACGTAAATTAAATTTCCGTGCAAAGAAAACAATGATGCTAGCACAACAATTATATGAAGGAATTGACCTAGGTAAGGAAGGAACAGTTGGTCTAATCACATACATGCGTACAGATTCAACTCGAATTTCAGATACAGCCGTTGAGGAAAGCTCCCAATATATTGAACAGACATTTGGAAAACAATTTGTAACAGATACGAAAAGAAAAGAGAAAAAAGGTGCGAATACGCAGGATGCTCACGAAGGGATTCGCCCGACTTCAGTTTTCAGAGAACCAAATAGTGTGAAACAATATTTAAGCAGAGATCAATTAAGATTATATAAATTGATTTGGGAACGATTTGTAGCAAGTCAAATGGCTTCCGCAATTATGGATACGATGAGCGTTGACCTAAATTATGGAGACGTTGTGTTCAGAGCCACTGGTTCAAAAGTTAAATTCCCTGGATTTATGAAGGTTTATGTTGAGGGTAATGATGACAATGTTGAAGAAAAAGAGAATATGCTACCTGATTTAAAAGAAGGTGACCGTGTATTTGCTACAGATATTGATCCGAAGCAACACTTTACACAGCCACCTCCTAGATATACGGAAGCTCGACTTGTTAAAACCATGGAGGAACTTGGAATAGGAAGACCTTCCACTTATGCACCAACTCTTGATACGATTCAGAAAAGGGGCTATGTGTCCTTAGATAATAAACGGTTTGTTCCTACCGAATTAGGGGAAATCGTAGATGAGTTAATGCTTGAATTCTTCCCGAGAATTTTAGATGTAAAATTTACTGCGAAAATGGAACATGACCTTGATGAAATTGAAGAAGGAAAAACAGAATGGATCAAAATAATTGATGAATTTTATCAGGACTTTGAAAAAAGATTAGAAATTGCAGAATCAGAAATGAAGGAAGTAGAAATTAAGGATGAGCCTGCAGGCGTGGATTGTGAAAACTGTGGTCATCCTATGGTTTATAAAATGGGTCGCTATGGCAAATTCATGGCCTGTTCGAATTTTCCTGATTGTCGCAATACAAAACCGATTGTTAAAGAAATCGGGGTTCCTTGTCCGAAATGTGAAAAAGGAAATATTGTTGAGAGAAAAAGCAAGAAGAAAAGAATTTTTTATGGTTGCGATCAATACCCAGAATGTGATTTCCTATCTTGGGATAAACCACTTGCTCGGAAATGTCCGAAGTGTGAAAACCTGTTAGTTGAGAAAAAACTCAAAAAAGGAATTCAGGTACAATGTGCCCAGTGTGATTATAAAGAAGAAACGCAGAAGTAACATGTGGTGGTGAGCAACTTTCAGCTCACCACTTTCCATTTTTCGTCAGAAAAAAGTGGATTTCTTACGCAATTCAGAATTTTGTAAAAAAATCAGAGTTTTTATTTGCAAGGGCTACTAAATTGTGATAATATTTAGTAGCCCTTGTGAGGTGAAAATATTGGAAGATGTGAACAAATCGTTACAGTTATTCAAAGAATATTTACAAATTGAGAAAAATTATTCAGAATATACTATTGTGCATTATGAACAGTCAATTGAACACTTTTTCTTATTTATGAAACGAGAAACGATCTCAAATCTTACTGACGTCACATATTCCGATGTGCGTTTGTATCTAACTGAGCTTTATAAGAAACAATATGCAAGACGTACTGTTGCAAAAAAAATATCAACATTGCGCAGTTTTTTTAATTTCCTATTAAGGGAAAAGCATATTTCTCAAAATCCTTTTATTCTTGTGTCATTACCGAAAAGGGAACAAAGACTTCCCCATTTTTTATATGAAGAAGAATTGGAAAAGCTATTTAAAGTTTCAGATGTTTCAACTAGCTTAGGGAAACGGGATCAAGCTATACTTGAGTTGCTTTATGCGACTGGAATCCGTGTGAGTGAATGCTGTAAGCTTACACTCCAGGACTTGGACTTTTCAACTGGGATTGTGTTTGTTCACGGAAAGGGAAATAAACAGCGATATGTCCCTTTTGGAAGCTATGCTGAGCAAGCACTAACGAACTATATATCCATAGGTCGCAAGGAACTACTTGAAAAAGCTTCAGTACATACAAACCATTTATTTCTTAATTTCCGGGGTGGACCTCTAACAACAAGAGGAGTCAGGTTAATCTTAAATAATATGATAAAGAAGACATCTTCTACCATTCATATTAGTCCACACGTATTAAGACATACTTTTGCTACACATCTTTTAAACGAGGGCGCTGATATGAGGTCTGTACAAGAACTGCTGGGTCATGAAAGTTTGTCATCAACACAAGTGTATACACATGTTACAAAGGATCATTTGCGAAATATCTATAAGTCCTCACATCCACGTGCATAAGGAGGTTGTTTGAGAAATGTCTAATTTTCATGCAACAACAATATTCGCTGTAAAACACAAAGGAAAATCAGCAATGGCAGGTGATGGTCAAGTTACCTTTGGAAATGCCGTTGTTATGAAACATACAGCAAGAAAGGTACGAAAACTATTTCAAGGAAGGGTTATTGCTGGATTTGCAGGGTCGGTCGCAGATGCGTTTACCTTATTTGAAATGTTTGAAGGACGCCTAGAAGAGTTTAATGGAAATTTGCAAAGGGCAGCAGTTGAACTTGCAAAAGAATGGAGAAGCGACAAAGTTCTTCGTAAATTAGAGGCAATGCTGATTGTAATGGATGAGAAGGATTTGCTTCTTATATCTGGAACAGGCGAAGTAATTGAGCCAGATGATGGGATTTTGGCAATTGGCTCTGGTGGGAATTACGCGCTTTCTGCAGGACGTGCATTGAAAAAATATTCAGGTGATCATTTAACTGCAAGAGAAATTGCAAAAGCTTCATTAGAAATTGCAAGTGAAATTTGTGTGTATACAAATGAAAATATTATAGTTGAGGAACTATAAGGAGGGGACTACTTTGAAGACGAATCTAACCCCAAGACAGATTGTAGAAAAATTAGATCAATACATTATTGGCCAACATGAAGCAAAAAGAGCTGTGTCAGTGGCTTTAAGAAATCGATATCGTCGTAACCTGCTTAATGAAAAGTTAAGAGATGAAATTGTACCCAAGAATATTTTGATGATCGGGCCAACTGGAGTTGGTAAAACTGAAATAGCTAGACGACTAGCAAAACTAGTTGGTGCACCTTTTATCAAAGTAGAAGCAACGAAATTTACTGAAGTTGGATATGTCGGACGCGATGTTGAATCAATGGTTCGTGATTTAGTAGAAACGTCAGTTCGCCTCGTTAAAGAGGATAAGATGGTTCAAGTTTCCGAACGTGCTGAGGAAAATGCAAATAAACGAATTGTTGAACTACTTGTCCCAAGCTCTAAAAAGCAAACATCTTATAAAAACCCACTTGAGATGCTTTTTGGAGGCAATAACACTGAGCCTGAAGTAGAGAAAACAAATGAAGAAGAAAGCTTGAGTGAACGAAGAAAGCGAATGGCGCATAAGCTTGCGCTTGGTGAGCTCGAGGATTATTATGTAACTGTCGAAGTAGAGGAGCAACAGGCATCTATGTTCGACCTTTTACAAGGCTCTGGTATGGAAAATATGGGAATGAATATGCAGGATGCATTAAGCAACCTCATGCCGAAAAAGCGCAAAAAGCGTAAATTAACAGTTAAAGAAGCTCGTAAAGTCTTAACAAATGAAGAAGCAGCCAAGCTAATTGATATGGATGAGGTAACACAAGAAGCTGTAAACCGTGCTGAACAGTCAGGTATTATTTTTATCGATGAGATCGATAAGGTTGCAGGTAAAAGTCATAATTCTTCTTCTGCAGATGTTTCAAGGGAAGGAGTCCAACGTGATATTTTACCGATTGTAGAAGGTTCAACAGTTGTCACCAAATATGGTTCTGTTAAAACAGATCATATGCTCTTTATTGCAGCTGGAGCTTTTCATATGTCAAAGCCTTCAGATTTAATCCCTGAATTACAAGGTCGTTTTCCGATTCGTGTTGAGCTAACTAAGTTAACAGTAGATGATTTCTACCGTATCTTAGTTGAGCCAGATAATGCACTATTGAAACAATATTCAGCATTATTAGAAACAGAAGGTATACAACTTGAATTTTCTGACGATGCTATTCGTAAGATAGCTGAAGTTGCCTTTCAAGTGAATCAGGATACAGATAATATTGGTGCTCGTCGTCTACATACAATTTTGGAGAGACTATTAGAGGATCTATCATTTGAAGCGCCGGACATTACGATGGAACAAATCACAATTACTCCTCAATATGTCGATGAGAAATTGAGTACAATTGTGAAGAACAAAGATTTAAGTCAGTTTATTTTGTAAGATTATCAGGAGGAACAAGAAAAATGCAATTATTAGAAAGAACTAGAAAAATTAATGCAATGCTGCAAAATGCAGCAGGTAAACCAGTTAACTTTAAGGAAATGTCAGAAACATTAACCGACGTAATTGGAGCGAATACCTTCTTATTAAGTCGTCGTGGAAAACTTCTTGGTTTTGCCATCAAGCAAACGATTGAAAACGAAAGAATCAAGAAAATGATTGAGGATCGTCATTTCCCTGAAGAGTACACACAAAGCTTATTCAACATTCACGAAACATCCTCTAATCTCGATATTGAAAGTGATTATACTGCTTTTCCAATCGAGAATAAGGAATTGTTTAAGAATGGATTAACAACGATTGTACCTATAATCGGTGGTGGAGAAAGATTAGGAACACTCATCCTTTCAAGACTTGATGAAAGATTTGAAGATGATGACCTCATTTTAGCTGAATATGGTGCAACAGTTGTTGGTATGGAAATTCTGCGTGAAAAAGCGGAAGAAATTGAAGAAGAAGCTAGAAGCAAAGCTGTTGTGCAGATGGCAATCAGTTCATTGTCTTATAGTGAATTTGAAGCAATTGAACATATCTTTGAAGAGTTAAATGGCAACGAAGGGTTACTAGTTGCAAGTAAAATTGCAGACCGCGTGGGAATTACAAGATCAGTTATCGTTAACGCATTAAGAAAGCTTGAAAGTGCTGGTGTAATTGAATCTCGTTCACTAGGAATGAAAGGTACGTACATTAAAGTACTAAACGATAAATTCTTACTTGAATTAGAAAAACTAAAATCACATTAAATTATAAGAAAAACGAAGATGCATTTCCCATCTTCGTTTTTTTATTTGCATGATTATCATAAAAGCGATTTGTAACATAATTTGTCGAGTATTTGAAGTGGAAATATGTACTTGACGATTTTTGTAAAAAACAGGTGAAACTCCTCCTATGAAATTCTATAATGATAAACGGAAACCATGAGTAGAAAGTCCTAAATTGTCGAAAATTATCACTTTTTATCGTAAGCTTCATAGACAGATAGAATTAATTTCATTACAATAATAAAGGAGTTAATACGATTCGTTATATTTATTCGAATGATAGTACTTTTTTGTGAGGGGTCTCTATGAAACTTTTTTCTAATACAATATATTCGCTTGAAAAAGCTTTGGATTATTCAGCTTTAAGACAGAAGGTCATTTCAAATAATATAGCAAATGTGGATACACCAAATTATAAAGCACAAGATGTGAGCTTTAAAAACCTTCTTGCTAATGAGACGGACAGCCTAATGCGAGCTAATCGAACAAATGAAAAACATATCGAATTTACAAGCAGCAAACGTTCAAACAGTCCACTCATTGCCAAGAATGATACTGCATATAACCATAACGGTAATAATGTCGATATCGATAAGGAAATGGCGCTATTAGCAGAAAATCAAATCTATTATAATGCGATAACACAAAGAATTAGCGGGAAATTCAATACATTAAAAACAGTCGTAAAAGGAGGGAACTGAAGGTGTCAATTTTTCATAGCCTCAATACAAGTAGCTCAGCCCTAACTGCGGGACGACTTAGAATGGACGTTATTTCTTCTAATATGGCAAATGTGGATACAACAAGAGGGAAACTTGTAGATGGACAGTGGCAACCGTATAGAAGGAAAATGGTTGTTCAGCAGCCACAAGGTAACAGCTTTTCTTCCCACTTATCAAAAGCAATGAATCAATCAAAAGCAGGAAATGGCGTTAAGGTGACAGGTATCGTCGAAGATCAAACCCCATTTCAGCTCGTATATAACCCAGATCATCCAGATGCAAATGCTGACGGATATGTGGCTCTTCCGAATGTAGACCCTCTAAAGGAAATGGTCGACTTGATGAGTGCTACAAGATCCTACGAAGCGAATGTAACAGTTTTTAATGCGTCAAAAGGAATGTTAATGAAAGCTTTAGAAATAGGAAAATAGGTGATTAGTCATGATTGATAAGATAAATATTGCAACATCGCAGGTTTTGTCGAAGCCTATTATACAGCCAAAGACTGCGAATGCTGTTCAAAAGGAATTTAGCAACTTTTTAAAAGATGCCATAAATAATGTAAATGAAGCTCAACAGACTTCAGATAAAATGACCGAAAAGCTTATTAAGGGTGAAAATGTAGATTTACACCAAGTAATGATTGCTTCTGAGAAAGCAAGTGTGTCATTGCAAACGACACTTCAAATTCGAAACAAAGTTGTGGAAGCATACCAAGAAATCATGAGGATGCAGGTTTAATCCGGGATTTAAATATTCTACTTAGGGGTATGTCATGAAAGAGAAACTACTATTATATAAGACAAAAATAGGAGAGTTTTGGAAAAAACAGTCCAGCTTTCAAAAAGCTACAATAATTGGGTTGCCATTGCTTTTCATTTTCATTATTTCGCTTACTGTGTTTTTTACAACGAAAACAAACCTAGTCCCTATGTATAGCAATCTATCTCCACAGGAAACAGGGCAAATTAAAGCGACGTTAGATTCAAGAGGAATTCAATCAGAAATAGCGGATAATGGATCGACCATTAAGGTTCCAGAGGAATTGGTAGAACCATTAATGGTCGAACTTGCGGCAGAAGGAATACCGGATAGTGGTAACATTGATTATTCATTTTTTGGTCAAAATGCTGGTTTTGGGATGACCGATAATGAATTTAATATGTTAAAACTTGAATCCACTCAAACTGAATTAGCAAATATGATCAAGAGCATCGATGGGATAAACGATGCGAACGTTATGATCAGTATGCCGAACGAAGGAATTTTTGTGAAGGATAGCCAAGCAGAGGCTTCCGCATCAATCGTTCTTAACACGAAACCTGGATATAAGTTGGACGCACAGCAGATAAAATCCTTATATCACTTGGTTTCAAAAAGTATTCCTAACTTACCTACTGATAATATCGTCATAACGAATCAAAACTTTGAGTATTTCGACTTAGAAAATGAAGAAAATGTATCAGTTATCGGAAATGTGGCCTCACAGCTTGATTTGAAACGTGAGATTGAAAGAGATATTCAAAGACAGGTACAGCAAATGCTTGGAACGATGATGGGACCAGATAAGGTTTTTGTATCTGTTACTACTGATATTGATTTCACACAAGAAAACCGTCAAGAAAATTTAGTCACACCCGTTGACCCTGAAAATATGGATGGTATCGAAATTAGTGTTGAGCGTATTACTGAAACCTATACAGGTGAAGGGGCACAGGCTGGTGGAGTTGTTGGGACAGGAGAAACAGATATTCCATCCTATAATGCTGATGGACAAGCTGGTAATGGGGATTATGAACGAATCGAAGAACGTGTGAATAAAGATGTGAACCGTATCACAAAAAATATTGTTGAAGCACCTTATAAAATTAGAGATTTAGGAATCCAGGTAATGGTTGAAGCGCCAGACCCGAAAAATCCTACCTCTATGCCACAAGAAAGTGTCGATGATATCGAGAGAATATTGAGCACTATCGTAAGTACTAGTATTAACCAAGATGAAAATACTGAATTAACACAAGAAGAGATTCAGGATAAAATTGTCGTGTCAGTTCAAGAATTTAGTGGGAAAACGACCACTGTTACTGAATCGCCTACCATTAAAACAATCCCTTTATGGGTTTATATTGTAGGTGGTATTTTAGTCCTTGGCCTAATCATTCTATTATTCTTATTTTTACGTAAAAAGAAAGAAACAGAGATTGAAGAAGAAATCCCTCAATCAGAACCTGTATTCTTTGATCATATTCCAGACGTTAATGAAGAAAAAGAATCGGAAACTACGGTTAGAAGAAGACAATTGGAGAAGCTTGCGAAAGATAAACCTGAAGATTTTGCGAAATTATTACGTTCTTGGTTAGCAGACGAGTAGGAGGTGGAGAAATGGCAAAACGAGATATGCAAATGGGACTTACTGGAAAACAAAAAGCGGCCATTCTCCTCATTTCACTTGGCCCGGATGTTTCGGCTTCAGTGTATAAGCATCTTTCAGAGGAAGAGATTGAGAAACTAACATTAGAAATTTCAGGCGTTCGCAAGGTGGAAGCCAATACGAAAGAACAAATTATGGAAGAGTTCCATCAAATTGCGATGGCCCAAGACTATATCACTCAAGGTGGGATTGGGTATGCAAAAACAGTGCTCGAAAAAGCACTGGGTGAGGAGCAAGCAGGAATTATCATTAATCGCCTAACATCTTCATTACAGGTTAAACCGTTTGATTTTGCAAGGAAAGCAGACCCAGGTCAAATTTTGAATTTCATTCAAAATGAACATCCACAGACAATTGCCTTAATTTTATCGTATTTGGATTCAAGGCAGGCTGCACAAATATTATCTGAATTGCCACAAGAAGTTCAAGCAGATATCGCTAGAAGAATCGCCATTATGGATCGAACTTCACCCGAGATTATCAATGAGGTGGAACAAATCTTAGAGCGTAAACTCTCTGCTACAGTGACACATGATTATACACAAACAGGTGGTATTGAGGCAGTTGTAGAGGTATTAAATGGTGTCGACCGCTCGACTGAAAGAACGATCTTAGATGCACTCGAAATACAAGATCCAGAACTTGCTGAAGAAATTAAGAAGAGAATGTTTGTATTTGAAGATATAGTGACACTTGATAATCGTGCAATCCAACGCGTGATTCGGGATGTTGAGAATGAAGATCTTATGCTTTCCCTTCGTGTTGCAAGTGAGGAAGTCAAGGAAATTGTCTTCAAAAACATGTCGAAGCGAATGGTTGAAACATTTAAAGAAGAAATGGAATATATGGGGCCGGTTCGATTGCGTGATGTTGAAGAAGCACAAACTCGTATTGTAACGGTTATCCGTAGACTCGAAGAAGCAGGTGAAATTGTCATCGCTCGTGGCGGAGGAGATGATATTATTGTCTAACGTAATTAAGTCAGGTTCATTACAGACTACAAATGATTCTCCTAAGAGAGTTATTGGACTTAAAGTTCTACAAACAAAAGAGACGAATCAAGTCGAACCACAGCTAAATTCACAGTTAGTCTCTCAAAAAATAATAGATGAGGCTAGAGAACAAGCGGATAAAATTGTGAAAGATGCGATTTCCTATTCCAACTCACTTAGGCAACAAATATTAGTAGAAAAACGAGAATGGGAAGAAGAAAAACAACTGTTAATCAAAAAAACATCAGAAGATGGCTTTCAAGCTGGATTGATTGAAGGTAGAGAACATGGCTATCAAGAATATAGAGATTTACTTGCTGAGGCACGTAAAATTATTGATCGATCAAAGCAAGATTATGATCAATACCTTGATTCTTCTGAAGAAGTCATTGTTAAGCTCGGCTTGACAGTAGCAGAAAAAATTATTGGGTCTCATCTTTCTGAGAAACCGGAGGATTTTGTTTTTCTTGTTAAAAAGGCGACGAAAGAAGTAAAGGAACATTCTAACATTACAATTCAGGTCAGCCCACATTATTTTCACTATGTAATGGAGCAAAAAGAGGAGTTAATTGCCATCCTTAATCGGGAAACGGATCTTTTTATCTATCCGAATGAAGATTTCAAAGAAGCAGATTGTGTGATTGAATCATCCTTTGGAAAGATTAATGCAAGTGTAGACACTCAGCTTACAGAGATAAAAGAAAAACTTCTTTCTTTGCTATTGGAGGAATAGTTTGTGAAGGCAATCGAGCTGCTAGATCAAATCCATACAATCGATGCATATAAGCGGTACGGTAAGGTGACGAGAGTTGTTGGCTTAATGATTGAATCTCGTGGTCCGGAATGTTCGATAGGCGATTTATGTCATATTTATGTAGGCTTAACACATAAAAGATGTATTCAAGCTGAGGTAGTCGGTTTCCGTGAGGAGCATGTAATCTTAATGCCTTTTTCAAATGTGAAGGATATTTCACCAGGCAGCATTGTCGAAGCGACTGGCAAGCCACTTGATATAAAAGTAGGCTCAGGTTTACTTGGGAAAGTATTAGACCCGTTAGGACATCCGCTTGATGGAAGTGGACTGCCTCGAGGATTGTCGTCAGCACCTACTGAACAGGATCCGCCTAACCCACTATCTCGTCCTCCAATTCAAGAGCCAATTGAGGTTGGTGTCAAAATGATTGATACCCTTTTAACGGTTGGTAAAGGACAACGTGTTGGTATTTTTGCAGGAAGTGGTGTTGGTAAAAGTACATTATTGGGAATGGTTGCTCGAAATACAACTGCTGACATTAATGTAATTGCACTTGTTGGAGAGCGTGGACGAGAGGTAAGAGAGTTTATAGAAAAGGATTTGGGTGAAGAGGGCCTTAAAAGATCGATTCTTGTGGTGGCAACTTCAGATCAGCCAGCTCTTCTTCGAATTAAGGCAGCAATGACTGCTACAGCGATTGCAGAGTATTTCAGAGATAAAGGTTTAGATGTCATGTTAATGATGGATTCTGTCACCCGAGTTGCAATGGCGAGCAGGGAAATTGGCTTAGCGATTGGGGAACCACCAACGACGAAGGGATATACACCGAGTGTGTTTACAACACTTCCTAGACTTTTGGAGAGAACTGGTACCAATCATCTAGGTTCAATTACTGCTTTTTATACAGTACTGGTAGACGGTGATGATATGAATGAACCGATTGCGGACACAGTTCGGGGTATACTCGATGGGCATTTTGTTCTTGATCGAAGTTTAGCTAACAAAGGTCAGTATCCTGCAATTAATGTATTAAAATCGATTAGTCGTGTAATGAATCAAATTACATCAAGCGAACATAAATCTTATGCTGAAAAAATTAGAGGGATTTTGGCCACTTACCTCAATTCAGAAGACTTAATCAATATTGGGGCTTATAAAAGGGGTTCTTCAATTGAGGTTGATGAAGCAATCAGGTATTATCCAAAGATTATTTCTTTCTTAAAACAACAAACCGATGAGAAATTCACGTTTGAAGAAAGTTTACACTTATTGGCACAATTGGCCGAAAAAGGTGAATAAAACAAATGAGTTATAAGTTCAAATTTCAAAAAGTTATGTCGATAAAAGAAAATGAGAAGAATCAAGTTCTCTCAGATTATAAATCATCTGTTAAAGAATTCGAAGAAGCTGCAGAAGCTTTATACGATTCTTTAAAAAAGAAGGAAATACTTGAAGAAAATCAAAGACAGCAGCTACAAAGTGGTTTATCCATTCAGAGTATTCGGCAACAACAGTCTTTCATTACTAGCTTAGAAAAAACAATTATGTATTACCAAAATCTTGTTATAAAAGCAAGGAACAAAATGCAACAGCTACAAACATTGCTAACCGAAAAAAATATTGAAGTTAAGAAATACGAAATCATGCATGAAAAAGATTTTGCAATACATGAGGGACTATTAAAAATGCAAGAAAGTCATATGATGGATGAAATTTCAATCCAACAATATATGTCAAAAGGAAGATAGGTGATCAAATGGAGACAAACGAAAAAGAATACAGCAGATTTCAATGGTTCCTGTTTGTCATTCTTATACCGTCTATCTTTACTTTAGTTGTCGTTTTTGCACTTCTTTCTGTTGCTGGTTTTAAGCCACTTGGAGTTATGAAAGATTTCGTTGCCAAAGTACCAGCAATTAGTTCTCTTATTAGTGATGAAAAAAAAGAGCAGAATCCAGAAGAGGATGAAATAGTAATCGCTGATTTAGAGTCTGAGATACAGGAAAAGGAAACGGAGATTACGCAATTAGAAAACGAATTGGTAACAAAGAGCGATGAAATCGAGACATTAGAAAATGAGATTAATAACCTTTCAGATGAGCTTGTAAAACTCCAGGAAGAACGTTTAGCTAAAAGCAAATCATTAAATGAATTAACCAAAATGTATGAGCTGATGTCTCCGAAAAATGCGGCAAGAATTATTCCGAATTTAAAAGAAGATGAGGCAAGGGAGATTCTTTCAAGTATTGATACTGAAAAACTAGCCGCAATCTTTGAAAAAATGTCGCCTGAGGATGCAGCGAAATTCACTCAATTAATTACCCAATAATGGTTGAACTAGACTTGAAGGGAGGTGAAGTAATGTGAATATGGTAGTGAATTTGGAACCATCAACAGGAGCAATTAGAAAGGCTGTTAAATCAAGTCTGGGTAATGGCTTCCTCCAAGGAAATAGTACTTTACAATTGTCTTTTCGGGAAAAATTAGATGCTATTACAGAGAGCGATCCTAAACTTTTCAAAGATTCTAAGCTAAAGCTTACTCCTAGTCTTGGCGCAGTAAAAGAAGAGGATTCCTCATCTATGGCTTCAACCAACCAAGTCTTATCTGAATTTCAGACTTTTATAAAGGAAGAATTCGGTTTATCTGTTTTAGAAGATGTATTTCTGACACTTCCATCTGATTTGGTCGACCAAATAAAAGGATTTATCACTGGAATTCAAAATGGTGAAATCGAGCTGGAAGTTGGACAAACGTATGGAGAGGCTGAACAATCTGCATTGCTATTAGTAGTTACACATTTAGTAGAAGAAAAACCAGTCATTAATAAGGTTGATCTATTAAACCTACTAACGCAATTGAAGGTCGCTTCTAACGAGGAATTGACAACAAGTCCTAAAGTTTCAAAGGACCCAACCGATATAAAGTCACTTAAGCTTATTCAAGAGTTGATGCAATCGCTAGAAAACAAGACTGCTTTAGTCGAGAAACCATTGACTGAATCTCAGTCGCGTCTTCAATACTTGCAAACTGTACACTCGAGATATTTTGCGGCACCAAAAGGGATTGAAACGACACAGGCGGTTACAGCTGATAAGTTAATGCAAAAAGCAAGTACTCACCAAGTTATAGCAACTTCAAATGAAGCTAATTCTGTAGGTGATATCAGTTCCAACCAACTTTCTAAGGTCGAGCAATTTACTTTACACGTTGAACAAACGAGTAAACCGTTACCGAATCAACAACAATTCATTAAACAGTTTCAAAACATCTTAGCAAGAAGCAGCTTTTTGAATAGTGGCGGGCAGCAAAAATTATTAATTAACTTATATCCAGAACATCTTGGTTCACTACGAATTGAAATTCTTCAAAGTGAAGCAGGTATGATTGCAAGAATCTTGGCTTCAACGAGTCAGGCAAAGGAATTAGTAGAGTCACAGTTAACAAACCTAAAACACTCTTTCTTAGCACAAAACATTTCGGTCGAAAAAATTGAAGTTTCAACACAGCTTCAGTATCAAACTGAAAGAAATCTGCAAAGAGAAAATGAACAACATGGTCAGCAATCAGGAAGACAACAGAAGGAACAAAATAATCAAGAGCCTAATGAGGATGTTTCCTTTACAACTGCTCTATTGGATGAGCTTGTCAATATTAAAGTGTAGGTGGTGATGAATGTGACTACAAAAATAGATTCGAGTCTTTACCTTTCAAATCTAAAGCAAGAAAGAAAAACTGGAAATGATATTTTAGGAAAAGATGACTTCTTAAAGATTTTAATGACACAGCTCCAAAACCAAGATCCAATGAATCCAATGGAAGATAAGGATTTTATTGCTCAAATGGCAACCTTTACTTCACTTGAACAAATGACAAATATGAATAGTACGTTAGAGAAATTCGTGACTAGCCAGAAGGGTGAACAGCTTTTAAAATATAGCTCTATGATAGGAAAAGAAGTTGAATACAGCTTTAAAACTGAAGATGAGAATGGAAATGAAATCATCAATAAAGGACAAGGAATTGTAACATCTGTATCACAAAAATCAGGATATATTGAGCTAGAGTTAAAGGGCGGAACTAAGATTTATAGTGATGAAATTTTAAAAGTGAAGGAACCTTCTAACGAGGAAGAATAGGAGGTGTAAAGATGGATCATCGTATTCTACAAATACAAAATCATCCTTTGTCATTACAAACACGGAACAAAGTGCAGCATAGAGAGCAGCCTACCGTTTCTTTTAAAGATACTCTAGCAAAAGAGTCAGGCTTAGTAATAAGTAAGCATGCACAAAAAAGATTAGATGAAAGAAACATTAACATTCAAGATTCTAAATGGAAAGAAATCCAAACAAAAATAACAGAAGCAAAAACGAAGGGAATTCGAGATTCATTGGTCGTTACCAATAATGCAGCATTAATTGTAAATGTCCCAAATAATACAGTTATCACAGCAATGAATCGAGATGAAGCAAATTCTCAGATTTTCACTAATATTAATGGAACCATTATTTTAGATTAATCATTTATCAGGCTGGACCTTAACAGGAAGCCAAGGTGTGCCGACCGACAGACGCCACCTATAATTGAAAGGGGAAAATAACATGTTACGTTCAATGTATTCAGGAATCAGTGGAATGAAAAACTTTCAAACTAAACTAGATGTAATTGGTAATAACATCGCTAACGTCAATACTTACGGATTCAAGAAAGGGAGAGCAGTATTTTCCGATATGATGAGTCAAACGATTCAAGGTGCAAAAGCTAATGATGGTACAAGAGGCGGTGTGAATCCAAAGCAGGTTGGTTTAGGTTCAACATTATCTACAATTGATACTATTTCTACACAAGGAAGTATTCAATCTACTAACCGTCCACTTGATTTAGCTATTTCCGGATCTGGTTATTTTACTGTATCTGACGGTACAACTGACTTCTATACAAGAGCAGGTAATTTCTATTTAGACGAAACAGGAAAATTAGTAAATGGCAGCGGACTAAATGTTGTGCCAGATATTACAATACCTTCAGATGCCCAAAGTTTTAGTATTGACTCAGCTGGTGTTGTAAGTTATGTAGACAATGCTGGTAATTTACAAACGGCAGGAACATTAGAAATCAGTATATTTGCGAATCCTGATGGACTTGAAAAATTTGGGGATAACCTTTTTATTGAAACGCTCAACTCGGGAACTCCAACAGCAGTAACAGCTGGAAATGGGGGAAGTGGAAAATTAATGGCTGGTGCTCTTGAAATGTCTAACGTTGACCTTTCTGAAGAATTTACAGAAATGATTGTTGCTCAGCGTGGATTCCAAGCGAACACTCGTATCATCACCACATCCGATGAAATCCTTCAAGAACTCGTAAACCTAAAACGTTAAGGGGGTAAGGGGTTTTAGTCAACTCTAAAACCCCGACAAAAAGTGATTACTTTAACGAAATTAAATGATAAAAAGTTTACATTAAATGCATTATATATTGAACAGGTTGAATCCTTTCCTGATACAACCATTACCTTAACAAATGGTAAAAAATTTGTTGTAAAAGAAACAGAAGAGGATGTACATGTGAAGGTTCATGAATTTTATCAAAAAATAAATGTACTTGGCCTTCGTTAATGCTTGGGGAGGATAGGGTGCTATGAAAAATAAGCTTCTTGTGGTAATGGTCATCATTTTAAGTACGATCACATTAGTCGGTACCACTGCATTTGTCATTTTAACGAAGGTGACAGCGGGTGAAGGTGAAAAGGAACCATCGATTGATCAGGTACTTAAAGCGACTGTAGAAATTCCAGAAATCACAACAAAACTATTAAGTGATGATTATATCCGTATATCCTTTAACATTCAAACAGATGGTAAAAAAGGCAAAGTTGAATTGGAAAAACGAGAATTCCAAATAAGCAACATCATTATTAAGGAACTTTCCAATATGACTTCTGAAGAATTTAAAGGTGAAGAAGGAATCGTGAATCTTGAAAATAGATTAAAGGACCGAATAAATGAATTAATGCAAGATGGTACTGTCGTAAAAGTCTATGCGACATCCTTTCTTCCGCAGTAACCAATTTAATTAAATGACGTAATGAGCGGAGGTGGAACCTTGCCTGGTGAAATATTATCGCAAAGTGAAATAGATGCTTTACTTTCAGCCTTGTCAACCGGTGAAATGAATCCGGAAGAACTAAAGAAAGAAGAAAGTGAGCGTCGAGTTAGAGTATATGATTTTAAAAGGGCACTTCGATTCTCGAAGGATCAGATTCGAAGTATCACCCGAATACATGAAAATTTTGCACGATTATTAACAACCTATTTTTCAGCTCAGCTTCGAACGTATGTACAAATCACAGTAGGAACAGCTGATCAAGTGCCATATGAAGAATTTATACGTTCGATTCCCAAAATGACCATTCTAAATGTGTTCGAAATGCCTCCACTCGAAGGGCGAGTTTTACTAGAAGTCAACCCTAATATTGCCTATGCCATGCTCGATCGAGTACTTGGAGGTAAAGGAACAGGACTAAATAAGATTGAGAGTTTAACTGAAATAGAAACAAAAATTATGAGTAATATGTTCGAAAAAGCATTTGATCAAGCCAGGGAAGCATGGGCTAATTTAGTTGAAGTTGACCCAATTTTAACTGATTTTGAAGTGAATCCACAGTTCCTTCAAATGGTTTCTCCAAATGAAACGGTTGTTGTTATCTCACTAAATACTCAAATTGGTGAGACAAGTGGGATGATTAATATTTGTATCCCCCATGTGATTCTTGAGCCAATTATTCCTAAACTTTCGGCACATTACTGGATGCAAACGGCTCCTAGAAAAGAACGGAATACAGAGGAACTGGCCACTATTAAAAACAATCTTAAGGACACAAAATTACCAATTGTTGCAGAATTAGGTACAGCCAATATTGCCATTCAGGAGTTTTTATTATTAGACGTTGGCGATACAATTCAGCTTGACAAAATGATTGAACAGCCAATTGATGTAAAAATTGAAGGTATCCCGAAATTTTATGCGCAGGTTGGTAAGGTAAATAAGAAACAAGCCATTCAAATCCTAAAGGAAATAAAAGAGGGGGGCAGTGAAGATGAATAATGGTAATATGCTATCTCAAGATGAAATTGATGCATTACTTAGAGGTACAGCAGACTTAGACAACGAAGAACCGGTAGCAGACAATAATAGACCCCTTATCGAGGATTTTTTATCTTTAATTGAACAGGACGCACTCGGGGAAATTGGGAACATATCTTTTGGGAGTTCGGCAACCGCTCTTTCTACATTACTTAATCAAAAGGTTGAAATTACTACCCCAAATGTAACGCTTATCCAGAGTTCTCAACTTGCAGATGAGTTTCCACACCCATGTGTAACGGTCTATGTAAACTATACAGCTGGTTTTACAGGAACAAATCTGTTAGTCATTAAACAAAGTGATGCATCCATCATTGCTGATTTGATGCTTGGTGGGAACGGTCTTGCAGCACCAACACACTTAGGAGAACTTCAGTTAAGTGCTGTACAAGAGGCGATGAATCAAATGATGGGTTCTGCCGCAACTTCAATGTCAACTGTCTTTAGCAAGAAAATTGATATTTCTCCACCTAGCATTGACATGCTTGACATGAGCCATAGCAACGGTGTAGAAAATCTTCCGCTTGATGATATTTTAGTGAAAATATCATTTCGATTGAAAATTGGAGAACTTATTGATTCCACAATCATGCAGCTCGTGCCAGTTCAATTTGGAAAAGACCTTGTTGGAGAGCTTCTCTCCCCACAGGCAGAGGTGGTAGCCCCAACAATGGAACGATCGTCTTCCCATGTTGACGATGAAATGTTAATAAAGAATCAACATAATACTGATCACCATGATGTGCAAAATACATCCTATCAACCTACTCAGCAGGTTCAACAACCTGAATATAATCAGCCAGTTTCAAATAGTGGCCCGCAGCATCTAGGAGGATTCCAGGTGAAACAACCCGAAATTCAACCTGCGGTGTTCTCAGAATTTGAATCGATCCATTTACAAGAAGCTGAATCTAGAAACTTAAATATGTTACTCGATATTCCACTTCAAGTTACGGTCGAATTAGGTAGAACCAAACGTTCGATTAAAGAAATTCTTGAATTGTCTGCGGGTTCCATAATTGAGTTGGACAAGCTTGCAGGAGAGCCGGTAGATGTTTTAGTAAACGGGAAACTTATCGCACAAGGTGAAGTAGTTGTTATTGAAGAGAACTTTGGTGTTAGGATCACCGATATTATTAGCCAAAGTGATCGAATAAAAAAATTGAATTAAAAAGTAGGGGGCTATTCTAATGGCACACAGAATTCTTATTGTAGATGATGCAGCATTTATGAGAATGATGATTAAGGACATCCTAACTAAAAATGGATACGAAGTTGTAGCAGAAGCAGCCGATGGAGCACAAGCTGTTGAAAAGTATAAAGAAACTCAACCTGACCTCGTAACAATGGATATTACTATGCCAGAAATGGATGGAATTACAGCATTAAAAGAAATTAAAAAAATAAATCCAAATGCAAAAGTTATTATGTGTTCAGCTATGGGTCAACAAGCCATGGTTATTGATGCTATCCAAGCGGGTGCGAAGGATTTTATTGTAAAGCCATTTCAAGCAGACCGCGTGATTGAAGCAATCAGCAAAACACTAAGTTAACAATAACTTACCGAATAATATAACACCTAAGTCGAGCTTTGTAATTCTATTTATTCAGGAGAGTGGCAACAAAATTGAAATATATTAAAAAAGTTATTCTTGCACTTATCTTCTTTCATGCCTTGCTTGTCACTTTTCCTGTACAAGCTGAAGATGGTCACATTGATAAAAGTGTAAGTGATGCACTTGGAAATCAAGAAAAACAAGTAGATAAAGAGCAGGAAACGGACGCTATTGAAACCGCAGAATCTGCCAATGAACTAACAGCAGGCGATTTTTTTAAAATGATCTTTACAACGTTATTTGTCATTGCACTCATTTACCTATTATTAAAATTTGTTAATAAAAGAAATCGCATGTTTAATCAGCATAGGTTCATTGAAAATCTAGGTGGGACAAGTTTAGGAACAAACCGATCCATTCAAATTGTGAAGGTTGGGGAGCGGATTTTAGTAGTGGGGGTTGGAGATACCGTTCAACTTCTCAAGGAAATCAAAGACACGGATGAAATTAATGAAATTTTGGAACAGCATAATGCATCATTGGATTCCATGATTCAACCTAGAGATATTCTAAACCGGATGATTCAAAAAAGAAAAGAAGTCAAAGATGGGGACCAAACTCATTTTTCCTCCATGTTACAAAAGCAATTATCAGAATTAAAACAAGGGAGAAAGAAAATTGTCGAGCAACTTGAAAATAAGGAGTCTAGTAAAGAATGAATGAATTTATGGAATTTTTTAATACTAGTGCCCCTGAAAATGTATCGACATCAGTTAAACTTCTACTTCTTTTGACTGTTCTTTCACTAGGTCCTAGTATTTTGATCTTAATGACGAGTTTCACAAGGATAATTGTTGTGTTGTCATTTGTTCGAACTTCACTTGGGACACAACAAATGCCTCCAAATCAGGTACTGATCGGACTGGCATTGTTTTTAACCTTTTTTGTGATGGCGCCGACATTAAGTGAGGTCAATGAACAAGCCTTAACCCCTTTGTTTAATGAGGAAATTAATTTAGAGGAAGCCTATAATCGTGCCTCTTTACCGTTCAAGGAATTTATGAGTGTACATACCCGGCAGAAGGATTTGGAGTTATTTTTAAATTACTCAGGAGCTGATAGGCCGGAAACAATAGAGGATATTCCATTGACCGCTTTGGTACCAGCTTTTGCGATTAGTGAGCTTAAAACAGCATTTCAAATTGGTTTTATGATTTTTATACCGTTTCTTGTAATCGATATGGTTGTTGCAAGTATCCTTATGTCCATGGGGATGATGATGCTTCCGCCAGTAATGATTTCTTTGCCGTTTAAAATATTATTATTTGTCCTTGTGGACGGGTGGTATTTAATTGTTAAATCCTTATTACAGACCTTCTAAGAGTAGGTGAACAGTTTGAGTCCTGAAGCAGTTATTTCATTAGCAGAAAAAGGTGTATATACGACTTTAATGATTTGTGGTCCACTATTATTAGTGGCATTAGTTGTTGGGTTGGTAGTGAGTGTGTTCCAGGCGACAACCCAAATTCAGGAGCAAACTCTGGCATTTATCCCCAAAATTATTGCCGTTCTAGTCGGGTTGGTATTTTTTGGACCGTGGATGCTGTCAAGGATGCTCGCATATACGCATGATATTTTTAGTAATTTAACAAGATTTGTAGGGTAAAAAAATGACTGAGGTATATACCTATTTTCCTGCCTTTTTACTTGTACTAGTAAGGGTAACAAGTTTTTTTGTAACGATGCCATTGTTTTCATATCGGACATTACCGGCATCACATCGAATCGGAATTGCTTTCTTTATTTCATGGATTATGTTCCTATCTATGGAAAAACCAATTCTCCAGATTGATGGTTTTTTCATCATGTTAATTCTTAAAGAGGCTATGGTAGGTCTCCTAATTGGGTTAACAGCTTATATGATTTTCGCTGCGATTCAAATTGCGGGAGGCTTTATAGATTTTCAGATGGGGTTTGCCATCGCCAATGTTATTGATCCACAGACGGGGGCGCAAAGTCCATTGATGGGACAATATTTATATACGTTTGCACTCCTCTTTTTATTGGCTATTAATGGTCATCATTTATTGTTGGATGGAATTTTTTATAGCTATGAATTTATTCCAATGGAACAACAAGCTCTGCCATTTGGTGATAAAAATATAGTGGTATTTGTTCTAAAAGCCTTCGGTACAATGTTTATCATTGCATTTCAAATGTCAATGCCAGTCGTTGGTGCATTATTTTTAGTAGATATAGCTCTAGGTATAGTGGCGAGAACAGTCCCACAATTAAATGTATTTGTTGTAGGTCTTCCATTAAAAATCGGGGTTAGTTTTGTTGTATTATTTATCGCGATGACGATGATTTTTATGCTCGTGGGAAACCTGGTCGACAATATGTTATTTACGATGCGAGGTTTAATGGAACTATTAGGAGGAAGCTAGATGTATTTTGTGCGTCTTGACCTGCAATTTTTTGCAGGTGAAAAAACAGAAAAAGCCACTCCTAAAAAACGTCAAGAAACTAGAAAAAAGGGGCAGGTTGCAAAAAGTGCAGATATTAACACCGCCCTCCTGCTGATTTCGATCTTTTTTACACTGCTTGTTTTTGGTGGTTTCATTTTAGATCGTATATTAACTCTTATTAGTCATTCATTTAGTCATTATTTATTGATTACTCCGACTGAACAAAGTGTTCAAGAAATTTTTATTGAACTATCTTTAGAGGCCGCAATTATATTAGCACCGATTATGATTGTTGCCCTTGTCGTTGGAATTGCAGCGAACCTGATGCAGGTTGGTTTTTTATTTTCAACAGAAGCGATTCAAATGAAGTTAAATAAACTTGATCCGATTCAAGGATTTAAACGAATTTATTCGATACGTGCGCTTGTTGAGATGCTTAAATCAATTTTGAAAATTGTTATCGTAGGTGGCGTTACGATTTCGATTCTTTGGTTCCGTTTGGAAGATATTTTGTCTTTGTCACAGAAAACCGTTGGAGCAGCTTTGATTGTTCTTGCCAAACTTACAGTTCAGATGGGGTTATTTGCTGGTGGGGCACTTTTATTCTTATCGTTCTTAGACTATCTTTATCAACGATATGATTATGAAAAAAACATAAGGATGTCTAAGCAGGATATTAAAGATGAATATAAGAAGACGGAAGGAGACCCCCTGATTAAATCAAAAATAAAGCAAAAGCAACGTGAAATGGCAATGAGTCGAATGATGCAAGAGGTGCCAAAAGCAGATGTCATAATTACAAATCCAACTCATTATGCAATTGCTTTAAAATATGATGAATCCAAAATGGATGCTCCCTTTGTAGTTGCAAAGGGTGTAGATTTTGTTGCTGGGCGAATTAAGGAAATTGCAAAAGAGCATGAAATCACGACCATCGAAAACCGTCCTCTTGCAAGAGCCCTCTATGCTGGGACGAATATTGGGGATGCCATACCAGAAGAGTATTTTAAAGCGGTAGCCGAAATTCTTGCTTATGTATACCGCTTGAAAGAAAAGATTTAAACAATATTTAAGAGATTATTACAAATTCCTCATCAACTTATGTGTTTTTTGACTTAAAGGAGAGAAAACAATGCGAGCAAGAGATTTATCAGTTTTATTAAGTGTCATCTTAATAGTTGCGATGCTTATTATTCCATTTCCATCTTGGATGCTAAGCATTTTAATTATTATTAATATTTCTCTTGCATTGTTAGTTCTTTTAACTTCGATGAATATGCAAGAACCACTTCAATTTTCAATCTTCCCTTCTTTACTGCTTCTATTAACCTTATTTAGATTAGGGTTAAACGTTTCTACAACTAGATCTATTCTCGCTACAGGGGATGCCGGTGGGGTTGTGCATACCTTTGGTACCTTCGTTGTTGGTGGGAATGTGGTTGTCGGATTTGTTGTCTTTTTAATCCTTGTTATTATTCAATTTGTTGTTATTACAAAAGGTTCTGAACGTGTTTCTGAGGTTGCAGCACGTTTTACATTAGATGCAATGCCAGGGAAACAAATGAGTATCGATGCTGATTTAAATGCGGGTATGATTTCTGACACTGAGGCCCGCGAGCGCCGTGATAAAGTAAGTAGAGAAGCAGACTTTTACGGGGCAATGGACGGGGCAAGTAAGTTTGTAAAAGGGGATGCAATAGCAGGGATTATTATTGTTCTTATCAACTTGATTTTTGGGTTTATCATTGGAATGACACAGCATGGCTTGGGATTCCAAGAGGCGCTTTCTAAATTTACCCTTTTAACTGTAGGGGACGGTATTGTTAGTCAGATTCCTGCTCTATTAATTTCAACAGCAACAGGGATTGTGGTTACTCGTGCTGCGTCTGAAGGTAATTTAGGAACAGATATTACAAAGCAATTATTTGCATATCCAAAGATGCTATATGTGACTGCAGGGACGATTTTCCTTTTAGGCTTGTTTACTCCAATCCATGATTTTTTAACAATTTCTATCTCAAGTTTTTTAGCTATTGGTGCCTATATGATTTCTAAAAGTAAGGATCAGGAGAATCAATTAGAGCCTGATACTGAAGAAGAAGTACAAGTAGAGGATTTAAAAAGTCCAGAAAGCGTCGTGAGTCTGTTAAATGTCGACCCCATTGAGTTTGAGTTCGGTTATGGATTGATACCGTTGGCTGATACAAACCAAGGTGGAGATATTCTGGACAGAATCGTGATGATCCGTAGACAATTGGCGATTGAGTTGGGGTTAGTGATTCCAGTTGTTAGAATTAGGGATAATATTCAATTACAACCAAACGAATATCGCTTGAAAATTAAAGGTAGTGAAATGGCAAGAGGGGAACTTTTACTTGATCACTTCTTAGCAATGAGCCCAGGTTATGAGGATGATTCGATTGAAGGAATCGATACCATCGAACCCTCTTTTGGCTTACCGGCAAAATGGATATCTGAGGATATGAAAGATCAGGCAGAAATGCTAGGATATACGGTCGTTGACCCTCCTTCTGTTGTGTCAACACACATCACTGAAGTTATCCGAAGGAATGCCAATGAATTACTGGGTAGACAAGAAACAAAGCAACTGATTGACCATCTAAAAGAATCATACCCAATATTAGTAGATGAGGTTACGCCAAACCCACTAGCAGTAGGAGATGTTCAAAAGGTTTTAGCTAAATTACTTAAAGAAAATGTGTCCATTCGGAATCTGCCTATCATTTTTGAAACACTCGCAGATTTTGGACGAATGACAACTGATACAGATTTATTAACTGAATACGTTAGACAATCGCTTGCGAGACAAATAACCAATCAATACATTGTCCAAGGTGAAACAATGAAGGTTGTAACACTATCAGGTAGAGTTGAAAAGTTTGTCGCAGATGGTGTTCAACAAACGGAACATGGAAACTATCTGTCAATTGATCCAAATGTGTCACAATCCATCATTGAAGCGATAGCGAAACAAATCGAAAGTGTTAGTATACAAGAGCAAACACCGATCTTACTATGTTCTCCAGCGGTCAGAATGTATGTAAGACAATTAATTGAACGATATTTTCCGCAAGTTCCTGTACTTTCTTATAACGAGCTTGAGGCGAATGTTGAAGTTCAAAGTGTTGGGGTGGTGAATATAGATTGAAGGTAAAAAAGTATATAGCTACTACCATGCCAGAAGCAATGAAAATGATTCGTGCTGAATTAGGTAGTGATGCGGTAATCTTAAATTCTAAGGTTGTTCAAACAAGAGGGTTTTTCGGCCTTTTTCGTAAAAAGAATTTTGAAGTGATAGCAGCTATTGATTCTGAAGTCCCTAAGAATCAAACAATGCAACCGAAAGAAAAAAATAAAAAACCAGCGGTTATCGATATAAAATCTGAACCAATCTCAATTAAACAAGATATTCCCAAACCTGTAAATACACAACAAGCAAAGGAACCGTCAGAGTCGGCACCAGAACTTGTAAAAGAAATGAAAGAACTAAGAGCTGCAATAAAAGAATTATCTGTTGATAGTAGTCCTTATCCAGCACCTTTACAGGAAATAAATCAAATGCTGATCGATCAAGAAATCGATCCATCCATTCGAAAAGAAATGATGACTACTTTAATGGAAAAATGGTACATGACATCAGATAAAGCATCATTTGAAGAAGTCAAGAAATGGACAAAGGAATGTATGGCTTCCGTCATTTCCGGAGTTGAATACGGTGGCTTAACCTTTCAAAAAAAATATATTAATGTGGTTGGTCCAACAGGTGTTGGAAAAACTACGACCATCGCTAAAATTGCAGCGGACAGCATGTTGAAGGACAAAAAGAAAATTGCCTTTATTACAACGGATACATTTCGAATCGCTGCAATTGAGCAACTAAAAACATATGCAAAAATCCTTAGTGCTCCTGTTGAGGTTTGTTATTCTTTTGATGATTTTAAAAAAGCAAAGGAAGCCTATAAGGATTATGATGTTATATTCATTGATACTGCAGGCAGGAACTTCCGAAATGAAAAATATATTGACGATTTGAATGATTTAATCCATTTTTCAAATGATATGGAAACATTCTTAGTGCTTTCACTAACATCAAAAATGAGCGACATGAAAGTGATTTATGAACAGTTTTCTAAAATTGCAATTTCCAAATTCATATTTACGAAAGTGGATGAAACGGCAAACTACGGAGCGATGGTCAATTTAATTGCTGATTCTGGTATCGGTGTCGCATATTTAACGAATGGTCAAAATGTGCCAGATGATATTGTCGTGGCTACGCCAGCTCTTATCACTAATACTATCCTTGGAGTCGATGAATCATGATAGACCAAGCTACAGCTCTTCGTAACAAGCTAGGATCGATGAATAACGAACAAGACCAACCGAAGACAATAGCTGTAATCAGTGGAAAAGGTGGAGTTGGTAAATCCAATTTCTCATTGAATTTTTCCATTGCCCTATCACAATTTGGCAAGAAGGCTTTGTTGTTTGATATGGATATTGGAATGGGGAATATTGATATTTTAATGGGAATAACAGCCCACCATACGATTGTGGACTTGTTTGAAAAAAATCTATCGATCACAGATCTGCTAATCAAAGGTCCAGATGGCATTGACTATATTGCGGGTGGTAATGGCTTACCTTCGCTGTTTAAGCTGGATGAAAGCAAATCGCAGTATTTAATTGACCAATTGCAATCCGTACTACATGATTATGACTACATTATTTTTGATATGGGCGCTGGTATGTCCGAGGAAAGTGTTAAATTTCTTATGGCAATGGACGAAATATTTGTCATTACCACACCTGAGCCAACCTCTATTACTGATGCATACTCAGTCATTAAATATATTTGTTTATTTGACCAATCGATTCCTATGTATTTGATTGTGAACCGAGCTGATAATGAGTCTGAAGGAATGCAAACCTTGAAAAGATTAAAACAGGCTGTTCTTCAATTTCTAATAAAAGAGATCAACCTACTAGGTGTATTGCTCGATGACAAAACTGTCCAAAAGGCAGTTAGTCACCAAGAGCCATTCTTACTATATGCCCCTAAAGCAGTAATCAGCAAAAATTTACTTGATATTTGCAAAAGTTATCTTGGTAATGAAAAAAATCAGGAGAAAAATCAACATACGTCCTTTATATCAAAGTTACAGCGTTTTTTCGTACGTGGTAGATAGGAGTTTAGCGATGACAAAAATAAATGTTCTTATTGTAGACGATTCAGCATTTATGAGGAAGCTTATTTCAAATTTCCTTCAGGAAGATTCAAGAATTAACGTTATTGGAACTGCGAGAAATGGAATCGATGCCCTGAACAAAATTGAAAAACTCAACCCAGATGTTGTAACGTTAGATGTTGAAATGCCTGAAATGAACGGAATTGAAGCATTACAACGGATCATGAATGAACATCCCCGTCCAGTTGTAATGCTTTCAAGCACAACAAAAGAAGGAACAGACAAAACATTACTTGCGATGCAAAACGGGGCTGTTGATTTTATTCAAAAACCATCAGGACCTATTTCTATTGATCTTCACCTGATAAAAAATGAAATTGTAACAAAAGTACTGAATGCTGGAAAAATAAACGTAACCTTACTTAAAAGTCCAATAAAAATACAAGAAATTTCTAATAATAGAATAGTAGATTATAGTAAAATAGACCTAGAACCAAATAATAGTATGAATAAAATTGTTTGCATGGGTACTTCAACAGGGGGACCTCGGGCTTTGCAACAGGTCCTCCCAGAGTTTCCGAAAAATTATCCAGCACCAATTGTAATTGTTCAGCACATGCCAGCGGGTTTTACTAAATCATTAGCCAACAGGCTCAATGGTTTATGTAATATTACCGTTAAAGAAGCTGAAGATGGGGAAATGTTAAAGGCCGGTACAGCTTATATTGCCCCTGGTGGTTATCATATGAAAATAAAAAAGAGTGGCACTATGCTCGCTGTCAATCTCGATGACAGTGAAATACGGAATGGACACAGACCATCTGTAGATGTCCTATTTGAATCAATTAGTGAATTGAAGGAGATTCAAACAATTTCGATCATCATGACAGGAATGGGAACGGACGGTTCAAGTGGATTAAAAAAACTAAAACAGACTGGACGAGTGGTTTCGATAGCAGAATCGAAGGAAACTTCAATCGTTTTTGGTATGCCAAAAGCAGCTATTGAAACAAATTTAGTTGATAGAGTTGAAAATTTAGAGGATATAGCAAGGACCGTACTTAGCCTTTCATAAGTAAAGGGGTGTTGATAAATGGATATGGATCAATATTTAGAGGTATTTATTGAAGAAAGTAAAGAGCATCTCCAGGCATGTAATGAAAACTTACTGAAATTAGAAAAAGAGCCTGAAAACATTGCAATTGTCAACGAAATTTTCCGTTCTGCCCATACATTAAAGGGGATGTCCGCTACGATGGGATATGAAGATCTAGCGAGTCTTACGCATCAGATGGAAAATGTTCTAGATGGCATTCGTAATACGAAAATAAAAGTAACCCCATCTCTTTTGGATGTTGTTTTTAAGTCAGTTGATTATTTAGAGGATATGATTTTTTCTATTGCTGATGGTGGTGATGGCAAAAAGGATGTTACAGATGTCGTTTTATTACTTAAAAAAGTAGAGAGCGGAGATATAACAACGGCAGAAGAAGCTACTGATTCAGTTGATCAAAATAATGTGGATGAGCCTACCATATCTATAACTAATTATGATGATTTTGAACTGACGGTTATCCAACAATCGAAAGAACAAGGTTTTAATTGTTATGAAATATCGATTCAACTTCGTGAAGATTGTTTATTAAAAGCTGCCCGAGTTTTTATGGTATTTGAGGTTCTTGAACAACTTGGTGAAATCATCAAGTCATTTCCATCAGTCAGCCAGCTGGAGGAAGAACAATTTGATAGTGAATTTCGTGTAACGGTCGTTTCAATGGAAACATCCGAAAATATTGAAAAACAAATTACCAAAGTATCTGAAATAAGCAAGGTAATTGTTAACGACTTTCAAATTAATTCAAATAAGACTCAAGTACATGAACAAATACAGGCACAGGCTGAAGTTGCTCCAACTCTTGCTCCCCAAGAGAAACAAATAACCGATAAAGAGGAGAATCTTTCTTCAAAATCGAACAGCAAGCATGTTGGAAATCAAAAAACAATCCGAGTAAATATTGAAAAACTTGACACTCTAATGAACCTATTTGAAGAGCTAGTCATTGATAGAGGTCGTTTAGAACAGATCTCTCATGATTTAAAACATTCAGAGTTAAATGAAACTGTTGAGAGGATGTCAAGGATATCTGGAGATTTACAAAATATTATCCTTACAATGAGAATGGTTCCGGTCGAGACTGTTTTTAACCGCTTTCCTCGTATGGTTCGTCAATTAGCGAAGGATTTACATAAGAAGATTAATCTTCAAATTATTGGCGCAGAAACTGAATTAGATCGTACTGTAATTGATGAAATTGGTGATCCACTTGTGCATCTATTACGAAATGCACTAGACCATGGCATTGAAACACCAGAAATTAGAATGCAAAATGGAAAACCAGAAGAAGGTACGGTCATTTTACGTGCTTACCATAGTGGAAATCATGTATTTATCGAAATAGAAGACGATGGTGCAGGAATTAGTAGGGAAAAAATTATCCAAAAGGCTGTTAACAAAGGACTGATTGAAGAAAAGACGGTAGAGTCTCTAACAGATAGTCAAGTATTTGATTTTATTTTTTCTTCTGGGTTTTCAACAGCTGAACAAATTTCAGACGTCTCAGGTCGCGGCGTAGGACTAGATGTTGTGAAAAATACGATTGAGTCATTAGGTGGGTCAATCACTATCCATTCTGAAATTGGTAAAGGTTCAACTTTTTCTATACAGTTACCACTCACTTTATCGATCATCGCTGTGATGCTCGTTACGATTCAGAATGAAAAGTACGCAATCCCACTTTCTTCTATTATTGAAACAGCCATCATTAAGAAAAGCGAGATTCTTTATGCTCACAATCAGATGGTAATTGATTATAGAGGTAGGGTCGTCCCATTGGTAAACTTGAAAGATATTTTTGAAGTTCCTACAATTACTGAAGATGATGAAGACTTTTCTATTCTAATTGTGAAAAAAGGCGATAAATCAGCTGGTCTCATCGTTGATTCCTTCGTCGGACAACAAGAGATTGTATTAAAATCACTAGGAAACTATTTAACAAATGTGTTTGCAATTTCAGGGGCAACAATACTAGGTGATGGGCAAGTTGCCCTCGTAATTGATTGTAATGCTTTAATCAAATAGAAAGTAGGATTATAGCAAGTTAAGGAGGATAAGTATGTCTGTACAAGCTGTTGTGTTAAAGGTCATTGTTTTTTCACTCGAGGATGAAGAATATGCAATCCCAGTTTCACAGGTACGTTCGATAGAAAAACTGCAACATATAACTCGGGTTCCTAGAACAGAGCCATTTGTAAAAGGTGTGATTAATTTAAGAGGGGTTGTTACTCCGATTATTGATTTAAGAACCCGTTTTGGTATGGATGAAACGGAGTATCTGGATAGCACAAGAATTATTATAGTTGCGACAGATGATGTTGAAGTAGGATTAATTGTGGATACGGCCAATGATGTAATGGATATCCCAGTTGATTCAATTGAACCACCTCCTGAGATTGTTGGAAGTGTAGAGGTCGAATACTTAGAAGGTGTAGCCAAGCTCGATAAAAGATTACTGATTCTATTAAATTTAGAAATGGTTCTTACCCCCGATATTCGTAAGGGAAAAGAGTAAGGAGCAATCGTATGTCATTTTTTCAATGTATTAATTCTACTCATTTAGATATTTTAAAAGAGATTGGAAATATCGGAGTGGGGCATTCTGCTACTGCTCTTTCAAAGCTTTTAAATCGAAAAATTGATATGCAGGTACCGAATGTAAAAATTGTTTCTTTTGATGAAATGATGGATTTTGCTGGTGGGGCTGAAAATGTTGTTGCGGGTATCTTTTTTCGAATTGAAGGGGATATAACGGGAAATATGTTTTTTATTTTACAGCTCCCACAAGCTACAAAACTAATCCAAGATCTCTTAGGCGACAAGGACTTTTCATTTGAAAGTAAACAAAGTGACATGGGGATATCTGCTTTACAAGAAGTCGGAAATATCTTGTTCGGCTCTTATCTTACATCGTTATCTGATTTTACCCAATTAAATTTATATCCTTCTGTTCCAGGTTTTTCGATCGATATGGTTGGTGCCATCATAGGATATGGTTTAATCGAACTTTCACAAGTAAGTGATTATGCAATCGTGATCGAAACGGCTATTAGTGAAACTGAAAAACAAGAACACAATAATATTAATGGGCATTTTCTATTGTTACCAGATCCCGATTCTTTTGGAAAAATATTTACTGCATTAGGAGTTCAAACACATGAATGAACTTAATCAGATTATAAAGGTTGGGATAGCAGATATGAATGTCATAACTGCACCAAACTTAATCCGAACATCTGGATTAGGTTCCTGTGTAGGTGTAGTCATTTATGATCAACCAAAAAAGGTTGCAGGACTTGCCCATATCATGCTGCCAAGTTCTGCTTCAACAAAAGCCGGGAACATGAATATTGCTAAATATGCCGATACTGCAATTGAGGAGCTTATAAAGAAAATCATCGAAATCGGCGGTAGAGACAAGAGTTTGAAAGCCAAAATCGCCGGTGGTGCTCAAATGTTCCAATTTCAATCTACTAGTGATATTATGCGGATTGGTCCTCGTAATGTTGAGGCGGTAAAAGCAGAGCTAAAACGCTTTAACATCACGATGATTGCATCAGATATTGGTGGGAATAATGGACGAACCATTGAATTTGACCCTGAAACTGCCATCCTCAAAATCCGGACTGTCAATCAAGGAATTAAGGAAATATAGAAAGTAAAAAATATAATACATTCACAATACAAAGAAAAGGAGGAGTAGAATGTCCAGATTATCATCTACAGATCATCAAGAATATTGGCAGAAATGGACCGACTCACGAGACACAGATGCAGGGGATGCCCTTGTCAGAAAATATATGCCGCTCGTTTCATATCATGTACAACGAATATCTGTTACACTTCCGAAGAGTGTAAATAAAGATGATTTAAAAAGTCTTGGGATGATTGGTTTATATGATGCACTGGAAAAATTCGATCCCTCTCGTGATTTGAAATTTGATACATATGCATCCTTTCGAATTAGAGGTGCAATACTTGACGGGCTTAGAAAGGAAGATTGGTTACCTAGGAGTTCAAGGGAAAAAACAAAGAAAGTTGAAACTGCCGTTGAAAAGCTAGAACAAAATTTAATGAGAAATGCCTCAATACCTGAAATAGCAGCAGAAGTCGGAATGAGCGAGGATGAAGTTTATCAAACGATTAATGAAGGCTTCTTTGCCAATGTTCTTTCTATGGACGATTACCAACATGATGACGAGGGCAGTGAAAAATCAGCATTCTCAATTAAGGATCATGCAACTTTAACGCCAGAAGAACATGTCGTAAAAAAAGAAGTAATCAATCAACTGATCAATGTTATCCAACAATTGAATGAAAAAGAGCAGCTAATTATTAGTTTATTTTATAAGGAAGAACTAACACTAACTGAAATTGGACAGGTAATGGGCTTATCGACATCTAGAATATCTCAAATTCATTCAAAAGCACTTTTTAAACTGAAGGATATATTACAAAAACACATCCATTAGAAACGTAATCAAAAGTGAAAGTACAACAAAAAGAAGATTTCAATCAATGCATTTCTTAAAAATAGGAAACGGAAGAAGTGAATCAATTGAGTCTAAAGTTAGTTGAATTACAAGTTGCAATCCCAAGGACACAAGATGCGGGAAAAATACATGAACAACTGATGATGCGTGGCCAGCACATGCAAAATCACATTTCTGCAGAAACCGAAAAAATAGAGAAAAGGAACCGTACCATTGTAAACGAGAACAATAAATCAGAAAATGCACAACTACATAAGGATTCATCATCAAATACATTTTCAAAGCAAACGCCACATATGACTCAAAACCCTGAACAAGAAGAAAAAGAACAACATCCATACAAGGGTAATTTTATTGATTTCGTTGGATAGAGGGAAATTTGAATGACAACCATTTTATTTATAATCTGCTTTGCATTACTTGCATTAGCCTTTTTTTTAATTATTCTTTTATATTTGAAAATGACACAACTAAAAGAAATTGAAATCAAACAAGAACGGTTACTCAAAGAATTTGAAAATGTAATCACTTCATATGTAATGGAAATCAAAGAGGACAATGAAGTGTTTTTAAATAGAATTCAACAAGTTCAACAAACTCGGAACAAGTCAGAAAATAACGGAAATATCGATATCTATGAACTAGAAGGAAAGAGTAAAGAATCGATACAAATAATAGAACCGGATTTAACAACTGAGGATATTCAAGATCTTCTACCTCCTTATGCAAATCAAAAAGAAACTGAACAAAATACTATATCAGAAATAGAATCTACACAAAAAAAAACAGAGGATACTGAAAGTAATGAAGATGTGCTTGTCAAAGACATTGATCATCTCATCAAATTAGGACTCACATATGAAAATATTGCAAAGAAATTAAATAAAGGTCAAACCGAAATTGAACTTTTACACAAATTTCGTCAAAACAACTAATTTTTCTTGATTGAAAGATTTTATTATGATATATTAATTTTTGGTGTTATCACACACGTTCGTAGATTTAAGCATTGGTGCTGTTCAAACAGTTTTGCTTAAAGATGATATGAACGGAGGACAAAAAACCATTAGGAGGATTTATTCATGTCAGTAATTTCTATGAAGCAATTGCTTGAAGCTGGTGTTCACTTCGGTCACCAAACTCGCCGTTGGAACCCAAAAATGAAGCGTTACATCTTTACAGAGCGTAACGGAATCTACATCATCGACCTTCAAAAAACAGTTAAGAAGGTAGAAGAAGCTTATAATTTCGTTAAGGAATTAGCTGGAAATGGTGGAACTATGCTTTTTGTTGGTACAAAAAAGCAAGCTCAAGATTCTGTAAAAGAAGAAGCTGAACGTTCTGGAATGTACTTTGTTAACCAACGTTGGTTAGGTGGTACATTAACAAACTTTGAAACAATTCAAAAGCGTATCAAGCGTCTTAAAGACATCGAAAGAATGCAAGAAGACGGTACTTTTGACGTTTTACCTAAGAAAGAAGTTGTAGGTCTTAAGAAAGAATTAGAACGTCTTGAGAAATTCTTAGGCGGAATTAAAGATATGAAGCAATTACCAGATGCTTTATTCATCATCGACCCTCGTAAAGAGCGTATTGCTGTTGCAGAAGCACATAAATTAAACATCCCAATCGTTGGTATCGTTGATACTAACTGTGATCCAGATGAAATTGATTATGTAATCCCTGCAAACGATGATGCAATTCGCGCAGTTAAGCTTTTAACAGGAAAAATGGCAGACGCTATCCTAGAAGCTAAACAAGGTGAAGAAACATCTGCTTAATGAGCGAAAGGTGATAAGAGGGTTATGCCTTTTATCACCTTTTTTAAGAATTATATATTTTTGCGAAATAAGTCATAATAGAAACAGATTGTCTACACGATATTAAATCGTAAAAATGAAATAGTACATAGTGTTAAATAAGGAGGAAAACATAATGGCAGTTACTGCACAAATGGTAAAAGAGCTCCGTGAAAAAACAGGAGCAGGAATGATGGACTGTAAGAAGGCTCTTACAGAAACTGATGGTGATATGGAAAAAGCAATTGATTACCTTCGTGAAAAGGGTATTGCGAAAGCTGCGAAAAAAGGCGATCGCATCGCTGCAGAAGGTTTAACTTCTATTGAAGTTCAAGGTAATGAAGCAGTTATCTTAGAAGTTAACGCTGAAACAGACTTCGTTGCAAAAAATGAAGGTTTCCAAACTTTAGTAAAAGAATTAGCTGCTCATCTATTAGCGAAAAAGCCAGCTAACGTTGAAGAAGCATTAGAACAACAGATGGACAATGGTACATCAGTTGCTGAGCATGTAAATGCTGCAATCGCAAAAATTGGTGAAAAGCTATCACTTCGTCGTTTTGAAGTAGTAACAAAAGAAGACGGTGATGCATTTGGTGCATACCTTCACATGGGTGGACGTATCGGTGTTCTAACTGTTCTTGGTGGTACTTCAGATAGCGATGTTGCAAAGGATGTTGCAATGCACATTGCTGCTGTAAATCCTAAATATGTAACACGTGATCAAGTTTCTGCTGAAGAAGTTGAGCGTGAGCGTGAAGTGTTAACACAACAAGCATTAAATGAAGGCAAGCCTGAAAATATCGTAGCTAAAATGGTAGAAGGACGTCTTGGTAAGTTTTTCGAAGACGTATGTCTTCTTGACCAAAGCTTTGTTAAAGACCCAGATCAAAAAGTTCGTAAATTTGTCGAGTCTAAAGGTGCTACAGTGAAGAGCTTTGTTCGTTACGAAGTTGGAGAAGGTATCGAGAAGCGCCAAGATAACTTCGCTGAAGAAGTAATGAGCCAAGTGAAGAAATAAAAAGATAACAGGGAACACATTATGTGTTCCCTCTTTTTGAAATGTCTAGTTTTAGCGCTAGCTTTTATTTAAGCGCTAGTACTTTTTCTTTAAAAGATGGAGGTTTTTTATTCGATGAGCGGTGCCAAATATAGACGTGTAGTGTTAAAATTAAGTGGGGAAGCATTAGCGGGTGAACAGGGATTTGGTATAAATCCATCTGTAATCCAGTCTGTTGCAAAACAAGTGAAAGAAATTGCTGAACTTGGAGTGGAAGTTGCTGTAGTTGTAGGTGGCGGAAACATCTGGAGAGGTAAAATTGGCAGTGAAATGGGAATGGACCGTGCAAATGCTGATTACATGGGAATGCTTGCTACAGTGATGAATTCCTTAGCGTTACAAGATAGCTTGGAGAATCAAGGAATCCAAACTCGTGTCCAAACATCTATTGAAATGCGACAAGTTGCAGAACCATACATAAGAAGAAAAGCGATTCGTCATCTTGAGAAGAAGCGAGTTGTCATTTTTGCGGCGGGTACAGGAAATCCTTATTTCTCAACTGATACAACTGCTGCTTTACGTGCTGCTGAAATTGAAGCAGAGGTTATCTTAATGGCTAAAAATAATGTTGATGGTGTGTATAGCGCTGATCCATCTATAGATAAAACAGCCGTGAAATATGAATCATTAACCTATCTTGATGTTATTAAAGAAGGATTAGCTGTGATGGATTCCACTGCCTCTTCACTTTGCATGGACAACGATATTCCGTTAATTGTCTTTTCAATTATGGAAGAAGGAAATATTAAACGTGCCGTACTAGGAGAAAATATCGGAACAATTGTAAGGGGGAAATAACTTTATGGCAAATAACACGTTAAATCAAGTGAAAGATAAAATGTCTAAAGCAGTCCAAGCATTGTCTCGTGAACTAGCAACTGTTAGAGCTGGTAGAGCGAATCCGGCAATACTTGATAAAGTTACGGTTGATTATTATGGGGCACCTACCCCTTTAAATCAGTTAGCTTCTATTAATGTTCCTGAAGCTAGAATGCTTGTTATTCAACCATATGACAAGTCTGCATTAGGAGATATGGAAAAAGCGATTCAAAAGGCTGATTTAGGCTTAAACCCAACAAATGATGGCACTATTATTCGTATTTCAATTCCGCCATTAACAGAAGAAAGACGTCGTGATTTGGTCAAGCTTGTTAAGAAGTATGCAGAAGAGTCAAAAGTTGCGGTTCGAAATGTTCGTCGTGATGGTAATGATGATTTGAAAAAGCTTGAGAAGAATGGTGAAATCACAGAGGATGAATTACGTAGCCTTACAGATGATATTCAAAAATTGACAGATGAATCTATTAATAAAATTGATTCAGTTGCAAAAGAAAAAGAAAAAGAAATCATGGAAGTCTAATCCATTTCAATGTACAATATATTGTAAAAAGACCCTCTTACGTTTACAGGGGGTTTTTTTGTTAATACTGTCTACTAATTAGTTACCTCGAACGAAACGAATGGTAAAATGAGTGAAACTCGATTGAGACGGGTGTTGGAGGACTTGTTCATGTTTGGAAAATTTAAAAAGACAAAAAAGGAGCCAGTTTCTATTTCTGAAGACGAAATAGTAAAAGGGCCAATACCTAACCATATAGCAATTATCATGGACGGAAATGGGAGATGGGCAAAAAAACGATCATTGCCACGAACCGCTGGTCACCATGAAGGAATGAAAGTAGTAAAGAGAGTAACAAAGCTTGCAAGTAGACTTGGAGTGAAGACTTTAACCGTCTACGCATTTTCAACAGAGAACTGGAAGCGTCCAGAGGATGAGGTTAATTATTTATTAAAACTTCCCCAAGAATTTATGGGCACATTTCTACCAGAGCTTATAGAAGAAAATGTACAGGTTCGAATCATGGGGAATAAAGATGCAATACCTGCACATACTCAAAAAGCGGTAGATAAAGCGGTAAACGATACAAAGAACAATACAGGCTTAGTATTGAATTTTGCACTTAACTACGGTGGCCGTGCAGATATCCTGGATGCGGTAAATCAGATTCTTTCAGACTATCGTGAGAAAAACCTCCACAATAAGATTGATGAAGATCTTTTTAATCAATATTTAATGAGTGCTGGTTTAGAAGATCCCGACTTATTAATTCGTACAAGCGGGGAAATTCGCTTAAGTAATTTTATGCTCTGGCAGCTTGCATACACTGAATTTTGGTTCACCGATGTATTATGGCCTGATTTTAAGGAACATCATTTATTAGAGGCCATTCATGCATTTCAAAAGAGAGGTAGACGATTTGGTGGTATATAACCATTACGACCAAATCGTATAAAAAAGGAATGATACAATGAAACAAAGAATTATTACGGCAATAATTGCAGCAGCAGTCTTCCTACCGATTGTTATTTTTGGTGGCGTCCCGTTTACTATTTTAGTCTATTTGATGGGAGCAATTGCGATCTTTGAGCTTTTACGGATGAAGCAAATTAATATTGCATCAATCCCTGGCGTAATCTCTATTATATTGTTATGGGTTATTTTAGTTCCCAGTCAATACAATAATTTCTTTGAGACCCTTCAAATTACGAAGATTGAAATAGTTCTTCTAATTGTTTTATTTATTTTAACGTATACTGTTATTTCAAAAAATAGCTTCAGCTTTGATGATGCTGGCCTTGTGATCCTGTCAGCTCTATACATAGGATTTGGTTTTTATTATATGATTGAAATAAGAGCGATGGGATTAGCATATATATTCTATGCATTCGTTGTTATTTGGACAACCGATTCAGGTGCCTATTTTGTAGGGAGAAAGCTTGGTAAAAATAAGTTATGGCCGGAAATTAGTCCTAATAAGACCATTGAGGGCTTTGTCGGCGGTATTGTGACTGCTATTGTATTTGCATTCATTTTTAACATGATTGCAGATTTATTTGATTCCTTCTTATCACTAATTATCGTGACATTGTTTGTGTCTGTTTTTGGACAAATTGGGGATCTAGTAGAATCTGCGCTTAAAAGGCATTATAATGTGAAAGATTCTGGAACATTACTACCTGGCCATGGCGGAATATTAGATCGATTTGACAGCATGATATTCATCCTGCCAATCCTTTATTTCTTAAGTGCAATTATTCAGTAGTGGTTGTTTATTAGGAGTGAGTTTGTGAAAAAAGTAAGTTTATTAGGAGCTACGGGATCGATTGGGCAACAAACGTTGGATGTAATTGAACAGCATCCTGAAAAACTTCAGCTTGTAGCCATGTCAATAGGGGAAAATGTTACCCTTGGTCGACAAATTATCCAAAAGTTTTCACCGAAGCTTGTATCTGTGAAGTCAAAAGAAACATGTGAAAAATTTAAAAGTGAGTTTTCAAGTAATATCCGATTTGTCTACGGGGATGAAGGATTAATTGAGGTGGCTACTTACGATGAAGCAACCATTGTCCTAAATTCAGTAGTAGGAAGTGTGGGGCTGTTGCCTACATTAAGAGCTATCGAAGCTAAGAAGACGATTGCCCTTGCTAATAAGGAAACGTTAGTTACTGCAGGACATCTAGTAATGGATGCAGCAAATCGGAATGGGGTTCCAATTTTACCAGTAGATAGTGAACATTCGGCTATTTTTCAGTGTCTTCAAGGAGAAAAAGAAAAAAATGTCGAGAAAATCATTCTTACCGCTTCAGGTGGAAGTTTCCGTGACCGAACACGTGAAGAACTTGAGAATGTTACAATTGAGGATGCTTTAAATCATCCGAATTGGTCAATGGGTGCTAAAATTACAATTGATTCTGCGACAATGATGAATAAAGGGTTAGAAGTAATTGAAGCTCATTGGTTATTCAATCTTCCATATGAACAAATTGAAGTACTTCTTCATAAAGAAAGCATTATTCATTCAATGGTCGAGTTCCATGATAGTAGTGTCATTGCACAACTAGGTACACCGGATATGAGAGTACCCATTCAATATGCCTTTTCATATCCAGACCGATTTCCAATGGCTGCATCAAAGGAGAGACTACGACTTTGGGAGATAGGTAAACTACATTTTTCAAAGCCCGATTTTGACAGATTTAGATGTCTTGGGTTTGCATTTCATGCCGGAAAAACAGGTGGAACCTTACCTACTGTATTAAATGCGGCAAATGAAGAGGCAGTTTCAGGGTTTCTAAATGGAAAAATCTCGTTTTTACAAATCGAAGAAATCATTGAGGGAACAATTGAGAAGCATGATACTGTACAACACCCAAGCTTAGATATCATCCAAGAGGTAGATCAACAAACACGGGTCTATGTTCGTGGATTAATAGAGAAAAAATAAAGATTTAGATACACTTTTTATAGTCAATCTAACAAAAGGTGGTTAAATATGTGGAGACTGTGATAGCCTTTATCATTATTTTTGGTGCACTCGTATTTTTTCATGAGTTGGGACATCTTGTTTTAGCAAAGCGAGCAGGAATTCTCTGCCGTGAATTTGCAATTGGGATGGGGCCAAAGGTATTTACCTTTAGAAGAAATGAAACATTGTATACGATTCGTCTCCTTCCGATTGGCGGATATGTTAGAATGGCTGGCGAAGACCCAGAAATGGTTGAAATTAAACCCGGTCATAATATCGGGTTGTTATTCGATAGTGCTGGAAAAGTAGAGAAGATTATCTTAAATAATAAGGATAAGTATCCAAATTTAAGAGTAATTGAGGTTGAGGAAGCAGATTTAGAGCATAATCTTTTTATTTCGGGCTATGAGGATGGAGAGGACGAGGTTCTAAAAAGATTTGAAGTTAGTGAGACTGCGTTTTTTGTGGCCGATGGACAAGAAACTCAAATTGCTCCATATAATCGCCAATTCGCTTCCAAGACGTTATTGCAACGGACACTGGCAATTGCTGCGGGTCCGGCAATGAATTTTGTCCTAGCCTTTATCATTTTAATTGCAATTGGTTTATTACAAGGTACACCAATTGATAAGCCGATTCTAGGAAAGCTAACCGAGGATGGGGCAGCACTTCAAGCAGGTCTCCATGAAGGTGACATTGTTCGTGAGATTGATAATGAACAAGTTTCTACATGGAATGATATTGTAAATATTATTCGCGCAAATCCGGAAGAAGAAATTGGATTTGTAGTTGAACGTAATGGAGAATTACTGGATATACCTGTAACTCCGAAAGCTCAACAAATTGAGGACCAAACAATTGGTATCATAGGTGTTTATGGGCCTGTTGAAAAATCAGTATTGCCTTCCTTAAAATATGGGGTTATGGAAACCTTCATGTGGACAAAGGAGATTTTACTTGGACTTGGAAAGCTGATTACAGGTCAGTTCTCGATCGATATGCTTTCTGGACCAGTTGGAATATATGTATCAACCGATACAGTTGTTCAATCTGGAATCTATTATGTAATGAAATGGGCCGCAATTCTAAGTATTAACCTCGGAATCGTGAACCTTTTACCATTACCTGCCCTTGACGGAGGGAGACTCGTGTTCTTTGCGTTAGAGGCCGTTCGTGGAAAACCAATTGATAAGCAAAAAGAAGGTATGGTTCATTTTATTGGATTCGCCTTATTAATGCTTTTAATGTTGGTTGTAACGTGGAATGATATTCAAAGATTCTTTTTATAAAATAAGCTGAAATTATAATGAGGTGCAAGATATGAAACAAAGTATGACGCTTATACCTACACTACGAGAAGTACCAGCTGATGCCGAAGTCAAGAGTCACCAGCTTTTAATTCGAGCAGGTTTTATTCGACAAAATGCGAGTGGGGTCTATAGTTACCTACCTTTAGCAAAGCGTGTTTTACAAAAAATTGAAACGATCGTCCGTGAGGAAATGGAGCGTGCAGGTGCTGCTGAGCTACTAATGCCTGCATTAACGCCTGCAGAGTTATGGCAGGAATCAGGACGATGGTATTCTTACGGTCCAGAACTAATGCGCCTACACGATCGTCATGAACGTGACTTCGTATTAGGACCAACCCATGAAGAGGTTATTACGAGTCTCGTTCGTGATGAAATTAAATCCTATAAGAGACTACCAATCACCCTTTATCAAATACAAACTAAGTTCCGCGATGAAAAAAGACCTCGTTTCGGGTTATTACGAGGACGAGAATTTATCATGAAGGATGCATATTCATTCCACGCTAATCAAGAAAGCCTTCACGATATCTATGAAAAAATGTATACTGCATACTCCAATATTTTCTCTCGTTGTGGACTGAACTTTCGTGCCGTGATTGCGGATTCTGGTGCGATGGGTGGAAAGGATACTCATGAATTCATGGTGCTTTCAGAAATTGGTGAGGATACAATTGCTTATTCTGATACGTCTACATTTGCAGCTAATATTGAAATGGCGCCTGTTGTTATGGAATATCCAAAAAGTAATGAGTCAGTAAAAGAATTAGAAAAAGTAGAAACAATTGAGAAGAAAACAATTGAAGAGGTTGCTGCTTTCCTTGATGTAACAAAGGAAAAATGCATTAAATCACTCCTTTTCCAAGTAGATGAAAAATTTGTACTTGTATTAGCACGTGGGGACCATGAAGTAAACGATATTAAAGTGAAGAACTTACTAGAAGCAACAAATGTCGAATTAGCAAGTCCAGAGGATACCAATCGCGTTATGGGCTGTACAATTGGTTCATTAGGCCCGATTCAAGTATCGGAAGACATCACTATAATCGCAGACCATGCTGTAGCATCAGTTGTGAATGGTGTTTGTGGGGCAAATGAAGAGAATTATCACTTTATAAATGTAAATCCAGACCGTGATTTTTCAGGAATTCAATATGCAGACCTTCGCTTCATCCAAGAAGGAGACCCATCTCCTGACGGTGAAGGGAAAATAGTATTTGCTGAGGGCATTGAGGTAGGTCATATCTTTAAACTCGGAACACGTTATAGTGAGGCAATGAATGCAACCTTCCTTGATGAAAATGGAAGATCACAACCAATGATTATGGGTTGCTATGGTATTGGGATTTCCAGAACATTATCTGCAGTAGCAGAGCAATCAAATGATGAAAATGGTCTGATTTGGCCTGCAAATCTTGCACCATTTGACCTACACTTAATCCCTGTTAACATGAAGAATGAAGAACAAAAAGTAATTTCCGAATCTTTATATGTAACCCTTAAGGAAAGCGGCTTTGATGTATTATTTGATGACCGTGCCGAACGCCCAGGTGTGAAATTTGCAGATTCTGATTTAATTGGTCTGCCAATACGTATCACAGTTGGAAAACGTGCGGGCGAAGGGATTGTCGAAGTGAAGGTTCGTAAGACAGGGGAAACATTGGAAATAAATATTGAAAATCTTATCGAGACAATTAACAAATATGTAGTAAAATAAATAGTAGAAAAGAAAAGGGTACCTCGGTAGTATGGGGTACCCTAAATATTTGAAATGTGGCAGCGACTTGCCCAGAAACGAGAAATCTGGATACTCCGACAAAGAAGCGTATTTTTGCTTCTGCCGGAGGAGTTGAAGATTCTCGAGTTTCTAGTCGCTGAAACTAGACATTCTGTCTGAAGAGGGGGAACGAGGATGGAATTATCACCACAACAAAAAGAACGGTTTATGGTCTTGCTTCAACAGCTTGAATTAACCGAAGATGCATTAGTTGGACACTTTGCAAATGCAGGTATAGAAAAACTTATGATTGATAAAGAGAAGAAGGCATGGCATTTCTTATTTTCTTTTGAAAAAGTAATTCCAGCAGATGTCATGAGGATATTTTCAACGCAACTACGAACAAAATTCACACATATTGCATCCGTAACCTTCTCATTGCATGTACAATCACAACATGTAACTGAAGAAATGGTACAAGCCTATTGGCCGCTTTGCTTACAAGAATTAGATGGAATTGCACCGCCTATTCTATCTTTATTGCATAATCAACTTCCAACACAACAAGGTCTTAAGCTTCATATCAAGACAAGAAATGACACGGAATCAATTGCGATTAAGAAAAAATACGGGCAATTATTAGGAAATGTGTATCAATCCTACGGCTTTCCTATGTTTACACTTGAAACAGAAATTGAGGCTTCTAATCAAGAGTACGAACAGTTTTTAGAGAAAAAACAACAGGAAGATCAGGAAAGAGCGTTATTAGCTGTTGCTGATATGCAGAAGAAAGAGAAGGAAAAGGATCAGAATACTGTTACTGGTCCGATTACAATCGGATATACAATCAAAGATGAAGAAGATTTTAAAGAAATCAGTTCAATTCTTGATGAAGAACGTAGAATTGCAATTCAAGGATATATTTTCTTTGCTGAAACAAAAGAATTGCGAAGTGGAAGAACTCTTCTAACCTTTAAAATCACAGACTATACGGATTCAATTCTTGTTAAAGTATTCTCACGTGATAAAGAAGATGTCCATCTACTACAATCCATTAAAAAAGGTATGTGGGTCCGCTGTCGTGGTAGTATTCAAAATGATACATTTGTTAGAGATTTAGTCATGCTTGCAAATGATATTAATGAGATACAGCCGATGAACGAAAGAAAAGACACTGCGCCAGAAGGAGAAAAACGTGTAGAGTTGCATGCACACTCTCCAATGAGCCAGATGGATGCTGTAACTTCTATTAGTCAATTAGTTGGCCAAGCTAAAAAATGGGGTCATACAGCGATTGCATTAACAGACCATGCGGTAGCTCAATCTTTCCCTGAAGCTTATTCAGCAGCAAAGAAAAATGGGATAAAGATGATTTATGGTGTCGAAGCAAATTTAGTAGATGATGGTGTCCCGATTGCCTATAATTCACAGCATCGTAATTTAGAAGAGGATACGTATGTCGTATTTGACGTAGAAACGACAGGATTATCTGCAGTTTATAATACAATTATTGAGTTAGCTGCTGTTAAAGTGAAAAATGGTGAAATCATTGATCGATTTGAATCATTTGCAAACCCTCATCACCGATTAAGTGCAACAACCATTGACTTAACTGGAATCACAGATGATATGGTAAGAACGGCACCAGAAGTTAGTGAAGTCCTGGTTAAATTCAAGGACTGGTCTGAGGATGCAATATTCGTTGCCCACAATGCAAGCTTTGATATGGGCTTTTTAAATGTTGGTTATAAAAAGGCGGGGCTTGAACAAGCGACAAATCCAGTAATTGATACGCTGGAACTCGCGAGATTTTTATATCCAGAATTAAAAAACCACCGATTAAATACATTATGTAAAAAGTTTGATATTGAATTAACCCAACATCACCGGGCAATCTATGATGCAGAAGCAACAGGTTATTTAGTCATGAAATTATTAAAAGATGCTGCAGAAAAAGAGATTCAATATCATGATCAGTTAAATGATTATATGGGTCAAGGTAAAGCATACCAACGTTCAAGACCTTATCATGCGACTTTGCTAGCACAAAATGATGTAGGACTAAAAAACTTATTTAAATTAATTTCGATTTCACATATTAATTATTATTATCGTGTACCACGGATTCCACGATCCCAGTTGCAAAAATATCGAGAAGGTATTTTAGTGGGCTCTGCCTGTGACAAAGGGGAAGTATTTGAGGGGATGATGCAGAAATCACCTGAGGAAGTTGAGTCCATTGCTCAATTCTATGACTATCTAGAAGTTCAGCCACCATCAAATTATAGACATTTACTCGAATTGGATTTAATCCAAAATGAGCGTGAACTTAAAGACATCTTGAAAAATATTGTTAACCTTGGGGAAAAGTTGAATTTACCGGTTGTTGCTACGGGGAATGTGCACTATTTAAATCCTAATGACCATATTTATCGAAAAATTTTAGTTCGGTCCCAAGGTGGTGCAAATCCATTAAATCGACATTCATTGCCAGAAGTTCATTTCCGCACAACCAATGAAATGTTAGACTGTTTTTCTTTCCTTGAAAAAGAGAAGGCGAAGGAAATTGTTGTTACGAATACACAAAAAGTCGCAGACATGATTGGTGAAGTGAAGCCAATAAAGGATGATCTGTATACACCTAAAATCGAAGGTGCGGAAGATGAAATTAGGAATATGAGCTATAGTATGGCGCGAAGCATCTATGGAGAAGAATTACCTGAAATCGTTGAGAAAAGGTTAGAGAAAGAGCTTAAAAGTATTATTGGGCATGGATTCGCAGTAATCTACCTAATTTCTCATAAGCTTGTTAAAAAATCACTTGATGATGGATATCTCGTAGGTTCACGTGGGTCGGTTGGTTCATCATTAGTTGCAACGATGACGGAAATTACGGAGGTAAATCCATTACCACCACATTATGTATGCCCAGATTGTAAGCATTCAGAGTTCTTTAATGACGGTTCAGTTGGTTCTGGATTTGACCTTCCAGACAAAGATTGCCCAAATTGTGGAGCGAAGTATAAGAAGGATGGACATGATATCCCGTTCGAAACGTTCCTTGGGTTTAAGGGGGATAAGGTACCTGATATCGACTTAAACTTCTCTGGTGAATATCAGCCTCGTGCTCATAACTATACGAAAGTACTGTTTGGTGAAGAATATGTATATCGTGCTGGAACTATTGGTACAGTTGCTGAAAAAACGGCCTATGGCTATGTTAAAGGTTATGCAAATGATCATAATTTGACGATGCGTGGTGCAGAAACTGACCGTTTGGTAGCAGGTTGTACAGGTGTTAAACGAACAACGGGTCAGCATCCTGGAGGTATTATCGTTGTCCCGGACTACATGGATATCTTTGATTTTTCGCCTATTCAATTTCCGGCTGATGATACAAGTTCTGAGTGGAAAACCACACATTTTGATTTCCATTCTATTCATGACAATGTACTAAAACTTGATATACTCGGGCACGATGATCCGACAGTCATTCGGATGCTCCAGGACTTGAGTGGAATTGATCCAAAAACTATTCCAACCGATGATCCTGAGGTAATGAAAATTTTCAGTGGTACTGAGTCTCTAGGCGTAACCGAAGAGCAAATTATGTGTAAAACAGGTACTCTTGGGATTCCGGAATTCGGAACACGCTTTGTACGTCAAATGCTTGAGGATACAAAGCCGACTACTTTCTCGGAATTAGTTCAGATTTCAGGGCTTTCACATGGTACGGATGTATGGTTGGGTAATGCACAGGAGCTTATCCATAATAATATTTGTACATTAAGTGAAGTTATAGGTTGTCGTGACGATATAATGGTTTACCTTATTTATAAAGGTCTAGAACCATCTCTAGCGTTTAAAATTATGGAATCCGTTCGTAAGGGTAAAGGGTTAACGGATGAGTTTATTGAAGAAATGAAGAAGAATGATGTCCCTGATTGGTATATTGACTCATGTTTAAAAATTAAATATATGTTCCCGAAGGCCCACGCAGCCGCATATGTTTTAATGGCCGTAAGGATTGCATACTTTAAGGTTCATTTACCGTTGCTTTACTATGCAGCATATTTTACAGTTCGTGCAGATGATTTTGATGTAGAAGCTATGGTACGCGGTTCTAGTACAATTCGCGCTAGAATGGAGGAAATCAATGCCAAAGGGCTTGAAGCTTCAACTAAAGAAAAGAACCTCTTAACAGTTTTAGAGTTATCTCTAGAAATGTGTGAACGCGGATTTGCTTTTAATAAGATTGATTTATACCGTTCGAGTGCAAGTGAATTTATAATTGATGGAGATGCCTTAATTCCACCGTTCAATTCGATTCCTGGACTAGGAACAAATGCTGCAATCAATATTGTGAAAGCTAGAGAACAAGGTGAATTTTTATCCAAAGAAGATTTACAGAAGCGTGGTAAAGTATCTAAAACAATTATGGAATATCTCGAAAACCATGGCTGCCTTGAAGATATGCCAGAACAAAATCAATTATCCTTGTTCTAATCAGGACTTTTATTTGCATATAAATAGCGATTATGTTATAGTTTTTATGGAAATGCTATGTATATTACTGGTAAAAGAGTGGGGCTTCCCACTCTTTATTCTTTGGCTGAGGCTAAAAATTGTGTAACAACGTTTATTTAGATGGAACTTCACTATATTTTCCAACTGCCTCCCTGCTATTATAGCAGGGTGTTTTTACACTACTTAGGAAATACTATGAATAAAACAAAGGAATTCCTTATCAGCTTAGGAGGAAAAACATGAGTAAAAAGGTAACACAAATAGTGGAAGAATTAGTGATACCTATTGTAACTGATTTACAGATGGAACTTGTTGATGTTGAGTATGTAAAGGAAGGGAAAGACTGGTTTCTACGTGTCTTTATCGACTCCGAAAAAGGGGTAGATATTGAAGATTGTGGATTAGTAAGTGAAAAATTAAGCGAAAAGCTTGATGAAGTAGATCCCATTCCTTATAACTATTTTCTAGAAGTTTCTAGCCCTGGTGCTGAACGCCCGTTAAAAAAGGACAGTGACTTTGAAAAGGCAATTGGAAAACAAGTGTATGTGAAAACATACGAACCAATCGACGGTGAAAAGATTTTTGAAGGAGTGCTTACTTCATTCGATGGAAAGCTAGTAACAATCAATGTAGTGGTCAAAACACGCAAAAAATCTGTAGAAATTCCGTATGAAAAAATTGCAAATGCAAGACTTGCTGTTACTTTTCATTAATAGGTTTGAGAGAATAAAGGGGGATTAGGAAACTAATGAGTAGTGAATTATTAGATGCCTTAACATTGCTCGAGAAAGAAAAAGGCATTAGCAAAGATATTATTATTGAGGCAATTGAGGCAGCACTTATTTCTGCATATAAGAGGAATTTTAACCAGGCTCAGAATGTAAGAGTAGATTTAAACTTAGCAAACGGTTCTATGCGTGTGTTTGCTAGAAAAGATGTAGTAGACGAAGTGTTTGACCCTAGACTTGAAATTTCTGTAGAAGAGGCAAGAACCATCAATCCTAATTACCAGGTCGAGGACGTTGTCGAAATTGAAGTAACACCAAAAGACTTCGGTAGAATTGCTGCTCAAACTGCGAAGCAAGTTGTAACTCAACGTGTACGTGAAGCAGAAAGAGGAGTTATTTACTCAGAATTCATTGACCGTGAAGAAGACATCATGACAGGGATTGTTCAGCGTCTAGATTCCAAGTTTATCTATGTTGGCTTAGGGAAAATTGAGGCATTGCTTCCATTAAATGAACAAATGCCTAATGAAAAATATAAGCCTCATGACAGAATAAAAGTCTACATAACAAAGGTTGAAAGAACGACAAAAGGTCCACAAATCTTTGTTTCTAGAACACATCCTGGATTATTAAAGCGCCTTTTCGAAATAGAGGTTCCTGAAATCTATGACGGAACAGTTGAAATTAAATCAGTTGCCAGAGAAGCGGGAGATCGTTCTAAGATTTCTGTTCACTCTGATAATTCAGAAGTAGATCCTGTAGGTTCTTGTGTTGGTCCTAAGGGTCAACGCGTTCAAGCTATTGTGAATGAACTAAAAGGAGAAAAAATCGATATTGTAAAATGGTCAGATGATCCAGTAGTTTTTGTAGCAAACGCTCTAAGCCCATCTAAAGTACTTGATGTTATTGTGAATGAAGAAGAAAAAGCAACAACAGTTGTTGTTCCTGACTATCAATTATCATTAGCAATCGGTAAGCGTGGGCAAAATGCTCGTTTAGCAGCAAAATTAACTGGTTGGAAAATTGATATTAAGAGTCAAACAGATGCAGAGCAAGTTGGAATTTACCCTAGAGAAGGCTTTGGATTATTTGACGACGATCACGAAGATGAACATGAGGAAGAAGCATTCGATTTGCAGTCTGAAGAAATCGAGTGAGGTGAAGAAAATTGGTAGGAAATAAAAAAATACCATTACGTAAATGTATTGCCAGTGGTGAAATGAAGCCGAAAAAGGAACTCGTACGAATCGTGCGTTCCAAAGAGGGTGAAGTTTCCATTGACCTTACTGGAAAAAAGTCTGGCCGCGGTGCATACCTAAGTAAAGATAAAGATTGTATCTTACTCGCAAAGAAAAAGAACATTCTTGCTGGTCAGCTGAAAGCCACGATTGATGATTCACTTTATGAAGAATTACTCCAACTAGTAGATAAGGAGAAGCCTTCATAGATGGAAAATAAGGAATGGTTTTCATTATTAGGTCTTGCCAATCGAGCAAGAAAGGTCATTTCAGGTGAAGAACTCGTTGTGAAAGAAATTCGCAATGGAAACGCAAAACTTGTTCTCTTATCTGAAGATGCATCAGCAAACACTACAAAAAAAATTACGGATAAAAGCACGTATTATCAGGTTCAACTTCGTACTGTAAGCGATCGGTATACACTTGGACATGCGATTGGTAAGGATGCCCGAGTAGTTGTCGCGATAACGGAGAGTGGGTTTGCAAAAAAAATTAGTCACTTGCTCGATTAACATATTTGGGGGTGAACATATGAGTAGAATGCGTGTATACGAATATGCAAAACAACAAAATATCTCAAGTAAAGAAGTTATTACAAAGCTTAAAGAGATGGACATAGAGGTAAAAAATCATATGGCAACAATTGAAGGAGATATTTTGAAAAAATTGGATCAAACATTTGGTAAAAAAACAGAAACTGCTAAGGCTACAAGCGAGCAAAGTAAAAATAATAACTCAAAACCAACAGCTAATAATAATGCTACAACTAAAGTGGCTGACAAAAAAGAAGTTAAGAATAAGCCTGCAACTCCTAAAAACCGTGATGCTAAAAAGCCTGAAAATCAAGGACAGAAAAAAGGTTTTCAGTCAAATCATAACAATAATAACAGAAGAAATAAAAACAACAGACAAAAAGGTAATAACCGTCCAAATCATCAACAACAACCGGTTCAACCAAAGCCTGAAAAAAAATTACCTGAAAAGATTACTTTCATTGGTTCATTAACCGTTGGGGAATTAGCAAAAAAATTAGGTAAAGAGCCTTCTGAGATTATTAAAAAGTTATTCATGTTAGGTGTTATGGCAACAATTAACCAGGAGCTTGATAAAGATTCAATCGAATTAATTGCTTCTGAATATGGTGTTGCGGTCGAAGAGGAAATCGTCTTTGACGTTACCGAATTCGAACAGTATGTAGAGGAAGATAAAGAAGAAGATCTAATTGAAAGACCTTCGATTGTTACAATCATGGGACATGTAGACCATGGTAAAACAACTACCCTTGATTCCATCCGAAATACAAAGGTTACGGCTGGGGAAGCTGGTGGAATTACACAGCATATTGGTGCCTATCAAGTTGTTGATAACGGAAAGAAAATAACCTTCTTAGACACACCAGGACACGCTGCTTTTACCACTATGCGTGCAAGAGGTGCTCAGGTTACCGATATTACTGTTTTAGTAGTCGCAGCTGATGATGGTGTAATGCCGCAAACAGTTGAAGCGATTAACCATGCAAAGGCTGCTGAGGTGCCAATTATCGTAGCAGTGAATAAAATGGATAAACCAACAGCAAATCCTGATCGGGTTATGCAGGAATTAACTGAACATGGTTTAGTTCCTGAAGCTTGGGGAGGAGACACAATCTTCGTTCCGATTTCGGCGTTAACAGGAGAAGGAATCGACAACCTGCTTGAAATGATTCTTCTAGTGAGTGAAGTTGAAGAATATAAGGCAAACCCTAAGAGAAGAGCAACAGGTACTGTCATTGAAGCGAAGCTCGATAAAGGAAGAGGTTCTGTTGCTACACTACTAGTCCAAAACGGAACGTTACGTATTGGTGACCCAATCGTAGTTGGAAACACATTTGGTCGTGTCCGTGCAATGGTAAATGATTTAGGCCGTCGTGTTAAGGAGGCAGGTCCTTCTACTCCAGTTGAAATCACTGGACTAAGCGATGTCCCACAAGCCGGTGATCAATTCGTTGTTTTTGAAGATGAAAAGAAAGCACGACAAGTTGGAGAAGCCAGAGCTCAGAAGCAATTAGTCGAGCAACGTAGTGACAAAGTGAAAGTAAGTCTCGAAGATTTATTTGAGCATATTAAACAAGGTGAAATGAAGGAAATTAACTTAATCGTAAAAGCTGACGTTCAAGGTTCTGTTGAGGCTTTAGCAGCTTCTCTTCAAAAAATTGATGTAGAAGGTGTTAAAGTTAAGATTATCCATACTGGAGTCGGTGCGATTAATGAATCCGATATTACACTTGCATCAGCTTCAAATGCAATTGTAATCGGCTTTAATGTACGACCTGATGTGAATGCGAAACGAACTGCAGAAGCTGAAGAGGTTGATATCCGTCTTCACCGCATTATCTATAAAGTAATTGAAGAAATTGAATCTGCAATGAAGGGTATGCTTGACCCTGAATTTGAAGAGAAAGTAATTGGGCAAGCAGAAGTGCGTACAACCTTCAAGGTATCGAAGATTGGTACAATTGCTGGTTCTTACGTAACAGATGGTAAAATCACTCGTGACAGCGGAATTCGCCTAATTCGTGATGGAGTCGTTATCTTTGAAGGAGAAATTGATACTTTAAAACGTTTCAAGGATGATGTGAAAGAAGTTGCGCAAAACTATGAGTGTGGTATAACAATTGCGAAATTCAACGATATTAAAGAAGGAGATATCATTGAAGCATTCGTGATGCAAGAAGTTGATCGACATTGATCGGCTATGTAGAGTGTGAATGCGTCATTTATGATGCGAATTCTTTAAAAGCAAAACGTGCCGTTTTGCAAAGTGTCATTACTCGACTCAAACAAAAGTTTAATATTTCAGTTGCGGAGGTAGACCATCAAGATACATGGCAACGCACTAAACTAGCCATTGTTACTGTATCTTCAAGTCGAAAGCACTCTGAACTCGAATTAAACAATGCTCTAAAGTTTATTGATTCGTTCCCGGAACTAGATCGAACAGTAACCGATTTTGAGTGGTTATAAACGAGGTGATATAAAGATGAGTTTACGACCAAATCGTGTTGGAGAACAAATGAAAAAGGAATTGAGTGACATAATTGGACGGAAGATAAAAGATCCACGCATCGGATTTGTAACTGTTACTGACGTTCAAGTTACTGGAGACCTTCAGCAAGCGAAAGTTTTTATTTCGGTTCTAGGTGATGAAGAGCAAAGGCAAAACACATTAAAAGGTCTTGCCAAAGCGAAAGGCTTTATCCGTTCAGAAATCGGTCAACGTATTCGTTTACGGAAAACACCTGAGATTCTTTTTGAATTTGATGAATCAATTGATTATGGGAATCGAATTGAAACGATCCTACATGAAATAAATAAAGATTCAAATCAAGAATCTAACCGAGAATAGAGTAGAGGATAGGCTTTAATATAAAGTCTATCCCTTTTTTCAATCTATTTAAGAAAAGTGTATAAAAAAACGCCTATCTAAAAGTTTAGGGGAGTGCTCTAAGTGGATGGAATTTTACTGCTTAATAAACCAAAAGGGATGACTTCCCATGATTGTGTCTTCAAGGTTCGGAAGTTAGTGAAAATGAAAAAAGTAGGACATACAGGAACATTAGACCCTGACGTATCGGGTGTTCTACCAATATGTTTAGGAAGAGCGACTAAAATCGTAGAATATGTAACCGCAGCTAATAAGACCTATGAAGGTGAAGTGAAAATAGGTTTCTCAACTACTACAGAAGATGCCTCCGGTGAAGTGGTAGAAGAAAAAAGAGTAGACCGTGATATAACCGAAGATGAAGTGTTGAATGTACTTCATTCGTTAACTGGTGAAATCATTCAAACTCCTCCAATGTATTCTGCTGTTAAAGTCAATGGAAAACGCCTTTATGAGTATGCTAGACAAGGAATGGTAATTGAAAGACCATCTCGTAAAATTACCATACATAAGTTGGAGCTACTTAGCGATATTGTTCAAACCAATCATACAGTATCATTTCGTTTCCGTGTCACCTGCAGTAAGGGTACGTATGTGCGAACGCTCGCTGTACAAATTGGTGAAAAGCTAGGGTATCCATCTCATATGTCTGATTTAATAAGGATCTCTTCTGGTGAGTTTAAACTCCAACAATGTATGACACTTGAAGAACTAGAAAGCATAGTGAAAAATGGACGCATTCAGGAACATCTCCTATCAATTGAAGATGCTCTTTCCCATTTGCCCAAATTAATAATTAATGATAAAGTAGCAGAGAAAGTAAAAAATGGGTCTGTCTTGCCGGTTCCACAGGAGTTAAATAATATCCAGGTTGGAGAACCTATTGCTACCCTACATAATGGTGATATCCTAGCAATATATCAAATGCATCCAGAAAAACCCAATTTGATAAAACCTATTAAAGTATTAGTCAATAATCAAGAATTAAAATAGGTTATTCGTGTAGAAAAGGTGAAATAGAAGTGAAGACGATATATATCACACATCCACATTCCTTTAATCAAACAGATTTGCCACCAACAGTATTGGCATTGGGATATTTTGATGGGGTTCATTTAGGCCACCAGAAAGTTGTTGAAACTGCAAAAAAGGAAGCAGAGAAACAAGGAATTGCCTGCTCTGTTATGTCTTTTGATCCTCATCCATCAATCGTCCTAAAAAAAGATGTTACACATGTTGAATATATAACTCCTTTGCATCATAAAGAAGAGTTATTTGCTCAATTTGATATCGACTATTTGTATATAGTCAATTTCACATCTGAGTTTGCGAGGCTATCGCCTCAACAATTTGTTGAGCAATACATTATCGGTCTTAATGTAAAACATGTTGTTGCAGGATTTGATTTTACGTACGGACGGTTTGGAAAAGGAACAATGGAAACTCTTGCGGAACATGCTAATGGACGATTTACCCAAACAACTGTAGATAAATTAACCTTTAATAATGAAAAGGTAAGTTCAACGCTTATCCGGGATTTTATACAGAGTGGTGAGGTTGACCAACTTCCACCTTTATTAGGTAGATTTTACACAGTAAATGGAATTGTAGTTGATGGTGAAAAACGTGGTAGAACCATCGGCTTTCCAACTGCAAATGTTAAAACGAATGAAGATTATATTATTCCTAAAATGGGCGTGTATGCTGTTCGTTTAAAAGTTGGTTCAAAATGGTATAATGGAGTATGTAACCTTGGGGTTAAACCCACTTTTCATGACAATGTAAAGTTGCCATCAATTGAAGTTCATCTGTTTGATTTTAATGAAGATATCTATAAGGAAAAGGTTATTGTTGAATGGCACAAACGAATTCGTTCGGAAAGAAAGTTTTCTTCCATTGACGAATTGGTGAAACAAATTGGACTTGATAAGGAACAAGCAAAGGAATACTTTGAGAAAATAGACGAACATACTTGCTTTTTATCGTAAAAAGTTGTATTCTAGTTAAGTATGAAAAAGAACCATTGCGTGGCAGTTCGAATCACCAACGTCTGCTAGGTAATCGGGGATACTTATAATAGGAGGTGAATAGGATGGCTATCACACAAGAGCGTAAGAACGAAATTATCAGCGAGTACAAAACTCATGAAAATGACACTGGTTCACCAGAGGTTCAAATCGCTGTCCTAACTGAGCAAATCAATAAGTTAAATGATCATTTACGTACACACAAGAAGGATCATCATTCACGTCGTGGTCTATTAAAGATGGTTGGTAAACGTCGTAATTTATTAACATATCTTCGTAATAAAGACGTAACTCGTTACCGTGAATTAATCAACAAGCTTGGACTACGTCGATAATCTACGAAAAAGCGGGAGCATTCCCGCTTTTTTATTAGGTTAAAAAATGAGGGATTTTTTTCCTCCATTTCTACTATTTGAACAAAAATTCACTTTACATATTTAACGAGTATTGATATGTTCGAATAAATTAGTTCATACTATCATTACATATATTTGAATGTGATTTAGAGAGGGGTACTATTATATGGAACAAGGAAAGCAAGTTTTTTCCATGGACTGGGCAGGCCGACAGCTGACCGTTGAAGTTGGTCAACTAGCAAAGCAAGCTAACGGGGCTGTATTAGTTCGTTATGGAGAGACTGCTGTCTTAAGTACAGCAACAGCATCGAAAGAGCCAAAACCATTGGATTTCTTTCCGCTTACTGTAAACTATGAAGAACGATTATATGCAGTTGGGAAAATCCCTGGAGGATTTATTAAACGTGAAGGTAGACCAAGTGAAAAGGCGATTCTAGCAAGTCGATTAATAGACCGACCGATTCGACCTTTATTTGCTGATGGATTCAGAAATGAAGTTCAAGTTGTCAGTATCGTTATGAGTGTTGACCAAGATTGTTCTTCAGAGATGGCAGCAATGTTTGGTTCGTCATTAGCGTTATCTGTTTCAGATATCCCATTTGAAGGTCCAATAGCAGGTGTTACTGTTGGTAGAGTTGACAATCAATTTATTATCAACCCGTCAGTGAAAGACCAGGAAATGAGCGATATCCATCTAGTTGTTGCCGGCACAAAAGATGCGATCAATATGGTTGAAGCAGGTGCTGAAGAAGTTCCTGAAGAAGTGATGCTTGAAGCAATTATGTTTGGACATGAAGAAATTAAACGATTAATTGCCTTTCAAGAAAAAATTGTTGCTGAAATCGGTAAAGAAAAAAGAGAGATTGTCCTTTACGAGCTTGATTCAGAATTAGAAGCACAAATTCGTGCGAAAGCGGAAGAGGACATTAATAAAGCTGTACAAGTTGCTGAAAAGCATGCAAGAGAAGATGCAATTAATGAAGTAAAAGCTGCAATCTTAGCAGAATACACAGAACAAGAAGTTGACGATGCGACACTTAAGCAAGTGAAAGAAATTTTAAATAAACTTGTAAAAGAAGAAGTTCGACGCTTAATCACTGTCGAAAAAGTTCGTCCTGACGGAAGACAAATCGACGAAATTCGTCCACTTTCATCAGAAGTAGGATTATTATCTCGTACACATGGTTCTGGACTCTTCACACGTGGACAAACCCAAGCATTAAGTATTTGTACACTCGGCGCATTAGGTGATGTGCAAATTCTTGATGGGTTAGGTATAGAGGAAACAAAGCGTTTTATGCACCACTATAATTTCCCTCAATTCAGTGTCGGTGAAACGGGTCCTATGAGAGGCCCAGGACGTCGTGAAATTGGACATGGTGCTTTGGGTGAGCGTGCATTGGAACCTGTTGTACCTAATGAAAAGGATTTCCCATATACGATCCGCCTGGTTTCTGAAGTATTAGAATCAAATGGTTCTACTTCCCAAGCGAGTATTTGTGCAAGTACATTAGCGATGATGGATGCAGGTGTTCCAATTAAAGCTCCTGTAGCTGGGATTGCAATGGGGCTCATTAAATCAGGAGAGCACTATACAGTATTAACGGATATTCAAGGGATGGAAGACCATCTAGGAGATATGGACTTTAAAGTTGCGGGAACATCAAAGGGTGTAACTGCTTTACAAATGGATATTAAAATAGCGGGTCTTTCACGTGAAATCCTTGAGGAAGCATTGCAGCAAGCTAAAAAAGGCCGTATGCAAATTCTAGATTCAATGTTAGCAACACTAACAACCCCTAGAACTCAGCTTTCTAAATATGCACCGAAGATCTTAACATTAAAAATTAATCCAGATAAAATCCGTGATGTTATTGGGCCAAGTGGTAAACAGATCAATAAGATCATTGACGAAACTGGCGTAAAAATTGATATTGAACAAGACGGTACAGTCTTTATTTCTTCAGTTGATGAAGCAATGAACCAGAAGGCCAAGAAAATCATCGAAGATATTGTTCGTGAAGTAGAAGTTGGCCAAATGTACCTTGGAAAAGTAAAACGTATTGAAAAGTTCGGCGCATTTGTTGAAATTTTCAGTGGAAAAGATGGACTTGTTCATATTTCTGAACTTGCTGAAGAACGAGTTGGAAAAGTTGAGGATGTTGTCTCAATTGGTGATGAACTCCTTGTAAAAGTCACTGAAATTGATAAGCAAGGTCGTGTAAACCTTTCAAGAAAAGCCGTTTTACGTGAACAAAAAGAAAAAGAAAAGCAACAACAATAATAATCTTTCTAAAGCCTGGTAAACCGGGCTTTTTAGGTTTTTATTTATATTATGACATCGTTTTTAAAGTTTGAACATTAGCTATTACACTTTTCTCAATTTGTGTTCTACCTTGTCCCTCCCTTACATATTTTCTAGTAAAGAGGGGGATTGTTATGAAAAAAAGGTATATACAATTTATTGCTTTTATATGCATATTATTGGTTTCAATTGGATCATTACATAATCCGTTCACAAATGATTACGTTCAGGGATTAAAAGAAAGTTCTTTAAAAGAAAGCGCTGACGCAATCCCTGTTAGTAGCAAAGGTGACCAACTTTTAAATGAAATTGAAAAAAAGGCAATTGAATATAGTATTCCTGCAGAAGATGCGAAGATTGACCCTGTTTGGAAAGCGACACCTGGCCTAAATGGACTAGAGGTAGATATTAAAGCTTCATATGAAAAGATGAAAAAAGAAGGCGAATTTGATGAAAATAAGCTGGTATATAAGCAGCTATCACCTAAAGTTCATCTTGAAGATTTACCTTCGTCCGCGATTTATCGCGGGAATCCAAACAAACCACTTGTGTCATTTATCATAAATGTTGCATGGGGGAATGAATATATTCCTGATATGCTTGCGACGTTAAAAAAGCATAATGTAAAAGCAACTTTTTTCTTAGAAGGAAGATGGGTAAAGGAAAATCCAGATTTAGCTAAAATGATTGTGGATGCTGGACATGAAGTAGGCAACCACTCCTATACACATCCTGATATGAAAACCTTGTCTTCAGATCTTGTTAGAGAGCAATTAATGAAGACAAATCAGGTCATTGAGGCTGCTACAGGGAAAAAGCCTACCCTCTTTGCTCCACCTAGTGGAAGCTACCGTGATGAGGTCGTTAAAATTGCAGATGAACTCGGTATGAAAACAATTATGTGGAGTGTGGATACAATCGATTGGCAGCGTCCACAACCCCATGTTTTAGTTCAAAGGGTAATGGGCAAAGTCCATCCTGGTGCCATGGTTTTAATGCATCCAACATCACCAACTGCTCAAAGTCTTGAAAGATTAATTATATCTATTAAACAAAAAGATCTTGCTATCGACAACGTTTCTACATTATTAAACGAAGAACGTATCATACTAAAGAAAAAGTAGTGGTGTAAGAACAGGAGGAATCCAGCATTGATTAAAAAGTATACTTGTCAAAATGGTGTAAGAATTGTATTAGAAAACATCCCAACTGTTCGATCAGTTGCAATTGGTGTTTGGATTGGGACAGGATCACGAAATGAAAGCCCTGAGAATAATGGTATTTCTCATTTTCTAGAGCATATGTTTTTCAAGGGTACGAAAACAAGATCTGCAAGAGAAATTGCGGAGTCTTTTGATAGTATTGGTGGACAGGTAAATGCATTCACCTCAAAAGAATACACTTGTTATTACGCAAAGGTATTAGATGAACATGCAAAATATGCACTAGATGTTCTAGCGGACATGTTCTTCAATTCGAACTTTGATGAAGAAGAATTGAAAAAAGAAAAAAATGTTGTCCTAGAAGAGATTAAAATGTACGAAGATACACCAGATGATATCGTCCATGATTTATTAAGTAAAGCTACTTATGAAAATCATCCATTAGGTTATCCAATTCTAGGTACAGAAGAAACATTGGAAACCTTTAATGGTGATAAACTTCGTCAATATATGAATGCTATGTATACTCCAGAAAATGTGGTCGTGTCTATAGCTGGTAATATTGATGAGAACTTTATTTCTGAGGTTGAGGCATACTTTGGTAGTTATTCAGGAAATCAGACGAAATATGAGTTGCAAAAACCTTCATTCCATACAAATAAGATCACTCGAAAGAAAGAAACCGAACAAGCCCATCTTTGCTTAGGCTTTAATGGCTTACAAATTGGAGATAAAGATGTGTACGACCTAATCGTGTTAAATAATATTCTTGGCGGTAGTATGAGTAGCCGTTTATTCCAAGACGTACGTGAGCAAAAAGGATTAGCGTATTCTGTATTCTCTTATCATTCCTCTTATAAAGATACTGGGATGGTCACCATTTATGGGGGCACAGGAAGTAAACAACTTAATTTGTTATTCGAAACAATACAGGATACATTAGCAAAGCTTAAGGCAGAAGGTATCACTGAGAAGGAATTAAAGAACAGCAAAGAGCAAATGAAGGGTAGCCTTATGCTCGGACTTGAAAGTACAAACAGTAGAATGAGCCGAAACGGTAAAAATGAATTATTACTAAAGGAACATAAAAACCTTGATGAAATTTTAGATGAAATTAACGCCGTTAGTGAAAATAGCGTCAATGCAATGGCAGAACGAGTCTTCACAGATGATTTTTCACTTGCATTAATTAGCCCTACAGATGATTTACCGATTAAGCTTTCAAATTGATTTTGATTCTAAAAATGTGGACTACTCCATACACTGTACAAAGGACATGTGAGGGGTGGTCTTTTTGAGGCTAAGTGAATTAAGTGGAAAAGAAATTGTTGATGTAAAACGAGCTGAAAGACTAGGTGTTTTAGGTCAAACTGATTTAGAAATTGATGAGAGAACCGGTCAAATAAAGGCACTCATCATTCCGTCTTTAAAATGGTTTGGACTAAAGAAACAAGGTAATGAAGTTCGCGTATCATGGCAGCATATACGTAAAATTGGTACAGATATGATCATCATTGATATTCCAGATGATTTTGGAACAGAAGAAGCTGAATAGTCATACAATGTTAACCCACGGGATTCCGTGGGTTTTTTCACTTTTTTTTAGAAAAATGTTATTCTGAGCAAATTTCAGCTTGTTCTTTCACCTATTTAAGCAATGCCTCATAGTATGGTGAAGTAAATAAAATTATGGTGATTTTATGGATTGTTGAGGGGCTATCCCTCAAAAAACGAAATGAAGAAACCGAAGTTCACCGACGTGATGACTAACATACACTCGGGGTTCACTTTAGGTAAAAGAAGGTGATAAAACGTATGTTAACTGATATGCATGTGGCTATTATAGGTGGAGATGCACGACAGTTGGAAGTAATTCGTAAACTAATTGAATTAGATGCAAGGCTTTCTTTAATTGGATTTGATCAATTAGATCATGGATTCACTGGAGCTTCAAAAGAACGATTAGACGAAATCGACTTTACAGATATAGATGCGATTATTTTACCGGTATCAGGAACAAACAGTGCGGGAGAGGTTGAAACGATTTTTTCAAATGAAACAGTTGTCTTAACTGAAGATATTCTATCACAAACACCTGATCACTGTGTTGTTTATTCGGGAATTAGCAATTCGTATTTAGATGGGATTATTAAGGCAACCAATCGAAAATTAGTACGTTTATTTGAAAGAGACGATGTTGCGATCTATAATTCCATTCCAACAGTTGAAGGAACCATTATGATGGTGATTCAACATACTGATATAACCATTCATAATTCAAGAGTGGCAGTACTAGGCCTTGGCAGAGTTGGAATGAGTGTTGCTAGAAGCTTTGCTGCTTTAGGGGCAAATGTTAAAGTGGGTGCCAGAAAAACAGAGCATATTGCAAGAATTACGGAAATGGGATTAACGCCTTTTCATCTTTCAGATATTGCTGAAGAGGTTAAGGATGTCGATGTTTGTATTAATACGATCCCACACTTAATCGTGACCGCAAGTGTGATTTCGAAAATGCCTGCCCATACATTGATTGTTGATCTAGCCTCTAAGCCTGGGGGAACTGATTTTAGATATGCAGAAAAAAGAGGGATTAAAGCATTATTAGCACCTGGGTTACCTGGTATTGTCGCTCCAAAGACAGCCGGTCAAATTGTTGCGAATGTATTATCCCAACTACTTCTTGAGTTATTACAACAAAGAGAGGAGAAAGAATAGTATGACTTCATTAAAAGGAAAAAGAATCGGATTTGGTCTTACAGGATCTCATTGTACGTACGATGCTGTATTTCCAGAAATAGTTAGACTGGTAGATGAGGGTGCAGAAGTGATCCCTGTTGTATCTTGGACTGTTCAATCAACCAATACACGTTTTGGAGAAGGCGCAGAGTGGATTGAAAGAATTGAAAAAGCGACAGGGAATAAAGCCATTGATTCGATTGTAAAAGCAGAACCATTAGGTCCAAAAATTCCACTTGATTGCATGGTCATTGCACCACTTACAGGGAATTCAATGAGTAAGTTCGCGAATGCGTTAACAGATTCTCCGGTCTTAATGGCAGCTAAAGCAACATTACGTAATCAATCTCCGGTTGTTTTGGGAATTTCCACAAATGACGCATTAGGTTTAAATGGTGTTAACTTAATGAGATTAATGGCAACAAAAAATATATACTTTATTCCGTATGGCCAAGATGACCCAACGAAAAAGCCAAATTCAATGGTTGCGCGTATGACAATGCTAAGGGACACTGTTGCTGCAGCAATTGAAGGAAGGCAATTACAACCGGTAATTGTAGAAAGATTCCGTGACGGCGAAGAATAACGAAAATTTTTTGAATAAAGGAGAAAGAATGAAAATTCTTCTCTCCTTTAGTACTTGTATGTGGTAAAATATATATCATTAAACGTAAATTAGACGTTCTAGTAATACTAGGAAGGGGAATATCAAATGACAGTAGAAAAAGAATTACATGTTGCGGTTGTAGGTGCTACAGGTGCTGTAGGAATGCAAATGATCAAAACACTTGAAGAAACGGATTTTCCATTAACTAAATTAACTTTATTATCATCAGAACGTTCTGCTGGTAAAAAGATAGAGTATAAGGGTAAAGAAATAACAGTTGAGGTTGCAACACCGGAAAAATTTGAAGGTGTTGATATTGCTTTGTTTAGTGCTGGAGGAGGAGTATCAAAAGAACTTGCTCCTGAAGCAGTTAAGCGAGGTGCAATTGTAGTTGATAACACAAGTGCATTTAGAATGGATGAAAATGTACCATTAGTAGTACCTGAGGTAAACGAAAATGACCTTTTGAAACACAATGGTATTATTGCAAATCCAAACTGTTCTACCATTCAAATGGTTGTAGTTTTAGAACCAATTCGTAAGGCTTATGGTTTATCCAAGGTTATTGTTTCAACATATCAAGCAGTTTCAGGTTCCGGAGTTGCTGCGATTCAAGAAATGAATGAGCAAACGAAGGATATTATCGAAGGTAATGAAGTTACTCCAAAGATCTTACCTGTAAAAGGTGACAAAAAGCATTACCAAATTGCTTTTAATGCGATTCCACAAATCGATAAATTTGAGGATAATGGATTCACTTTTGAAGAAATGAAAATGATTAATGAAACTAAGAAGATTATGCATTTACCTGATCTTCATGTAGCTGCAACTTGTGTTCGTTTACCAGTTGAAACAGGACATTCAGAATCTGTTTATTTTGAAACAACACAAAATGATGTGTCTGCACAAGACGTAAAAGAATTATTATCTTCTGCACCAGGAATTGTATTAGAAGACAATCCAGCAGAGCAAGTGTACCCAATGCCAATTCATGCAGTTGGTAAAAAAGATGTGTTCGTAGGAAGAATCAGAAAAGACTTAGACCAAGATAATGGGTTCCATATGTGGGTAGTATCTGATAATCTACTAAAAGGCGCTGCATGGAACTCCGTACAAATTGCTGGCAGTCTTATAAAGCTAGGCTTAGTAGCAAAATAATCGTTTGAACCAAAACATGAGGTGGTTTCATGAATATCGTTGTTCAAAAATTTGGCGGAACCTCAGTACGGGATGAAGAATCAAGGGAAAGAGCAAAAAAACATATTGAAAGTGCCGTCTCGGATGGATATAAAGTAGTTGTCGTTGTATCAGCTATGGGGAGAATGGGTGACCCATACGCAACTGATACACTTTTAAGCTTAGTGGGGGAGCAAAATCCAACTATTAGTGATAGGGAAATGGATATGCTCGTGTCCTGCGGTGAAATCATTTCTAGTGTCGTTTTTACCAATATGTTAAATCAAGCTGGGATCTCTGCAGCTGCTTTAAATGGTGGGCAGGCGGGTTTCCGGACCAATGGTGATCACACAAATGCTAGAATTATTGAAATGAAGTGTGACCGTCTGCTGCAAACACTCGAAACCCATGATGTGGTAGTAGTCACAGGCTTTCAAGGGATCTCTAAAGTAGGTGACATTACGACATTAGGTAGAGGTGGAAGTGATACATCTGCTGCGGCACTTGGAGTTGCATTACAAGCTGAGTGGATTGATATTTTTACAGATGTAGAAGGTGTTATGACAGCAGACCCACGGATTGTTGGTGATGCGAAGCCATTATCAGTCGTCACATATAACGAAATCGTGAACATGGCATACCAAGGTGCAAAAGTCATTCATCCACGCGCAGTTGAGATTGCGATGGATGCAAAGGTACCCATTAGGGTGCGTTCAACATATTCGGATGCACCTGGAACACTTGTAACAACAATTGATAAACGTCGAGGTGTCGAGGTTAAGGATCGATTAATTACAGGTATTGCACACGTGACAAATGTAACGCAATTAAAAGTTCAAGCAAAAAAAGGCCAATATAATCTTCAAACAGAAGTATTTAAGGCAATGGCCAATGAAAAAATAAGTGTGGATTTCTTTAACATCACACCCAATGGTGTTGTTTATACGGTTTCGGGAGAAATGACAGCCCGCGCGGTTAATAAACTTAAAGAATTGGGTTATGAACCTCAGGTAACTGAAAAATGTGCGAAGGTTGCGACTGTTGGAGCGGGAATGAACGGCGTACCTGGAGTGACTGCACGAATTGTAACAGCACTTTCAGAAAAAGGAATTCAAATCTTGCAATCAGCAGATAGTCTATCAACCATTTGGGTACTTGTTAAAGAATCTGAAATGAAGGAAGCTATTAACGCACTTCATAAAGCATTCCATTTATCTGATGGACCTGTTGGAGCAGAAGTGGTAGACTTTTAAAGGGACAATTAAGGGAACCTCCGTGATGGAGGAGTCCCTTTCTTTAACATATTTGTTTCATATATAATTTTTTAGAGCAAGCCTAGGTTTTTAGTAAATAAGCCTAGCGTAATTGATGGGAGTAGGTGTAAAAGCATGATTGATTTTGGAAGAATCTCTACAGCTATGGTGACACCATTTGATAATAAAGGAAATATCGATTTCGGTAAAACAACTCAGTTGATTAATTATTTAATAAATAATGGTACAGAATCTCTGGTTGTAGCAGGGACAACTGGTGAATCTCCTACGTTATCTTCCGAGGAAAAAGTAGCTCTTTTCCGTCACGTTGTAAAAGTTGTCGATGGTCGAGTTCCAGTAATAGCAGGAACAGGCAGCAATAATACGTATGCATCCATGGAGTTATCAAAAAAAGCACAAGAAGCCGGTGTCGATGCAATTATGCTTGTTGTTCCATATTACAATAAGCCAAGTCAAGAAGGACTTTATCAGCATTTTAAAACAATTGCTGAAAGTACAAAACTACCTATTATGCTTTACAATATTCCAGGTAGATCGGTTATTAATATGTCAGTAGAAACCATTATTAAATTGTCGAAGATACAAAATATCGTTGCTGTTAAAGAAGCAAGTGGAAGCCTTGAAGCAATGACTGAAATAATTGCGAATACTGATGAAAGTTTTGATTTATACAGTGGGGATGATGGGATCACATTGCCGGCTCTTTCTATTGGAGCAAAAGGTGTTGTTTCAGTTGCTGCCCACGTGATTGGTAATGAAATGCAGCAAATGGTAAAAGCATTTTTAACAGGAAACAATACTGAGGCAGCTAGACACCATCAAAAACTTCTACCAATTATGAAGGGACTATTTACGGCACCAAATCCGGTTCCAGTAAAAACAGCTCTTCAAATCAAAGGATTAGACGTTGGCTCTGTTCGTTTACCACTAGTTCCGTTAAACGAACAAGAACGAATTGAATTAACAAAATTAATAGGGAAATAAAAAAACATGTTTAAAAAGTCAATCTTACTGATTGGCTTTTTTTCTTTCACCCACTTTCGAGAATGAAATAGAACCATGTGTTTATACTAAATGGTAAATGGGTTGAAAGGAGAATACGATGAATAATAATCAATACATAAATGCAGATCAACCACAAGGGGATCAGGATAAAAATGAAACAAAGGGCTCATCATTAGTTGATAAGATTCAACAACTAGGACAAACCAATGTCCCTCAAATGTCAAATGACAGTAAAATACATTGCCTTACAATTGTTGGTCAAATTGAAGGACATATTCAATTACCTCCTCAAAATAAAACAACTAAATATGAACATGTTATACCTCAAATTGTTGCGATTGAACAAAACCCAAAAATTGAAGGTTTATTAGTTATTTTAAATACAGTTGGGGGAGATGTTGAGGCAGGGCTTGCAATATCAGAAATGCTTGCGTCGCTCTCAAAACCAACTGTTTCAATTGTTTTAGGAGGCGGTCACTCGATAGGTGTTCCAATTGCCGTGGCTTGTGATTATTCTTTTGTGGCTGAAACGGCGACGATGACAATCCATCCAGTAAGACTAACGGGTCTAGTTATCGGTGTACCTCAGACGTTTGAGTACTTAGATAAAATGCAAGAGCGCGTGGTTAATTTTGTTACAGGGCATTCGCAAATAACCGAAGATAAGTTCAAGGAATTGATGTTTTCGAAGGGTAATTTAACAAGGGATATTGGAACCAATGTTATAGGCTCTGATGCGGTAAAATATGGCCTAATTAATGAAATTGGTGGAATTGGACAGGCGATTAAGAAACTAAATCAGTTAATTGATGAGAGAAATGTTACGGAAGAAAGCGGGCAGATGATTCAATGATTCTATATACTATGATGCCACAAGAGCTAATTTATCCACAAACTGAAATGGAAGAAAGTAATTTTAAGTATGTCGATATTAACGGTGTTTCACTTGCTGTTAGCCATGCCCAAAATGGTGAATATACAATTGAAAGAGTTATGAGTACTGACCCACAGCACTTTTTAGACGGAAGATACTCGCCCGGGCAGAAAATCAAATTATAGTTTACAAAACATTAATTGCTGATTCTTGTGAAATCATTGGTTTGACAAGACGTTTCAGGCTGGGACGAAAGGTTGCTAAAGTGAACATTTATAGAATTAAACCTATCATTTCATCAATTGTCCTAAATTGGTATAATGTGCTATAATTTAACTAATTTCATCACGTAGGCAGCCATAATGTGGCTGCTTCTTTCTTATTATTGATAGGTAGAGTAGGTGTAGTATGGCAAAACGAAAACGTAGACAGTCGAAGCGGAAAGATGAGTGGAAAAAAACTCTTAAATTTGAATTGCTAGGATTATTATTACTAGCTTTAGCTTGTATTGGTTTAGCAAGACTTGGAACGGTAGGAACAGGTCTTGTCTATTTATTTCGATTTTTCCTTGGAAATTGGGACATTCTTGGATTAATTGGATTATTGCTTATTTCACTTTATATTATTTGGAATCGATCCTTACCGAAAGTGATTACTAGGCAATTGATTGGTGTCTACTTAATTATAAGCGCCATGCTGTTATTAAGTCATATTCCATTATTTAATTTACAAACTAACGAAGGCAAATTTACTGATCCGAGTGTTATTAAAAATACCTGGAGCATGTTTTGGGCTGTTGTAAATGGTGATACAAGTACTACTGATTTAGGCGGAGGAATGATTGGATCAATCCTTTTTGCAGCTTCTTATTTTTTATTTGATGAAGCGGGGACAAAAATCATCTCTGTCTTTTTAATCGTCATTGGTGGTGTACTTGTTACTGGAAAATCACTTCACGATACAATTGCAAAAATCTTTGGCCCAGTTGTTTCATTTATACGAAATCAATGGATAGCGTTTATGGATGACATAGTGAATTGGTTTCATCAACGCAAGAACCAGCCTAAAAAAGAAAAGCAGAAAAAGAAAAAGGAGCATAAAAGTAAGGATGCTCAAGTTTCAACAGATGATGATATCGATGAAGCACCTGTTGAAATTCCTATTGAACCGATTATTTCAAACTTTGCGGATAAGGCCTACACAAAAGAACAAGTTGCTCAACCTGAAAAACATCAGCAAAAACAAAAAGTCGCAGAAGAAGATAATGATGAAAAGATGCCAATCACCTTTACAGAAGGTGAGCTTGAGAATGTTGATTATGAGCTACCACCGATTGAGTTGCTACATCCACCAAAGCAAACTAGTCAAAGCGCAGAACATGAAAATATTTATGAAAATGCTAGAAAGCTAGAGAAAACATTCCATAGCTTTGGTGTAAAGGCAAAGGTTACAAAAGTCCACCTTGGTCCTGCTGTAACTAAATATGAGGTATACCCGGATGTGGGTGTTAAAGTTAGTAAAATCGTAAATTTAAGTGATGACCTAGCCCTAGCATTAGCTGCAAAAGATATCCGGATTGAAGCTCCAATTCCTGGAAAATCGGCAGTTGGAATCGAGGTTCCTAATTCTGAAATTGCTGTAGTATCTTTACGTGAGGTACTTGAAGATACTGAACCCCAGCGCTCAGATGCTAAATTGTTAATTGGACTTGGCCGGGATATCTCAGGTGAAGCAAAATTCGCTGAACTAAACAAAATGCCTCACTTGTTAGTAGCAGGTGCAACAGGCAGTGGTAAGAGTGTTTGTATTAATGGCATCATTACTAGCGTGCTTATGAGGGCCAAACCACATGAAGTAAAAATGATGATGATTGACCCGAAAATGGTTGAGTTAAATGTCTATAATGGAATACCACATTTATTAGCTCCTGTTGTGACCGATCCTAAGAAGGCGTCACAAGCTCTTAAGAAAGTCGTAAATGAAATGGAACGAAGATATGAATTATTCTCCCATACCCACACAAGAAATATTGAAGGTTATAATGAATATGTTCGTCGCCATAATAGTGAAGAAGAGGCGAAACAACCAACTCTTCCTTATATTATTGTAATCGTAGATGAACTAGCAGATCTTATGATGGTCGCTTCAACTGATGTTGAGGATTCTATCACTCGTCTAGCACAAATGGCACGAGCTGCTGGAATTCACTTAATCATAGCAACACAAAGACCATCAGTAGATGTTATCACAGGGGTTATTAAAGCTAATATCCCTTCCCGAATAGCTTTTAGTGTATCGTCTCAAACTGACTCAAGAACGATTTTAGATATGGGTGGAGCAGAAAAGCTGTTAGGACGAGGTGATATGTTATTCCTACCTGTTGGAGCATCAAAACCTGTACGTGTTCAGGGAGCCTTTTTATCAGATGACGAAGTTGAAGAGGTTGTTAACTTTGTAATTGCCCAGCAAAAAGCTCAATATCAAGAAGAAATGATTCCTACCGATACCGTTGAAACAACAGAAGAAGTGGATGATGAATTATATGATGATGCTGTTCAGCTTGTAATTGAAATGCAAACGGCATCTGTCTCAATGTTACAACGTAGATTTCGAGTAGGTTATACAAGAGCTGCAAGATTGATTGACGCTATGGAAGCAAGAGGTGTAGTCGGCCCTTACGAGGGTAGCAAGCCAAGAGCAGTGCTAATTTCTTCAAAAAATGAAGAAGTAGGAAGTTAGTTTTTTTCGAGTAAAGTTCCAGTTTGAAAAGCAAGTGTCATTTGACTTATTCTTGACAAAAGAGGAGCGGCTGCTCTTCTTTTTTTTCGACAAATTACGCAATTCTTATTTATTTCTTTTTGAAAAGATGATATATTTAATTCGGATTAACATCGGTCTAACATCAGAGGTCTGATGACTATACATAAAAATGGAGGAGTAGCATATGACTATCAAGTTAGATAATCGACCATTGTACTTGCAAGTAATAGATCAAATCAGACTTGATATCGAAAATGGTGTCTACAAAGAGAAAGAAAAACTACCATCAGAATTTCTCTTAGCAAAGCAATTAGGAGTTAGTAGAGCAACTTTAAGAGAAGCGTTGCGAATTCTTGAAGAAGAAAACGTCATTATTAGAAGACATGGTGTAGGTACCTTTGTAAATGCGAAACCTCTGTTTAATTCAGGAATTGAGCAAATAAGTAGTATTACAGATATGATAATTCAAGCTGGTATGTCACCTGGGACGATCTTTCTATCGAGAACGGTAAAAGAACCTACGGATAATGACATAAAGAGTTTTAGTTGTCCGGAAACTGAAGAACTTACAAAAATAGAAAGAGTCCGTACCGCAAATGGCGAGCCTGTTGTGTACTGTATAGACAAAATTCTTTCAAAAAATTTACCAGCCAATTATTCACATGAGGAATCTCTCTTTGATTTATTGGAAAAAAAAGCAGGAAGAAAAATAACCTACGCGGTTACCTATATTGAGCCGATTGGGTATCACGATACGATTTCGCCAATCTTAAACTGTGACCCTGAGACAGCATTATTGTTATTAAAACAAATGCATTATGATGAAAAAGATGAACCAATTCTTTTTTCACAAAACTATTTTAGAGCGGATAAGTTTTCATTCCATGTCGTTAGAAAACGTGTGTTATAAATTGTAAGTAAAAAGCAAACTTTAAGGAGGTGAATAAGTAATCCGTTACTAACAGATATTTAAAGTAAGGATTTGTTTTTTATTAAAATTTATAGGGGGTTAATCCATGTTTAAAAAGAAAGCTGGTTTTGGTCTTGCATTTCTTCTTGCAGCTGGTACATTATTAGGTGCATGTGGAGGCGCAGACGAAGAAGGAACAGGTTCAGGAGAAGGTAATAATAAAGGTGCCGATCTTAAAGTAGGTATGGTAACTGACGCAGGTACAATTGATGACAAATCATTTAACCAAGGTACATGGGAAGGAATTCTAGCTGCTAAAGAAGAGCTTGGCATTCAAGAAAAATATCTTAAGCCAGCAGGTACAACTGAAGCAGAGTACTTAAAAGAGATGGGCAACCTTTACGATGCAGGTTATAAATTCATCGTAGCACCAGGTTTTAAATTTGAAACTGCAATCTATCAAGCACAATCTAAATATGAAGATGCAAAATTCGTCATTCTAGATGGTAACCCACACAAAGGTGACTTTGTTCCAGCAGTTGCTGACAACAGTGTTGCAGTATTTTTTGCTGAACATGAATCTGGTTTCTTAGCTGGTGTAGCTACTGCACTTGAATTAAAAGAAGGAGAAGCTGGATTTATCGGTGGTATGGAAATTCCAGCTGTTCAAAAATTCAACTGGGGCTTCCAACAAGGTATAGCTTATGCAAATGAAAACCTAGGAACGAATTTTAGTATTAAAGAAGACAATGTAGTATATCAAGGTTCATTTGATAATTCAGCAGCTGGTCAACAAATTGCTGCTCAAATGTATGACCGTGGTGTAAATGTAATCTTTGCTGCTGCTGGTGGTGTTGGTGTAGGTGCGTTTACTGAAGCTAAAAACCGCGCTAAAGCAGGAGAAGAAGTTTGGATGGTCGGTGTTGACGTTGACCAATATTCTGAAGGAATTTATGAAGGTGAAAAATCAATTACTTTAACATCTGCAATGAAGAAGCTTGCACATGCAACTCAAGAAATAATTGAACAAGAGCTTGATGGAAAATTCCCTGGTGGAGAAACTCTAACATATGATGTTAAAAATGATGGAGTTGGTATTCCAGAAGAAAATCCTAACTTAAGCGAAGAAACTGTCAACCAAGTTAAAGAGATTTTTGAAAAGATTAAATCTGATGAAATCAAAGTCTCCGGTGAACAAGGTAATTTAATCAAGTAAGATTAGTTGAAAAAGAGACGGTTGTTTTCATCCGTCTCTTTTGTATATAACCTCAAATGTCAATATCTACACAAGTCTGGTGTAAAAAGGATTTGAGTCTATTAAAAAGGTGAGTGCTACTATGGAATATGTTGTAGAAATGCTGAATATTAGGAAGGAATTTCCTGGTATTGTGGCAAATGATAATATCACTCTTACTTTGAAAAAGGGAGAGATACATGCTCTACTTGGTGAAAATGGGGCAGGGAAATCCACGCTAATGGGCGTATTATTTGGGATGTATCAACCGGAACAAGGAATCATTAAGGTAAATGGTGAACAAGTTCATATTAACAACCCTAATGTGGCAAACCGTCTAGGGATTGGTATGGTGCATCAACACTTTAAGCTTGTTGATAATTTTACAGTTACTGAAAACATCATATTAGGGAGCGAACCATTAAAGGGCGGTGTGGTCCTTGATATTGATAGTGCTGCAAAACGTATTGAAGAATTGTCAAAATATTATGGGCTAAATGTCGACCCGCATGCGAAAATAGAAGACATTTCAGTCGGTATGCAACAACGGGTTGAAATCATGAAAATGCTCTTCCGGGAAGCGGATGTGCTTATTTTTGACGAGCCTACAGCTGTATTAACTCCAAATGAAATAGATGAATTAATGAAAATCATGCGTAATTTAATTAAAGAAGGAAAATCAATCATTATCATTACTCATAAATTAAAGGAAATCAAAGCAGTTGCAGACCGCTGTACAGTTATTCGTCGTGGAAAATATATTGGAACAGTTAATGTTGCTGATTCAAGTGAAGCTAGTTTAGCTGAAATGATGGTTGGTAGACATGTTTCATTTAAAGTTGATAAAGAAGAAAGCAAACCAGGTGAAATGGTATTAGAAATAGATTCTCTTTCTGTGAAAAATAACAGAAAAGTAATGGGGTTAAAGAACTTTTCACTGACTGTTAAGAAAGGTGAAATAGTAGGGATCGCTGGTGTTGAAGGAAATGGTCAATCTGAGCTAGTGGAAGCGATTACAGGACTTCGCAAGGCAGAGTCAGGAAAAATCCTATTAAATGGGGAAGATATTACGAATCTCCCTGTCCGTCAACGAATTGATAAAGGGATTGCCCATATTCCGGAGGATAGACAAAAACGTGGACTTGTTTTAGATTACACACTTCAATCCAATATGGTGTTAGAGGTATATAATAAACGTCCATTTTCAAAACATGGACTTCTGAATGTATCAGCAATGAAAGAGTATGCAAAGAAGATTCTAGAAAACTTCGATGTGCGTTCAGGTGAAGGAGAAGTTTCAATTGCAAGAACCTTATCCGGTGGTAACCAACAAAAAGCGATTATCGGGCGTGAGCTTGAATTAGATCCTGAATTGCTAGTAGCTGTTCAACCAACTCGTGGATTAGACGTTGGTTCAATTGAATATATTCATCAACAATTGATCGCTCATCGAGATAAAGGAAAAGCGGTACTTTTAATTTCACTCGAATTAGATGAAGTATTGCAGCTATCTGATCGAATTGCCATCGTCAACAACGGTGAACTCATTGGGGTTGTTAATGCCTCAGAGACGAACGAAAATGAGGTTGGCCTCATGATGGCGGGTGTAGGTAAGGAGAGAAGCGTATGAGAAATACAATTATTTCATTAATCGCGGTACTGTTGGGGCTAATTGCCGGTGGATTATTAATGTTATTTATCGGTAGTAATCCTTTTGAAGGGTATGCTTACCTTTTCCAAGGCGGATTAAAAAATATATCAAGAATCGGGGATACATTGGCGACAGCAACACCATTGATCTTTACTGGTTTATCGGTTGCTTTTGCTTTCCGTACGGGTTTATTTAATATCGGAGCCTCTGGTCAAATGCTGATAGGTGGGCTGCTAGCAACTGCAGTTGGCTTAACATTTGACTGGTCGAGACCAATTCTTCTCCTTGTAATGATTTTAGTAGGATTTCTTGGTGGCGCTCTATGGGCATTTATACCAGGATTACTTAAAGCAAGATTCAATGTTCATGAGGTTGTTTCAACGATCATGATGAACTGGGTTGCTTATTGGACTGTATATTATGTAGTTCCTGGTTATTTCAAAGGTGAATTCCTTGAAACAGAATCAAAAAAGTTACCAGACGAAGCAACGTTAAGAGCACCATTTTTAACAGATATGTTCCAAGGGTCTTATATTAACTTAGGTTTATTCTTAGGTGTTATTGCGGTTATCATTGTTGGGTTTATCATCAACAAAACTACGTTGGGATTTGAATTAAAAGCAGTTGGTTTCAACCGTCATGCTGCAGAATATGCTGGTATGCGTGTAAATACAAATATTGTTTTATCTATGCTAATTTCTGGTGGACTAGCTGGTCTCGCAGGTGTTGCGATGTATACAGGAAATGCAACGAGCATGCAAATCGGTATCTTACCATCTCAAGGTTTTGATGGTATAGCAGTAGCATTGTTAGGAGCAAACAGTCCGATCGGTGTGTTCTTTGCGGCAGTATTCTTCGGAATCCTTTATTCTGGAACAGGGTTTATGAATGCAATGACGGAAATCCCTCCAGAGATTGCAAATACCATTATAGCTATTATTATCTATTTCGCTGCTACGAGTATATTAATTGAGCGCTTATTGAATAAGTTTAAAAAACGTCGTACTGACAGTTCAGCTGTGAAAAAGGAGGAAGCGTAAAATGTGGGCTTTAGTTGAACAGATTTTTCCATACGCAATTGTTTTTACAATCCCTCTTCTAATAACAGCACTTGGAGGACTATTCAGTGAACGAAGTGGTGTTGTTAACATTGGCTTAGATGGGCTTATGATCTTTGGAGCTTTTGCAGGTGCCCTAACGATCTATTATCTTCAAGATACAATGTCAAACCATAATTTAGTTCTATGGATCGGTTTATTAGTTGCTGCGATTGTGGGAATCCTCTTTTCTCTTTTACACGCATTTGCTAGCATTAACTTAAATGCCAACCAAATTATCAGTGGTACTGCTATCAATATGATTGCTGGTGCACTTACCGTATTTTTAGCTAGAAATATTACAGGTAGTGGGAATATTCGTATTACTAGTGGATTTACACCAACAGATATTCCGGGGCTATCCTCGATTCCTGTTATTGGAGATTTGTTTTTTACGAAAACCTATCCAACTACTTGGTTTATCTTACTTGTTTTATTAATAAGCTCGTTCGTATTATATAAAACAAAGACAGGGCTTCGATTACGTTCTTGTGGTGAATTTCCACAGGCAGCAGAAGCAGCTGGTGTAAACGTTAGAAAGATTCGTTATCTAGGTGTTATACTTTCAGGTGCTTTTTCAGGCTTGGGAGGGGCACTTATCATCGTAACGTATGCAGGGGAGTTTACTGGAACAGTTTCAGGTTTAGGCTTCTTGGCACTTGCATCTTTAATCTTTGGACAATGGAAACCACTTGGGATTCTTGGAGCAACTTTATTCTTTGGTTTTGCAAGTACAGTTGCGAACGTTTCACAAGTTATCCCAGAGCTTGCAGTTGTCCCACCAATCATATTAAAGATCTTCCCATATGTGGTAACTTTAATTGCATTGGTTATCTTTTCTAAATCTTCTCAAGCACCTAAAGCAGCGGGAGAACCATTTGATTCTGGGAAACGATAAGATTATACTTTTAAAGGAATGGCAGAAGTGTCATTCCTTTTTTAAATTGAAATGGGAGGACAATAATGAGCAAAAAAGAATCGTTTTGGGGGCTATTATGCCTCTTCTTAGTGCTGTTAGCCTATATCATTCCTTATGTTTTTTTAACAGATGTAACCGCATGGTACGGCAGTTTTCTATTGTGGATTGTTTTGGCATTAGTCATTATTATAATAAATTACATTCTGACACGGAACTGGAGGTGAGGATTGATGAGTGCTACTTATGTTTGGTGGGGAATTGCCATTTATATTGTGATGTCAATTTTTATCGCCTATTTATCAAGAAGTGAAAAGCAAGTAAATATGGAGGGCTACTTTTTAGGGAACCGAAAAATGAACGGTTTTGTGTCCGCCTTAAGTTATAGCGCAACGACTTATAGTGCTTTTATGATGGTTGGACTAGCTGGTTTAACCTATCGTGGTGGTGTAGGTGCATTAGGTTTTGAAATTGTTTATTTTATGGGGGTTACTCTTGTTGCATTTTTTGGACCTCGTTTTTGGATTGTCGGAAAGAAATTTGGCTATGTGACACCGTCTGAGATGTTAGGGGATCGTTACGATGATAAAAGGGTTGCGGCTATAATTTCGATTTCAAGCTGTATTTTTCTAATTCCATATAGCGCCGTTCAATTAGCGGGTGTGGGGTATTTATTACAAGGGATTACAAATGGGGAGATAAGCTTCACTACTGGAGCGATTATTGCAACTATTTTAGCACTAATTTTTACATATATTTCTGGAATTCGCTCTGTCATGTGGACAGATTCCCTCCAGGCGCTTGTGATGATTGTTTCCTCGAGCCTAGTTGTTATTTTATTAGTAAATGCATTAGGTGGGTTTGGTAGCTTCTTCAACGAATTGCGGACAAGTCATCCAGATTCATTAACAGTACCGGGGAATGGGTACTTTAGTTTCCCTACCTTTTTATCATTAACCATTCCATGGATTTTCTTCAGTCTTTCTAATCCTCAGGTGAGTCAGCGTTTATATATGCCTTCATCTTTAGGAAGTTTACGAAAAATGTTATTAGGTTTCCTCGTATTCGGCTTTATTTATACGATTGTATCGGTAATGTGGGGATATTCGGCGATTTTATTATTCCCAGGACTTGAGAATCCGGATGTAGCAACGCCTAATCTTCTATCTTCCGAACATGTTCCAGTCGTTTTAGGGGTGATCGTCATGGTAGCGATTATGGCAGCAGCTATTTCTACAATCGATTCGATATTATTAACCCTTTCTTCTCTTTTTGCGAGAGATGTATATGGCATGTCCTCTAAAGCGAAGGATGAAAGACAACAATTAAAGGTAGGGAAAATCATTATTCCTGTCATCGCAATTCTCGCTTATGGATTCGCAGAATTACAATTAGATCTAATTGCCGTTCTTTCTGTTGCATCGTCGGCAGGTTTAATCGTAGTGGTTCCAGCAATTATCGGAGCTTTCTTTTGGAAAAGAGGCACCGCAATAGGGGTTATGACTAGTGTTACGATAAGTGGATTAGTTGTAATATTGCTTGAAGCTATGAAGTATAAACCATTTGGCTATGGGTCAGGTGTATGGGGACTGCTTCTTTCTATTGTGTTATTTGTAGGGGTGAGTCTTGCAACTAGACCACCTGAAAAGAAAGCGAATGAATTTTTATCGTATTTAAAAAGTGAACTTTCAAAAAATCAATGATTTAATTAGCAAACTAGTACTAGTACTGGTTTGTTTTTCTTTATTAAGAAAATTTTAGGAGGTGAAACTTGAATTTATTACTAATTTGAGGTTATAGTGATTCTAAGATTAAAAATTAGTTTTGGTTAAAATATAGCCATATAGTGTTTTGCTATGACCAAAAAGGAGGCTATGTATAAGATGTTTTTATTGGATGAAAATGAGCATAAATTAAACGGCTTCACGCTCCATACGGTTAAAACAGATAAATTTAAAACGAATACAATTGTACTTAGAATGAAAGCCCCGCTGGAAGAGGAATATGTTACCCAAAGAGCATTACTTCCATATGTATTGCAAAGTGAAACACCTAGCTACCCCTCAACAACGAGTTTGCGCTCCTATTTAGATGAATTATATGGTGCTGTATTATATGTGGATCTAGCAAAAAAAGGGGAACACCATATTATTACTTTTTTCGTGGAAATAGCAAATGAGTTATTTTTAAAAGATCAATCACCTTTGCTAGACAAAGCAATCACCTTGTTGCAGGAAATTGTACTATCTCCTGTAACAGAAAATGGCGCTTTTAAAAGCAAAGTCGTGGAAAAAGAAAAACGAAGCCTTAAACAACGAATTCAAGCTGTCTATGATGATAAAATGAGATATTCAAATTTACGTTTAGTTGAAGAAATGTGTAAGGATGAGCCTTATCACCTTCATGTGAATGGAAGAATTGAAGATCTAGACAGTATTTCTGCAGAAACTCTCTATAATTATTATCAAAAAGCATTGGCTGAAGATGAAATTGATCTATATATTATCGGAAACATTGAACCTGATAAAGTAAAAGAAGTGGTCTCATCAACATTTACGTTTTCTGAGCGTAGCACACGTCCACAAATTGAATCGAAAACCAAGCAGGTTGAAAAAGTGAATGAAGTAATCGAAAACCAAGATGTAAAACAAGGTAAGCTCAATATCGGCTATCGAACAAATACAACTTATAGTGCCCCAGACTATGATGCTCTTCAAGTGTTTAACGGAATTTATGGTGGTTTTTCACACTCAAAATTATTTATAAATGTTCGAGAAAAAGAAAGCCTTGCATACTATGCAGCATCAAGGGTGGAAAGTCATAAGGGTCTTCTGATGGTGATGTCCGGGATTGATGTAAATAATTATGATCGAGCAGTAACCATTATCAAAGAACAAATGAAAGCAATGATTGATGGAGATTTTACAGAGGATATCCTAGCTCAAACAAAAGCCGTCATTCGAAATCAGTTACTTGAAACAATCGATACATCCCGTGGTATCGCTGAAGTTTTATATCATAATGTTATTTCACAGAAGTCAAGAAAGCTTGAGGATTGGATAGCTGGAATTGAAGCAGTCACAAAGGAGGAAGTAGTCAATGTTGCCAAGAAAGTCGAACTTGATACGATTTACTTCCTTACTGGATTGGAGGGGCGGTCATAATGGATAAAATCACATTTGATCAACTTCAAGAGGTTCTTTTTCACGAGAAACTTGATAATGGTCTTAACGTCTACATCCTTCCGAAAAAAGGATTTAATAAAACATATGCAACCTTCACGACTAATTATGGTTCAGTTGATAACCAATTTGTACCATTAGGGAAGAATGAATTAACGACAGTTCCTGATGGGATTGCTCATTTTTTAGAGCACAAGTTATTTGAAAAAGAAGATGGAGATGTGTTTCAGGACTTTAGTAAACAAGGTGCCTCTGCGAATGCTTTCACATCATTTACTAGAACAGCCTATCTTTTTTCGAGTACATCCAATGTTGAACTAAATCTAGAAACATTAATTGACTTTGTCCAAAGTCCTTATTTTACAGAAAAAACAGTTGAAAAAGAAAAAGGAATCATCGGTCAAGAAATTACAATGTACGATGATAACCCTGACTGGAGACTTTATTTCGGTGTAATTGAAAATATGTACAAAAATCATCCGGTCCGAATTGATATTGCTGGAACAATTGATTCCATTGCCAAAATTACAAAAGATATGCTCTACGAATGCTATGAAACCTTTTATCATCCGAGTAATATGGTTCTATTTGTTGTTGGTCCGATTGACCCGGAAAAAATTATGGCGCAAATCAAATCTAATCAAGCCAAAAAAGATTATCAGGACCAGTCTGAAATCAAACGCCATTTCGAGGACGAACCAATTGAAGTAAACGAAAAGAAGAAAGTACTAGAAATGAACGTCCAATCTTCAAAGTGTATGGTTGGTGTGAAGGCTCTAAATCCTTCACGTAAAGGTGACGAATTACTTAAACAAGAATTATCGATGACGATTCTCTTGGATTGGCTTTTTGGAAAAAGTTCCAAGCATTATCAGGCATTGTATGATGAAGGCTTAATTGATGATACTTTTTCATATGATTACACGGAAGAACAAGGATTTGGTTTTGCGATTGTGGGAGGAGATACCTCAAATCCCGATGAATTATCAGCAAAATTACGAAATATTATGCTCTCAAGTAAAAAACAAGGGATCACTTCAGAAGAATTGGACCGTGTTAAAAAGAAAAAGATTGGAGCATTTTTACGTTCCTTAAACTCACCAGATTATATTGCAAACCAGTTTACAAGATATGCATTTAATGATATGAATTTATTTGACGTCGTTCCTGTAATGGAAAGTATAACTGTTGATGATATAACGAAAACTGGAAATGAAATTTTCGATGAAATTAGAATGACGGAGTGTCAGGTAATACCTAAAAAGTAGTAAATGCTTAAGCATCCTTTACCAAAAGGATGCTTTTTTAAGGGGAAATGAATATGAAGAAATACGCATTAATTACAGGTGCCAGTGGAGGAATCGGAAGCGCTATTGCAAAAGAAGTTGCCAGTTTAGGTTATTCGTTATACCTACATTACAACGAAAATGAAAAGGCGGTAAAAAATTTAGCGGAAGACTTGGTTAGTAAAGGTGTAGAATCATATCTCGTAAAAGCTGATTTAAGTCAAAAAGACGGTGTGGAATCTGTGGTTACTCAATTAAAGCACCCAATTGACACAATAGTTCATAATTCAGGGAAAAGCGTGTTTGGACTAATGACTGATTTTAATCAAAAGACGGTTGATCAAATGGTGCAGCTCCATGTAAGTACACCTTATATGTTAACGCAAGCCCTTCTTCCTACTATGATTACGAAAAAAAGTGGGAATATCATCGTTATTTCATCCATTTGGGGATTAACAGGAGCATCTTGTGAAGTGCTTTATTCCATGGTAAAGGGAGGTCAACTCTCGTTTGTAAAAGCATTAGCAAAGGAAGTTGCGTTAAGTGGAATACGAGTGAATGCGGTCGCACCCGGTGCGATCAATACAAATATGCTCCAGGAGTTCACTGAAGAAGACTTACAAGGTATAAGTGAAGAGATCCCAATGGGGAGAATTGGCGAACCAATTGAGGTAGCAAATACAGTTGGATTTTTACTCTCCGACAAAGCCTCTTATATAACTGGACAAGTTTTGTCTGTAAATGGTGGTTGGCATTGTTAGTTTTTTTAATAAGTGCAAATGAGAAAACGCGACATAAATTTCAATGAATAATTTAGCTTGCAATCGACAAACTAACATTGTATTAACCTTATAAGGAGGGTCACTTATGTCAGTACTAGACAATTTTGAAGAGTGGAAAGATTTTTTAGGTGATCGCTTGCAGCATGCTAAATCTGAAGGAATGGACCAACAAGTTATCAGTAATATGGCTCAACAATTAGGTGATTACCTAGCTAATGAAGTAGAGCCAAAAAATGCTCAGGAAAAAGTATTACGGGACCTCTGGACCGTTGCTTCTGAAGAAGAGCAACAAGCGATTGCAAATGTAATGATTAAACTTGTCCAATAGGTTTGGTAGTAGATGAATGTAGAGAGGATTTTCCTCTCTTTTTTATTTAAGTAAATTTCCCTCAAATTTTTTATACCCCTCTATAAAATATGAATTGATTAGTTTATAATAATAATGATGCAATATTTCATAGTTGGAAATTTTAACCACTGATTGTATGAGGGGCTGGGACACTTGGAGAAAAAAGAGTGGTATTTGGAATATGAAATAGCAAAAAATCGCCCAGGACTCCTAGGGGATATTTCTTCCTTACTAGGAATGCTTTCGATAAATATTGTTACAATAAATGGTGTAGACGATCGCAGAAGGGGCATGCTTTTATTAAGTGATAGCAATGAGCAAATTGAGAGACTTGAATCAATTTTACATACAATGGATACGATAACCGTTACAAAGCTTAGGGAACCGAAGCTTCGTGATAAGCTTGCTGTTAGACATGGACGATATATTCAACGTGACGCTGATGATAAAAAAACTTTCCGTTTTACGCGTGATGAATTGGGGCTGCTTGTTGATTTCATGGCAGAGCTGATTAAGCAAGAGGGTCATAAGTTAATTGGAATTCGGGGTATGCCAAGGGTTGGTAAAACCGAATCAGTTGTTGCTGCTAGTGTTTGTGCGCATAAAAAGTGGTTGTTTGTGTCATCGACATTATTGAAACAAACGATGCGAAATGAATTAATCCAGGATGAATATAATGCTGATAATCTTTTTATTATTGATGGCATTGTTTCAACAAGAAGGGCAACTGAAAGGCATCTACAGCTTGTTAGGGAAATTATGAGACTGCCCGCTGTTAAATTAGTCGAGCATCCGGATATATTTGTACGTCATACAGAGTATACGTTGAATGATTTTGACTATATTATTGAACTTCGAAATAATCCTGAAGAGGAAATTACATACGATATAGAAGACCAACAGTTTTCTAGTTCTGATTTTTCCGGTTTTAATTTTTGAATTTATTAATCGATTAATCCTTTACTGAAAAAGAGAAAAATGCTAGTATTATGAACGCGAATAGACCAATAGGTATCCCGGAATTGGTAGGTGAAAAAAATGACTGAATTAGGATCTCGGCTTAAAGAAGCAAGAGAGCATAAAGATTTAAGCCTTGATGATTTACAGCAAATTACAAAAATCCAAAAAAGGTATTTGGTTGGGATTGAAGAAGGAAATTATAATGTTATGCCAGGTAAATTCTATGTCCGTGCATTCATTAAGCAATATGCTGAGGCTGTGGGACTTAACCCTGAAGAATTATTTGAAGAGTACAAGTCAGAAATTCCTGGTACAAATAACGATGAAATTCCTGAACAAATATCAAGAGTGCAATCAAGAAGACAAATTTCTACAACAAATTCGAAAATTGTTGATAAAGTACCAATCATCATATTGGCTCTTTTTCTTCTTGGTGGTGCAATGACAATCTACTGGTTTGTTTCTAAAAAGGATGTTGCCGAAGAACCAGAAACACAACTAGAGAGTCAGGAAACGGAATACGACGAATCAAATGAACCACCTCCTGTTCAAGATCAACAAAAAGAAGAGCCGAAAGAAGGGGAGCAGGTAGCCGGTGAAACGGATAATACCCCTACAGAAGAAGAGGAACCTGTGGAAGAAACTCCTGCTCAGGAGCTTATAGAGGTTGAAAAAGGTTCCAGTACTGCAACCTTTGAGTTGAAAAATGCAGATTCATTTAAGGTGAAAGTAACGGCGGCAGATGCTGGTCAATCTTGGGTCACACTTCAAAATCGCCAAAACGAAAGATTTATTTATGATACCATTGCGAATGGCGCAACTAAAGAGGTTGATTTAACAAATCAAACTGAAGTGATTTTAACAGTTGGAAGGTCCTCTGATCTTCAAGTCGAAATCAATGGAGAGCCTTTTACGTATCCATTTGATACGGGCCAGATTGTTCGTCAAATTATTACGATAAAGTATACTCAAGGAACTGAAGAATAACAAAAGTCATCATTATGATGGCTTTTTGTTTCGTATAAATGGTATTATCACTATTATAAGAATTTTAGTAAATGTTGGAGGTATAAGATTGTGAATTTACCAAATAAGATTACGGTAGCAAGAATTTGCTTAATTCCACTTTTTTTAATTGTTATGTTTGTTCCGTTTGGCTGGGGTGATGTTTCGATTGGCTCTATGTCCATTCCCGTTGCCCATTTAGTAGGAGCGATTATTTTTATTGTTGCTTCTAGCACTGATTGGATTGACGGTCATTTGGCAAGAAAGCATAATTTAGTAACAAACCTTGGAAAGTTTTTAGACCCTCTTGCAGATAAGCTACTTGTATCAGCTGCATTAGTTAGTTTAGTTCAGTTTGGACTAGCACCTGCCTGGATGGTTGTTATTATTATAAGTAGGGAATTTGCGGTAACTGGCTTACGTTTATTACTAGCCGAGGGTGGAGAGGTTTCAGCAGCAAAAATGCTCGGGAAAATTAAAATGTGGGCTCAAGTAGTAGCTGTTTCTGCATTATTATTACATAACTGGCCGTTTGAATATCTTTCTATCCCATTTGACATGATTGCACTCTGGGTAGCAGTTATATTTACAATTGTGTCTGGTTGGGATTATTTTGCGAAAAACAAAGGTGTCTTTGCAAACTCTAAATAGGATGGTGTGGTTCTTCAATGAATGCTGAAATAATTGCTGTAGGTTCTGAGCTTCTTTTAGGTCAAATCGCAAATACGAATGCGCAGTTTCTTTCCAAACAGCTTGCTGAGCTTGGAATCAATGTGTATTACCATACAGTTGTTGGTGATAATCCCAACCGTTTAGAGGATGCAATAAAAATCTCTCAATCTCGTTCAGATTTAATCATTTTTACTGGTGGTTTAGGGCCTACAAAGGATGATTTAACAAAAGAAACAATTGCAAGGGTAGTAGGTAAACAGCTTGTATTTGATGAAGCTGCCTTACGGAGTATTGAAGATTACTTTAAGAAAACCAATCGCCATATGACCGAGAATAATAAAAAACAAGCACTTGTACTTGAGGGTTCTGAAATCCTTCCAAATGACCATGGGATGGCTCCTGGAATGGGATTTGAAGTTGATAAGATTACATATATGCTCTTTCCTGGACCACCAAAAGAGCTGAATCCGATGTTCCTCTCTTACGGTGGACCATTCTTATTAAAATCACTTGGTGTAGTAGAGCGAATTGAATCTAGGGTGCTGCGTTTCTTCGGGATTGGAGAATCACAACTTGAAACAGAGATTGAGGATTTAATTGACAATCAAACAAACCCTACAATTGCCCCATTAGCTGGCGATGGTGAAGTTACACTTAGACTTACAGCAAAACATAACTCGCTTGATGTTGCAAATCAACTACTAGATCGTACCGAGGCTGAAATAGTAAAAAGAGTAGGTAAGTTCTTATACGGGTATGACTCGACTTCACTTGTTAATGAACTCATGAATATGCTTAAAACTTCAAAGCTTACAATTGCGAGTGCGGAAAGCTTAACGGGTGGTTTATTTTCTGAGGAGCTCACCAATCTAGCGGGTTCGTCAGCAGTTGTGAAGGGTGGCATAGTTTGCTATACAAACGAAGTGAAAGAACATGTGCTTCATGTTAAGAAAGAAACCCTAGATACAGATGGGGCTGTTAGCAGTTCTACAGCAGAACAGCTAGCGGAGAACGTAAAGAAACTTTTAAAATCCGATATAGGGATTAGTTTTACAGGTGTAGCAGGTCCAAGTGAGTCGGAAGGAAAGCCAGTAGGGACAGTGTATATTGGGATTTCTTATTTAGATCAACCGACTAAGGTATTTCCGTTGCAATTAGCCGGTTCCCGTCAAGGTATTCGAGCTAGAACGGTTAAATATGGTTTTTATTATTTACTGCAATTATTAAATGAACAGAAAAACTGATTTTTCACTTTTACAAGATGATCCTGGTGGATCGTCTTTTTTTTATAGAATCAAATGGGGTAATATATAGAGAAAAAGATGAAGGAGAAAAGACAATGATACGAACTAATCAACATATCGTTCCACACTTATGGTATGACAAGGAGGCGAAAAAAGCAGCAGAGTTTTATGCTTCCGTTTTTCCAGACTCAAGAATTACAAATATAATAACACTTCACGATACACCTTCAGGAGATGCCGATTTAGTTTCATTTGAGTTGTTGGGACAGAAGTTTATGGCAATAAGTGCTGGCCCTTTTTTTAAATTCAATCCATCGATATCATTCATTGTCAATTTTGATCCTGCACAAGAAAAAGACGCAAGCGAGAAGCTGAATGAAGTGTGGATCAAATTATCAGAAGGTGGTAAGGTATTAATACCACTTGATAAGTATTTAATTAGTGAGAAATATGGTTGGGTTCAAGATAAGTTTGGTTTGTCATGGCAGTTAATTCTCACCAATCCAGAAGGTGAGAGACGGCCTCCAATTGTGCCTTCGTTATTGTTTGTTGGAGATAAGTGTGGAAAAGCCGAGGAGGCGATTAATTTTTATTTATCGGTATTTAAGAACTCAAAGAAGTGCCAAATCGTCCGCTATCCTCACAATATGGAACCTAATCGAGAAGGAACTATCATGTTTTCTGATTTCATGCTTGAGAACCAGTGGTTTGCCGCAATGGACAGTGCTGAAGAACATGAATTCAATTTCAACGAAGCAATCTCATTTATGGTTTATTGTGATACACAAGAAGAAATTGATTATTATTGGGAAAAGCTGTCTGCGGTTCCAGAAGCCGAGCAATGTGGCTGGTTGAGAGATATGAATGGATTGTCATGGCAAATTGTACCTCGAGAAATGGACAAGATGATGAGCAGTGCTACACCTGAACAAATTGCACGAGTTAATATGGCAATTCTAAAAATGAAAAAACTAGATCTTGGAGAGCTACAGAAAGTATACAAGGATTAATGAAAATACAACTAGTTACATATTTGTTTAGAAGCACTAGTTCATGTTTATTAGATTTACATCTCAGTTCAATTATTAGAAATCAAATAAAATATCATTTACAATAATCATATTGTTGAAAAGGAGGAATACATGATGTTAAATGACAAGCAGTCTAAATCTGAAGCATCCTCAACAGATGGAAAAGATGTTAATGGGGCCTTGAAAGAACTAAATGGCATCAAGAAATTAAAAAGCTTGGACTTTGACAGTTCCTCAGGGTTCGTCTGTGATATTAATACTGGAATTTGTGGTCCAGTAAATCAAAAGAAAGAGGGAAAAGAATGAAAATAACAATTTGGTCAGATTTTGTATGTCCTTTCTGTTTTATCGGGGAGTCCCATTTAGATAAAGCATTAGAAAGTTTTTCACATGCAAAAGATGTTGAAATAGAATATAAAAGCTTTTTACTTATGCCAGATGCGCAATATGTTCCTGGTCAAAATTATGCTGAAACCTTTTCTAGTATGAAAGGAGTTCCATTAGAACAGGCCGAAGCAATGCTTAAACAAGTGACAGACATGGCTAAAAATTCTGGTGTTGAGATCAACTATGATAAAGCTAAACTTACAAGCACATATGATGCACATCGCGTTTTTCAATATGCAAAGGAGCAGGGAAAAGGAAATGAATTTTTCAATCGTTTCTATGCTGCCCATTTTACTGAAGGTGAAGTCTTAAGCGACACAGAAACAGTTGTTCGCTTGGCTGAAGATGTAGGTCTTGATGGGGTGCAAGTACGCAAAGTCATGGAAAGTAAAGAACATACTGATCAGGTGACAAATGACATCTCTGAGGCGCGTTCGGTTGGTGTACAAGGTGTTCCTTTCTTTGTAATTGATAACAAGTATGCTGTTTCTGGTGCTCAACCAGTTGAAGTGTTTAATCAAGTTCTGGATAAGGTATGGGAAGAAGAACATTCCAAGAAATAGAATAGAATCGTTTGTAAACATTTATAAAAATGGCGTAAGTGCATGTGCTTACGTCATTTTTTATCATCGATTTACTATTTTTGAAGTGCTAAAATTCAAATTTGTTGGTCTCTATCTCTTTGAAAATATGATTTTGGACTATCAAAAATTGGATTTAAGGGAAAAAACTATTAATAAAAATAAGCGAATAAATGTTCGACTTTTTGCTTGGCAAATCGAACAAAACATTGTATAGTAATAATAGTTTCACGAATAAAGGAGGAAATATAGTGAGTGATCGTCAAGCGGCCTTAGAAATGGCATTAAAGCAGATAGAGAAACAGTTTGGTAAGGGCTCAATCATGAAGCTTGGAGAACAAACTGATCGTAGAATTTCCACTATATCAAGTGGTTCACTAGCAGTAGACGTAGCATTAGGTGTTGGAGGATATCCAAGAGGAAGAATTATTGAAATTTATGGTGAACAGGTTGTATAAGAAGCAACTATCGCCCGCTTATTAGGAAACTGATAAGAGGAAAGGGGCAAAATCGGAAAACATCTCATTATCGAGACGATTCCGAGGTAATTATGAGAAGTAAAGAGCTCATAACACCGTAACGCGTACCAAGTGAACCTATTTGAAAGAATAGAATATAATCTTGGCAAGAGTGTCCCTTCCCTAACAGATAATGCTGAGGGAGAATATGTACGCTGAGCTGAGTTAGAAATGACTAACTGTAGCCATTTGTTACCAGAGGCAAATGGTGATGAGGGTGACCTCCAGAAGCAAGGATAAAAAGCCTTGTGTATAACAATCCTGCCCGAATCATCTGGTAAAACAACTGTAGCACTTCATGCGATTGCTGAAGTACAAAAAACTGGTGGACAAGCAGCGTTTATTGACGCGGAACATGCGCTTGATCCAGCATATGCACAAAAATTAGGTGTTAACATTGATGAACTATTATTATCGCAGCCTGACACTGGTGAACAAGCATTAGAAATAGCTGAAGCATTAGTACGTAGTGGTGCAGTCGATATTTTAGTAGTTGACTCTGTTGCAGCACTTGTTCCAAAAGCAGAAATTGAAGGTGAAATGGGAGATTCCCATATGGGTCTACAAGCCCGCTTAATGTCACAAGCATTACGTAAGCTTTCAGGTGCAATTAATAAATCAAATACAATTGCAATTTTCATTAACCAGGTCCGTGAAAAAATTGGGGTTATGTTTGGTAAAATTGCTGCTTAATATCCACAGAAACCTATTATGTAGGTGATGTTATGGTAAAAACTTGGTCAAAACTAGAGATAGATTATCTACTAGAAAATTATACTAAATTGGATTTATCCCAAATATCCGAAAAACTAGGAAGAACAACACGCGCTGTTGAAGGTAAGGCAAATAAATTAGGATTAAGAAAAACAAAAACATGGTCTGAAACAGATATCAGTTTTTTAGAGGAAATGTATGAAACTCTGTCTAATAATGAAATAGCACATTTTTTAGATAGAACTATTGGTTCAATAGAGAGAAAAGCTTCGAAGTTAAATTTAAAAAAGCCTGTTGAAACTATAAAAAAAAATAAAAGGAAATGGTCCAGTGAGGATATTGAATTTTTAAAGGCCAATTACAAAAAAATTCCTCCATTAGAAATTTGCCAAAGTTTGGGGATATCAATGGGGAACATGTATAGAATGGCAAAGTATTATGGTCTTCAGGAATCAACTTCAAGTGACAAATTCCATATAAACTCATATAGACCATGGACAGAAGAAGAAACCAATTTTTTAATAGAAAATCACCTGAATATGACTCAAAAGGAAATATCTGAATTTCTAGGTAGGCCTGTAAGCTCAATAATTAAAAAGAAATCTTATATTGGTTTAAAGAAGTATGAACGAAAAAAAGATTGGTCGAGACAAGATATAGATTTTCTGAAGGAAAATTATAAAAGTGGTTCAATCATAGAAATGATGGACCAACTTGGTCGAACTTTTAAAGCTATTCATACAAAGGCTAATGAATTAAACCTTAGTAGAGATACTTCAACATATATTGAGCGTGAAGTTGAGAGTATACTTAGTAATCTAAAGATTCCCTATGAGTCCCAAGTAAATATTAGAGGTTTTGTAGCTGATTTTCAGTTGCGGAACAATAAAATAATTGAAGTTCATGGTGATTATTGGCACTGTAATCCTAAAGTTTATAAAGAGCCAAAAAATGAAACCCAGCGCAGAAAAATTAAGCAAGATCGGATGAAACGTGCTTGTTTTAACGAGTTAGGTTATACGGTACTATATATTTGGGAACTAGATATAAATAATAATTATGATCAAGTTATAAAAATAATTAAGCAGTTTGCCGTCCAATAGAGTAATTTATTGGAGTATTAGAGCGGAATTAAGCGGGGAAACCTAAAGCATTTTTAATAATGTCATGGCAACCCGAACCGAAGGCTATCCGTAATAGGCTAGTCAGGGGCAACGCATAGATCCTGATCCTGTATTTACAGACTATAATGGATCCATGAGGCCGCTCCACCCGAGCACTAATGTGTGGGTGAAAAGATATGCTGAGCTACAAGGAAACTTGTAGAAGTGAGGATAAAAAGCCTTACGATAACACTCTGAACCCAGAAACAACCCCAGGCGGACGTGCGCTTAAATTCTATTCTTCTGTAAGACTAGAAGTTCGTCGTGCGGAACAATTAAAACAAGGTAATGAACTTGTTGGTAATAGAACAAAAGTGAAGGTTGTTAAGAATAAAGTAGCACCACCATTTAAAACAGCTGAAGTAGACATTATGTACGGAGAAGGAATTTCAATCGAGGGCGAAATCATTGATATCGGATCGGAACTTGATATCGTCCAAAAGAGCGGCTCTTGGTATTCTTATAATGAAGAAAGAGTTGGTCAGGGGCGCGAAAATGCAAAACAATTCTTAAAAGAAAACCCTGATGTTCGTAATGAAATCCTTCAGCAAATTAGAAATCATTATGGACTTGACGGTGTTAAAGTAGCACCAGCTGATGAGGAACAGGAAGAGTTTGATTTACAAGACTAATCACCAAAGTCGAGGCACAGTTAATGTGTCTCTTCTTTATTTTCCCCATTAACTTACTTTTTTCAACACGATTGAAAAACCACATTTCCTTCAAAAACCCTTTATAATCACATGGTTACTTAATAAAATTTCCATTTTCATGTAATACTATTTCTGACAGGCCTTGACAATAAAAATTCACAGATTTACAATTAAAATGTATATTTTACATTTTGTTAGAATTAAAACGTTAGAAGCAAAACTCGGTTTGAGCTTTTGCTATTCAGACCCGGAGTAGTCTAAGCTGCTTTCGGTCGTAACCTAAGAATCTGATTAGCTTAAAAAGGCTTTGTGCTGTATATTGTAAAATGTACATGCCGACATTTTGATCTAGCAAGAAAAAGTTTATAGCAAGAGGAGGTGAAGAAGATGGATCCCATTTCTATAATCATCTCCGCTTTGGTTGGCCTGATCGTCGGTGCGATTGTTGGCTTTTATGTTCGTAAGTCTATTGCCGAAACTAAAATTGCTGGTGCAAAAAGTGTTGCCGAACAAATTATTGAAGATGCGAATAGAGAAGCAGATTCATTAAAGAAGGAAGCACTGTTAGAGGCAAAGGATGAAATTCACAAACTTCGTACAGAGGCAGAAAAGGAAATCCGTGATCGAAGAAACGAACTACAAAAACAAGAAAATCGTTTATTGCAGAAAGAAGAGAACCTTGATCGTAAGGATGAAACATTAGATAAACGTGAATCCATGCTAGAAAAGAAAGAGGATTCTCTCGCTCAAAGACAACAGCATATTGAAGAGATGGAAAGCAAAGTGGAAGAGATGGTACACAAGCAACAAGCCGAACTTGAGCGTATCTCTAGCTTAACACGTGAAGAAGCAAAGCAAATCATCCTTGAACGTATTGAAAACGAGCTTTCCCATGATATAGCTATGATGGTTAAAGAAGCAGAAAATCGTGCAAAGGAAGAATCTGATAAGAAAGCAAAAGAAGTACTTTCTCTTGCAATTCAAAGATGTGCCGCTGATCATGTCGCAGAAACTACAGTATCTGTAGTTAACTTGCCTAATGATGAGATGAAGGGACGTATTATTGGAAGAGAAGGACGAAATATCCGTACACTTGAAACACTAACGGGTATTGACCTTATCATCGATGATACACCAGAGGCAGTTATTTTATCTGGCTTTGATCCAATTCGACGTGAAACAGCGAGAATCGCACTTGAAAAACTTGTTCAAGACGGACGTATTCACCCTGCGCGTATTGAAGAAATGGTAGACAAATCAAGACGTGAGGTAGACGAATATATTCGTGAAGTGGGTGAACAAACAACCTTTGAGGTTGGTGTTCATGGACTCCATCCGGATTTAATTAAGATTTTAGGTCGCTTGAAGTATCGTACAAGCTATGGCCAAAATGTCTTAAAACACTCAATGGAAGTATCGTTCTTAGCAGGTTTAATGGCTGCAGAGTTAGGTGAAGATGAAACATTGGCTCGACGTGCTGGACTACTACATGATATTGGTAAAGCGATTGACCATGAAGTGGAAGGTAGTCACGTTGAAATCGGTGTAGAACTCGCCACGAAATATAAAGAGCATCCAGTTGTAATTAATAGTATTGCTTCCCACCATGGTGATACAGAACCAACATCAATTATAGCTGTATTGGTTGCAGCAGCCGATGCGTTATCTGCAGCAAGACCAGGTGCACGAAGTGAGACACTTGAAAACTATATCCGCCGTTTAGAAAAGCTTGAGGAAATTTCAGAGTCGTATGAAGGCGTTGAAAAATCCTTTGCAATTCAAGCAGGACGTGAAGTTAGAATTATCGTAAAACCTGATGCAATCGATGACTTAAATGCACATCGATTAGCTCGTGACATCCGTAAACGAATCGAAGAAGAGTTGGATTATCCGGGTCATATCAAGGTTACTGTAATTCGTGAAACAAGAGCAGTTGAATACGCAAAATAAAAGTGGTCGATTTTTGACCACTTTTTTTGTTTTATTTCACATGTACTTGTTGAATTTTTTCATAAATATCAACTGGGACGTTGAGATTTTTTTGTTTTTGTGCTTCACTTTATAGTGAAAGGGGCTTTTACATGAAGATTTTATTTATTGGTGATGTCGTTGGCTCACCAGGAAGAGATATGATTCGCGAATATCTCCCGAAACTTAAGGCAAAATTCCATCCAGCACTAACGATTATTAATGGAGAAAATGCAGCGTCTGGTAGGGGAATAACAAAGAAAATATATAATCAATTTTTAGAGAATGGTGCCCAAGCCATTACATTAGGGAATCATACATGGGACAATAAAGATATTTTTGAGTTTATTGATACAGCTAAAAACATGATACGACCTGCGAACTTCCCTGAAGGAACACCTGGTCAGGGGATCATGTATAGTAAGGCAAATGGACAGGAAGTTGCGATTATTAATTTGCAAGGACGCACATTTCTTCCTGCTATTGATGATCCATTTAAAAAGTGCGATGAGTTGATTGAGGAAGCACATAAGAGAACTTCCATTATTTTTGTAGACTTTCATGCGGAAGCTACAAGTGAAAAAATCGCTATGGGCTGGTACCTTGATGGACGGGTAACAGCAGTTGTTGGCACACACACACATGTTCAAACCGCTGATAACCGTGTATTGCCAAAAGGTACTGCATTTATAACAGATGTTGGAATGACAGGCCCGTATGATGGAATACTAGGGATGGATAAAGAAGCAGTGATTCATAAATTTAAAACGGCATTACCTGTTCGTTTTGAGGTTGTTGAAGGAAGAACTCAATTAAATGGAGTACTTATTGATGTAGACCATAAAAGTGGGACTGCAAAAGGCATTCAACGAATTCTTATTAATGATGATCATCCATTCTTTGATTAGTAATTTCTGACCAAGGTATCATTGAGATACCTTGGTTTTTTCTTGTTTTTACTAAGTTTTTGAATTTTTAGAAAAAGATTAGAAACAAGCAGGAATACTGGTAGTTTCTAGTGAATATAGTAGTTATGGGATCATTATTCGTTATTCAATTCAGACTCGGGTAATCCCTGGTTGAATAAAGATAGCCTCTGGAAGGGTTTGCGATTATTTTAACATTTAAGAGAATATATAAAACTAAATCGCAAATTTAGCGGTGGTGATTCATTTGTATGGTTCTACCTGTCACTCATGGAACATTGTAAAGAACAAGGAGGAAAGTAGAAATGGAAATATTAAAAGTTTCAGCAAAATCTAATCCTAACTCTGTAGCAGGGGCACTTGCGGGTGTTTTACGTGAGAGAGGAGCTGCAGAAATCCAAGCGATTGGTGCTGGTGCATTGAATCAGGCAGTGAAAGCAGTAGCGATAGCTAGAGGATTTGTAGCCCCGAGTGGAGTGGACCTAATTTGTATTCCAGCGTTTACTGATATTCTAATTGATGGTGAAGAAAGAACCGCTATAAAATTAATCATTGAACCACGATAATACTATGTACTTTTATATAAAGGGGTTAAGTAGTGGATAAGTGGCCTGTTTGTCGAATGTGACAGACAGGTATTTTTGTGTAAAATAAAGGTAAAGGAGCTGATTTGTGTGAAAATATTCGATGCCCATTCTGATGTTTTATATAAAATGTGGATGGACCCTACTATTGATTTTGCAAATTCATCAAAATTACATATTAACTATGATCGATTAAAAGCTTCTGGCAGCAAGGTGCAAAGTTTCGCGATCTATATCCCGGAACAAATAAAACCAGAAAGTCGATTTGAAGTGGCATTAGAAATGGTAGAAATTTTTTATAATAAAGTAGTTGCGTCTTCTCCGTTATTAAAGGTGGTAAGGACAAAAGAAGATATTTTAGGTTTAAAAGAGGAAGAAATAGGTGCTTTTTTAACGTTGGAAGGCTGCGATGCAATTGATCAAAGTATTGTAAAATTACAAACATTATTGAGGCTAGGAGTATCCTCTGTTGGATTAACATGGAATTATGCCAATTTTGTCGCAGATGGCGTGGGTGAACCGCGTGGAGCAGGGTTATCAAGTTTTGGTATAGAAGTTGTAAAAGAACACAATAAGGCGTCGATATGGACAGATGTATCACATCTATCGTTAAAAGGATTTTGGGATGTCATGGAAGTGGCAGATTACCCGATTGCATCTCATTCAAATGCTATGGCAATTTGCAATCACCGCCGTAATTTGCTAGATGAGCAAATTCAAGCATTAATTAAAAAGAACGGCATGATTGGAATTACGTTTGTCCCCCAATTTTTAAGCAATCGAGAAACAGCAACTATCGACGATGTAATCAAGCATCTTGATTATATTTGTTCATTTGGCGGAGAAAATCATGTTGGATTTGGGTCTGATTTTGATGGAATAACAGATACAACTATTGGACTTGAAAACTTTTCAGGGTATGAAGGACTTGTAAACAAATTACTGAAATATTACTCTGAAATCCAAGTGAAGAAATTTTTGTATCAAAATTTTGTGGCGAATTTACCAGCATAAATTAATCATTTTATATCGGTTTAATATAAAATTAATTGAAAAATAAAAAAATATGCATTTTTCACCATAATTTGTTTGCTAAGGGTTGCTTTTTTTCGTTGATAGGTCTAGAATTGAAAGCGTTTAGTACATATCCAACAGTATAAATTTGGATAGCATTTTACACTTCGAATTTGGTATTTTTTTCCGGATTCGTCGTAAGAAATGGTCCATTTTCATTCAATAGAATTTACATATTACCTTCAATACAACTCAGTTGGAAAGTGCTATGCTTAAAAATGAATAAAAATCTTATATATAACGTATTCCAAAGGGGTGTAAGTCATGATCAATCAACTTTCGTGGAAAGTTGGCGGACAACAAGGGGAAGGAATTGAAAGTACAGGGGAAATCTTTTCCATCGCTCTGAATCGTTTAGGTTACTATTTATACGGTTATCGCCACTTTTCATCACGTATTAAAGGTGGACATACAAACAACAAAATACGTGTAAGTACAACTCAAGTTCGTGCAATATCTGATGATCTTGATATTTTAGTAGCTTTTGATCAAGAAACAATTGATTTTAATTTTCATGAGTTACGCGATGGTGGGGTAGTATTGGCAGATGCTAAATTCGGCCCAACCATTCCTGAAAATACTAATGTTCATCTGTATTCTGTTCCTTTTACTGAAATTGCAACTGAACTTGGCACGTCCCTAATGAAAAATATGGTCGCAATTGGAGCTACTAGCTCATTATTAGATCTTGATTTAAATGTGTACCTAAATGTGGTTGATGAAATCTTTGGACGTAAGGGACAGCAAGTTGTTGAGAAGAACATGGAAGCAATCAAAGCCGGTGCAGAATTTCTAAATGATCTACTTAGTGAAGATGTAATAATGAAATTAGAAAAAGCAGACGGCAAGCAACGTATGTTCATGATTGGAAATGATGCTATCGCTCTTGGTGCTCTAGCGGGTGGAGCAAGATTTATGCCTGCATATCCAATTACACCAGCCTCTGAAATCATGGAATACTTAATTAGTAAGTTACCTGAATTTGGTGGAACAGTTATCCAAACAGAAGATGAAATTGCTGCATGTACAATGGCAATTGGTTCTAACTACGCGGGTGTTCGTGCATTTACTGCTTCTGCTGGACCAGGATTATCGTTAATGATGGAATCAATCGGATTATCAGGTATTACTGAAACTCCGCTTGTTATTATTGATACACAACGTGGAGGTCCAAGTACTGGTCTTCCAACGAAGCAAGAGCAATCAGACTTAATGGCAATGATTTATGGAACACATGGTGAAATACCTAAGATTGTTATGGCTCCAAGTACTGTTCAGGAAGCATTCTATGACATTATCGAAGCATTTAACCTAGCAGAAGAATATCAATGTCCGGTTATTTTCCTAACAGATTTACAGCTTTCATTAGGAAAGCAAACTGTTGAACCACTTGATTATTCAAAAATTGAAATCAGACGTGGCAATCTACTTCTTGATGACGAATTACCAGAATTAGAGAATAAAGAATACTTCAAACGCTATGAAGTTACAGAGAGTGGTATTTCTCCGCGTGTAGTACCTGGTGTAAAGAATGGAATTCACCATGTAACTGGTGTTGAACATAACGAACAAGGCAAGCCATCTGAGGCTGCAAGCAACCGTAAGGATCAAATGGAAAAACGACTTAAAAAGACTAAAAACATCCGTTTCAATACACCTGTTCATAAAAACGTTAAACATGAAGAGGCGGACCTATTAGTTGTAGGTTTTAACTCTACTCGTGGTGCGATTGAAGAAGCAATGACTCGTCTTGAAAATGATGGTATTAAAGTGAATCATGCTCAAGTTCGTTTAATCCATCCTTTCCCAACTGAAGAAATGTTACCGTTAATTCAATCAGCTAAGAAAGTATTAGTGGTTGAAAATAATGCTACTGGTCAGCTCGCAAACATTATGAAGATGAATGTAGGACATGCGGACAAGATTACTAACTTCTTAAAGTATGACGGTAATCCATTCCTACCTCATGAAGTTCACACAAAATGTAAGGAGTTGTTCTAATATGGCAACATTTAAAGACTTTCGAAATAATGTAAAACCTAACTGGTGTCCAGGTTGTGGAGACTTCTCCGTTCAAGCAGCGATTCAACGTGCTTCTGCTAATGTTGGACTTGAGCCTGAACAGCTAGCAGTGGTTTCAGGGATTGGATGTTCTGGACGTATTTCTGGATATATCAATGCTTATGGATTACACGGGATTCATGGACGTTCTTTACCAATTGCTCAAGGTGTAAAAATGGCAAACCGTGATTTAACTGTTATAGCTTCTGGTGGTGACGGTGACGGATATGCAATTGGGATGAGCCATACAATCCATGCCATTCGTCGTAATATTGACATCACATACATTGTTATGGATAACCAAATCTATGGTCTAACAAAAGGTCAAACTTCTCCAAGAAGTGAAATGGGCTTTAAAACAAAGAGTACTCCAAAAGGCTCCATTGAGTCTGCACTTTCTGTTATGGAAATGGCATTAACAGCTGGTGCTACTTTTGTTGCACAAAGCTTCTCAACTGACCTTAAAGATTTAACAGCACTAATTGAGGCTGGAATCAAGCACAAAGGTTTTTCTTTAATTAATGTATTTAGCCCATGTGTAACTTATAATAAAGTCAATACATATGACTGGTTTAAAGAAAACCTAACAAAATTAGGTGATCTTGAGGGATATGATCCTTCAGACCGATCAGTAGCTATGCAAACGTTGATGAAGCATAACAGTCTTGTTACTGGGCTCATCTATCAAAATACAGAAAAACCTTCGTATCAAGAACTTGTTCATGGATATGGTGAAGCGCCGCTTGTACATGCAGACTTGAATTTAGATGAAGAAAAGTTTAATAAACTAGTTGCAGAATTCATGTAATACAAACCAAACCCTACTAAGAATTATTCTCTTAGTAGGGTTTTTAATATAGTTTCAGTCAAAATCGGGCTTATGAATACACTAGTCTTTCATAGTTCTTTATATCTTTACTCGTTAATTGTTGAATGATAAAATAGGCATGTATGTCTGTTAGTAGAATAAATCACTTAAAACTGCTAAAATTGTACATTTTTCTACATTTATACGGTTTTATTGTATTAATACTTGTTAAACCTTATACTAGTAAAATGGAATTTTATTTTTTGAAAATGTAGTTTTTCGATAAAGAAAGGAGATACAACATGAACGAAAAACAACGTCTTGAAAGTACTCAAGTAAAACCTGCGGACAAAAAATCCGAAAAGGATTACAGCAAGTATTTTCAATCCGTTTATCAACCACCTTCATTAAAAGATGCGAAGAAACGTGGTAAAGAACAAGTCAATTACTTAAAAGAATTTTCGATTCCTGAGGATATGAAGAATGCAGGAAAAGGAAAACGCTTTTTAATCCGTACGTATGGTTGTCAAATGAATGAACATGATACGGAAATAATGGCTGGCATTTTTATGGAAATGGGCTATGAGCCAACCGAAAATACGAAGGATGCCGACATCATTTTACTAAATACATGTGCGATCCGTGAAAACGCTGAAAACAAAGTGTTTGGTGAAATCGGTCATTTAAAACCTTTAAAACTTGAAAATCCTAATCTTTTAATTGGTGTTTGTGGATGTATGTCCCAAGAGGAATCAGTTGTGAATAAAATCCTTGAGAAACATCAATTCGTTGACATGATTTTCGGTACTCATAATATTCATCGCCTCCCTTATATTGTTAAAGAAGCAATGTTCAGTAAAGAGATGGTTGTTGAGGTTTGGTCTAAGGAAGGGGACATCATTGAAAACCTTCCAAAAGTACGTAAAGGAAATATCAAGGGTTGGGTAAACATTATGTATGGATGTGACAAATTCTGTACGTACTGTATCGTTCCATATACTCGTGGTAAGGAACGTAGCCGTCGCCCAGAAGATATTATTGAAGAGGTACGTCACTTAGCAAGACAAGGCTATCAAGAGATTACCTTACTTGGCCAAAACGTAAATGCGTATGGTAAAGATTTTGAAGATATTAAGTATGGTTTAGGAGATTTAATGGACGAATTACGTAAGATTGACATCCCGCGTATTCGTTTTACAACAAGTCACCCACGTGATTTCGATGATCATTTAATTTCAGTGCTCGCTAAAGGTGGAAATCTTATGGAGCACATTCATCTTCCAGTACAATCTGGAAGCTCACAAGTATTAAAATTAATGTCACGTAAATACACAAGAGAATCATATTTAGAGCTAGTTCGCAAAATGAAAGAACAAATTCCGAATGCTTCATTTACAACTGATATTATTGTTGGTTTCCCAAATGAAACGGATGAGCAATTTGAAGATACACTTTCCTTATATAGAGAAGTAGAATTTGATTCAGCTTATACCTTCATCTATTCACCACGTGAAGGAACTCCAGCTGCCAAAATGGAAGATAATATTCCAATGGAAGTTAAAAAGGAAAGACTTCAACGTTTAAACGCACTTGTTAATGAGATATCTGCAAAGAAAAATCTTGCATACAAAGGTCAAACTGTAGAAGTTCTTGTTGAAGGTGAAAGCAAAAACAATCCAGAAGTACTTGCTGGATACACAAGTAAAAATAAATTGGTTAACTTCAGAGGTCCAAAGTCTGCAATTGGGAAGATTGTAAAAGTGAAAATTATCCAAGCGAAGACCTGGACACTAGATGGAGAAATGATCGAAGAAGCGGTAGAGGTGAACTAAAATGGCACAATTTACAAAAGAACAAATCGTTGAACGCGCAACTGAACTAGCAAAAATGATTGCAGAAACACAAGAAGTTGACTTTTTCAAGCGTGCAGAAGCACAAATAAACCAGAACAAAAAGGTTCAAGAAATTATTGAAACCATTAAAAGCTTACAAAAACAAGCAGTCAATTTTCAGCATTTTGGAAAATCTGAAGCTTTAAAGCAAGTTGAAGAAAAGATTGATAATCTTCAAGCAGAACTAGACAGCATTCCGGTTGTAGAAGAATTTAAGAATTCACAGATTGAAGTGAATGATCTTTTACAGCTTGTGGCGCATACCATTTCTAATAATGTAACAAATGAGATTATTACATCTACTGGTGGAGATTTGTTAGCGGGAGAAACTGGTTCAAAAGTGAATAACAATAGCGGCTGCGGCTGCCACTAAATAAGCAAAAGACAAAAGCGATAAGCTTTTGTCTTTTTTTATTTGAAGAGCATGTCTTTCATCAGGTTTTATTTTTTGCTTGTACGGCTTTGAAAAAAAGGTACATAAATGGGCGAACCCGCATACAATGAACTATACGGTAATCGTAAGTTGAAGTATAAAGAGAACGACAATGCATTTTTTTAGTACTTACTTTGATTTGTTTATTCAACTTTTTTCGGTGTACTCATAAGAAAAGCATCGAAGGACTTGCAAAAAGTTTTTAAAAAGAAATCAGTCTTTAGCACACTAGTCAAATGTCCCGCATAGGATGAATTGAAGATTGATTGAGGAGGGTTTGTTCGAATGTCTGAATACAGAGAGATTATCACTAAAGCTGTTGTAGGTAAAGGACGTAAATTTTCACAGTCTACTTATACCATTTCACCACCTCACCACCCATCAAGCATTTTGGGATGTTGGATCATTAACCACTGTTATGACGCTGAGAAGGAAGGTAACAAAGTAGTCGTGCATGGTAAATTTGATGTCAACGTGTGGTATTCCTATGGTAACAATACAAAAACTGAGGTTGTGACTGAAACACTTTCATACACAGACTACATCAAACTTAAGTATAGAGATGAGAACTTCTTAGGTGATGACTGTGACGTGATTGTTGATGTGTTACAACAGCCAAACTGCTTAGAGTGTACGATATCTCCAAACGGTAACAAAATTCTCGTTGAGGTTGAAAGAGAATTACTTGCAGAGATTATTGGAGAAACAAAGGTTTGCGTACATGTGAATCCAGATGGATGCTATCATGATGATAAGGATTGGGATGTAGACGACGAAGAATTCGAGGATTTAAATCCTGACTTCTTAGTTGGCGATTTAGAAGAATAATTGGAAACTAGGAGGCATGACTTCCTAGTTTTTTTTCATTTAATGGAAGACAAGTCCTGCCCTTTCCTTTTTTAAGTTATGTTATAATATTGGAAGAATGAAAGTGTTGGGGGATTTTTAAATGGCAGAGTATACGCCGATGATAAAGCAATATTTAACGATTAAGGCAGATTATCAGGATGCCTTTTTATTTTTTAGACTAGGTGATTTTTACGAAATGTTTTTTGATGATGCCATTAACGCATCACAAATTTTAGAAATAACTCTAACGGCTAGAGATGGTGGTGCCGATGAAAAAATCCCGATGTGCGGGGTTCCTTATCACTCAGCTGCTGGATATATAGAACAATTAGTGAATCAAGGATATAAAGTTGCGATTTGTGAGCAAACAGAGGATCCGAAACAAGCAAAAGGTGTCGTAAAACGCGAAGTCATTCAATTAATTACACCTGGAACTGTGATGGATGGTAAAAACCTACTAGATAAAGAAAATAATTTTCTAGCAACTGTTTCAAGCTTTTCAGACGATTCTTTTGGATTTGCATTAACTGACTTAACAACAGGTGAAAACCGGGTCTCGTTATTGTCTACCCAGTTTGAAGAGGTTATCGGAGAAATTTATGCGAATGGTGTAAAAGAGGTTGTTGTTTCAACTGAGTTTGACGATAAATATAAAAAAGCAATGATAGAACGGTGCCAGGTAACGATTTCGTATGAAGATAATTGCACAGTTGTTGAACATTTACAACAGCTTACTGAGGGGCTTGAGGACGAGAAATTGATCCTTACCTTTGGAAGATTATTAAATTATTTAATAAAAACGCAAAAGCGCTCACTAGATCACCTTCAACAGGTACGTATTTTTTATACGAATCAATTCATGAAAATTGATTTATATTCAAAACGTAATCTTGAGCTTACTGAAACGATTCGTAGTAAAGGGAAAAAGGGTTCATTACTTTGGCTTCTAGACCAAACAGTTACAGCAATGGGTGGGCGTCTGTTAAAACACTGGATTGACAGACCGTTATTAATTAAAAATGAAATAGAAGCCCGGCTTAACATGGTTCAAACCTTTATTGATCACTATTTTGAAAGATTAGAATTAAGGGCACTATTGAAGGAAGTATATGACCTTGAACGACTGGCTGGACGTGTAGCTTACGGAAATGTAAATGCAAGAGACCTTTTACAACTCAAAAAGTCACTTGAGCAGGTTCCAGGAATTTATCAACTTGTAACACAGTTACAGCATCCATATGCGGACAACCTCAGTAAGCAAATGGACCGTTGTGAATCATTAACTGACCTTCTTAAACGTTCCATTAAGGAATCAGCTCCGATGTCTATCAAAGAAGGAGATATTATTAAAGATGGCTACAATGCCACTCTTGACCAATATCGTGATGCAAGTCGAAATGGTAAAACATGGATTGCATCCTTAGAAAAACAGGAACGAGAGAAAACGGGAATAAAGTCTTTAAAGATTGGATATAACCGTGTCTTTGGATATTATATCGAAGTGACAAAGTCCAATTTACAGCACTTACCCGAGGGTCTGTATGAAAGAAAACAAACTCTAACGAATGCGGAACGTTTTATCACTCCTGAGCTTAAAGAAAAAGAAACATTAATTCTTGAAGCAGAGGAAAAGATTGTCCAATTAGAATATGATCTTTTTCTTGATATTCGCGAACAAGTTAAGAGCTATATCCCAAGACTTCAAACTTTAGCTAAGGTTATTAGTGAGCTTGATGTGCTGCAATGCTTTGCAACGATTAGTGAAGAACGCCATTATTGTATGCCTCATTTTTCTGAGGACAAGCTCTATATTAAAGATGGCCGTCATCCGGTTGTTGAAAAAGTGATGCAGGCACAGGAGTATGTTCCAAATGATTGTGTGATGGAGCAGGGACGGTCGTTGCTTCTTATCACGGGACCAAATATGTCTGGTAAGAGTACGTATATGAGACAGATTGCACTTACCTCTATCCTGGCACAAATTGGTTGTTTTGTTCCAGCAAGTGAGGCTGTTTTACCGATATATGATCAAGTATTTACTCGTATCGGAGCCGCAGATGACTTAATTTCTGGACAAAGTACTTTTATGGTAGAAATGCTTGAAGCAAAAAATGCCATTGTCAATGCAACATCGAGAAGCTTATTATTATTTGATGAAATTGGACGTGGGACATCTACTTATGATGGAATGGCGCTTGCACAAGCTATTATTGAATATATTCACCAAAATATCGGAGCACACACATTGTTCTCTACGCATTATCATGAGCTAACCGATTTAGAAGCGGGGTTAGAAAATTTAGTAAATGTTCATGTAAGTGCGATAGAGGAAAATGATAATGTAGTCTTCCTTCATAAAATTAAAGAAGGTGCAGCAGATAAAAGTTATGGGATTCATGTAGCAAAACTTGCTGAGCTTCCTGAGAACTTAATTGAACGAGCAAAAGAAATATTAAATCATCTTGAGCAAGGTGAAAAAGAAATAGCTGTTACAAAGGAAGAATCGATGGACCTTACAGACAATCTACAGCTTTCATTTTTTGGGGAAACGAAGTCGTCCTACCAAAAAGAAGAAAAGCATGTGTCTACTAAGGAAAAGGATGTCTTGAAATCCATCAAAGATATGGATATTTTAGGACTTACACCATTAGAGGCCATCAATAAGTTATATGAAATTCAAAAACAACTTAAAGGCTAAAAAAAGGTTCATGAATTTTGAATAACCTTATAGAAAATGAGGTGAAGGCATGGGGAAAATCGTCCAACTAGATGACCTTCTTTCAAATAAAATAGCAGCAGGGGAAGTAGTGGAAAGGCCAGCCTCAGTTGTGAAGGAATTAGTTGAGAATGCCATTGACGCAAACAGTACTGTTATTGAAATTGAAATAGAAGAAGCGGGCCTTTCCAAAATTCGAATTATTGACAATGGTGATGGCATGGATAGTGAAGACTGTGTAAATGCCTTTCATCGTCATGCAACAAGTAAAATAAAGGACGAAAATGACTTGTTTCGGATTCGGACATTAGGGTTTAGAGGTGAGGCACTACCTAGTATTGCCTCTGTTTCTGAACTTGAAATGAAGACCAGTACAGGAGACAATTCAGGTACTCATATTCTCATAAAAGGTGGTCAGTTTGTAGAGAAGAAGGCAACAAATAGTCGTAAAGGAACTGACATCACGGTTTCTAATCTCTTCTTTAATACTCCAGCTCGCTTAAAATATTTAAAAACCGTTCATACAGAGCTTGGCAATATTACGGATGCTGTGAACCGGATTGCTCTTGCTCACCCAGAAGTTTCCTTTCGGTTATTGCATAATGGAAAACGTCTTTTATATACAAGTGGTAATGGAGATGTTAGACAAGTACTTGCTGCAATCTATGGTCCAGGAATTGCAAAGCAGATGGTGCCTATTCATTTGCAATCATTAGACTTTAATGTAGAAGGCTTTATATCTATGCCCGAGGTTACAAGGGCATCGAGAAACTATATCTCAACCATTATTAATGGTAGATATATAAGAAATTATCCACTAGTTAAAGCTATTCAGCAAGGCTACCATACCCTATTACCGATTGGAAGATTTCCTATTGTATTGCTCGATATCAAGATGGACCCATTATTAGTTGATGTGAATGTCCATCCAGCAAAACTAGAGGTTAGAATAAGTAAAGAACAAGAACTTAATCAATTAATTGATCAAGGAATTAAGGATGTTTTTAAACATAAACAACTAATTCCGGATGCTATAAATCCGAAGAAGAAGGAAGTTCAAAAATCGGAGCAGCAACAATTTGTATTTCAGCATTCGATAAAACCAGAGCCACGAGAACAGCAAACGTTTGTCCCTAAATTTGTAGAGACAATTCAACATTCGAGGAAAGAAGAACCTAAAATTGAAACACCTACTCAGGTAATTCCATCTATTTATGAAGAAAAATCATATGATACGGAAAAACTGGTGATTGAAGAAAATGACTACACTACTACTGTTGCCTTGGATGAGAATGAAGAGACGGATTTTGAAAGTACTGAAATCAACGTAAACGTAGCTGAACGAGTACCAGTTATGTATCCAATCGGTCAAATGCATGGAACATACATTCTTGCTCAAAATGAGAAAGGTTTATATATTATTGATCAGCATGCTGCTCAGGAGCGAATTAAATATGAATATTTTAAAGAAAGGGTTGGAGAAAATATTTCTGATCTTCAGGAACTTCTTCTTCCGATTACATTGGAATATTCAACGGACGAATGTATCAACATAAATGCGCATAAGCAAGATTTAGAACAGGTTGGAATCTTCCTAGAACCATTCGGCCATAACAGTTACATTGTACGCTCACACCCACAATGGTTTCCAAAAGGTGATGAAAAGGAAGTCATTGAGGAAATTATCGAACAAGTACTTAATGATAAGAAAATAGATATTAAGAAATTGAGAGAAGCAGCAGCGATTATGATGAGTTGTAAAGCTTCTATAAAAGCGAACCATCATTTACGCAACGATGAAATATTTGCATTACTTGAAACGCTCCGTAAAACTAGTGATCCTTTTACATGCCCGCACGGTCGACCAATCATCATACACCATTCGACCTATGAAATGGAAAAAATGTTCAAACGAGTCATGTAAATATACTATATAAGATGGCGGAAAACTCGCTAAATAGGCGAGTTTTCGCTTTATAAGACAAAAGTAGTAGAAAACTATTAATAAGGTTCAAGAAAATTGTTATTTTCTAAGTCAATTTGGTTATAATAATTTAGTATTCGTCTTATTATCTATGTTACGATAATAGTATGAATTGAGGTAAAGGTAGTGATTGATTGGAAGAATTGAAAAAAGAAAAGCTTGTCGTTCTAATTGGTCCAACCGCTGTTGGAAAAACGAAACTAAGTATAGAGCTTGCCAAAAAGCTTAATGCCGAAATTATAAGCGGAGATTCCATGCAAATTTATAAAAGAATGGATATCGGTACTGCGAAAATCACAAGAGATGAAATGGAAGGGATACAACATCATCTCATTGATATTAAGGAGCCACATGAGAGTTTTTCGGTAGCGGAGTTTCAAGAGGTTGTAAGAAAGTTAATAACGGAAATACATAATCGTGGTAAATTACCGATGATTGTTGGGGGTACAGGGCTTTATATACAATCTGTCTTATATGATTATCAATTTACAGATGATGCCTCAAATCCCGAGTATCGGAATATACTTGAAGAAAAAGTTGCTGAAAGGGGAGTTGAACCTTTTTATCAGGAACTAAAAGAAATAGACCCGGCCAGCGCAGAGCGAATTCACCCTAACAATGTAAGAAGAGTCATTCGAGCCCTAGAAATTTATAAAACAACCGGGAAAACAATGACCGAATATTTGGAGGGGCAGAAGCATGAACTTATCTATGATGTTGCCCTAATTGGATTAACAATGGAACGAGAGAAATTGTATGATCGTATTAACCATAGGGTTGACTTGATGATAGAGTCAGGACTGCTTAAAGAGGTTACAACATTCCATTCTCAAGGTTTACGAGATTGCCAATCCATCCAAGCAATTGGCTATAAAGAACTTTATAGTTATTTAGATGGGTCTACATCGCTAGAAGAAGCAATCCAACAACTAAAACAAAATACTCGCAGATATGCAAAGCGACAATTAACATGGTTTCGAAATAAAATGGATGTAAAATGGTTTGATATGTCAGCAAATAATGAGTTTAAAGAAAAATTTAATGAAATTTATAAATATATAGCAGGAAAGCTAGGAATTTAAGAGAATAGATAATAATAAGATGTATTCGATTGTCCAAAATTGGGCAATGACAGTTTCGGCATTTTGTGCTGAAGATTCTAGAGGAGGACATGTCATGAAACAAGCAATCAATATCCAAGACCAAATTTTAAACACACTGCGTAAGGATGGGACATTTGTAACAGTATTCTTATTAAATGGATACCAATTACGAGGATTAGTGAAAGGCTTTGATAACTTTACAGTTCTATTAGAAACTGAAGGGAAGCAGCAACTTATTTATAAGCACGCAATCTCTACTTTCGCTCCACAAAAAAACATTAAACTTGAGCTTGAATAGTAACCGAAAAAACAACCTTACTTTTATCAGTAAGGTTGTTTTTTTCATCTTGTCTAATTTTTCTTCAAGATTTGTAAATTCGCTCATATACATATAGTGTTATGGAATATTTTCCGGGAAAGCGCAATCTTTGACAAAAAGCAAGAGTCTTTTGTAATAAAAGTGAGAAAATTGTAGAAATAAAAAGGGAAAAGGAAAAGTCTAACAATTTACGTCCAGTTCCAGCGCCTAGCCCCTCGAGGTCATAAGCCACTTTAGAATTGAAGGCAAAGAGCGCCTTCTATTCTAAATCGTCTTTTGCTTGTCAGGGCTGAACAAGGCGCTTGCACTTTTGTTTTTTCCTTGGGCTTTTGTCACGAAATTAACCCAACAACGTATAATGTACTGAAATGAGAGGTGAGAGCTCTTGGATCAACAACCCATTACAATGAAGAACAATGGACAAATAAATGTCGTTTTAAATGGAGAGAAAAAGAAATTAAAAGTATTACACTCGACATCTAAAGAAGCCATTTCAACGAAAATCCAAACAAAACATACAGCTCTTAAAGAAATAGAGGAAGAAATGAGCGCTCTTGTAGGTATGGATGAAATGAAGAAAATGGTAAAGGAAATCTATGCTTGGATTTATATTAATAAAAAGCGAGAAGAACAGGGTTTAAAGGTTGGAAAACAAGCATTACACATGATGTTTAAAGGAAACCCTGGAACAGGAAAGACGACTGTTGCTCGATTATTAGGGAAATTATTTCTGCAAATGAACGTCCTATCAAAGGGGCATCTCATCGAAGCAGAAAGAGCCGACCTAGTTGGGGAATATATTGGTCATACGGCTCAAAAGACAAGAGATTTAATTAAAAAGGCTATTGGTGGCATTTTATTCATTGATGAGGCGTATTCTCTAGCTAGAGGTGGGGAAAAAGACTTTGGTAAAGAAGCTATTGATACGTTAGTAAAACATATGGAAGATAAGCAGCACGAATTTGTTTTGATTTTAGCGGGATACTCAAAAGAAATGGACCATTTCTTATCTTTAAATCCAGGATTATACTCCCGTTTTCCACTGGTTATTGATTTTCCAGATTATACAGTTGAACAATTAATGGAGATTTCAGCAAAAATGATGGTGGAACGTGAATATGTCTTCAGTCCAGAGGCGGAAAGAAAGTTACGCGAGCATTTACTCGCTGTTAAAATGGATTCTTACCCCGGAAAATTTAGTAATGGGCGTTATGTTCGGAATATCATCGAAAAATCAATTCGAAGTCAGGCAATGAGATTATTAATCGACGATATGTATAGTAAACAGGACCTTCAGACAATTAGAACACAGGATTTGATTTTCAAAGAATAAACGTGCCGCCTATTACTAGGCGGTTTATTTTATCTCAAATTGGTATAGTTTCAATAAATTTGATATGATAACGTAAGAAAATCACCTTCCATGAAAGTAGGTAAATTGATTGGTAAACGAACAAAAGAAAGAGATCGAAAAAGCGATACTAGTAGGCTGTCAAATTCAAAATGAAGACGAAAGTCGGTTTGAATATTCGCTCGAAGAATTACAATCATTAACTAAAACTGCCAAAGGCCAAGTTGTGATGACTGTTACGCAAAAGCGTGCAAAAGTCCATCCAGCTACATACATTGGAAAAGGAAAAGTGGAAGAGTTAGTGCATCTTGAAGAAGAACTAGAACCTGATGTGATCATTTTTAATGATGAGTTATCTCCAAGCCAAGTAAGGAATCTATCTTCTAGTCTACAAGCCAGAGTGATTGATCGAACCCAGCTGATTCTTGACATCTTTGCTTCTAGAGCAAATTCAAAAGAAGGAAAATTACAAGTAGAGTTAGCCCAGCTCCAGTATCTATTACCCCGATTAACAGGAAAGGGGATTGAATTATCAAGACTCGGTGGCGGTATTGGGACGAGAGGGCCAGGGGAAACAAAACTTGAGACCGATAGAAGACATATTCATAAGCGGATTGATGATATCAAAAATCAATTATCCGTTATTGTACAGCACAGGGAGCGGTATCGCGAACGAAGAAAGAAAAATAATACATATCAAATCGCATTAGTAGGTTATACGAATGCGGGGAAATCGACATTATTTAATAGACTAACCGAGGCAGATTCATTTGAAGAAAATTTATTGTTTGCGACACTTGACCCAATGACTCGAAAAATGATTCTTCCTTGTGGATTAACTACACTATTAACGGATACAGTAGGATTTATTCAAGATTTGCCTACTTCGCTAATAGCTGCGTTTCGCTCTACTTTAGAAGAGGTAAAAGAAGCAGATTTAATTGTTCATGTGGTTGATTCTTCAAATCCTGATTATTTTAACCATGAAAAAACGGTCATAAAGCTTTTAGATGAACTAGGAGTTGAATCCATTCCGATTCTGACCATCTATAATAAGAAAGATAAAGTTCATCCTGATTTTGTTCCTTCTTCAACCTCCAAATCAATTTTAGTCAGTGCATTTGATGAAAATGATTTAGTGATGGTTAAGACAAGGGTAGAGGATTCAATGATCGAGGAGATGAAAGAATACAAGGTTTCTCTACCTAGCTCGGAAGGTAGGCTATTAGCGCATTTAAAACAAGAAACGATTTTGAAAGAACTACGTTACAATGAAGAAGCGGAAAAATACGATTGCACAGGTTTTATTTTTCCTAGTCACTCATTAAATGGTCAACTTGAAGATTTTCATTCATAAAGGGGAAAACATCATGTTTACAGAATTAGATTATGGTAAACTAATCGCAAAATTAGTTGAAGAAACTGAACAACAAATTAAAGAGGTACATACGAAGATTGATAAAAATATCGATTACAATCAATATCAAGTATTAAAAAGCTTTCAAGATAACCGAGTAAGTGATTCTCACTTCATTCCCTCAACGGGTTATGGCTATGATGATATTGGACGAGACACATTGGAAGCGGTGTACGCCCATATTTTTGGGGGGGAAGCAGCACTTGTACGTCCACAAATCATTTCAGGGACACATGCTATTTCGATTGCATTGTTTGGAGTGTTGCGACCGAATGATGAATTGCTTTATATTACAGGAAATCCATATGATACATTAGAAGAAATTGTGGGCATTAGGGGTACAGGAAATGGGTCCTTAAAGGAGTTTCATATTGGCTATAATAAAGTCGATCTAACACCTGAAGGAAGACCTGATTTTGAAGCAATTAAAAAGGCCATTCATGCAAATACAAAAATGATTGGAATTCAGCGTTCAAAAGGATATGCAACAAGACCTTCCTTCACGATTGCAGAAATAAAAGAAATGGTCCGGTTCGTCAAAGAAATTAAGTCTGATGTTGTTGTTTTTGTTGATAATTGTTATGGTGAATTCGTTGAATTACAAGAGCCGTGTCATGTTGGAGCTGATTTAATTGCTGGCTCGCTTATAAAAAATCCAGGAGGCGGACTTGCAAAAACGGGCGGATATTTAGTGGGGAAAAAAGAGCTTGTTGAGGCTTGCTCATATCGAATGACGTCGCCTGGCATTGGAGCAGAGGCAGGGGCATCTCTTTATTCTCTACAGGAAATGTATCAGGGATTATTCCTTGCACCTCATATTGTGGGACAAGCATTAAAAGGAGCCGTATTTACAGCTGCGATATTAGAAAAAATCGGTCTGAAAACAGAGCCGAGCTGGGATAGTGAACGGACAGATTTAATTCAATCTGTTCAATTTGATAACAAAGACATGATGGTTGCCTTCTGTCAAGCAATCCAATATGCTTCTCCAATTAACTCACATGTAACTCCATATCCAAGTTATATGCCAGGGTATGAGGATGATGTGATCATGGCAGCAGGAACGTTTATTCAAGGTGCTAGCATTGAATTAACAGCGGATGGTCCAACACGTCCTCCATACGTTGCATATGTACAAGGTGGACTTACCTATTCTCATGTAAAAATTGCCATCTGCCTTGCTCTTAACCAATTGCTTTCAAAACAACTAATTTCAATAAAAACTGAGGATTAAACTCCTCTTTTTTATTTATATATTCATGTTATGTTTTCTAACATAGTGTTGACAGATAATCTAACATCATATAATATTAACTTATTCATTGCGAAAAGGAGGGTCCCATATGAGTGACGAAATTCGACGTTCCATGCCACTCTTTCCGATTGGAATTGTCATGCAATTAACGGAATTATCTGCAAGGCAAATTCGCTATTATGAGGAAAATGGTTTGATTTCTCCAGCAAGAACTGAAACAAATCGAAGACTATATTCATTTAATGATGTTGATCGATTACTTGAAATAAAGAGCTTGATCGAACAAAAGGTCAATCTGGCAGGAATTAAACAAATATTCGCAGTCCGAAATTCCGGGCAAGTTACGGAAGAAAAACCTGTGGAGCCTGTGAAACAGGAAATAACGAATTCTGAGCTGAGAAAACTTTTAAGGAATGAATTATTACAAGCTGGAAGATTTAAAAAGCAATCAGGTCCGCATCATAATGATATGTCGAGATTTTTTCATTAATAGCATATAGATTACAAAAAACTATACTTACAACTAGGTTTGGGGAGGAAACACAATGTCCAAATATACGAAAGATGATATTTTTCGTTTAGCAAATGAAGAGAATGTAAAATTTATTCGTTTACAATTTACAGATATTCTCGGAACAATCAAAAACGTTGAAATTCCTGTAAGTCAATTAGAAAAAGCATTGAGCAACAAAATGATGTTTGATGGCTCTTCAATTGAAGGCTTCGTTCGTATCGAAGAATCAGATATGTACCTATTTCCTGATTTAAATACATGGGTAGTTTTCCCGTGGACTGCGGAAAAAGGAAAGGTTGCTCGTTTAATTTGTGATATTCATAATGCGGATGGTACTCCATTTGAAGGGGATCCTCGTAACAACTTAAAGAGAGTCTTGAAAGAAATGGAAGAACTAGGATTTACGAATTTCAATCTTGGCCCTGAACCTGAATTTTTCTTATTTAAGTTAAATGAAAAAGGTGAACCAACACTTGAACTTAACGATAATGGTGGTTACTTTGACTTAGCGCCAACAGACCTTGGTGAAAACTGCCGCCGTGATATCGTGTTAGAGCTCGAGGAAATGGGATTTGAAATTGAAGCTTCTCATCATGAAGTTGCACCTGGACAACACGAAATTGATTTTAAATACGAAGATGCTTTAACAGCATGTGATGAAATTCAGACCTTTAAACTTGTTGTAAAAACAATTGCTCGTAAACACGGTTTACATGCAACCTTTATGCCAAAACCATTGTTTGGCGTAGCGGGTTCAGGAATGCACTGTAATCTATCATTATTCAAAGGTGAAGAAAATGCATTCTTTGATCCAAATGCGGACCTACAATTAAGTGAAAATGCAAGACATTTCATTGCGGGTATTTTAAAGCATGCTCCTAATTTTACAGCTGTTACAAATCCAACTGTTAACTCATATAAACGACTAGTACCAGGTTATGAAGCACCTTGTTATGTGGCTTGGTCTGCTCAAAATAGAAGTCCACTTGTTCGTATCCCGGCTTCACGCGGTTTAAGCACACGTGTTGAGGTGCGTTCAGTTGACCCAGCAGCAAACCCTTATATGGCAATGGCTGTATTATTAGCTGCAGGATTAGATGGTATCAAGAACAAGTTGACTCCACCAGCACCTGTTGACAGAAATATCTATGTGATGAATAAAGAAGAGCGTAATGAAGCAGGAATTGTGGATTTACCACCAACCTTATCTCTTGCATTAGATATGCTTAAGCAGGATGAAGTGTTAATCAAAGCGTTAGGCGGACATCTGTTCGAACACTTCATTGAAGCAAAAGAGATTGAATGGGATATGTTTAGAACCCAGGTTCATCCATGGGAGAGAGAGCAGTATTTGACGATGTATTAATAAATGAACCCTTAACACATCCTTGTGTTAAGGGTTTTTTGTTACATAAAAAGGGAACATTTCTAAATGAAATGTTCCCTTTTTAAATTAATGAATTGTGCGGTAAACACCGATGACTTTTCCTAGTATAGATACGTTCTTGAGGATGATCGGTTCGAGCATCGAGTTCTCCGGTTGCAAGCGGAAATGGTCTTTTTCTTTAAAGAAACGTTTTACAGTCGCTTCATCTTCTTCAGTCATAGCTACAACAATATCCCCATTGTTCGCTGAATGTTGTTGTCTGACAATCACATAGTCTCCGTCAAGAATTCCCGCTTCGATCATACTATCGCCCATAATCTCAAGCATAAAGATTTGGTCATCATGTGCAGCAAAACGATCGGGTAATGGGAAGTACTCTTCAATATTTTCCACAGCTGTAATTGGTTGGCCTGCAGTAACCTTACCAATAACCGGGACATTCACAACGTTTGCAGTTGGAATTGTTTCATTTTCGTCAACCTGCAAAATTTCGATGGCACGAGGTTTTGTAGGGTCTCTTCGAATCAACCCTTTGCTTTCAAGTCTAGACAAATGTCCGTGTACTGTTGAACTTGATGCTAAACCAACAGCCTCACCTATTTCCCTTACGGAAGGTGGGTAGCCCTTATCTTTAACTTCTTGTTTTATGTAATTCAATATATCCTGCTGTCTTTTAGAAAGCTTCGTTGTCATCTTCGCTCATCCCCTTGCATTTATATTTTATATGTATCTAAATCTTCTTTTCATAATCTCTCGGTTCAGGTGACCAAGTTATTTCGACAAATACCGAATTTCTTAAGTTGAGTATAGCATGTTTTACTAGATTATACAAACATAAGTTCGAATTTATGTTGACACAAAACAAATGTTCGGTCTATAATAAAAATATAAAATACGAACAAACATTCTATAGGAGTGAAATAAAGATGTTGAGGAAATTACAAGGCGGATTTATCTATTATGTACTATTTGTTTTATTAAGTATGGGAATGGTTATTATTAGTGCAAGCTAAATGCGTAATGTGGATGACTTGTAAAATATCTTTTCATCTAGTACTATGAACTATGATTTAGAAAAGAATAAACAAGGAGTAAAAATTATGCTTTCAAAAGATAAAATTGATCGGATCAATGCTCTTGCAAAAAAAGCGAAGACAGTTGGTCTTACGGATAAAGAAAAAGAAGAACAGCAGGAGCTTCGACAAGAGTACTTACGTGTTTTTAGAAGTTCAATGACTAATACATTACATTCTGTAAAAGTCGTTGACCCTGAAGGTAATGATGTAACCCCAGAAAAACTGAAAGACAGTAAACGGAAAAGATTACATTAATAAAGAATACATAGATTTCTATGTATTCTTTTTTTTTGTGCATACTATCAATGAAAGTACTGCTATGTTTGATGTTAGTTCACAAGAAACTTTTGAAAGGATGTTTACTTTTATGACACAATCACTAACTGACTTGTCGATAGCGTCAATTCGAACACTTTCTATTGATGCAGTTGAAAAAGCAAATTCAGGACACCCAGGAATGCCAATGGGAGCCGCACCCATGACATATGCTCTGTGGACTCGACATATGAAACATAACCCGAAGAACCCAAATTGGTTCAACCGTGACCGATTTGTATTATCTGCGGGTCATGGCTCTGCATTATTGTACAGTATGCTACACCTATCCGGTTACGGCTTAACCATTGATGACTTAAAGCAGTTTCGCCAATGGGACAGTAAAACCCCAGGACATCCTGAGTACGGCCATACTGCAGGTGTCGATGCAACAACTGGCCCGCTCGGTCAAGGTATTGCCATGGCTGTTGGAATGGCGATGGCAGAGCGCCATTTAGCAGGTGTCTACAATAAAGACTCATTAGAAATTGTTAACCATTATACATATGCCATTTGTGGTGATGGTGACCTGATGGAAGGTGTATCAGGTGAAGCTTCATCATTAGCTGGACATTTAAAATTGGGTCGACTAATTGTTTTATATGATTCCAACGATATTTCTCTTGATGGAGATCTTAATCAAGCTTTCTCAGAATCAATCGAACAAAGGTATAAGGCCTATGGCTGGCAATATCTACGTGTTGAGGATGGAAATGATGTAGAAGCGATTGATAAAGCGATAGAAGAGGCTAAAGGAGATTTATCACGTCCAGCACTCATTGAGGTTCGTACGACTATTGGTTATGGTTCTCCAAATCGGGCTGGAAAGTCAAAGGCACACGGAGAACCATTAGGAGCCGATGAATTAAAATTAACGAAGGAAGCGTATAACTGGACGTTTGAAAATGATTTTCACGTTCCTAGTGAGGTCTATACTCATTTTGAGGAAACAGTGAAAAGAACTGGAGAACAAAGCGAACAAGAATGGAACCAAATGTTCAGTCGTTATAAGGAAACTAACCCAGAGCTTGGAAAGCAGTTAGACATGGCGATAGAGGGTAGACTTCCTGATGGTTGGGAGAACACACTGCCAGTTTATGAAGTGGGTAAGAAGCTTGCAACCCGAGCATCTTCTGGTGAAGCATTAAATGCAATCGCCAAAAGTGTGCCGCAATTTTTTGGGGGCTCAGCTGATTTAGCGGGATCAAATAAAACAATGATTAACGGTGCTGCCGACTTTATGCCTAAGGATTACAGTGGTCGGAATATATGGTTTGGAGTACGTGAGTTCGCAATGGGTGCTGCTTTAAATGGGATGGCACTTCATGGCGGTGTTAAGGTATATGGGGGAACATTCTTCGTATTCTCTGATTACTTACGACCGGCCATTCGATTAGCTGCTTTAATGAAAATTCCAGTAACTTATGTATTCACCCACGATAGTATCGCGGTTGGAGAAGATGGACCAACACATGAACCTGTTGAACAATTGCCAGCATTACGTGCAATGCCAAATTTATCTGTCATTCGACCAGCGGATGGAAATGAAACGGCGGCTGCATGGAGAACGGCTATTGAATCGAAAGAAATTCCAACAGCTCTAATTTTAACGAGACAAAACCTACCAACACTAGAAGGAACAGCTGAGAAAGCTTATGAAGGTGTACAGAAAGGTGCTTATGTTATATCACCTGCAAAATCTGGCCAGCCGGCAGCTCTTTTATTAGCAACAGGATCTGAGGTTAGTCTAGCAGTTGAAGCACAAAAACAACTCGCAAGTGAAAATATTGAGGTGTCAGTTGTAAGTATGCCTTCTTGGGACCGCTTCGAGGCACAGTCAAAAGAATATAAAGAGTCCGTTATTCCTACAAATGTGAAAAAACGTTTAGCGATTGAAATGGCAACACCACTTGGTTGGGAAAGATATACTGGTGATGAGGGAGAAATCCTTGGTATCCATGAATTTGGTGCTTCGGCTCCCGGTGAAATCGTACTGAAGGAATATGGCTTCTCAGTTGAAAATGTAGTAAACCGGGTTAAACAACTGCTTCAATAAAAATAAATAGGGGTCAATTCGGGCCCCTTTTCTACATAAACAAAAGTTTCGACAAAACTAGACGATTCTTACTCCAACGTCAGACAAAAATCACAGACTCTTTCGAATATACTATTCTTAATAGGTAGTATTAGGAGGAAAGAGTATGAGAGAATACCACATTTATTTAATAGAAGAAGAATTTGCAACTCATTACTTTGGTCGTGAATCACTAATCTATCATTTATTTTTAGAGCATAACCAATCAAAACATGAACGCAAAGAAATACTCAATAAGCAAATTGAATTTATTACAAGGGCGATTCCATCATTACGTATCCACAAAAAAATTGAAGGAAGCCTAGCTCATTATTCCTATTATAGGCGTCAAAGTCATATGCACACTCTCGAATGGAATGAATTTAATAGCTTTGCAAAACTAACGATACATAATGATTACATCCATTTAGAGTCTACGGGCAGCTATGAAGCTGAGACGGCATTTTTTGAAATCCTTCGTAAATATGATCGTTGTTTCCTAGCAATGGATTTTAAAGTAAACAAATATGGGTGGCTAAACCCGATTAAAGAAAGAAAGTTTGTATAAAAGCTAGGAAAACATAAAACAAATATTGTATAATAGCTAATGGTTTAGTACACTGTAATGAGACAACATGAAGGAGGAAGTTTTTTTATGCAAATGTGGTTAGCTATCTTACTAATCGTGGTAGCTTTACTTGGTGGCGTTGCATTAGGATTTTTTATTGCACGTAAATACATGATGAATTACTTGAAGAAAAATCCACCAATCAATGAGCAAATGCTAAAAGTAATGATGATGCAAATGGGTCAAAAGCCATCTCAAAAGAAGATCAATCAAATGCTAAAAGCAATGAACGGTCAAATGGACAAGCAATAATTACTTGGACATGCATACAACTACCATAAAAAGCCATTTTTCTAGTGAGAATTTCACTGGAAAAGTGGCTTTTTTGTATACATTCTTATAATTCCATTTGATCTACATTAAGCTCGATTAAATTTCCATCAGGGTCCGCACAAAAGATTTGCGCAAAACCGCTGACACTATCCGGTTTTTCTAAGACGGTCACATTATTTATGGATAACCAATTTAATGTGTCATAGTAGTTTTCAACTCTTAGTGCAAAATGTCCTTCGCGACTACTAATACTTTTATCCTTTCGAATTGTTTGAGATTCCGGTAGGTAAATTAAATGTAACTGCTGGTTTCCAATTGCATACCAGGCACCAGGGAAATCAAAATTAGGCCGTTCAATCTCATTTAAACATAGAATATTGCTGTAAAAATCCTTTGCCTTTTCAAGATTCGTTACCGTTAAACTCACATGATGAAGTTCCTTATATTTAATCATGAATATTCACCTCATTTATTCTCTAACCCCATTATAGTAAAACTTTTAAGCAAATAGAATATTTTACACTTATTTCTCACTAAAAGCTTGGAAGCATCTTCCTAGAGTTTTAAAAATTTGGTAAACTATTATGGCACTTATTTCGTCTTTCGGAGGACTATAGGATGAAAATCTTTAAAGATTTAATGTGGTTTTTTAAACAAGAAAAAAAATCTTACATTACTGGTATTTTTTTATTAATGATTGTTGCTTTATTGGAACTAGTTCCACCAAAAGTAATTGGTATGACGGTTGATTTTATTGCACAGGGTACACTGACCAAAGAAATCTTATTTAAGTGGTTGGCTATTTTGTTAGGAACTGCGTGTACCGTTTATATCGTTCGGTTCTTTTGGAGGATTATGATTTTTGGTTCGTCCGTCAAATTAGCTAGATTACTTAGGAACCGTTTGTATGAACATTTTACGAAGATGTCGCAAGGATTTTTCCAAAAAAGAAGAATTGGTGACTTAATGGCACATTCCACAAATGATTTGCAAGCGATTCAACAGACAGCGGGCTCAGGTGTCCTGACATTAGTTGACTCACTAGCAACAGGTGGGTTCGTCTTATTGACGATGGCATTTACAATAAATTGGAAGCTCACTTTAATTTGTCTTATTCCATTGCCGTTTATGGCTCTCTCAACGAATTATTATGGAACTCTATTGTATAGACGGTTTCATAAGGCGCAGGAAGCTTTTTCTAGCCTTAATGATAAAGTACAAGAGAGTGTTAGTGGAATAAAGGTTATTAAAACCTTTGGGCAGGAAGAAGAGGATACAAATGTCTTCCGTAAGCAGTCCGATGATGTTGTGCAAAAAAATCTTTCAGTAGCAAAGGTTGATGCCCTTTATGATCCAACGATTTCATTAATTGTAGGTATTTCTTTCTTTCTAGCACTTGTGTTCGGTTCCAGGTATGTGCTATCTGGTGAAATGACACTAGGAGAATTGGTCACTTTTACAACATACTTAGGTCTGTTAATTTGGCCACTGCTTGCTTTTGGATGGCTATTTAATATAGTTGAACGTGGAAGAGCATCCTATGACCGGGTCTCAAAGCTCCTGGCTGAACCTATGGAAATAAAAGATTGTGAGAATGCGAGTGAGACGACTCCTTCAGGTGATGTCGCTTTTTCGATTACTAAATTTGCATATCCTGGAGAACAAAAACAGACTCTTAATGAGATCTATTTTCACTTAAGGCAAGGCCATACACTTGGTATTGTTGGAAAAACGGGTGCAGGGAAAACGACATTGTTAAAACTATTAATTCGTGAAATAGAAGGCTATGAAGGTAAGATATTAATAGGTGAAAAAGAGATTAAAGGATATACCCTAGACGCCTTAAGAAAAGGTATTGGGTATGTTCCGCAGGATCATTTTCTTTTTTCGGCAACAGTGGCGGATAATATCGCGTTTGCAAAACCGGATGCAACAATAACCGAAGTTTTCGAAGCAGCAAAGCTTGCAAATATCCATGATGATATCTTGCAGTTCACTGACGGATATGAAACAGTTGTTGGTGAACGTGGGGTGTCTTTATCAGGAGGACAAAAGCAGCGTATTTCAATTGCTAGAGCTCTCTTAATGAACCCGGAAATATTAGTTCTTGATGACTCATTATCTGCAGTTGATGCTAAAACAGAAGAGGAAATTTTACGTGCTTTACGAGAAAATCGACAAGGAAAAACAACGATCATCACATCACATCGTTTAAGTGCGATTCAGCACGCCAATCAGATTCTTGTTATAGAGGATGGCAGGATCGCTCAACATGGTACGCATGACGAGCTTATGGAGGAAGATGGATGGTATCGTGATATGTATCATCGTCAACAGCTTGAATCTCTTGTTGAGCATGGAGGGTAGAATATGGACAAAATGACGAAGAAAGACCAAAGGGTTGCATTAATAAGACTGCTTTCCTATACGAAAACGCATACTCGAGAGTTTATTTTTGCATTCCTCTTGCTATTACTTGCAACGATTGCGGACATTGTTGGACCAATATTAATAAAAATTTTCATAGATGATTATTTAACACCACGACATTTACCAGTCCAACCATTAATCTATTTGGGGGCCATTTACCTTTTTATTCATTTTTCAAAGGTAATCCTTCAGTATTTTCAATTGGTAAAGTTTCAAGAAATCGCATTGAAAATCATTCGTGAAATGCGTATTGAGGTATTTTCAAAGGTCCACAAGCTTGGATTAAAGTATTTTGATAAAACACCAGGTGGCAGTATTGTGTCTAGGGTTACGAATGATACGGAAGCAATCAAGGATATGTTTGTAGAGGTTGTTGCGACTTTTGTACAAAACGGTGTCTTTTTAATCGGAATTTTTATTGCGATGTTTTATCTTAATGTCCAGCTTGCTCTCATTTGCTTACTATTAATTCCAATTCTATTTATTTTAATGCAAACTTATCGCAAATTCAGTTCTAAATATTACCACGATATGAGAGAACGGATTAGTCAGTTAAATGCAAAGCTTAATGAATCACTTCAAGGAATGGCTATTATTCAGGTGTTTCGACAAGAGAAAAGACTACGTCGTGAGTTTGCTGAAATCAATGATGCGCATTATCAAGCGGGAATCAAAAATATTAAGCTAGATGGTTTGTTACTGAGACCGGCAGTTGATTTCATCTATATCGTGACAATTATTCTGGTGCTTAGCTTTTTCGGTATTTCATCACTTGAGAGTCCGATTGAAATTGGTGTACTTTATGCATTTGTAAATTATCTTGAACGGTTCTTTGAGCCAGTAAATAACATGATGATGCGTTTATCTCTGCTGCAGCAAGCAGTTGTTGCATCAGGAAGGGTATTTGAACTTCTTGATCACGATGAGCTAGCACCACAAACAATTGGGACCGAAAATCCATCGGTTAAAAAAGGAGAAATTGAATTTAAAAATGTCAGCTTTTCTTATGATGGAAAACGAGATGTATTAAAAAATATCTCTTTTACAGCCAAACAAGGTGAAACAGTTGCTCTTGTTGGTCATACAGGTAGTGGGAAAAGTTCGATTGTAAATTTATTAATGAGGTTTTATGATATTGAACGTGGAGATATTTTAATCGATGGACATTCTATTAGCTCGTATGAAAATAATGAACTTCGTCATAAAATGGGCTTAGTGCTCCAGGATCCATTTTTATTTGTTGGGACCATTAAAGACAATCTTCGTTTAAATAATCCAGATATTACAGATCACGATATTGAAGAAGCAGCTAAATTTGTTCAGGCAGATGGTTTTATTAAAAAACTAGAAGGTGGATATGATTTTCAGGTAGTAGAACGAGGCTCGACTTTCTCAAGTGGTCAAAGGCAACTTCTCGCGTTTGCAAGGACCATTGTGACGAATCCGAAAATATTGGTATTGGATGAAGCGACCGCAAACATCGATACAGAAACTGAGGAAGAGATTCAAAAGGCACTCGAAAAAATGAGGAGAGGAAGAACGACAATCGCAATCGCCCATCGATTGTCAACAATTCAAGACGCGGACCTAATTTTGGTATTACATCAAGGGGAAATTGTAGAAAGGGGAACACATAAAGAATTATTAGCTCAAAAGGGGTTATATTACAAAATGTATTTACTGCAGAATGGCAGTGTAGATCATGTAGAAAATGCAGTTATGTAAAAGCCTTTCATTAATTTGAAAGGCTTTTTTCCGATCTACCCGTATTATATTGATTTAATAGATTGTCTAAATCTTGACTTACTTTAATAGTAGGTGTTGCTGTAAAACCGTGTTTCAAGACAATTTCAACCAGCTCAGTTCTTTTTTGTTCGATTTTAAGTAGAAGTTGTTCTTTAGACACAGGAATAACCCTCTCATTTGTTATTAATCTCCGTCATGGACGAGTTTTTTATAGTATAACATATAATGGTAAATCGATGGTAAATAACTTATTTGGAAATATATTCAACATAAGACTAGGGCTATGACACAAAACGTTCATATTAATAATTATGATTACTGAGGTATTTTTGCTAGAATGATATTGATGAACGAATTAGGAGTTGTTAAAATGGCAGATGTTAATGCATTTCTTGCTTTTGGTGCAGGATTTTTATCCTTTATTTCGCCTTGTTGTTTACCGTTATATCCAGCATTTTTATCTTATATAACAGGTGCATCAGTAAGTGAATTGAAATCAGACAATGCAATGTTGCAAAGACGGAGTATTTTACATACAATTTTCTTTTTAATTGGATTCTCGATTATTTTCGTTATGCTCGGTTTCGGTACATCCTATGTAGGACAAATCTTCAGTGACTATAAGGACTTAATTCGCCAAATTGGTGCAATTTTCATTATATTCTTTGGTCTTGTTGTGCTTGGGATCATTCGTCCTGGATTCTTAATGAAAGACCGCAAAATCGAATTTAAGAATCGACCTGCGGGTTATGTAGGATCTGTTTTTATCGGTATGGCATTTGCAGCAGGTTGGACACCATGCATGGGCCCTATTTTAATGTCCGTTATTGCAATTGCTGGTACAAATCCAGATTCTGCAATGTTGTATATGGTGTTGTACTCTTTAGGATTCTCTATTCCATTTCTTGTCCTTTCATTTTTCATCGGACGATTACAATGGATTCGCAAAAACAGCATGAAAATTGTAAAAATCGGCGGATATGCAATGATAATTATGGGTGTTGTTCTTTATTTTGACTGGATGACAAAAATAATTGCATACGCAACTGCTATTTTTGGAGGATTTACTGGTTTTTAGTCGAAGTTAGCTACTTAAGAAGTAGTTTAAGGGGGACCAGAATAGTGGCTAGAATTCTAGTTGTTGATGATGCTAAATTTATGAGACTTACTCTCACGGATATATTTGTTAAAGCTGGTCATGAGGTTGTTTCAGAGGCTGTAAATGGTATTGAGGCGATTGAAAAATACAAAGAGACAAAACCAGACCTAGTCACAATGGATATCACGATGCCTGAAATGAATGGCATTGAGGCCGTCAAAATGATCAAGGAAATCGATCCAAAGGCACGGATTATTATGTGTTCTGCCATGGGGCAGCAAAAAATGGTCGTTGATGCAATCTCAGCTGGAGCCAAAGATTATCTTGTAAAGCCTTTTGATGCTAGTCGGGTTGTAGAGGCGGTTAATAGAGTATTAAATTAGATATAAACCCATTTAAGATTCATCGTCTTAAGTGGGTTTCATTTGCTAAAAGTGAAATTTCTAGACGATTCATAAAAAGGACTGATTTATTTGGTTATTGCATCTTCTGTTGTCGCGATCATGATGGCGATTTTCGTAACCTTTCTAAGAGCAAAATCTGCCCAAAAACCCGCTTCAGTTAAAAAAATAATTCTGCCTCCCGTTTTCATGAGCACAGGGGCACTTATGTTTGTCAATCCAATGTTTCGCGTGACACCACTGGAGGTCTTAGAGGCCGTTGTGGTAGGAATGCTTTTTTCAATCCTATTAATCAAAACTTCCTCATTTGAGATAAGAGAAAATGATATATATATGAAACGTTCAAAGGCGTTTATTTATATTTTAGTAGGGTTATTGGTCATTCGGATTGTTTTAAAATCGGTATTAAGTACATCAATTGATTTCGGAGAATTGAGTGGAATGTTTTGGATTCTTGCTTTTGCCATGATTGTACCTTGGCGAATTGCGATGTATGTAAAATATAAAAAGCTTGCTTCATCCTTATAAAGAAGAAACCTCGGTAGCCAATACCGAGGTTTCTTCTTTGTAATCTAAAATAATTCTTTATAAGGAGTGACGTCTATTTGTTTTTCTTTTAATGTTTTCAATAGGAATTTATGGTCCCGTTTCGGTGTGGCTATGATATAACCTCTGACCACCAAATCTTGTGAAATTTGTTTTGCTTTTTCTGTTAGAGCTAACTCACCAATTTTTCCAGCGATTTTTTGTCTAGCAACATCACGAAAAAGCTCTGGAACTGGTTTGACTAAATCCTCCAATAACGCTTTCTGCTCATTTGGCCACAAATGACGTGTTTCTTCTATGTAATAATCCTGCCAATCTAAATCAGATTTTCCATCCTCCTTTGGAAGCTTTTTCAAAAACTTTCGGAACATAAAAAAGCCGCCAATTGCAAGAAGTGTAATAAAAATGAATACCCATATTAATATAAACCATAAAAACCAACCAGTTAACTCCCACTGCATGAATTGTTCACCTCAATGCTTCATTATACCTTAACTGTCAAGTTATTTAAAAGAAAGAAACCTTCTTTTATATGAAAATTTCGAGTCGAATAAGACTTCATATTATTCTTTGTGATTGGGAAATATACGGATATGAAAAAGATACTATTTTTTACGTGTATGTTTTTATTCGCATTCGATCTTTATCAGGGGAGTGCCAAAGAATTAGTACGTGTTCGACTTGAAAATTTTGTCGGGGATACGAAAGAAATTCAGATGCGCATCACTGGAGATTATTTCACTATAGACCCGACACTATCATTACAAGAAGGAGTGAACTACCGGTTATATGTCAAAAAAGGGAATCTGTATCTTAGAGGAGGAAAAGTCAATCAACAAGTAGACCATAGCTTTTTATTAATTCCCCGAAACTATGATGAGAATCATCGTGTCTATATTGATGAACGGCCATATTTAGGTGCAATGGAGTTTCAAGTGGAAAATAATCATTATGTGCGTCCCGTTAATCAGCTCCCTTTGGAAGATTACTTAAAAGGGGTTGTCCCACTTGAGGTGTTTTCCTCATGGAATATTGAGGCATTAAAGGCCCAAGCCTTAGCAGCAAGAACATATGCAGTTTCCCGTATGAAAGAAGACATGGATGATACGACTTTCTATCAGGTATATGGGGGATATGCTTGGAATGCACGTACCACACAAGCTGTTGAAGCTACAAGGGGTCAAGTTATCACATATAAAAATAAATTAATTGATGCTTTTTATTCAGCAAGCAATGGTGGTATGACCGAGAATAATAAAAATGTGTGGGGAGGGAAAAGCAGGTCATTCTATCCAATTAAAGAAGATCCGTTTGATCCAGTCCACCCGTGGGAATTTACATTATCGAAAACCCAAATAAATCTTGAAGACATCGATTGGGATTCTATTGATGGATTTGATGGACTCCAGGAAAAAGATAAAGAGATAGCAGCTGCCATGAAAAGATCAATTAATCGTCAAGGTTACCCAGGGGATATAGCCATCCTTTCAATTCCTAAATTTGAGGTGAATACAAAGAAATATCACTCAAAACGTTCCGTGACGGGTTCAATTGAAGTGGAATTTTTACAAAGATTAATTGATGGTACGATCCTTTTAGGAAATGTGACCCTGCATGATGTTAACCTAAATCGAATACGACCGATGATTGGTGGTACGATTTTTAAGAGCTATTATATAGACTCTCTTGAGTCAGATGATACGAAATATGTGATGCGCGGCAGAGGATACGGGCATGGTGTAGGAATGAGTCAATGGGGAGCAAGTATAATGGGAGATAAAGGCAAAAACTATGATGAGATTATCCAATTTTATTTTCCCGGAACGTCAATTACGAATTATGAGCGTAAATAAAATAGAAAGGGTCCTGTAGCTTTCACAGGACTTTTATTTTTATTTTGCTCTTCTTTTTTTTCCGTTTTTCGTTCTTTTTGATATAAATTTCGAGTATTTCGTTTCGAAATAGGGCTTCTATCTTCTTTTTTTCTAATTCGAAAGGAAGGGTCACAACTCTTTCTGTTAATACTGTGTCATTTGGAGGTTTTTCGCAATCTGTTAATTTGATATAGAATGCATCGTTCTGGACGTTTAACTGAATCTGATCGGGCTGATATCCTGATAGTTCAGCCTCGATGATATACTCATTTTGTGTTTCAAATAAATCAATTCGAAATTGATAATCATCTAATAAATATGGGTCTTCGAGAAACTGTTTCATCCAGTCCTCCAAACCATTTAAGGAAAGGGGATTGGAATTATCAAAATTTTTCATGTCTTGACCTCCATGGAATTCTATATTCAGGATATTCACAAGTGTAGGTGTTCGTGATAGTGAAATAATAAAAACGGTACAATCTGTTTGTAAAGTAGGCATAAATCATGTAAAAATAGACGTAAACGTGCTTTAGTGGAGGAATTGAGTATGAAAAATTTGTTTCAACTGCTCCCTGCAATTCATGAGCTGCAAGCTTATCCAGACTTTGACCAGTTTCAAAATAAATATGATGTGGATAAGGAATATCTGACTAGCATCTTAAGGGATGTCGTAAATAACGTTCGGAATGAAATCATAAATGGGGACTGGAATGAAAAGGCGCCTTCAAAGGAAGATATGGTTCGTTTTATATATCGAAAGAGCGAAGAGGAGCTAGTACACAAAACGAAATACTACCTAACCAAAACAATCAATGCGACCGGGACGGTTTTACATACCAATTTAGGAAGGGCTCGACTTAGCGATGAAGCTATTCAACATGTTGTAGAAATCGCGAAGGGGTATTCTAATTTAGAATATAACATGATAGAGGGTACTCGTGGCTCACGACATTCTATTGTGGAGTCACTTCTGACGGAATTAACAGGTGCAGAGAGTGCGATGGTAGTTAACAATAATGCTGCAGCCGTTTATTTAATATTACGTGCTTTGGCTGAGAGCCAAGAAGTCATTGTTTCTCGGGGGCAATTAGTTGAGATTGGCGGTTCATTTCGGATATCAGCGATTATGGAGGAAAGCGGTGCAAGTTTAGTTGAGGTGGGGACAACCAATAAAACACATCTTGAAGATTACGAGAATGCCATTACAGAAAAAACATCGATGGTCCTTAAGGTACATACAAGTAATTTCAAAACAATTGGTTTTACAAAGACTGTTGGTATTTCAGAACTAGTCAAATTAAAGGAGAAAAAAGAAGACCTTGTTATTTATGAAGACCTAGGAAGTGGTGTTCTATACGATTTAAAAGGGCACGGAATTGGGGACGAACCTGTTATAAAGGATGTTTTGGCCCAAGGGGTTGACCTTGTATCCTTTAGTGGTGATAAGCTTCTTGGTGGACCACAAGCGGGTATTATTGCAGGGAAAAAAACATGGATAGACAAATTAAAAAAACATCAACTTGCTCGAGTATTGCGAGTTGATAAATTGACATATGCTGCATTAGAAGCAACGTTATTTTCATATCTAAAAGGCAATTCCTCGACGATTCCAACGATTCGGGATATATTGGCTACTGAAGAAGAGATAAAAGAACGTTGTCAACAGTTTATAGCTTGTTTAATTAAAAAAACGAATCATTATCAATTTGAACTAAAAAAAGACGGTTCACCAATCGGTGGCGGAACAATGCCTGGGGTAGAAGTGCCAACATTTGTGGTTTGTTTGAAACATTCTAAAAAAACAGCGATTGAAATTGCAACATTGCTTCGTCAGCGATCAACACCAATTATTGTACGAATAAAAAATGACGAAATACTTCTTGATTTTCGTACCATAGAACAAGATGAAATTGAAGAAATGGCAGTCGCTTTTGCGAAAATGGATAAAAAGCCGCAGGATTAGCGGCTTTTTATTATCCATGATTGATTACATATCATGTCCTTGGTTATTTTTTTGTCTTGTGTGATTGCGGTTTTTTACTTTTTTTGAACCACTTAATGGTTGCGGTTGGCTTCCTGTACTTTGGCCGCCGTTTGCTCTAATATCCTTAAATGTATTCTTTTCACCCATGTTTTATCCCCCCTTCATATGTATTAGGATAATGTTTTTCCACTTTTTTATGCGACCTAAGTTCTGAATGATTTTCTGGAAAAAAGGTAAGCTATAATTGCAGTAATTACCTTAAGGGAGTTGAACAATATGCCGTATTATAAGGATAAACAGCAAGCTTTCCAAGCAGCACAACAAGGAACAGAGGAAGCGAAAGATGTGTATGCAAATATCGTAAGCAATGATCCTGACTATGGTGCTCATTTAAAGCGATTGAAAAATGAAGTGAATGAAGCCTATCAACAAATTGAAAATGCATTAGAAGTGGCATCTGAGCATCAGAAGGCCAAACTTGAACAGTTTCAATCCGACTTGCAATCCATCATGAATGAAGTTAACGAATAAAAAAAGCCCGCATTAAGCGGGCTCGCCAAATTATATGATTATTGATTTTTCTTTCGCTTTTTATTATTTTGTCGTTGTTCTGCCGTTAATGGCTCATTAGCAAATTCCTCATTATATCCCGCACCTATACCTTGGGCACTTGCGTCATTCATTCCTGGTCGTACATGGTTCGCTTTACGCTTCGACATGCTTTTCACCTCCGACCTTATTTTATTCTTTTTTCACTAAATTATCCTACAAGTCAATAAGAAAAACTTATAGAGCATTATAACAATCTTGTTATTTACTTATGTATATAGTTATATTAATATATGTATGCAGGGAAATTAAATGGGGGAGTATAAAATCTCTTACATTTCGACAATTATTTAAAATTGCGTTATTATTTATACAAAGGGGGCATACATATGGCAAAGCATGATGTATTTAATGCACGTTCTTCTTTTGAAGCAAACGGCAAAAAGTATAACTATTATAGCTTACAAGCATTAGAAGATGCGAAAATTGGTAACGTTTCAAAATTGCCGTATTCCATTAAGGTTCTTTTAGAATCAGTATTACGTCAAGTTGATGGAAGAGTAATTACAAAAGAGCATGTTGAAAACTTAGCAAAATGGGGAACTGATGAATTACAAGAGGTTGATGTACCATTTAAGCCTTCTCGTGTAATTCTTCAAGATTTTACTGGAGTACCCGCTGTAGTTGATTTAGCTTCACTTCGTAAAGCAATGGCTGACATGGGGGGAGACCCACAAAAAATCAACCCAGAAATTCCAGTTGATCTCGTTATTGACCACTCTGTACAAGTTGATAAAGCAGGTACACTAGATTCATTAAAGTTCAATATGGATCTAGAGTTTGAACGTAATGCAGAGCGTTATAAATTCTTAAGCTGGGCTCAAAAATCATTCGATAACTACCGTGCTGTACCACCAGCAACTGGTATCGTTCACCAAGTTAACCTTGAATATTTAGCAAATGTTGTTCATGCTGTTGAAGGTGAAAACGGTGAATTTGAAACATTCCCTGATACACTTGTTGGTACTGACTCTCATACTACAATGATTAACGGTATCGGTGTACTTGGATGGGGTGTAGGAGGAATTGAAGCAGAAGCAGGAATGCTTGGTCAACCTTCATATTTCCCAGTACCTGAAGTTATCGGTGTGAAATTAGTAGGTACATTACCAAACGGTACAACAGCTACTGACTTAGCACTTAAAGTAACTCAAGTATTACGTCAAAAGGGCGTTGTAGGTAAATTTGTTGAATTCTTCGGTCCTGGAGTTTCTCAACTTCCACTTGCAGACCGTGCAACGATTTCTAACATGGCTCCAGAATACGGTGCTACATGCGGATTCTTCCCAGTAGATAACGAAGCGTTAGAATATCTTCGTTTAACAGGCCGTGACGAAGAGCAAGTTAAAGTTGTAGAAGAATATAGTAAAGCTAACGGCTTATTCTATACACCAGATGTTGAAGATCCAACTTTCACAGATGTTGTTGAAATCAATCTTTCTGAAATTGAAGCGAATCTTTCTGGTCCTAAGCGTCCGCAAGATTTAATTCCACTTTCAAAAATGAAAGAAGCTTACCAAACTGCATTAACAGCAACTGGCAACCAAGGATACGGTTTAACTCCTGAAGAAATCAATAAGGAAATTACCGTAAAGTTCAACGATGGCGAAGAAGTACAAATGAAGACTGGTGACATTGCAATCGCTGCAATCACAAGTTGTACAAATACTTCAAACCCATACGTAATGTTAGGTGCTGGTCTTGTTGCGAAGAAAGCAGTTGAAAAAGGCCTAGAAGTTCCTAAATATGTAAAAACGTCTTTAGCACCTGGTTCTAAAGTTGTTACTGGCTATTTAGAAGATTCAGGATTACTTTCATACCTTGAAAAGCTTGGCTTTAGCACTGTTGGTTATGGCTGTACTACATGTATTGGTAACTCAGGTCCATTAGCTCCTGAAATTGAAAAAGCAGTAGCTGAGAATGACTTAGTAATTACATCTGTTCTTTCTGGTAACCGTAACTTTGAAGGACGTATACATCCATTAGTAAAAGGTAACTACCTTGCATCACCACCACTTGTAGTGGCATATGCACTAGCTGGAACTGTTGATGTCGATCTTGAAAAAGAACCAATCGGTAAAGATAAAGACGGTAACGATGTATTCTTTAAAGACATCTGGCCTACTGCAGAAGAAGTTAAGGCAGAAGTTAAAAAGACTGTTACACCTGAGCTATTCAGAAAAGAATATGAGCGTGTGTTTGATGATAATGAGCGTTGGAACGCAATTGAAAGTACTGACGAAGCACTTTATGTGTGGGATGAAGATTCAACATACATTCAAAACCCACCATTCTTCGAAGGCTTATCTAAAGAACCTGGTGAAGTTAAACCATTAAGTGGATTACGTGTAGTTGGTAAATTCGGTGATTCCGTAACAACTGACCACATTTCACCAGCAGGTTCAATTGGTAAAGATACACCAGCAGGTAAATACCTACAAGAAAAAGGTGTTACACCTCGTGACTTTAACTCTTATGGTTCACGTCGTGGTAATGACCGCGTTATGACAAGAGGAACTTTTGCGAATATCCGTATTCGTAACCAAATCGCTCCTGGTACAGAAGGTGGATGGACTACTCACTGGCCAACAGGCGAAGTTATGTCTATCTATGATGCATGTATGAAATACAAGCAAGATGGTACTGGCTTAGTTGTTATCGCTGGTAACGACTATGGTATGGGATCTTCTCGTGACTGGGCTGCGAAAGGTACTAACCTTCTTGGCATTAAGACAGTTATTGCTGAAAGCTTCGAACGTATTCACCGCAGTAACCTTGTATTAATGGGTGTACTACCACTACAATTCAAACAAGGTGAGAATGCTGAAACTCTTGGCTTAACTGGAAAAGAAACAATTGAAGTTCAAATTGACGAAAATGTAAGACCTCGTGACTATGTAAAAGTAACAGCTACTGACGAAGAAGGAAACAAGAAAGAATTTGAAGTACTTGTTCGTTTCGATAGTGAAGTTGAAATTGATTACTACCGTCACGGTGGTATCCTACAAATGGTACTTCGCGAAAAAATGAAAGGTTAATACCCTTTTCTAACTTAGGCAGTTTTGTGGATTTCACAAAACTGCCTTTTAATATTGTCCTTTTACATGGGTAAATTGCTATAATGATAATAGGGAAAACCTTTGATATTGCTTAAATTTACGGAGGATTCAAATGGTTAAAAAAATTATTATTCCACTTATTCTAATTGGCCTGATCGGATATGCTGTTTTTGATTTTGTAGAAGATAAAAAAAGAGGGACAACCGGTATTGAAATTGGTAATATGGCCCCAGATTTTGAACTTCAACTATTAAATGATGAAAATGAAACAATTCGTTTATCGGATTTAAAGGGCAAGAAAGTTGTTGTGAACTTTTGGGCATCATGGTGTAAACCATGTCGAGAGGAAATGCCTGAGATTCAAGAGTTTTATGAAAACAAAAGTGAAGATATTGAAGTGCTTGCAGTCAACATGACAGCTTCTGAAGTAAAGGCAGAAAACGCACATAAATTTGTTGAAGGAAAAGGTTATACATTTCCACTTTTAGTAGATCCAGAAAATCAAGCAAGTAGTGATTATAAGGTATTAGGATTACCTGAAACTTTTTTCATTAACTCCGATGGTACGATTAATGATTTTATAAAAGGACAGATGGACCTAGAAATGTTAGAAGCTAAAGTAGAAAAATTAAAGTAAAACATGTGAACCAACTCGATTTGGTTCTTTTTTTTATGCCTTTTTTAGTGAAAATGCACTTTTTTCTAATTTTTAAATAAATTTTCGAAAATTTGTAATAATTTAATCGTTTTTTGGAGATTATTACTATTACAATGGTAGATAGAGGAAGGTGAGAATATTGAGAAAAGTAAGAAAGGTTTCATTTGCAGATTTGGTTAATGAAAACAAACAGCAATTATTAAAGGACCAAGAAGCAATGGAGCGTATTGAGGCGAGACTTGAGCAAAAAAGATTAGAAAAAGCTGAGTAAATTTCCCATCAAATCTTTTATTTGGATAGAGTATCCACTCTTCTTTTTACATGAGAAAGCCCTTTCCGGGTGATAATGTAAAGGAGGAGGGGTAAATAAAATGCCGAAAAATTATCATAATCAATTTAAAAATAACCAAATTGGTACACAACCACGTGGATTTGGTGGAAATAAAGGGAAAAAAATGCAGGATACATCAGGAAAGCATGCTCAAGTTATGCAAACTAAAGGTGAATAATGCTACCATTAGCACACACGGATAAAAGGACGTTTTCAAAAACGTCCTTTTATTTTTTTTCCAGAAATAAAATGATCATAACTGAAGCAAAATAGAGGTGTATTACTAATACATAGGAGGAATAAGAAATGACGCACAACAGATCTAAACCAGATGATAGAAGTGATAATGTAGAAAGACTACAAGACATGGTCCAAAACACAATTGAGAACATCGAGGAGTCACATGATGCAATGCAATTTTCAAATGAAGAAGAGCGTCAGAGAATCGAGGCAAAGAACGAACGCCGTGAAGAATCGATAGCTGCAATGCGCGAAGAAATAAAAGACGAAGCTGCCGCTCGCGAAAATGGTTATAAGTAAAAAACTTGTAGAGTATGCCACTTTTTTTATGGCGTACTCTATTTTTGTAATTTCTAATTAAATCATTTTTAGGGCTTTTCCAACTTATGTTACTATATATGTAAAGCATCTTTAGAACAAAATAGGGAGAGGTTAGAATTGCTCATTTCAAAAAAAGAAGTCGAAGTACGTTACGCAGAAACAGACCAAATGGGTGTTGTCTATCATGCCAATTATTTAGTTTGGATGGAACTAGGTAGAACACAATTAATTAAAGATTTAGGTTTTAGCTATGCAGCAATGGAGAGCGACGGCATTATTTCTCCTGTAATTGATCTACAGGTTTCCTATAAAAAACCATTACGATATGGTGAAACAGCTTTAGTGAAGACGTGGATTGAACATTATGACGGTCTAAGAGTCATATATGGCTATGAAGTTGTACGCCCAGATGGAGAAGTATCAGTAAATGCGACATCTTCACATGTTTGTGTGAAAAAAGATTCATTTCGTCCAATTTCGATTAGAAAACATTACCCTGAATGGCATAAGGCATATGAAAATGCAAAAAAGCAGGTTGAATAAAAAAAACAAGGCATTTAAGTGCCTTGTTTTTTAGTTACTGTTCTTGATTAAGCCATTGATTCATATGGTTGGTCATTTCATCGTATTTACTTGAAGCATTGCTTAATCCGACGGCGCCGGCATTTTCGAGAGGTACTACCTTAAAGTTTCTGTTATGACTGTTTGATACAAACGTTGGTGTAAATTGCGGGTTTTGAATGCGAATGATGGATTCATCCTTTGATTTTACTTCTTTGACAATTTCAACTTTTAAAACCCCGCCAATATCCTTATAATCCCACATCTGTCCAGATAAGAAATTACCTAATGAGTATATAACGAAGGTTTGATTTCCATCCTTACCTGTTAACCAATCCATCGGTTGTAAGACATGAGGATGGTGACCAATAATGAGGTCAACCCCTTCATCTGCAAGCTGTTGTGCTAATTGTTTTTGTTGATCATTCGGGAGTAATTGATACTCATTTCCCCAATGCATACTTACTGATACGAGATCAGCAATCTCTTTTGCTGCTTTTATATCTTTTTTTATGAGTTCCATGTCAATTAAGTTAACAAGGTGATCTTTTCCCTTAGGGACAGGAATTCCATTTGTCCCATAAGTGTAGGAAAGAAATGCAATCTTAATTCCATTTTGATCTAATACCCTAATTCTACTTTTATCTTCAGGACTCTGGTACCCTCCTGTATATTCCATTCCGATTTTGTTCAAGTAATTTGTAGCACTAATAATCGCCTTCTCACCGCGGTCTAGGGTATGGTTATTCGCAATAGAAACTATGTCTACACCAGCATCCTTAAATGCATCAGCTACCTCATATGGGCTGTTAAAACTCGGATAAGTAGATAATCCGATTTCTGTTCCACCAACAATTGTTTCTTGATTGGCAATCGTAATGTCTGCGTTTTCGAGTAAGTCCTTCACATTTGAAATCATTGGCTTGAAATCATAGCCATTGTCAGTTTTTGCATCATTATATACGGTAGAATGAATCAAAATATCTCCGATTGCTGCTAATGTTATTGATGTTGTAAACGGTTTGAAATTCTGCTCAGTCTTTTTGAATTCATGAGTTTGAGCAATATAAGCCCCTGTTTTTGAATTTGCTTTCACGTTATTTAGAGTGAAATAAATGCCCAATGGGATAAGTAATAGAATCATTGTACTAATGAGATATTTGGTGCTAAATAGTGCCCTTTTTTTCCTTCTGCTTCGTCTCATATAACATTGCTCCCTCACCAGAGTATGATAATTCTACTATAATACAAAACTATGAAAAAATGTTAGAAATTTATCGAATATTGTCAATGATTTGAAGGATGTTTCATCTTTCGAAATAAATTGGCAGGAGAATTTAGAAAACTGTCGAATTATTTGCATGTGGATTGAAATCTAAAGAAGTAGGTGTTTAAGGATGAAATTTCAAAAGCCTGATGTAGAGCAATTTTTTAAAACCTTTGGAATCCAGAATTTTACGATTAGTCCCGACGAAAAACAGGTAGTATTTAGTACAAACTTAAGTGGAAAATATAATCTTTGGGGAATCGACCTGCCTAATCATTTTCCATATCCATTGACTTTTAATGATCAAAGCTGTCAAGAGCTTACTTATGATAAAAATGGTAAATTTTTAATTGCGGGATTTGATAAGGATGGTGATGAAAATACACAGTTATATGCTATTCAGCCGCAAGGAGGGGAATTAAAGCCTATACGAATTCAGGAAGGGCACCGACATATGATTGCAATCCTGTCCAAGGATGGGAAGAAATTATACTATACTTCAACGAAGAATAATGCAATGTGTTTGAATTCATATTGCTATAACCTCGAAACAGAAGAAGAGTTGGTTATGAACGAAGGAAAAGATGCAGCCACCTACTTGTTAGCGCTTAGCCCAGATGAAAGTAGTCAAATATACTTAAAGCATTTTGCCAATACATTTTCCTTAGCCTTTTTACATAAAGAAGGCAACGAAGTACGCTTAACACCAGAGACAGAGCAACAGCACACCGTATCTGATGTCCTATTTACATCTGATACTACGATTTACCTAGTAACGGATTATGATGATGACTTTTCATATCTTGCTAAATATGATGTGACAACAAACACATTCTCTAAAGTTGCTTCGTTCGAAAAGGAAGAAATGAAATCAATTAAATATAACAAACAATCTCAAACAATCTACATTGTGAGTGAAAAGGGTGTTGAGGATTTTCTCTACGGATATCATATTGAAACAGGAGAAGTAGAAAAGTATGATATGCCTTCATCCGTAATTGAGAAACTAATTGTAACAGAAAATGACAACCTGTATGTCCTTGGGCGTTCTGCTACAAATCCGTTTAACATCTATAAGCGTAGTGCTACTGAAAATGTGTGGGAAGCCATTACGAACTATGGAGTTCCTGGAGTAAAAGAAGAAGAACTTGTTCAGCCTGATGTAATCACTTATCCTTCTTTTGATGGTTTAGAGATCGAGGCGTTATTGTTTAAGGCAAACGAGGATGTTTCAAATGGACATGTCATTTTATGGCCTCATGGTGGGCCACAGGCTGCAGAACGAAAGTCATTTAGGGCGATGTTTCAATTTCTAGTGAATCGGGGTTATAGTATTTTTGCGCCGAACTTCCGTGGTTCAACTGGATATGGCTTGAAATTTGCGAAAATGGTAGAGGGCGACTGGGGACATGGTCCTCGTCTCGATAATATCGAAGGACTTGAATGGCTAATTGCGAATGGATATGCAGACCGTGAAAAAATTCTTCTGTTAGGTGGTAGCTATGGTGGATATATGGCACTCTTGCTTCATGGTAAACACCAAGACTACTTTAAAGCTGTCATTGACATCTTTGGACCAAGTGATTTGTTCTCGTTTATTAATTCGGTTCCTGAGCACTGGAAGCCTGTTATGAACCAATGGGTTGGAGATCCGGTGAAAGATCGTGAGAAGTTAATAGAGTTTTCACCTATTACCCACTTAGAAGGTATGGTAAAACCGATGTTAGTTATCCAAGGGGCAAACGACCCGCGTGTTGTAAAAGCGGAATCTGATAAAATCGTACAGGCATTGCAAGATAAAGGTAGGGAAGTTGAATATTTGGTTCTTGAAGATGAAGGGCATGGCTTCTCGAAGAAGGAAAATGAAATCAAAGTAAATCGAAAAATACTAGAGTTTTTTGATCGATTTATTTAAAAAAGAAAGACGTGTGACTATCGATGGTCACACGTCAATTTTCCTTATTCAGGACATAAGCTCTGTTTATAGCCATTTAATTTTTGGTTCTGTTTTATTCTTAATTCGAGCGATGTTTGCTCGGTGTCGATAGAACACGAAAACGGCAAGTAATGAGACAACAATGATTAGCGGGTAATCTGTTTTAATAAAAATACTATAAACAATACTGAATGACACGCAATAAATGGAAACTAGCATAGAAGATAGTGAAACCATTTTCGTCAATTTTAAGAAGATAAAAAAGCATAGTAAAGTTGTAATAAAAAGGATTGGGTTATAACCTAACAGTACCCCACCAGAAGTTGCGACTGCTTTTCCACCTTTAAAACCTGCAAAAATTGGGTACATATGACCTACAACAGCTACCATCCCAACTAATAAAGGAAAATAATCTGGAAATGACCCATTTAATAATAGAGTGGGAAGTAGAGTTGCTAATGTCCCTTTTAAGATGTCTGAACTAGTAACGATTAAGCCAGCCTTTTTTCCAAGTGTCCGAAACGTATTTGTCCCACCTAAATTTCCGCTACCATGCTCCCGAATGTCTATACCATAGCCAATCTTCCCAACGATTAATCCAGAAGGAATCGAACCAAGAAGATAAGCAAGGAGTATAATAATAATATTAAGTACCATACTCTTAACTCCTTTAATAAAATAATAAAGATAAGTGCTTCTTGACACATTGTATCATTCTTTATCGATAATACCATGCTTGTACAAGTATTCTCATTATACAAGATATTTTTACTTACAATGATTTTTTCTTTTAATTTCGACAAAAAAATATTGAAAAACGCTGATGAAATATTCAAATATGTTGAAAATCAAAATTAATGCAGGAATATCTAGGCTTGGGACCGAAATACTATGAGAGATAATATCTGTTAGAATATTTAAAGGGAGGACCCAATAAAATGTCATTGGAAATTCCGACTCGTGCTGAACTCGGTAACATTTTAAAGAAAAGTAAAAGGATTGCTGTTGTTGGTTTATCTGATAATCCTGAAAGAACTTCCAATATGGTGAGTAAGGCTATGCAGGATGCTGGGTATGAAATCATACCTGTAAATCCAACTATTGACGAAGCATTAGGTGTAAAAGCCGTTAAATCAATAAAAGATATCGAAGGACATATTGATATTGTGAATGTTTTTCGAAGATCGGAATATTTAATGGATGTGGCGAAAGAATTTGATGGTATTGATGCGGATGTGTTTTGGTCGCAGCTTGGATGTGTTAGTGAAGAAGCATACAACTATTTGAAGGAACGTGGGATTACTGTTGTAATGGATCGTTGTATAAAAGTTGAACATGCTTTGACAAAATAACAAACCATGAGATAAAATCCTTGTTCTTATACAAGGATTTTATCCTTTTCGCGAGAAAGGTTTGCGAAATTTCGATAAAGATATAAAATAAAAGGTGAGGCATTAAAAAACAAAACATTTGTTCTGTTAAGTAAGAAATAACTAAATTAGTGATACTACTTATATAGAGAGAGGCTATTTATTAGCTATGTACTTGGGTGAAAGGTTAAAAGCCCAAGTGTTTTGTATATGAAAGGGGTATGTTTTTTGGCGAAGCAACAATTTGACTACAATGATGATGCAATACAGGTACTAGAAGGCCTTGAAGCTGTTAGAAAGAGACCTGGTATGTATATTGGAAGCACTGATGGTAAAGGACTTCACCACCTCGTTTATGAAATTGTAGACAACTCGGTCGACGAAGCCCTATCAGGTTATGGGAATCACATCATTGTTAGAATCCATAAAGACAATAGTTTAAGTGTCCAGGATAAAGGACGTGGAATGCCAACTGGCATGCATAAAATGGGTAAACCAACACCTGAGGTTATTTTTACTGTGCTACATGCAGGCGGTAAATTTGGACAAGGTGGGTATAAGGCAAGTGGAGGTCTCCATGGGGTTGGAGCATCGGTTGTTAATGCATTATCTGAATGGCTTACAGTCACGATTAAGCGTAATGGATTCGTATATGAACAGCGCTTTGAAAATGGTGGCAAACCTGCTACTACTCTTGAGAATATCGGAAAAACAAATCAAACGGGTACCACTATTCATTTTAAGCCGGACCCTACGATTTTTAGTACGACTACATTTAATTTTGAAATATTGAGTGAGCGCTTAAGAGAATCAGCGTTCTTATTAAAAGGGCTAAAGATTGAGATTTTTGATGACCGCAATGATCTCCATGAGGTTTATCATTATGAAAATGGGATTGAAGCGTTCGTAGAATACTTGAATGAGGAAAAGGATGTGCTACATCCTGTCGTTTCTTTTGAAGGGGTTCAGAACCGAATTGAGGTAGATTTTGCGTTTCAATTTAATGATGGGTATTCAGAGAATATCTTATCCTTTGTAAATAACGTAAGAACAAAGGATGGAGGTACACATGAAGTTGGATCAAAAACAGCATTGACCCGTGCATTTAATGAATATGCTCGTAAAACAGGACAATTAAAAGAAAAAGATAAAAATCTTGATGGTTCTGATATTCGCGAGGGATTAACGGCGATTGTATCCGTTCGTATTCCTGAAGAATTATTGCAATTTGAGGGACAAACAAAAGGAAAGCTTGGAACTAGTGAAGCACGCTCAGCTGTCGATTCAGTTGTTTCTGAAAACCTCGCTTATTTTCTAGAAGAAAACCCGGATGTAAGTACCCTTCTAGTTAAAAAATCGGTAAAAGCTGCTCAGGCAAGAGAGGCAGCAAGAAAAGCAAGAGAAGAAGCAAGAAGCGGAAAGAAACGAAAGAAATCCGAAGCGTTATTAAGTGGTAAACTAACTCCTGCCCAGTCTAAAAATCCAGATAAAAATGAACTTTATCTTGTCGAAGGTGATTCTGCTGGAGGGTCTGCTAAACAAGGACGTGATCGTCGTTTCCAAGCAGTACTTCCGTTAAGAGGTAAAGTTATTAACACAGAAAAAGCAAAGCTTGCCGATATCTTTAAAAATGAAGAGATTAATACAATCATTCATACAATTGGCGGTGGCGTTGGAGCTGATTTTACTATTTCTGATATCAATTATGATAAGATTGTTATCATGACAGACGCAGATACCGACGGTGCACATATTCAAGTATTGCTTTTAACCTTCTTTTATCGATATATGAAGCCATTAATTGAAGCGGGTAAGATATATATTGCGTTACCACCGCTTTATAAGGTAAGTAAAGGAACAGGTAAGAAAGAAGTCATTGAGTATGCATGGAATGATAATGAATTAAAACATGCTATCGCTAAAGTCGGAAAAGGGTATATGATTCAACGCTACAAAGGTTTAGGAGAAATGAATGCCGACCAGCTTTGGGATACAACAATGAACCCTGAAACGAGAACGCTAATTCGAGTCCGTATCGATGACGTAGCAAGGGCTGAACGAAGAGTAACAACACTCATGGGCGATAAGGTTGAACCGCGCCGTAAGTGGATTGAATCAAATGTTGCCTTTGGTCTTGAAGATGATTCGAATATTTTGGACAATGAAAATTTATCGGTCGTAGAAGGGGAGTAACAAAAAATGGTACAAACAGAACAATTCCGTGATCTACCTCTAGAGGAGGTAATTGGAGATCGCTTTGGTAGATATAGTAAATATATTATTCAAGATCGTGCTTTACCAGATGCAAGGGATGGTCTTAAACCCGTTCAAAGACGAATTCTTTATGCCATGCATGTTGAAGGTAATACAGCTGAAAAAGGCTTTCGTAAATCGGCTAAAACGGTTGGTAATGTAATTGGTAACTACCATCCTCACGGTGACACATCTGTATATGATGCAATGGTTCGTCTAAGTCAGGATTGGAAAGTTCGGAATGTCCTGGTGGAAATGCACGGAAATAATGGTAGTAATGATGGTGATCCACCAGCAGCCATGCGTTATACGGAAGCGCGTCTTTCAAGTCTTGCTTCCGAGCTGTTACGTGATATTGAAAAAAACACTGTTGAATTCATTCCGAACTTTGATGATACAAGTAAAGAACCAGTCGTATTACCTGCGATGTTCCCAAACTTACTTGTAAATGGTTCTACTGGAATTTCAGCAGGTTATGCTACAGATATTCCGCCTCATCATCTAGGAGAAGTTATAGATGGAGTCATCAAGCGTATAGACAATCCAGACTCAACTGTTGATGAACTCATGGAAGTGATTAAGGGCCCTGATTTCCCAACAGGTGGTATTATTCAAGGGATTGAAGGGATAAAGAAGGCCTATGAAACAGGAAAAGGAAAAATCATTGTCCGTGGAAAAGTAGAGATTGAGGATCTACGCGGTGGAAAACAACAAATCGTTGTCACTGAAATACCATATGAAGTGAATAAAGCAAATATGGTTAAAAAAATTGACGAGATTCGATTAGACCGCAAAGTAGAAGGCATAAATGAGGTACGTGATGAAACAGACCGAACAGGTTTAAGAATCGTGATTGAATTGAAAAAAGAGGCAGACGCACATGGAGTGCTAAACTTCCTCTATAAAAATACTGATCTTCAAATAACCTATAACTTTAACATGGTTGCTATTATGGACAGACGACCAGTATTGATGAGCCTGCCAAAAATATTGGATGCATACATTGCCCATCAAAAAGAGGTTATTACCAATCGGTCTCATTATGAACTAGAAAAAGCACGTGAACGTCAGCATGTTGTTGAAGGTCTTATTAAGGCATTATCCATCTTAGATGAGGTTATTGCGACAATTCGTGCTTCAAAGGATAAAAAGGACGCAAAAAATAATTTAATCGATAAATTTGGATTTACAGAACCGCAGTCTGAAGCAATCGTTTCCTTGCAATTATATCGCTTAACAAACACTGACATCACAGCACTTCAGCAAGAATATGATGAGTTAAATAAAAAGATAAGTGAATTAGTTGAAATCCTACAAAATGAACGCAAGCTATTTCAGGTCATTAAAAATGACCTAAAGCGGGTGAAAAAAACCTATGCAGATAATCGTCGTTCAAAAATAGAAGACGAGATTGAAGAAATCAAGATTAATCTTGAAGTTTTAATCCCTTCTGAGGATGTAATCGTAACTGTCACCCAGGACGGTTATGTTAAGCGGACAAGTCCTCGATCATATGCTGCATCAAACGGCCAAGATTTTGGCATGAAGGATACAGATCGACTGTTACACAAATTTGAAATCAATACAACCGATACATTATTACTCTTTACAAACAAAGGGAATTATTTATATATCCCAGTGCACGAGTTACCTGATATAAGGTGGAAAGATCTAGGACAACACGTTGCCAATATCATAAGTATTGATCGTGATGAATTCATTATAGAGGCACTCCCTGTTACGAATTTCGAGTTGCCAGAATATCTACTCTTTATCACCAAAAACGGTATGGTGAAAAAGTCAGAGCTGACTATGTACAAAGCACAACGTTATTCAAAACCACTCGTTGCAATTAATCTGAAAAACGATGATGAAGTTGTATCTGTTCATATCACAAACGGGAATATGGATGTCTTTTTAGTTACACATCTAGGGTATGGACTCTGGTTTGGAGAAGAAGAAGTCAACGTTGTTGGTGCAAGAGCAGCAGGCGTTAAAGGTATTAACCTTAAGGATGGCGATTATGTTGTTGCCGGTTCTATAGTACCACCATCAACGCCAGCTGAGATAAGTATTGTTACACAGCGTGGAGCAGTCAAGAAGATGAAAATCACAGAATTCGAAAAAGCAACAAGAGCAAAACGTGGATTAGTTATGCTTCGTGAGTTGAAAAATCATCCACATCGTATTGCAGGCGCACATTTAGTTACAAATCTAGATGAACTTTTCCTTAAAACACAAAATGGAAAAATCGAATCAGTCGAAATAAAATCCTTACGTCCAAATGATCGTTATAGCAACGGTTCATTCGTAGTTGATACAGATGAAGCGGGAGAAGTAATTGATACATGGATTGTCACAAGTGAGGAAAATTCCGACGAAATAAAATAAAAATCGAAAACAGCTACTATAAGGTAGCTGTTTTTAATTGTGAAATAATATTGTCAACTCAGAAGCATCTATTTTGAAAAATATTTATATTTTAAATATGCCTGCTTTACTGTACAATAATTTTATAAGGATAGAGAGTGGGTAATTTTGCGAAAATGATTAAAAAATATATTAATAAAAGAAATATACTTCTTGTTATATTGGCTGTTGTTTTATTGTATTTATTACCAATGTCAATTTCATTGATTTTGGCCTTTCTTACTGCTCTTTTATTGGAGCCAATTGTCAATTTACTAATAACAAAATACCGGTTTAAACGAATATACTCGGTTACAGTAACGTTTGTTATTTTTATGGTGTTTGTTTTATTTTTAGGATACTTATTAGTCAATGTCATCATTAATCAACTGATCACAGTCGTGAAAAATATACCGTTTTATGTTTCAAGTATTGATACAGACCAAATTATTGCAACCTTTGAAAAGTTTGAAACTTATTTTGAAGATTTACCTAAGGAAGTCTTGGATTCTATTATGAATACCCTGTATTCCTTCCAGGATTTATTAATCGTTGCAGCAAGGAATTTAACAGAGGGGACGTTTAGTTTTGTTTCAAGTCTTCCTCAGCTATTATTAGAGCTAATTGTATATTTAGTAGCAGCTTTTCTTTTCATGAATGATCTACCTGGAATTAAAAACAGGCTTAAAGATATGCTGCAGGAAAGCTCTATTGAAAAAATGAAGATTGTAACAACACAATTGAAAAAGATATTTGTCGGCTTTTTAAAGGCCCAGTTAGTTCTAAGTGGTGTAACTTTTGTTATCACTTATATTGGACTTTGGATTTTAGATGTTAAGTATCTTCTCATTGTGTCATTGCTCATTGTACTAGTCGATTTACTTCCGATATTAGGTACAGGATCATTTATCGTTCCATGGGCCATTTTTGTATTAATTAACGGAAATACGAAACTTGGAATTGGATTATTGATTCTTTTTGTACTTATAACCGTGATTCGAAAAATTATCGAGCCGAAGGTTTATTCGCAAAGTTTCGGTATCAGTGCTTTAGCAGCACTGATCAGTATGTACCTAGGGTTTAAAATAATCGGTATTGTTGGATTATTACTTGGTCCACTAATAGTGATTCTTTATGATTCTTTAACAAAAGCTGGTGTAATTAATCTAAACTTTAAATCAGATAAACTATAGAAAAAAGCTACCATTGAAGGTAGCTTTTTCTTATAAAGATTCTTTTATTTTTGTTTCTAAAAAGCGCTTAAATGCTTCCATATCTTCTAGGTTATCGAATGCAGCTTGTGCGGTTGTATTATTGCCGCCACCTTTTCCATTAAAGTTTTTAAGCTCTTGTTTAAATAACTTTCCACACTCAATGGGAAGTGTTCCATTATGGGAGATAAGTAGTTTGTTTTCTAGTGTAGATGTAAAAATCACACATTGATTGGACGCCTCATTAATTTGTTTTGCAATTCCTTGAAGTTCTTTTAAAGTTTTTTCATTGAATGATTGGATAATGATTGAATCATTATGAGTTTGAATAAGCTCCTGAGCAAGGAACTGATTAAGTTTCCCTTTTAACTCCTCGATTTCTCTCTGGAATTGTTTGTTATCTAGTTCTATTTTAGTGATTTTTTCGATTAGCCCTTCACGATTCGTGCTATATTTGTTTGCTAAGGTTGTTAAAACACTATGTGTAGCTTGATAATCCTCTAAAGCACGGCCACCGAAAATAAAGTATACACGTGTATTTCCTTTGCTTTTTTCCGTTTTTAAAAGCTTCATGAGTCCTAATTCGCCAGTTCTTGACACATGTGTTCCTGCGCATGCAGATGTATCAATACCATCAATTTCAACAATGCGCATTTCATCTCCTTCAACGTCAGGTGTTTTTCGAAGAGGAAGGGTACTCGCTTGTTCTTTAGAAACAAAATATGTTTTAATTTCACGGTTTTCATAGATAGTTTTATTGACCTGATTTTCAATATGTAGGAGCTGATCAGCATCAAATTCAGAAACACTTAAATCAATTGATACGGTATCTTTCCCTAAATGAAAGCTTGATGTGTGGGCATCATACTCTTCAATACAGATGGCTGATAACAAATGCTGGCCAGTATGCTGTTGCATATGGTCATATCGCAGTTTCCAGTCAATTTGACATTCTACAGTCCGGTTTTCCGGGGGATGGGGGAGTTTATGGTACACCTCTCCGGCTTCTGAATAGACATCTAAAACTTGAATATGGTCAATTTGTCCAGAATCAGATGGTTGGCCACCACCTTCAGGGTAAAAAGCGGTGTCCTGAAGGGTTACAAGACAATAATTATCTTTTTTTATAATATTTGTTACAGTGGTTGTCCATTGTGTTAAATAGGGATTTTCATAATATAACTTTTTTGTCATCTAATTCTCGATCCTTTCAATACCAGATAATTAAAACATACAAGAAACGGAATAAAGATTCAATGATTAAAGCTGTTAGTTGTTATAAATAAGAGGGAGGAAGAGCAATTTAATGATAAGAAAGGTGGAACAATGAATGGATGAGAATAAATTGATTATTGGAGAAATTGAAGAAGAAGCATTTGTGTTAACGCAATTCAAGCACATGAATACACAATCTGTAATAAGCAAGGAGAGGCTAGGAGCGATTTGTGATTACTTATCAAGAGAAGTAGATAGTGGGGAACAGGAGCATTATATTACCTTAAATGACCAAATGCCAATTAGGCTTAATCAAGCTGAGATGAGGGAGTTATTAGATGAGTTTATGAACATACGTGGGAAGTTAAATTAAAAGATGGGAAGATAAGGTTTAGAAAAAACCTTCAAGTTTAACATAATTATATTATGTAAACTAGAATATAAGGAAACAAGAGGGAGGGTTGGAACTAACCATTTTGATATTTTTTAATGATAACTTCCATTCCGATCTCAATTAATGTGTTTGTATGTGTATGAAGTCTCCGTGCACGATCTTTTAGTTGTTCATATTGTGAATTACTAAATGTTGTGCCCATTTTGATGCGATCTTTAGGTTTAACTGGGGGTTTAAATTCTTTAGGTTTCTTATAAGTATCTAATACGTAATCAATTCCTTCAGTTAATAATTGATTAAACGGAACTTGTTTGTGGTTTGCAATTTCTTTAATTTGTTCAAGTAAACTGCGACTAACAGTAGTATTTTTGGTAACACGATCGGCATTATGATGTCTAATTTTACTTTCATAAGGCATTTGTAGATCAGCTCCTGAATGAATCAAAGTGTGTAGTTGGATATGTAAGTTAATGAAGAACGCAAATAATAAAGCTTATGGGAACTGTGTTAACTTGATTATATCATGGATTTGCTGTTAAATTTACAATCTTATCTAAGTTCCTAGAATAGATATTATGTAAACTAAATAATAACTCCACAAAACATAAGTATAGCCTTTAGGTGTATATAATTAAAAGCAGTGTAATTTCTGATGTGAAATCCACTGCTTCTATTCTATATATGATTTTATTATTAGTTTTTCAAATACGAGTAACTTTAAAGAGAAACAGATTAGTATATAATATACTTCACTTATTGACCATTCTAGATTCTAGGCAAACACCTTTATTTTGTGACGATGGAAACTCCACCATCAACAATAATATTTTGACCTGTTACAAAGGAAGATTCTTTAGAAAATAACCAGGTTACCACATCTGCCGCTTCGGAAGAGGTCCCCATTCTTCCTAGGGCATTCAGGCTGTTGTACTTTTCTTCTAACCATTCTGATTGCTCTTCGGTCAAGTTATCAAATTTTCGTTCGATCATTGGAGTCCTGATTGCACCAGGTGTAATGGCATTAACTCGAATACCTTTACTTCCATATTCTTGGGCGACTCCGCGGGTTAATGCCAGAATTCCACTTTTCCCAGCTGCATATGCTGTCGTGTATGCCGAACAAATTAAGGCATCCAGGGATGATGTATTAACGATTGAACCACCACCATTTTCAATCATAGCTTGCAGCTCATACTTCATACACAACCAAACTCCTTTGATTGTAGAACCCATCATATGATCGAAGTCTTCTTCACTGAATTCATGTGTCAATGCAGGTGTACCTTCCGCATTTCCCGCATTGTTAAATGCAAAGTCGATTCTTCCAAATGTGTTCACTGTTTCTTTTACCATCTGTTCTACTTCTATTCCTTTGCTTACATCAACTGATAGAAAAAGAACATGTGGACTAATCTGTTTGAGTTTTTCTAAGGCTGAGTTTCCGCGTTCCCTATTACGACCTACTATGACAACTTTTCCCCCCTCATGAAGTAATCGTTCAGCTACGGCTAGTCCAATTCCAGAAGTTCCTCCGGTAATAAGCGCCACTTGATTTTCAAATTTCACACCATCCACCCCTTGTGGTTAGAATTATCTAAATTTTAACACAAAGGGAACCATAACAAAAAACTTTATTTAATTGAATGTTAGGTGCTGTTACTAGTTATTATAAAAAACTTATTACTTACGGTACTGTTCCCTACTATTAATACTAAACTATTAGCAATTGTTACAAATGATAGAGTTAAACAACAAAACCCGCGGCAATATAATATCCACGGGTTTTGCTTGTATTCTATGGTTTTTCGCAATTAAAGCTAGAGGCAGAATTGATATCACCGCTGCCCTTATACTCCGGATAAGTAGGATACTGACACACCGGTCTGGTACGTCCGAAGGTGTTAGAATTTGATCCGTCCCTTTAAGAGTGCCCGGATCCTTGTCTTGTGTGACCCAAGTGTCCAGCGCTTTTACTAGATCTACCTTCAATTTGGTTTTGGCCAAACCTCTCAACAAGTTGGTTATAGTAGGCAATCGAGCAGTCTGGAGTTACCATCTCGTCTTCCGTGCCATGGAGTAAAATGAATTTGCCACCATTCTTTTGGAATTTAGCAACGTAAGCTACCCCTTAACCATGGACGAGTTCGATAAGGACCTATTGGTATTTGGATTAAACTTGTTTTTTTATGTGAATCCATTTTGTAAATCTTATCGCTAATATTCGCATTAAATCCAAGAAGTGGGTGTCCTCCCCACCCAATTGCTGTGGCCGCCAAAAGTAATCTCTGCACCAGCATTCCAGCCTCCATTTGTTGAATCCGGTATCCTCTTAGGCCTAGTGACGTTTTTAAGTGATCTCTATCTCCTGCCACGTGAAAGCAGAGTGGTACTTGGATCAAATTTACATTATCTGCAGACATTCCGTATTGAAGGGTAAGTCGTTGGTCTCCAGGCTCTATCTGTCGTAACGAATGAGTATTGCTATCATAAAAATATGCAGCATCCGGAATTCCCTCTACATTATGAAAACAGCCATACAATGAGATACGGGAATCCTGCCCTTTTATTTCGCTGTCCAAATCATTTCGATACGCGAAGGAATTGGTTGCCTCTTGTAGTAAACAAGCCAATTCCAGTTGGTTTACCTTTCCAAAAGTGAAATCCATGTCTGGTGAAAAACGCTTTTGCAGGACCGACGCAAGGTCGTACGTTAAACGATTCACTTTAGGAAGAGTCACTTTAGGACCTCGACAAAATATTCTCTCCTCGGGCTTGATTTTATAAACTGATTCCGTTGATTCAATAAAAGACTCTTTATTCAACTTTGTTAAGATTGGGTGTTCTTGTATCCTCTGTGATCGTAAATAGTAATTATTATTAATTTCGTTCAATTTAGTAGCCAATTCCACAGAATCGACGTTCCCGTATCTGTCACTTTGATTAATATTCCAGTTTGTCGCTTCTACAGTAAGTGGGATTACCGCATATATGCTTTCTTCTTTTTCGGATAGCCCAAGAAGATGATTGATTGCCTTATCAAGGAATTGGAAGTACACCCCTGTCTCAAACCCAAACCGTTTTGCTACTTCGAGTAACTGTCCAATCAGAACACCCGTATCCAACCCTTGTAAACGGAAGGAAAAGTTGTTGTATTTAAAGAAATTTTTCCAAAACATTGTTGATATAAAAACTGTACCAAAACATGTAGACAAATCAATGCGGTTACCAAGAGCTTGGTTGATATAAAAATCGAAATTGCCTTCTCGTAGTAATACCAATCGATGGTGTGCTACATCATAGTGGTATACCCCAACAGGCAAATCCTCCAATTTCAGATAAACGTATAATTCGTTTGGATATAAAGCTCCACCGGAAGGTACATACCGTCTGTACGACTGCATTAGTTCAACGTCTTGATCCGTTGTGAAGACGGATTGGCTTATTTGACTAAGACCGAATACATACCAAAGAAAATGCCCCATTCTGCTATGAGTAGGTTTGCTGGGGACATCCTGCTCTTCTAGCTTCAACGGGACATCTAAAGTCATTGGAAAACTCTGCAAATCACGGTATAATTTATATGTCAAAGGTGAATCATCCCAATCGACTACCTTATCTGGCGGGCTTACTTTATCAATGTCAAAATGTAAGTTGTGCAGAAATTCATCCAGACTCATCCTACTACCTCCTAGTCATACTTACGGAAACGGGTGTGGATGTGGATTAAGCTGTTCTAGTGTAAGAGGATGATTCTCATACCCTAGTTCCATCGGTACCCTCAATACTCTCTCAAGTCCAGTTATTCGAGTAAGATGGTGTCCGAATGTCATCGGTAACATTCCTGGTATTATTACCTTTACACAGTGAAGTCCATTTCGTAGGGTTTCCGATGTTGTTTGATCCACAACAATTACATCGAGTTTCAATCGACGAAACTCCTGGAGTATGTCTTTAAGATCTTCGGTAAGGTCTGAATGTGGCATCTTCAACTTGAACTCCTCGGCAAATGTTCGCAAAGGACGACTTTCGTGCAGCAAAAACTTTAGTCGCTCTTCCGCTTGTGGCAATCCATAGAGCATGCCATGATCATCCATTTTCCGAACAAGAGAAGAATCTTGCAACATAGTAACATACTCTCCCTTGTTATCTTCGAATTTTTCGTCAAGCGTGAGCATCATACCGGACAATTCATGAACTGCGCTTTTTACAGCTCGAATAGGGTCAGGATGCGCTCCTGCTGCACAAATAATATTTAATCCAACTTTCTTTCTGTTTTTTGCCAATGCCCATACGCTTGGAATTCCGTGTTCCATCGTCGAGTTGAACAAAAATATTTCATATCCTGCCACTGCACGTATACGATCTACCATTAACCCCAATTCCCGATCGTTAGATGAATATGGGTCTATTTGGGGGAGGGACATTTGCGCGTACCAGGTCATCAAAAATGAATCACGTTCCACTACTTCCATTATTCCGTAGAAAATAGCCTCTTCTAAGCTTCCGCCTAATGCACATCCGTTTGAGGTTTCATAGACAAACCCCTCCCCATCGCCTAAACTGTAATAGGCAAGCAACTCTGGAACAAGAATTGGTCGGTCATGCAAAAGTGAATAGCCCCATACCCAATTCATTGAGCGATCAGGATCAAACGGTTTAAATGGAAAACCAGGTTGAGAATATTTTTCCGGTTCATGAATGCCTACTGTGAGAGGATTTAGTGCTTTTCCTTCTAAATTGCGGAAACTATCATGTATGACAGTTCTTTTGCCACGTGGAGCAAGACCACAGTACCGCTCCAAGCCTTCTAATATTGCAGTCAATTCACTTACTTTGTATGAATGAGTCCGTCCGGCAACTCCCTCGTCACCTATCAACAAAGGCAAATTAACACCTACATCGGCAAAAGGCGGCAAGAGGTCATACATCTTACCATTTAAAAAGCCAGTCTTAGGATCCAAATAGTCATTTACTAAAAATGTTTCTAAGTCGTCTATGGAACGGCATCGATAACTGTCAAGGCTGGTCTTAGGAGTTGGTTGGAGAGTAATTTTGGCACCATCTGCTGAATCTTCGGGAAGTCCGCCGCAAACTGAACAAAGAGGGTTAGAAAGAAAGGAATGCCATGAGCTTTTTAGAGTTTGCAAGTTCATTAATAGCAGTTTTCCCTCTGAGTGAGGGATATTTCCTCCTAGAATCCTCTGGACCTCTCCAACTATCAAATAAGCCATCTGCAAAAGACCCGTGTTAGATGCCCAAACATCACGAGTAATTCCTCTTTGTTCCGCAAGGTGTTTCTGCATATCCTGCATTTCTATTCGGTCACGGCCAGCCATGAATCGTCTCATGTCAGCGCATTGGGAACAACCTGTGGAACCTGGACGAACCAACGGACCAACCACACCCTCACCAAATGAAACAAAACCTCGTAACCAGGGGATTCCCTTAGGGCGTAGTAACTCTTCTGCCTTTTGATAGATTGAGGGATTCCAGGCTTCATGCAATACTAAAATCAAATTAGTCTCTTCTGGTATTCCTGAGTCGAGATCGGAATGACGAATTAACATGTAATGGGAGGCCAATTCTTCGGACACATGATCCGCTAAAAAACCTTCTCCGATAATCACCACGTTAGGATTCATCATGTTGACTCCACCTTTCGCAAAAGAACACTACACAGTTCAACTTGTTCCTTTTTCCAAAATGGTTCGATTTGAAGTTCAAATACCAATATTTGTTTATTGTTACGTTCTAATACTTTTAAAGCGGAATTCAAAATCTCAGCATGTATCATCCCTTCAGAAGAAGGAATTTCAAGGTTTAATGGAACAGATTCCTCCAGATGTACCGAAGAAACTTCCAATGCATGAGATGTTCGTAAATCCCCAATGTTTTCTGCCTTCATAATCGCGTGTTCTAACGCGTTTTCCAATGCCTTTGTGATAGTCAATCCTATACCGCTATACCAGCTGTTATTAGTACCAATCCAAACAACAGGGAATCCAGAAACTTTCTCCCCAAAGCCGACAACCGGTGCTCCATTCAACCTAGTCAATACCTGCATATAAAACTGACAGTGCTTATCTTCTAATGATTTCAATTCAACAAGTGAAACAGTATGCTTCCTTTCTACATTATTTTCACTTAGTTCCTTAACTAAACACTTTTGCAATCCCCTGCATACACTTTCTGCTAACGTTTCCCCCATTCCTACACCGATAAATTCGTTTTTTTCTTCAATACTAGCATCTACTTCATTTTGTGGTAGAGTTTTAAAGAAATGATTAAAAAGTTGAGACACATGGGCTTCAATTCCAATCAAACCTGCTTCCCTCCGAGCCTCCACATGAGTCAAACCAGCACAGACTATCTCTGGCAACAGCTTAGCCGGCCCCTCTGACAAAGGGTCTGCTGCCTGAACCCGGCAGAGTGATAAGGGAAGTTGCTTCAAATCCCCTTCTTCCCAGGTATGAAGAATTCCTGTTTCAGGTGATGTCAAATGATTGAATAATAGAAACAATATATCCACATCACCACCGCTAACTTTTTCTTTAATCCGTAAATCTAAATCGTGTATCCGTTTAGCTTCTGCAAATCTCGACACAAAGGGGTGTGGGATGAAGGAATGCCAGTTACCCTCCAGTGTATTTAGATTAAGCAAAAAGAATTGATTATCCTCTTCTTCCAATTTAGTTCTTCTGGTAACCTCCTTGAATAATTCAAAGACGATTACATTTGCAAGCATTGCTCCTGCTATTTGAGAGAAATTGGATAACGGCTGTTCGTTGTGAAGTGCAGATTCGTGTATGCGCCTCCATGCAGATTCCCAACATCCCTTAGATTCAGGACGTACTAGAGGACCTGCCATACCAATGTGTTCTAAACAAATAGCGGGGAGAAATCCCTTCTTCTCTTCTGTACAAATCTTATTAAGAGCCCGCAATTCCTCAACATTACCCTCTTGTGACACATACAAAATGAATTGAAATTCTTCCACGATTTTCCGCCATGAACTCATCCCATCCTTCTGTGGGGTTAACTCATTTACCATTACTTCTGGGTCGGTTTGACGTGCATGTACAACGTGTTCTGACAACCTCTTTCTATTAGTGGATACTTGATCGGTAATAAATACATGGAATTTTGGTAATCCTGATTCGAGTAATGCAGATACCAAAGATACTAAAAATGGACCAGATCCAACTACCAAAACTTTTGACTGACGATAAAGTTGAAAGCGGTATGCGCTTGAATCTCCGAAATTTTCTAGGAATTCAATTTGAGATGCATACTTCTTAGTAACATGAGGTTGCAATTGATGCGGCAAATCTTGACTTACATCCTGAACAAATCCGTTACGATACAATGCTTCTGCGATTTCATATACCCGTTCTCGATATGGTTCGGGTAACCCTTCTGTTAAATTCCCTAACGTGTATTCACCATTGAACATCGGTATTAGCTTTTCAACCCATTTATCAATTGTATTTCCTTCCATACGGAACGAACTTGTATTGTTCCGAAAATATACTCCATTGTTTGCATTAGGGAGAAAAAACGTGTCCCTTTTTACCTTGAGACGCATAGAAGGGGTTAATTTTGTCATTTCGTTCCTCCTTTACAAAATATCCAATTAGGGATTCTATATCATCACTTCACTATAATCCTATGTACAGAAATTTGTCTTATATGTCTAATCTTAGAGAGAAAGCCCCTAAAGCAATTACTTCAGGGGCTGCACTTTTTAATAGGCTAGATTAGTTTAGTAATTACATTCGAATTAATAACCTCCACAACGGTGTCCGCCTCCACAGCGTCCTCCGCCTCCACAACGGTGTCCACCTCCACAGTTTCCACCACAATTAGAGCAACTAAAGCAGCTGAAACAACGGAAACAATTAAAGCAACTAAAGCAGTTAAAGCATCGAAAACAACTAAAGCAACTTGAACATCGTCCAAATGTACCGAATCCACCAATTCCACCTATTTGTCGGGCAGATTCATCATAATACAGATTTGGGTCCCAAGGAACTGCATCACTCGAATGGAAATCCCCAACATTCAACATTTGGAGTTCATTTTGAAAATTGTTCACGAACATTACCTCCGATTATTCATTTAATAAGGGGTGAAAGTACTTTTAAAAGTAAATAGAACGAACAAAATAGAAAACTAAAATGTTTAAGTTATATTGGAAATAATTCAAAGCCTTTCCTCAACAAACTATGAACGATTATTGGGTATTGTGCCTGATTCTAATGCCTATTTTTAATTGGAAAAGGTGAAGATTATGACTTTACCAAAAAGAGATGCTTATAGAATAGCTTGTCCATGCAAATGACCTCATTTTAAGCCAGTTTAGATTCCTCTTATCCATCATCACACTATTTCTAATAAACTATTTTTAGAATATTTCCGTCCTTCAAAAACGTGTTAAATTGTCAAAAAAAGAGGACAATAACTAAAGGATATATCACTTATTAAGGGGGTGGGAATGAACATTCTTATTCTTTTTTATAAAGATTAACGTCATTTTCATAACAGTATTTTTATGAACTAAAAAGCCAATGTCAATTTAATGACATTGGCTTATTTCAACCTCTTTGCCTTATATACTACTTAGATTTAGCTTCTTCGCTCTTTGCTTTGCCAGGAATGAGGTGAACATCGACACTTGGTCCAAATCCACTCCATCTGTAACCTGAGACTTCGACCAGACCGTTCGGTAGCACATCTGAGAGTCTTTCTCTTTTAGAATATTTAATACCGTGGCCTACTGCTTCCACTTTAAAGGTGTAGCGTTTTCCTTGTTTTAGTCCAGTTACGGTATAGCTAGTTTCAGATGTTGTCATTTCCGAATTAATCGGTGTAAATGTCCCGCCATCAGGTTTGATCGGTTGACCGTTCACATATACTCGGTACCCGATTACATCTTGATTTTCTGCTTCTGCTTCATTCCATGAGAGGGAAACGCTTGTTCCGTCTGTGTTGATCTTTGCTTTTAAGTCGCCTTCAAAAGAAGGTGCCCCTATTGGGTAAGATTTAGTTGTTTCAAACTCTAGAACACTATTATATGGAGATTTGTTACCAGCAAGATCCACTGCTTCAACCTCAATATTATATGTTGTGCCAGGTTTAAGACCTGTTAATGTGTATTTATTAGATGTTGCAAATCCTTGTAACTCTTCATTTGCGTAAATATTATAACCCGCTATACCAGTATCATCAGTTGCAGCATCCCAAGTGATAGAAGTCCAAGTAAATCCTGTATACACAACATCTACTTCTTTCCCACTAAAAGTATCACTAGAAGGGATTTTAGTAGTTGATTCTGAGATCTTTGTATTCTCAGGTAAAACTGGAGCTATTTTGTCAGCCTCACCACTTGTTTCCACCTTGATTTCTGGACCATTAGCAGTTCGATTTCCGATTGCATCAGTAGCTTCAACTTTAAATGTATATTCTTTAGCAGGAGTGAGCCCATCAACAGTAAAACTTGTTTGATTAGTTGTTGTATAGTCTTCATTGAGCTTTTCGTCATCTTTAAAAATGGTATACCCCGTAACACCTACATTATCAGTAGCTTCATCCCAAGTTAATGTTACACTTTTTCCATCAGGAGAAGATTCGGCTTGAATACCTGCATTTTCAGACCATACGGGTTGTTGAGTTGCATCTGATGGAGCATCTGTCGTATTCTCAAAAACAAGTCCAGTAGAGTTTTTAATTCTCCATGGATTTCCACCATTATCTTTCACATTTGTAAAAGATACATTACTAAATTTGAAGCCCTTTGCGTAATTCATATTAACAGAATAGACATTATCAAATTTGACATTTCTAAATGTAATATTTTCATGATAAACTTCACCAGCATCATTATTACCATTAACGAGAATAGATTGTTTTTTACTACCGCCTTGATTTCGAACGGTTGTATCTACAATCTCCATGTCTTTAAATTGCGAGATAATCTCCGCTGGTTCGTATAAGATTGAAGCATTTGCATCCGTATAGGAAGATGTGAAGACAAATGGGCCGTCTCCATCAATACCCTCTAAGGCATTGTTTCTGAAAAGGATATTTTTTGCCCCACCACCCATTGGTGTATTTGTCTTACTACGTAAACCAACATCCGTTTTATACATGATATTATCTTCTACTAAGAAGTCCTGGATCCAACCACCTGTATGACTACCAGTAACAACCCCACCGTGCCCTTCGCGAATATAGTTATTAAATATCCAAGCATTTCCTGTAGGTTCACTATTAGCTGCTGCTTGTCCCATACCTGATGCGAAGTTAATAGCATCATCACCTGTATCAACAAAGTTATTGAATACCATGATATTTTGAGAGTCACCGAACTCGTAACCATCGGCATTATTTCCGTCATATGTTTTAGAAATGGTCCCATTTATAACGATATTTTTACTATGAAGGTTTACAATCCCGTGATTTGCAGGATTTAGCTGTGTAATGCCTTCATAGTACATGCCATCTACGCCACGAACAGTAATTAGATTTGAACGTGCAGCATAAGCAGATTTCACATTCATACCTAATTCTTGTGCTGCATATGATTGGTTTGCAGCCAAAATTCCTAAAGTACCATCAGACTCAAGATCTAAAGGGCTCATTTTCCCGTTTTCTACTTTGACATTCCCAGTTACTTTTGAATTATTCCCTGCAACGTAACGTGGTAATTCATTTCCTAGTTCATCGATTGTAGGATGATTCTTATCATACTTCCATCCGTTTCCATCAATAATACCGTTGCCCACGATACGAATGTTTTTTAAACTTCCATAATCGTATGTATGTGCATTGATGAGTGAATATGAGCGCTCATCTGTTGAATAATCATAAAGCCAAAAATTCATACTGTAATCTTCTGCATCTGGAGACCCAAGTAAATATCCATCCACTTGTAATGTCATATCTGATTTAAGCCACAATTCTCCAGAGATAAATTTACCATCCGGAATTAACACCTTTGCACCAGGTGTAGCAGCGTCAATTGCTGCTTGAATAGCTTCCGTATCTTTTGTATCGTCATCCGGGGTTGCTCCAAAATCTACGATATTAAAAATCTCGGGTGCTTTTGTTGTTTTTCCTACAATAATATTGGAAGGTGCTGATTCCACCCCTTCAGCATTTACTGAAGTAACATAAAATTCATAGGATTTATTAGGTTTAAGATTATTGACCTGAAAATTATGGATTAGAATCTTCTCGTGGAAATCATCCTTATCAATATTTTTATAGAAATTATCGATATAGGCTTTCGCTGGTCCACTATTATCCTCTAAAGCGCTTCCAATTTTCTTCTTATTCATGTAGATATTAAAATCAACGATGTCTTTATATTGCTCCGGCTTTTCCCACACAAGAGTGATGCTGTCCTCATCAGAAGCAAGGTTTGGGATCTGTAATTTTACAGGTGATGCAGGTGCATTTGGGGGTGTGTCCGTGTTTGCTTTCGCTGCAACGACACTAAAGCTACTATTAACTAATAATAAAATCAAAAACACAGAGAAAATTACTTTAAATCTCTTCAAATACTGTTCCACCCTTCCCATCTAATTAATAAAAATATGAAACTACTGTTCCTCCTTTCTTTTAAAAGTTATATAAACTTTTATAATGCTGAATGGCACTCAAAAGTTTATTAAAAGGGAATGTAGGATTTCAAAACTATGTTAATCTCTTTTATATAAGTACGTATACAATCATTTTATTGAATATTTAGACTATTTTAGTTACATTTTCCTATACAAAAAGTCCTGTATGAGGAAATGATTACCGTTCAATGAAATGACTATCTTGTTAAACATAAAAAACTACAATTTGAAAAAAACGCTGCTAGGTTAAGTGTTCGTTTAGAAATTCAAATGTGGAAGGGCTGTGCTTTTTTGCCTTCCACATTATATTTCTTTATAAGTCCTTTTTTAATTGAATCTCGACTTACTGTAAGATTTCCATTGGAAATGTGTCTGTATCCAGTTTGTTGTATTCCTTAGAAGATACAGCAAGCATAATTAACGGATAATCCTCTTCATTTTTAAAAGCGTGGACTACCTGTGGCGGTACTTTTAAAACGACATGATCTTCCGCCGAAATATAGAGTTCATCTACCATTCCTGAATCTAAATTCTTCAGTGCCACTTTTGCTCTTCCACTAACAACCACAAAATATTCTAATGTTTTTTTATGATAATGATTTCCTCTAACGCTATCACATTCAGAATATAACACGTAAACCTCTTCGATTTGTTCATTTTCTTCTAGCTGGCTCTTCATGATAATTTTTTTAAGACTTCCGCGCTTATCTTCGAAAGGCTTTATAGAAATTAACTCATAACCTTTTTTCAACTTCCCACTCCCTCTCCGCTCTAGATTTCCAAAAGGTGGTTTACCGTTTTCTCTTTATCTCTTTGTACCGATGAATTTCTCTTCATTTGCCATATACCAATTAATTGTTCTTTTGATCCCCTCTTCTAGGCTTACCTTTGGTTCCCAATTTAAAAGTCTCTTAATTTTAGTTGTATCTGGTTGCTGTCTCCAAACTTCATTTTTTCTATAAGGTATTGCTCCATAATTGGGTTGTTTCTGTAATCCCATTTCTTTGTAAATAATATCTACAAAGTGCTTTAATTTGAAGATTTCACCGTTCCCAATATTGAAGACTTCATGGTTAACAGCTTCATTTTTGGCAGCTAAAACAAATCCATCCATAATATTTTCGATATAACAATAATCCCGGTATTGTTCACAAGGTGTTAAGTTCACTTCTTTCCCTTCTAAAATTGAGAGAATAATATAAGGAAAGAATTTATGGCTTCCCTCTTTTTCACCAAATATTCCAAAAGGCCTTAGCGTGACTAGATTTATGTTGTTCTCCTTTGCAATTTGATGAGCAATGATCGTGGCTGATGCTTTCGTGCTTCCGTAAATGCTATCGGGCTCTAAATATGAATTCTCCCTAATAATCTCCTGTTTATCACCGTACTCCATACATGTACCAACATTAATGAATTTCTTACATCCAATGTCTTTTACGGAATTTAGTAAATTCATTGTCCCCATAATATTTGTGCTAGCAGCAGTAAAATAATCCTTTTGTCTTGAATCTACTCCATAAGCACCAACATGAAAAATAAAATCGGGTTTAATTTGTTTAACAATTTTATCTATTGCGGATGAATCTCTTAAATCCACCAGATGAATATCAATATCTTTTTTATATTCTTCAATTCTCCATAAATCGGATGATTCTCTAACTAGAACTGATACTAGAGCTTCCTCTTGTACCATTCTTTGGACTACATGGGACCCAATAAATCCGTTGGCCCCTGTAATTAAAACCCTTTGATTACTAAAAAAATTTTCCACGATAATCTCTCCCGTAGTTAAAGATGATCAATATGAAAATAATTTAAAGCCTTGTAATCGGCATTACTTCGATGATCACTCTTATAAAAGTGTTCATCTACTGATTTTATTTTTTCCATTTCCTCTTTTACAGCTTTAACATAAGGCGAATAAATGGAATTGATCATATTTTCATTTAAAGTATTTGTGTTGCACAAATCAAATTCAATCTGATTTAGAATGACGAACCCGCTGTAATGATAGGCAAAAAGTTTATCAGCATGTAGACTTTCTTTCACATTCCAAGGCCCCGCTGTTGTATGAGGTGTCTCTATGACCTTCCCAGTTGGAAAATGGTGAATCCATTGGTCTAAATACTTTTGGTCGGCCCAGCGTCCGTCTTCTACGACATCAAAACACCAGTTGACACAATCTTTTTTCCACTTAAAAAGACAGTCAAACGAGATTTCATTTCTGTAAAAACCGATAAGCCCGGAATCGTAAACTCCATATTTTTTTTCTTCTTCAGCAGAAGCCCTTCGTGGAACCATACTGATAGGATGTTGTTCATTCAACTCATGAAATACATTTCTAACATCTGTGAAAAAATACATATCCACATCCGTATAGATGACAGATTTTACAGTATAGTTATTTTTTAATACATATGAAATAAATGAAGCTTTTAGGGTCCGAGAATACTCATCGAAGCTTCTACTATCTTTAATACTTAATAACTCGTTGCCTTCGATGTTTTTTAAAGTAATTAGAATGGCATGATCTAAATTCATTTTGTTCAGTAAGGAATAGGTACGATCATCTAGACAACAAATCCAAAGTCGAAAATTAGGTGTGTGTTTTTTGAGGGAATGATATAGAGCTAAGCCTTGTGCTAGGTTTTTTGCGCTAATGATTGTACAAAGGTCATAGGTCTCATCAGTGGACATGTTCGCTTGAAGGTTAAAGTAATTTCTAACATGATAATCTTTGCTATTTTTTTCGATTGTAAAGGTATTGTCAACAGCTTTAATTTTATCCATTATTTCGTTGCAGGCATTTAGATAAGGGATATAAAGATGTTCAATTACATCATCTCTCTGATTCATGACATAGTGGCAGATGTCAAATACATTACCATCAAAATATTTAAACCCATAATAATGGAAAAATATGACCTTTTCATGATCGATATAAATATCATTACCTGATTTAATGATTGAACGATCATTGTACCGATAATTTATGATATAAGGAGTAAGATTTACTCCGATATTTTCGATTATTCCTACATTTTTAAACCTTTTCATCCAATCGTTTGCATATACTTGATCACTCCAGAGTCCATGTTCCCACTTATCAAAACACCATTCTATTAACTTCTCTCTAAACCAGTGGAGACACTCCATCGCATGCTCATCTCTTTTAAAGCCCATATATCCAGTATTATAGACACCGTTCGTATCCCCTAAGAAACTATGTTCTTCACGCCATTTTTCCTCTGTCAGTGTAATTGAATAGTCTCCCCATTCGGTAAAAATAGGTTCTGGATCAGAGAGAAATAAAGTATCTCCATCTAGCCATACAATATGATTAATTTCAGAGAAATGCTTAAATAAATATAGACATATGGATGCCTTAGATGTCCAGATATACTCCTTGTCATTTCGTGAGTTCTTAACGGATAGTAATTCCTTGTCATCCTTTTCGATTTCTTCCATACTAATGATCGTTGCATGTGGGAGGTTCATTTTCTCGAACAAAGCTTTGGCCTCTTCATGAAGACAAATCATAAAAAACTCAAAATCTTTATCGTGCTTTTCTAGAGAATGGTATAGTAATAGACCTTTATAGGTATAATCCTTGCTAAATGTTGAACAATAATAGTGTTTCAAATGTCTAAACCCCTTCCAAATTAAATTTTCCTAAATGAGTAATCAGGAAGTTTTTCATAAAAGTTGATTAATCGTATATATACCGATAATCAAAAACATTCTTTTGCTCTATCAATTCTTTATTTATTAAAAATTCATTCCACGCTGTTAAAATAACAACATGATTTACTTTTGCAAGTAGCGATTTTAAATTCGGGGAATACTCAATTGGTAGGTTATATGCCTCTTTAAACTCTTCGATTGCCATCGGATCATAAACGATAATATTTTGATATCCTTTTTGCAATAAACCCTCAATAATTGACTTTGCTGGTGTATCCCTTATGTCATTTGAATTTGGTTTGAATGCTAAACCAAGAACTCCGATAGGCTCTTTCTCCCCTGTTTTTTCAGCAATATCATTTACGACATATGCTTTTATTGTCTCGTTTACTTTTAAGGTTCCTTTTAATAGTTCAGGTGAGTAGGAGTTTTTTAATGACTGGTTAACTAAGGCCATCGTATCCTTTGGGAGACAATAACCACCAAATCCACAGCCTGGATAAACATAGGATGTCATTTTTGCGGGATCACCAAACCATCTTTTATCAAGATGCAGAACCTGAAATGATTTTTTTATATCAATCTCTCCGATGCTCTTAGCGATCAATGACTGTTCATTCGCGAAACTAATGAGAGATGCAAGTAAAGTGTTAGATAAATACTTAATAAACTCTGCTGTATTAAGGCTAACCCTATACATTGGAGCATTAAATGATTGATAAATCCTTTCTACTATTTGGCCACTTCTATCTTCTTCTTGACCAATCACAATTCGATCTGGAACCATAAAGTCTTCCCAGGCATACCCTTCTCTTAAAAATTCAGGATTATTGGTTATGCCAATATCAATCCCAACCTTAAAGCCTAGATTTTCTATAAATGGTTTTATACTTTCACTTGTTGTTGATGGAGGAATAGTTGATTTAAGAACCAATACTTTATAATCTGGCTTTTTTATACATGCGGTTATACTTTTAACGGCATCGAATATATAGCGTAAATCAGCACTTCCATCGGCTTTACTCGGGGTTCCTACGCAAAGAAAAATGACTTCACTATTGTCTACTGCTTCCTGTAAATGATCTACAATCTTAAAACCTTTATTTAAATGCTGATTTAATTTCTCATCAAGGTTAGGTTCAAAGAAAGGAATAGTCCCTTTTGTTAACTTCTCTTTTTTTCTTAGATCAATGTCATAGCCATAAACACTGTATCCTTTTTCACTAAATCCTAAAGCTGTTGTTAATCCAACAAAACCAAGACCGATAACGGTAATCAATGAATTTCACCTCTTTCTTTTAAAAAGGTTAGAAAGCGATCCACACCTTCGACAATTGAAATGGAAGGAGTATAATTTAATAGTTTTCTAGCTTTTGAGATATCCGGGCATCTTCTTAATGGATTATGAGTTAAATAGCTCTTCTCTTCCGATTTTCTAAATTCGATTGATTGATTGTAATTAAAAATTCTTTCGCCTGCATCCTTATAAATATCGGCTAATTGTTTTACTGAAATTTCCGGTTTGTCTATGCCTATATTAAAGTAGTCAAACGGTTCATAGAGTAAAGCCTTTAAATAACCAGTAATAGCATCAGTTACGTAACAAAATGTTCGAGTTGGGTTTCCGTCAGAATGCATGATTAGTTTTTGATTCTCAATAACTGCTTTTGCAAAATCAGCTGGTACCCGCTTATCATTCAATCTCATTCCTGGTCCGTAATTATTAAATGGTCTGACAATAGAAATTGGCATTTGGTATTTTTCAGCATATAAATAACAAAGTGTCTCACCAAATCTTTTTGCCTCATCATAGCATGCACGTGGTCCAATCATAGACACATTTCCTCGATAATCCTCGGTAGTCGGAATATACTCTGGAAAAGGATCACCATAGATCTCACTACTTGAGAAAAATAAAAATCCTTTAACTTCTTTACCCCTATAGAAATCAAGCAATGCTCTTAATCCCCAAATATTTGCATCCACTGTTTCCAATGGGAATTTTCTATAATAGGTCGGTGAAGCAATGGAAGCCATGTGAATGATAAAATCTATATCAGCAATTTTTGATGTATCGAACAGTGAAAATTCTGTAATATCAAAAGTGTATAATTCAATCTTTGGATTTAATCTGTTTATGTCCGTAATCCATTTGGGTTTCCCTAGTTTAAAATTATCAATTCCTATAATACTTCTAATTCCTAGTTCTTCTGCGTATTCAGATAAAAAAGACATTAAATAATATCCTAGAAATCCAGCACAACCAGTTATCAAGATTGATGCATCTTTGAGTTTTTCTTTTTCAGACTGTGTAAGATTATTGAAGATATACTGGAGGTCTGTTTGATAGATTGTGTGTTCTTCATTCCTATCCACCTGTATCCACCTCCATTTTATTTATTCCATACCTTCCACTGGGCTTTATTCGAATCCCAAAGCTCTTGTAAATACCTCTTATCTTTTAACGTATCCATCGGCTGCCAAAAACCCGTATGCTTAAATGCCATTAATTGACTATCTTTAGCGAGATTCTCTAATGGCTCCTTTTCAAAAATTGTTTGATCACCATTATTTATATAGTTAAATACTTCCGGTTGTAATACAAAAAAGCCTGCGTTTATCCAACCGCCATCACCTTGTAGCTTTTCTTGAAATTTCTCTACTTTTTGATCAGGTGAAAAGGACAAAGTTCCAAATCTTCCCTTCGGTTGTGTCGCCGTTACTGTCGCTAGTTTTCCATGGGACTGATGGAACTCAACTAGTTGTTTGATATTAATATCCCCAACTCCATCACCATAGGTCAGCATAAAAGGGTTATTTCCGATATAATCCTGGATTCTCTTGATCCGTCCACCTGTCAATGTATTTAGACCTGTATCAGCTAAAGTAACCTTCCATGGTTCCGTAAAACTCTGATGGATTATACACTTATTCTCATTTTGAAAATCAAAGGTTACATCGGAATGATTGAGATAATAATTTGAAAAGTACTCTTTAATAACATGGCTCTTATACCCCAAGCAGATAATAAAATCGTTAAAACCATAATTAGAGTACAGTTTCATAATGTGCCATAGGATGGGTTTATCTCCTATCTCTATCATAGGTTTGGGTTTTAAATAGGTTTCCTCACTAATTCTTGTCCCAAATCCACCTGCCAAAATTACGACCTTCATGTTTTCCCTCCTTTTCATTTCTTATTAACATATTCTGAAATTCTAGTATTGTATAGGTATAAACATACTGTTAACGAAATGTGCATAAGCCACGAAAGATAGGGAATATTTCGAGAGATATTAAGATTGGGATTCGGTTTGAAGACTAGAGAATAAGTTATGGGGTAGTCCATCCAAATGAACTATACAAAATCAAAGAGGAAAAGGCTGAATTGGTGAAAAATTACACTAAAAATTGTTCGAAACGACTTTGTAAATCGGTAATAATTTCAACGGGCTGTTTATTCGTTGTATCATAAAGATGGTTTTTGTTCGGTAAACCTTTTTCAAGATGATCTAATAAATGTAGAGAACCTTGTATTAAAAAATCATCCCCACGCTTATTTAACCGTCTAATAAGTGTTTCTTTATCTGCTCGTAATACAACATAATAAATTTTCACATTAAATTGCGAAATATGTTTGCAAAACCACTGTAATTCACTTCTAACAACATAATCAACAATTACATTCATGTTATTCTCTAAGCAATTCTTTGTTAAGGAAAGGATATTTTTCCAAAGTAGTGATCGCTGTTTTTCCCTAGGAAGTGGCTCTTTTCCTGCGAACATTGATTTAATTCGGTCCCCTTCAATTAAAACAACTTTATCCATCTCCCTAGCAAGTGCCCTCGACAAAGTCGATTTACCAACTCCATATGGACCTGAAATGATGTAAATGGAACTATTGGTTCTATTATTCATATTAAATCTCCTTTCAAAATCCTTGTTAATTGGGGGAATTCATCTTTTTTGGGGGGTCTTGTCCTTACTAAATGGTTTTTCAATTTTATATTAAGGATATGCGTATTCGTATTATCCTGTGCTTATAAATTAAACATTGAGTAAACCTAATGTTGGAGAGCTAGTATTCTTATAAAAAAAGCCAACGTCCTCAACAAGACGTTAGCTAGTTTGACCTTAGCATATATACGAAGTAAGAGTTTGTTTGCCTATGAGGCTCTTTGTACATAACCTTTACTTCTTTTGTTAGATCTAGACTGTATCAAGATAGAAACGACTATCGTAATAAAAGGTAAACTCCATAAAAATATGGCATAAGGAAGATAAGTAGTTACTGGTAATCCCAATACGGTACTACACATAATCGTTAGTACGCTCCATGGAATCATGCCTGGAAATAGCATGGTCGAGTCTGCCATAACCCTTGCTAGGTCAGCTTTTGTTCGGTTATTTATCCAATGAGGCAACAGCGTTCTACCTGTAAGGATAATCGGTAATGTCTGATTCGCAGCAATTAGAGAGATTCCAAAGGTAGCAATGATTGTTTTAACCGAATCTTCAACTAATGTTTTTGATTGATGTAACCAACCGTCGACTAATGGTTGGATGACACGATATTCTTCTAAAAGCCCATTATATGCGCCAGCCAATGCTAAGAAGATAAGAAGCATATACATATTGATAAGGCCCCCGCCCATTCCCTTTATGCCAAAGAATAGGGCATGAAAAAGTTGGTAAAAGGTAGATCCATCGATGAGTGAAATGATGCTAGCTACGATTATACTTGATAGAAAAGCATAAACAATTCCTTTCCGAAATAATACCACGACCATTAAAATAAGTGGCGGTAGTAACTTCATTAAGGATAATTCTTCCCAGTTAAATGCTGTTAGGTCACCTTGATTCAGGCCATATTGAGAATCTAAATAACTGTAAAAAACGATACTAATTAAAATTGCTGGAATAGTAGTTAGTGCCATTGCATGAAATTGCTTCTTATTAGAAATCTCAACCGTGTGTGATAATAACTGAAAAGCGCTTGAAAAAGGTGAGGTTCGATCCCCAACAAATGCTCCAGACAACAATGCCCCAGCTACTATATGAGGTGCCAAATCAATTGAAATAGCACTACTCATGATTGGAATCCCAACTGCACTTAGTGTTCCTATAGAAGTACCTAGCGTCATTGAAAAAAGCATAGCAATGATAAAGGAGAGCAAAAAGAAATGATCAGGTGTAATAATTTGTAATGCAACAGAAACCAATACTTGAATTGTACCTGCTTCGTACCAAGAAGGAAGGATGAAACTAACTAGAAATAGAATGAGAATGACAGTCTGTGTTTTGCTTATTCCCTTACTACATATCTTCCATATTTCACGAAGAGATCTTCCTTTCCTTTTGATTAATGAAATGAGAAATACAAATCCAGGTAAAAATCCAATAAATAATGGGATATGAAAGCTTACAGACAATAAAACTCCTGCAAGTGTAATAATTATGAGCATGCATATCTGACTTAGTGTAAATCTATCGTTGTTCAGTTTTTTCACTCCTACTGCTTTCATTCTTGTACTGTCCAAAAAGCATTATACCATTCATTCCTTTCCGTTAAAACCACAACTAACCCCGTCCCAATAAAGGAACGAGGCTTAATATTTTTTCATACTTTTTGTATATTAGCTTATAACTGATAAACCTTTGAATATTTCTCTTCTAAATAGTTCACTAGATAAGTAGCATTTAAGCTTTCGCCAGTAACTTTCTTAATTAATTCATCAGGTGTATAAATAGCACCGTATTGGTGTATTTTCTCTTTAAGCCAGTTTTGAATGATGCTAAACTCTCCTCTTTCAATATAAACGTAAAAGTCAGGGAGTTCCTTCTTAATCGTATTCAAAATTTGGGCTGCATATAAGTTTCCTAGTGAGTATGATGGGAAGTATCCTAAGCCGCCAAATGACCAATGAACATCTTGTAGCACCCCTAAAGTATCAGTTGGAGGTACAATCCCTAAATAGTCCTTCATCTTCTCATTCCATACATTTGGAAGGTCTTTTACGGCAATATCCCCACTGATGAGTCCTTTTTCTATTTCATAACGAAGCATGATATGTAGATTATAGGTTAATTCGTCTGCTTCAACTCGAATAAATGAAGGCTCAACAATATTAATTGCCCGGTAAAAATCGTTCACATCCAGATTTCCTAATTGGTCAGGGAAATGATTTTGGAGATCTTGGTAAAAGAACTTCCAAAACTCTTCACTACGTCCAACCATATTTTCTAAAAATCTTGATTGTGATTCATGAATTCCAAAGGATGCTCCATTGCAGATTGATGTTCCTTCTAATTCAGGATTTATGTTTTGCTCATATATACCATGTCCTGCTTCATGGATTGTACCAAAGATCGCAGATCGAACATTATCCTCAAGGTAGCGAGTTGTAATTCTGACATCCCCTGTATTAATCGATTGAGCAAATGGATGTACGGTTTCATCAAGTCGTCCTGCATTCATATCAAATCCAATTCGCGGTAGTAAGAATTTATTAAACTCTTTTTGAATCTCTGGATTGTAAAGCTTTTCAAAAACCTCGCCACTTGGCTTAGAAGATGAAAGATTGATTCGATTTAATAAATCGATGCTGCTTTTTCGTAAATCTGCAAAAAGTGGGTCCAGCACTTCAACTGTTAATCCAGGCTCAAATTCATTTAATAATGCATTATATGGATGCCCTTCATACCCATAATACTTCGTAAATTCCTTTTTAATTTCCACAATTCGTTCAAGATATGGAAGATAAACTTCAAAATTATTCGTTTCTCTAGCTTCCTCCCATGCATCATTGGCATTTGAAGTCAACACGATATATTCATTATACAGTTCCGATGGAATGCTTTTTGATTGTTTATAGAAGTTATTTCTTTCTCGTACAGTTGCTTTTGTCACGTCATCTAGTTGCGCATACAATTTATCATCTGTTAATACCTCTAATAGTTGACCCATTTCTTTCGAGATAGATAGCTTAAATATCTCAGTTGATAATGTTCCGATGGAATTGGCAAAAAGTGATCGTCCTTTCTTCGGAGCCATAACTTTTTGATCCCAATCTGCTAGAGCAAGTACACTATTTAGATGTGTGATTTTTTCATCTAATTTTTTAAATTGATCGACCTTTTCTTGAAGTTCAGCATTTATTACTTGTTGGTTAGACATACTATACCCCCATTTCGAGTTTCATCTTGAAGAAATAAAATCGACTGTTCAGTCTATTACCTATTATAAATAAAAATTTCGAAAATTAATAATAAAAAATAACATTTTTCATAAAATCTATTACCATTGTAACTGTTCATTATTACGAACACCTTGATTTCGCATTTCGACAAACTGTCGGGAAATAAAATAGTAGGCGTTATATTGTAATAGCTTTTCAATTTCATTACTATTATCCTACTAAATCAGGCAATTACTATTAGAATAGAAAAAAGCATGAGGCTTATAATCTCCTCATGCTTTCTTAAAACCCTCTTCCCCCACCGCCAGATCTGCCGCCGCCGGAAAAAGATGATCCTCCACCATTATTTGAATTTCTTTGAATCTTTTGTTGTGTGACGCGTGTATTGTAATGACGGTCCATTTTATTGGTTACAGTAAATGAATTAGATTCTAGATAGGTATGCGCTGTTGTCGTCGAGCGCCCTCTGTTGTACATCGCCATTACCCCAACTGAAATAACGCCAACCCCAATTGCAATAGCAAAATAGATTAAAAGTTCTTTAACTAATTCTCCTTGTGAGGTACTTGATGGATAGGAAGTAGAACTATCTGATTGTGCATATCCACCAGAAGAAGATGGTCCTTCAGGAATTCCCTCATTCATCGTAGTCTCAAGGTCAGACAAGAACGCTTTCGCACTTTCACCATACGCTTCCTCTGTTAAATAAGGATAGACATGGTCTAGAATTTCCTCTACGGTCACGTCTGGAAAATAATCAACAATTCGATCGCGTGTAAAGATATACACTTCCCGGTTATCCATGTCAATTAGATACAAAATTCCATCCGCTGTTCCTTCATAACCGAATCCATGAGTATCATAAAAATCGCTGGCGTAATCTCTTGCTGATTTTCCTTCACTATCATCCGTTGTGACAATACGGATATCCATTTGAAATTGTTCAATTAATTGAATTGCTTGCTCCTGCAATTCTGCTTTTTCAGTATCTGAGAATAAACTGGCCTGATCAAAAATATGTTCGTTGTCAGCAAATGTAACGGTCGCAAAAGCTAACAACGTGAGGAGGAAAAATGGGATAAAGAGAACTTTTTTCTTTACCATATAAATAACCCTCCTAACGACAGGACTGCAAAGACACTGGCTGAAATCATACCAAACCATTTACTAGCTCTTCCAATACTAATTGGTAAGTCCCCTGCGATTTTTCCGGTTTGGCCATTCATTGCAAATATATAGGTCTTGCCCTTATATTGGTAGGTAAACATCCAAACGGGTAATAAAACATATTTTGCTTTAACATTCGAGAGCTTTACGTTTGTATTTTGGATCGAGACCGTACTATATCCATGAATGGTACCTTCGAGTAAAGTTCCTATATTATTACGAAGAACGTTGGAAATTCTTCCGTATACATCATTTTGGTTCATATCATACTTTTCGGCAAAAAAGCCAGACAAATAGGACATCGAAAAATCGGTTAAATCGTTATAGTCATAAGGCTCGAGAATGGTCATGAGCTTATCATCCATTTTCTTGGAACCATCTGCTGGTACATCACGGAATATTGCTTTTCCTTCCCGCATCACCTTATAATATTTTGTTTCAGTATACCTGGTATCCCCTCTGGTATAGGTTCTAACTCTTCTAGCTTCGCCCTCAATTTTTCCAGAAGTGTTACTATCAAACAACCAAAATGGAACATAGATTCCTGAAAGTTTTTCGAGCTCTGAATTTGAAGTGAAGAACTTGGGAAGTAGTGGCTTCCCTTTACACCAATTTTTAAATAATTCTTCTGCTTTTTTACGGTCAAGTTTAAAAGGAATGACCATCTCTGGGCGATATTCTCCCTCTAATTGCCTTGGGATAATCGTAGGATTGTGGCAATAATAACAAAAAGTTGCGGCAGTAGTATCATCGGTTACAATTTCTGCTCCGCAACTGCTACACGTATAGCCTGTAGCTTTTTCATCAAATTCCTGATCTAATTCTTTTGCATGATGTATGGATTCTTTACTTGCTTCTGCTTCTTCCTCTGCTTTTTCGTTATTGATGAACTTCTTCACTTCTTCTTCTGTAAATTCACTCAAACAATAATCACAGGTCCAATTTTGGGTTTCAGCTTTGAATGCTAATGGTCCACCACAGTTAATACATTTATAGACTACAACCCCCAACCCTTATCACCTCTATTTCTGCTTGATTTAGCACATCATTAATGTTCAAAACGAGATCCACACTCCGGACAGAATTTTGCATTTTGATTTGCTGGTTTAAATCCACATTTTTGACATGTTAGTTCTTCAGGCTTTTTATTGCCACAGTTTGAACAGAACTTTCCACTATTTTCTTGGCCACATTGACATTTCCAAGTCTCTTTATTTGCTTGTTGTTTGGGTGACCCACATTCCGAGCAAAAATTACCTGTGTTGGTTTGCCCACAAGAACATTTCCATTTATTGGAATTCTCTCCCTGTTGATTTTGCTGTTTTTGCGTTTGCTGCTGCATTTGCTGACGATTCGAATCAGACGCAGCGCCCATAAATCCACTGCTACCTTGCATCCCCATTCCCATGCCTAAAAATCCTTGCATCGATCCCGCATCATTGGAACCAGCGGCTTCTAATCCTCTTGCAATGGCACCTTGGACATATCCTTCACGAACTGACGGGTCCTGAAGCATGGCACCTTGGTTTCTCATGTTTATCAGCTTTTGTGATTCATCATCATACGTAATACTGTTGATTCCCACGGATTCAACCTGCATTCCGCGCATCCGCGTCCAGTCTTCATCAAGGACTTCTGCCATATACTTTGCAAGTTCCATTCCTTTTGAAGTGACATGCGAAATTCGGATCCCATCTGCGGACATTTTGTTGATTGCCGTTTGCAAAGCATTCATATATTCAGATAAGTATTGTCCATTAATGTCATTGATATCAACATTCGATTTATTTCGAGGAATGGCTTCCATGAAAAATTTAAGCGGGTCAACAATTTTTATAGAATAGCTCCCGTGAGTACGTAAAAATAATTCTGCATTATAAAAATTGTCAAAGTAGTTGATCGGGTTACGTGTGCCAAATTTAATCCCTTTTATTTCTTGAAGATTAATAAAATACACTTTTTGAGATGTAGAAGGAACACCACCAAACTTAAAACGATTGAAGGTTTCGTATAAAGCTTCTTCAAATTGACCGTTAAATAAGGATGGTTGAGAAGAGTTTACAACTTGATAATAGCCCTCTTCTGCTGTATAATCCACGATTTTTCCTCCATCAACTAAAAGCATAAATTGATTTGGATACACATGGATGATTGATCCGTTTGAAATCGTGGAATCTGTTCCTTTAAAATTTTGATTTCGACGATCTTTAGCACGTACTTTTACACCAACCGACATAACGGTTGTATCACTCATCTCCTGTGGTTCAATTACCTCAAGCCATTGATCTGCTAAGTTTCCTTTTACCGCACTAACGGCTGCTTTAATAATTCCCATTAAAACCCCTCCTTACAAAACTGAAACCTTATTAACGAATTCGAAATATTTATTTTTACAAATTTCTCTGTAGTAATGTACTACGATTTATTAGGCAATAAGTTTCATATTCAGTTTAATTAAGAAATTTCCGACAAAGAAACAACTGAGTGGAAAAACCACTCAGTTGTTATTATTTCCTATACTAACTAATTACATCAATAGGGTCTGGCAATTAAATCGTTTACTTTCTTAATGAGGCCAAGAATACATTTTGTGCTGCATTTACTCCAGCACCGGGCTCAATGCTATAGGAAAAGTCTTGTAAACCAGCTTCCATTAGGGAAACTGCTTGAAGGACATCACTAGGGAAGCAATAGCCCATATGTCCAAATCTGAAAATTTTGCCTTGGAGATGGCCAAGTCCCCCAGCAAAATCTAGGTGATATTCCTTCTTAAGATGTCCTAAATAGGCTGAAAGATCCAATCCTTCTGGGGCACGGATTGCCGTAATTGTAGGTGATGCATACTCGTTACTCGTTAATAAATCTATTGATAAGGCTTTCATAGATTCCCTAACCATGTTTTTCATGACATCGTGTCGTTCAACCGTTTTTGAAAATCCGCCTTCCTCTTCAATTAAATCGCACACAGCTGATAGACCCATTATGAGCGAAATAGAAGGAGTATTAGGCGTCATTCCTTTTGCTGCCCACTCACGATAGCTTAATAGATTTAAATAATAAGCGGAGGTGTTATTGGCTTCAATTACTTCCCAGGCTCTTTCACTAACAGCTACAAGTGCAAGTCCAGGTGGAAGCATCATCGCTTTTTGTGAACCTGTTACCAATATATCAATTCCCCATTGATCCATTTCAGCAGGGGCTCCTCCAATACAGCTTACCCCATCAACTATAAACAGAGCGTCAGAGTGATTATGAACCACTTCAGCCAGTTGCTCAATCGGATTTAAAATTCCTGTAGAAGTTTCATTATACGTAGTAAAAACGGCCTTAATATTAGATAGCGGTTTCAAAAAATCATTGAGATCTTCCTTTGTACAAGCTTCACCCCAATTTTTAACCAGTTTATGTACAGTTAAGCCATATTTTTCACAAATAGAAACGAAATAATCTCCAAAGGCTCCTACTGTGATGACGACTACTTCATCTCCAGGGGAAACAGTATTTACCACAGCTGCTTCTAATGCTGCTGTTCCTCCTGAGGGAAGAAGTAAAATATCTTGCTTAGTTCCAAAGATAGGTTTCACACGTTGTGTGGCATCTTTGTATAACTTTACAAATTCTTCAGTACGATGACTAAACATATCCTGAGCCATTGCCAGTTCAACTTTTTTCGGAATTGGAGTAGGTCCAGGATGTCTTAGAATAAGTGGATACATATTTATTACCTCCATTTTGACTTCCACACTTATAATCGCTTTAGTTTAATATTGAAGCCAGACCCTGCATGGCTTTCCACATTATTCTAACACATTCGATTGAATTCCGGTGCTTTTTTAGTCGTTACGAAAGCAACAATTACAGCCTGTTTGTATTTTTGTGAAGATTGACGACATCTTTCTATTTTCTATATAAAAGCTTCTGAACGATTTTCATAAAGTCATCAATTGACGGAAAATATGTGCTCTGTTGGTTATACCACTTACGCACTGTATCCACGACCCAAAACGGAACCGCTTTTCCGTCTATCATATGATAATATTCTTCATATCCTTTTTTTAGGTGTTCCCATCGAAAATCATTACCCGGTTGAATGTATTCGGAAACATCAAGGATTTTTGCTCTTCCGTTTTGTAATAATATATTTTTCAGGTGGATATCACGAGGGTTTAGCCCTTTGCTACGAACATAATTTCTTGCTTCCTCCACATCTTCTACAACTTGTTCCGGGATATGAATTCCTTGGAGGATGCAGTCATATAGAGTGATACCTTGCTCGTAGCTTAAAACAAGGTAATGATCTTTAGAAGCAAAGCATTTAGAAAAGAATGATGATTCACCTAGGATCTGATAAACATCTGCCTCAGCCTTAACTTTGGCAACTTTGTCTTTCGCATATTTCTTAAATGCATATTCTGGGGCATTAACAAATTGAAAAACGGCTGCATCTGTGCCGACACCGATACAGTTTAAATCATCAGCATCACCAATAATGGTGACTGGCTCGTTATTTGGGTTTGATAAAACAGTTATGTTAGATAGTGAATCAAAAGCAATTTCCCAATTTCGTTCCACATAATCTCTCCAATCGTCAGCTGAATAAATCATATTTATTTATATGAGTATTTGTTCATTTTACGCATTTAATAAAAGAGATAGCAAGGTATTGGTCTTATTCGTCGCAAATTAAAAAGAGGGCCTTTAACGACCCTCTTTTGCGCATATTCATTTTTTATAATGCCTTTACCCATCTTGCAGCCATCTCAATCCAATTCTCTACTTCAGGCTGAATGTGATTGTCTCTTCCTTTTGACTGCGTTTCCTCTGTACCAAGTGATAGTCCATGAACACCTTCTGGATAAATATGCATTTCGAGCGGGACTTTCTGTTTCAATAAACTTTGTGCAAATAGCATGCTGTTCTCAACAGGAACAGACGCATCTGATACCGTATGCCATAAAAATGTTGGTGGGGTTTCAGACGTTACTTGGTTTTCCAAGGATAAAAATTCTCGTAGCTCTTGGTCCTCAAACTTATCACCTAATAAAGCCCGGAAACTACCCTCGTGAGCATGTGGACCAGAAGAAATAACTGGGTAACTTAGGACTAATCCATTCGGTTTTATTACCTCTTTTGAAAAGGATAATTGTTCTGTTAAAAACTCCTTGTCCCAGAATACTCCTAAGCTAGCAGTTAAATGGCCGCCTGCTGAAAATCCCATGACGATGATTTTGTTGGGGTCAACATTCCAGTTTTCTGCATTGTTACGAATCAAGCCGACTGCATTTGCCAACTGACAAAGGGCTGTCGGGAATACAGATGGTTCCACACTATATCTTAGAACACTTGCATGATAACCTTTACTTAGCATTTGTATAGCAACTGGTTCTGCTTCACGGTCAGACGTATGTACATAGCCACCGCCAGGGCATATGACAATCATAGGTCGTTTACGGTCTGGGTCAATACTTTCCGAATTATTTAGAAGATACGTGAATAATTCAGCTTTTTCGTTATTGTGTTTTAGTTCATGTTTTTCGTGAATCATGTTTTCCCACCCTTTTATAATAATTTCCACCTATATAAATTTTCGACATTTATTATTGACTTCCTTCAGGCAAAACAAAAAAGGAGGTCAGTCCCTCCTTTTTAGATCCATCCTTATTCGTAACGTAATGCATCGATCGGACTAAGTTTTGAGGCTTTGTTTGCTGGTAAGATACCAAAGATGATACCAATGAAAGCGGAGAAGCCTACGCCGATTATGACAATCATTGGACTTACGGTCGCAGTGATTGGTGCAAATTGAGATACAACAATGGTCCCTATCGTTGCAAGTCCGATTCCGAGCATACCTCCTAGTGAGGTTAATGTCGCTGATTCAATTAAAAATTGCAGTAAAATTCGCCCGCGCGTTGCTCCTAGGGCTTTTCGCAAACCAATTTCCCTCGTTCTTTCAGTAACGGAAACCAGCATGATGTTCATAACACCGATGCCACCCACTAATAATGAAATTCCTGCAATACTACCAATGACTAAAGTCATGATTGTAATGACAGTATCGACTTCTTGTTCATATTCAGAAAAATCGTTTACCGTATACATCCCATCCTCGAGTTTTTTGGCCACCGTTAGGGTATCAGCTGCAGAACGACCGATTTCAGATATTCGCTCTGGATCGTCTGCAATTATAGCTAAACGTTCGATTTCTCGATTGCCAAACATCATTGAAATGACTCCTCGTGGCATGAGCATTTCGCCTGATTCATTATACCGATATTGCTCAGGGATAGGTGACTCGTAGACTCCGATTAACTTATAGGGATTACCATTTAGATCGACGATTTCACCAATAATATTTTCTTTATCTTGAAAGAATTTTTCCCTCGCGACAGTATCGATCATCACTACCCGGTTTCTTCCATCGTTATCTCTCGCATTGATTGGTCGTCCCTCAACAATTTGAATGTTTCGAGCTGTAAAGAACTCAGGTCCAACTCCGGTAATTTCCATTTCTCCCTGTTGGTCATTATAGATTAACGGCCCCCAGCCTTGGTTTGTAGCGATAACTGCTTTTACACCTGGAACTTCAGAAAGGGTTTCGACGTCGTCGGATGTTAGTTCAGGTTCCATCCAGAACATCTCTGATTCTTCTTCTCCTTCTTTTGGCATTGGCTGATACCAAATATCGACTGCATTTTTTTCGATACTAAATAATTCCTCTGTCATTTTCGTTTTGGCCCCTTGGCCGATTGCGACAATAATAATTACAGCCGCCACACCAATGATGATTCCCAGCATCGTCAAAATGGACCTAATCTTATGATTCCAGATCGAGGATAATGCTACTTTAAAGCTTTCTAATAGACTCATAGCCTTCTCCTTTGGTCATCCGTTATCAACCCATCCTTTAATGTGATAACCCTATTTGCGTATGCTGCAACTTCATCCTCATGCGTAACAATGATGACAGTTCTACCTTCTTTATTTAGTTGAACCATTAACTCCATGATTTGCTCACTCGTCTTAGAATCAAGAGCACCAGTTGGCTCATCCGCTAATACAATCGAAGGATTATTTACAAGGGCTCTCGCAATTGCCACCCTTTGTTTTTGGCCACCAGAGAGCTCATTTGGCAAGTGTTTGACTCGGTCTCCAAGTCCGACCTTGTCTAACATTTGTTTAGCCCTGTCAATACGTTCCCGCTTCGGAACTCCTGCATAAATTAGCGGAGATTCAACATTTTTTAGTGCATTATGACGTGGTAAAAGAAAGAATTGCTGAAACACGAAACCGATATGTTCATTACGTAATTTTGCTAACTTTCGATCCTTTACGAGTCCTATTTCTTCATCGTTCAATTCAAACGAGCCTGAAGTTGGGGAATCTAGGAAACCAATAATATTCATTAAGGTAGATTTTCCTGAACCAGATGGCCCCATGATGGCAATAAATTCCCCGTCCTCAATGGTTAAATCAATTCCGTGCAAAACGGGTACCTCAAGAGCCCCGTTTCCATACACCTTTGTAATCTTACTCAACTTCATCAAAGGAGGTCACTTCCATTCCATCGTACATTCCTTCATATGGTGTTAAAACCACGAGATCATCCTTATTAACACCTTCAGTGACTTGGATAAATTCATCATTCATTGAACCCGTTTGAACTTCACGTCTTTGTAAGATACCGTCTACTAAGACATACACAACTGCTACTCCACCTTCATCCAAAATAGCCGTATGCGAAATAACGGGAAGAATCTCAGTTCCAGGAATTCTAACTTCTAATGAAACGTGGAACCCATGACGAAGGTCAGTTGTGTCGTCTGTAATTCCCACTTTGAATGGATACATGGTAACATTGCCACCACCCATACCCGGAAATTCTCCACCAGCTCCTCCGTCATCATTTGGAAAATGAGAAACGGATTCGACAACTCCCTTCCATTCTCGGTCCTTGAATACCTTAGGACGGACAATTACTTCTTGTCCCTGTTGAATCTTGACTGCATCAAATTCACTCATTGTTCCAATTACTTTATATGGTTTATTTGAAATGATATGTATGACGGGCTCTGATGCACCTGCTTCAGTTGTTGCAATATTTTTATTCACTTTTACAATGATTCCATCAATTTTACTAACAACTGTCATTTCTTTTTTCTGATTCGTAATTTCCGCGATTCGTTCATTTGCTGCTGTAATTTCTGATTTCGTATTTTCATATTGTAGTTCCATTTGAACCTTTTCACTTGTAAGTTGGTTTACATCTTCAACTGGTGGTTCCTCGACTTTTTGTGGTTCTGTACCTTCTTCAGTCTTTTCAGGTGTCTCAGCAGCCTTTGGTTTTGGTTTGTTTTTTTGTGCAGCAAGGGCTTTTTTTGCTTCCTCAATCCGTTTATTTAGGGCTGCGATTTGATTTTGTTCTGTCTTTGCTCTTACTTGAATTAAGTCTCTTTCCCTAGTAGCTCTAGTTAATTCTGTATCTAGCTTTGAAGAATCATAGACAAATAGCGGGTCTCCTGCTTTTATAGTTTTGTTTTCTTCTACCTTATATTCGCTAATCTCTCCATGTTCTGGATTTAAGAATACCTTTTGTTCACCTTCAGGAACGATTTCACCTGTTACTAGAATTGTTTCGATTAATTCTTGCTCTTTTGCTTTTTGTACCGTTACATTTACTTCCTCAATTTGTTCTCCAACAGATGCCACACTCCTTTCTTTTATGAAAAAGGCAGCTACACCACCCGCGATTACCAGGATTCCGATAATCGACAAGACCCATACTAAAACCTTCTTTTTCTTCAACATACTTCCCCCTATAGTTTTCATTTCATTAAATAGGTAAATTTTGAATCTCTCTATCTCTATATCCTTGTTTAATCCAGTAGATTGCGTTTTTAAAAATATTCAAATTTTACCCTAACCATTAAGACGGCGTGGTTTGCTAAAAGGTTTCAATTTTTTGCAAATATTTTTAAATTTTTACAAAAAAATAGACCACCCAGAGTAAATCTGGTTGATCTTTTGGATTATTTTCTATCTACGCGATATTTCTTAATCGCTTTTATGTCTATTGATTATCTAGGTTGTCCACGTCTTGGTCGTTCGAAATAGCATTCATTACAGATCGCGAAGGAAAAGCCAATTGGTAGGTTCTTTCCACATCGTTTACATACTCTTTTAGTTGGCTGAATACCTGATTTTAAGTGTTCGTGTATTTTATCACTAATTTCTTCCCTTACTCGTTCCCAATACTGAGCTTCTGTCTGTTTTCCTAATTTATAAAGGAATAACAGATGGAGGCCGACCGCTTTATAGGAGAGCTCAAGTTCTTCTAGTCCAGAATCTTTAAGGATTGGATCTGGCAGCGGGAAACCATCGACAATCGCCTCGAGAGTTTTCTTCCATTGGGCACGTAGAGATGGTTCATTTGACGAAAATGGTAGATGCAAAAAGCCATATAGGTCAGGTAACGATAGCTTTGCCTCAATAATTGTATCCTCAATTAACTCATAAAGCATCCGTTCCTCATATAGACTTGCCTTTTTCGTCCCCTCTGGACTCTTGAATTGATCCCATAGATAGAAAAACATTCTCATTTTTCGAGAATACTTTTGAAAACGTTCAAGAACTGCATTTGTTGGAGCGATCGCGAAGCCCTGAAGCGGCGGATCTTCTTGTTCTAATAAACGTGTCATTGTTTTGATATCGCTTGTAAAAGCGACTTTACCGATATCATAAATTCCCCGTCTGCCCGCTCGTCCTGCAATTTGTTTCACTTCCTGAGAGGTTAGCAGCCTTCTTCTCGTTCCATCGAATTTATCATTTTCCAAAAACACTATCCGTCTAATCGGCAGATTTAAACCCATGCCGATTGCATCTGTAGCCACAATAACCGTTGTCTCCCCGCTATTAAAGCGTTGGATCTGTTTTTTTCGAGTTTCCGGTGGCATGCTCCCGTATATCATACTCACACGACGTCCACTTCGTTGTAACTCAGAAGCTGTCTCAAGAACTCTTCTTCTTGAAAAACAAACCAATGCATCCCCTTGTCGCGTTTGATTCAAACGAAAAGATTGAGGTTCTACCTCTAATGGTACATCACGATGATATTCATAAACTTCTACATTTGAATCACCAAGAAGCTGTAAAATCATCCATTTTGCATGAAAGCTACAAATGATATGAACCTCTTGTGCATTTGCATTTGTTATCGCTTTATACCAAGAAAAGCCACGGTCCTTATCCGAAATCATTTGAGCTTCATCTATTACAACTACATCGTAGAAATCCTTTTCTCTTAGCATTTCAACGGTTGCTGAGAGATGGTTAGCCCCTTCAACAAGCTTTTCTTCTTCTCCTGTTTTTAAATCACACGGTACCCCTTCTTCATTCAAGGTTTCATAAATTTCGAGTGCTAATAATCGTAATGGAGCTAAATAAACGCCACTATTAGCTTCCTTCATTCGTTGGATTGCTTGATACGTCTTTCCAGTATTGGTTTCTCCAACATGAAGAACATACTGGATATTTCGGCCAGGTGATAAGTTATATGCTCGTCCGAATATATCCTCAAGCATTCTTTGCTCTTCTTCTTTTTGTCGTCTTAATTCCTCTTTTTCCTTTTCGGAACGTTCTTTTCTCTCGGTTATGTCTTTTAAAAACAGCTGTCTATGTGTGTCCAACTCAAATGGAATGTCAATAAGCTTCATAAGGTCTGACACATATTCCTCTAATATATCCTCAAATAAATCATCCCGAACATCTAGAAAATACTCATAGGCTATTTCCTGTAAAAATGCATCAGATAATGGTTCTTGAAAGCTATTTTGGCAATCTGCGAATATATGTTCAGGCAAGTGCGATTTTAACCAATTGGGCCCGAAATCCATGAGTTGATGTAAAATGAGATCTTCATATTCCTCAATCAAATTTTCCTGATAAAAATAGCGGTTATGCGCAAGTTCAGTTTCTTTGTAAAGATAAGAAGCAAATGTCACATCGTCTGATGATAAAATTATCCCTTTTTGCTCAATCTCGATTGCTAAATGACTCCCTAGTAAATAACGAATCCTTAGATAAAGTTCCTCGTAATGCTCCCCAAGTATTTCGTTGAGGTAAAAGTTTAGCTTGAGAATAAATTTTCTCTTAGTTTCACGGTCCTGTTGCTTCATAATTCGAGCTTCATACTCGGCTCTTGCGGTTTGATATATTTGCTGCCAATCTTCAGGCTGTTTTGCGTATGTCTCTTCTAGCCAACCTATTAAATCATAAGGATGTATATTACGAATTTCAGTTCGAAATAGTTTATTCAGTAGTTTTTTACCAACATCCTCAACTTCAAATCCATGCTCCACTAAATAGGCTTTTTTCTCCGATATAGATGCATGAACTGCTGTATTTAACCAAGCGTTGAGCCAAATTTGTTCGATAAACTGCCCTCGTTCACGGACATACTGCTCAAATGAAGGGGTCGTTTCTTTTGGCTCCATGTAATGATTGATATCATCCAAAACCATCTGTTTTGCTCGATCGACTGCTTGATTATAGTATTGTTCAAGTTGAATGCTCATTAAATTGCTCCTTGTCAAAGACGTATAGTAATTAGTTTATATAGGACTAAAAAAATATATGTATAGGATGATATTACCACAACTATATGTCACGACTATTTGATAAAATTTGAGGATAAACTTTAACAGGAGGACAACATCATGAAAAAACGATCTATCTTCCTTAGTATGTTGGTGGTTGTGATTTTTGGTGGTGGATTTTTAACAGGTTTGTGGCTATCAAACCAAAATCAACATGAAACCAAAATCGGTACTGAAACACCACAATCGTCAAAAAGTCCAGATCAAAAAGCAAAACCCAAACTGGATAAAAAAACGTCAAACGTTTTAGTCGGTTATATACAGGATTTTCGCGACCCCAATCAAATTGATTATTCGAAACTGACACATATTATCTTCTCCTTTGTTCATCCGACAAAGGATGGTCAACTCTTGTTTACGGGTGATCATGCAGTTAAAAACCTTAGAAATATGGTTGCCAATGCCCATAAACATGATACAAAGGCAATGCTTGCCGTTGGCGGTTGGTTCCATATGAATGGCGGAGAGTCCTATGATTACTTTTCAGCAGCATTGGCAAATCCAGCTTCACAGCAAAAACTTGTGAATGAACTGATTAGAGTTGTGGAACAAGAAAATCTAGATGGTATAGATATTGATTTCGAACATCCACGTACAGATGCTGATACGAAACATTTACATCAATTTATTAAAACATTAGGTAGCAAGTTACGTGATCAAAACAAGGAATTATCAATTGCAGTTCACTCAAAAATTCATGGCCAAACCTTAACTGAATTAGCTTATGTGAAATATGAGCCAGCCATGTTTCAATATGTAGACTATGTAAATATTATGGCATATGATGGCCAATGGGACGGTGGTTATCATGCTGAGAATTTATCACCTTACCCGTTTACTGAAAGCATCGTAGGTTACTGGTCTGATTTATTTGATAGTCACAAGCTGCCAAAAGAAAAGCTTGTCCTTGGTGTTCCGTTTTATGCACAGCCAATAGACCCAAACATCAAGCAGGTTTCCTATGAAGCAATAGTGGAAAGTAATCCTGATAATGCCGTAAAGGATACAGTCAATATGAATGGTACAACCTATTATTATAACGGTCAAACGATGATGGCAAGAAAAACAAAGCTTGCCCTAAATCATGGCTTTGGTGGAATGATGATTTGGGAATTAGGCTTAGATGCAAAAGGGGCAAATAGCCTAACGAACACTCTTTATGAATCAATCGCATCGACGACTATAGATCATTACTACTCGATAAAGAAATAAAATAGTTGTTATGTTATTTCATTTTCCATCCATCCTAACAGATGGAGGTGAAAAAACATGGCAAATCGCAATCCGGTCGAATTTACAGGAAAAGTATTAGATAAAAGAAATACCTTAACAGGTCCAAATGATGAAGGTAAAAATGGACATCCGAAGCGACCACAAAATGTTTCGATCAAAGAAAACAAATAAGATTATAAAATATTCTATTCGGGGAATATAACTTCATATAGGATTGGAGGATTTCCCTGTGATTGAGAACAATGATGAAAGGTTACTCACAAATGATAACCCGATTCGAGAACGGATGAAAAAAAGAAATGCAACTGATTTTAGCAGTTCATCGTTGAGACGGATTGCACTCACACAATTAGGTCGTAAACGGTAAAAACGTTAGGGTGTGTCCCTAACGTTTTTTTAGCTTATACGATTGCAAATTGTAGTTCTTCATATAGATTGACATATTCTTTTGAAGAGGCTCCCCAGCTGAAGTCAAGCTTTAATGCTTTTTCAGAAAGCTCCCTCCATTTCTTTGGCTGGAATCGGTAGAACCAAATCGCACGTTCAATGGTATATAACATGTCATGTGCGTTGTAATTCGTAAAGCTGAAGCCATTTCCTTGGTCTGTAAATTCATTGTATGGTTGTACTGTATCCTTGAGACCACCTGTTTCTCTTACAATTGGTAGTGTTCCATAGCGGAATGCAAGTAACTGACCAATCCCACAAGGCTCAAACTGTGACGGCATTAAAAACAGGTCGGAACCGGCATAGATTTTTCGAGAAAGTCCCTCGTCAAAAAAGATATTCGTAGACACTTTTGTTGGATACCGGTATGCCATTTCACGGAATGCATCCTCATAATGACTTTCACCGGTTCCGAGTAAAACAAATTGCACGTTTTGTTTCAGGATTTCTTCAAATACGTGTAAAACAAGATCAATTCCTTTTTGATCGACAAGACGTGTAATCATAGAAATAACAGGTACCTGTTCGTTCACTGGCAGCCCGAGCTGCTCCTGTAAAGCCCTTTTATTTTCCATTTTTCCTTCATATGAATCATAAGATGCAAAAATTGCATTATCTGAAGCGGGATTGTATGCTTTATGATCGATTCCATTGACAATTCCATGCAATTCAAAATTCCGTTTTCGCAAATATCCATCCAATTGTTCTCCAAAATAAGGAGTCTGGATTTCATTTGCATAGGTTGGGCTAACGGTTGTTATCGTATCACTGAAGGCTAATCCTGCTTTCAGGTAGCTGACGTTCCCGTAAAACTCCACTCCGTCTATATGAAAATAGCGATCACTCACATCTAGTAATTCACTTAATACCGATTTTGGGAATACGCCCTGATAGCGTAAGTTATGAATCGTAAATACTGTTTTGATATCCTGATATTCTGATTGATTCGAATAATGTGCTTTTAATAATAGTGGTATTGGTCCAGCTTGCCAGTCATGACAATGAATAACATCTGGCTTTTTGTCTAGATATGGGATTGCTTCAAGTACGGCTCTTGAAAAGAAAGCAAATCGTTCCCCGTCATCATAAAAGCCGTAACTCCCATAGCGTTTAAAATAATATTCATTATCTAAAAAATAATAGCTAATTCCGTTGTGGACTAATTTTTCAATACCACAATATTGTCTACGCCAACCTAATGGCACCTCGATAATTCGTTCTAATTCTAGTTGTTCCTTGTATGTTTCAGCTAAATCTCCATATTTCGGAAGGATAACACTTACATGTACACCTTCCTGTTGTAGTGCATTCGGTAAAGCCCCTATTACATCCCCTAGTCCGCCTGTTTTAATAAATGGAGCACACTCTGATGCTGCGAATAATACGTTCATGATTTTCCCCCTAATCAAATGCGCCTTGGCGTATTTGCGCCCAGATTTTAGGCCCACATGAAGTGGGTCATAAAGACGTTGCCACAGGACGTGGCGTTTTTAGTCTTTAATCTTACTGCTCGAAAATTTACCTCTGAAAATCTGTGGCATCCGCCGGAGGCTTCTAACTTTATTCAGCTAAAGTATTAAACTCCAACCGTATACGATGTTACAGTATCTCAAATTATTATTGGGATACTCCTGAATAAAGTTAGATAATATCAGCTTTTTTAATGACAGTTGGAGAAAGCTCTCCAACGATTACTTTTTCCGATGTGATGTTTACTTGTTTATCTGTAATGACATTTTCAAGGTAGGTACCTTCGTCAATGACACTTTTCTGCATGATAATACTATTTTTAACAGTAGCCCCTTTGCGTATTTTGACCCCTCGGAAAATAATACTATTCTCAACTGTACCCTCAATATCACTGCCGTTTGCAATTAACGAATTGCTGACATTAGAAGTTGTCGAGTATTTGACAGGTGGCTCATGCTTTGTCTTTGTATAAATCTCCCAGTTATCGAAAAAGAATTCCTTTGTCACTTGTGGGTTTAAGAAATCCATATTCGTTTTATAATAGCTTGAAATTGAATGAATAAATGGCATATAACCTTTAAAATGATAGCTGTTTACTTTAAGACGTTGTAAATTCGCTTTAACCACATCTCGGATAAAATCATATTCCCCATTTTCATAGCACTTCGTAATAAGTTCAATTAACAATTTCTTTGAAAAAACAAAGGTTTCGGTACAAACAGGATCTCCCTGTTTTGGAGTTGTATAGAGTTCTAGGTTTTTCACTTTGTCATCAGCATCTAGAATGCATTTATGATAGATTGGTTTATCGACAGGCTCTCCATCATAATCCTTATAAACGACTGTAATGTCTGCACCACTTTCTCTATGGCTTTTGATGACATCATTAAAATTAATTTTATAAACATGATGACCAGGAGATAAAATCACTGTATCCTCATGGGATCTCTTAAAAAATTCAAGGTGATCATAAAATTGCTGGACATCACCAACTATACTTTTGTCCGGGTGGATTGGAGGTAAAATAAACAATCCCCCATTTCGTCGGTCGAGGTCCCATTCTTTCCCATTACCGAGATGATCCATGATTGAACGATATTTGTCCTTAGTGAATACGCCAACCTTTTTAATTTGAGCGTTAATAAAATTGGACATTGTAAAATCGATTAATCGATATCTTCCACCAAATGGTACTGCTGCCAAACAACGATGTTGTGTTAATTCTTTTAAATATTGTTTATCATTTACTAAGTTTATTACGCCAATTACTCGTTCCAATCCCAATCGCTCCTCATGTGATATTTAATTACTAACGGTTAATGGTCTTACAGTATTTTCATCTCCAATTAATGTAATGGCAGCGTCCGGGGCATCAGACCCAATATGAGCTCCATCAGGAATACATAGATCACTTGCAATTATTGCTTTGTGAATCGTCACATTTTTGCCAATTTGAACATTCGGCATGATCACAGAGTCTTTAATAACTGAATTCTCTCCAACCTGTACGTTGTAGGAAAGCACCGAGTGGTCAATCGTTCCTTGGACGATACATCCCTCATTGATCAAAGATTGAGAAATGTCTGCGGCTGCTGATATATATTGAGGAGGATGAGTCGCAATCCCCGTAAAGAATGGCCAGCTTGGATCATGTAGATCAAAGCCCGGAGCATCATCTAACAAGTCCATATGTGCTTCCCAAAGGCTTTCGATTGTCCCAACATCCTTCCAGTAGCTATCAAACTGGTAGGCATATAACTGATTGTTGTCAGCAAGTAACTTAGGGATAATGTCCTTCCCAAAATCATTAGAAGAATGAATATTTCCTTCATCTTCTTTTAAATACTGTTTTAAAAGTTTCCATTTGAATAAGTAAATTCCCATTGAAGCAAGATTGCTCTTTGGATTGGCTGGTTTTTCATCAAATTCAACAATTTTCTTTTCATCGTTTGTATTCATAATTCCAAAACGACTCGCTTCTGCCCATGGGACTTCAATAACCGCAATTGTAGCAGCAGCATCTTTTTTAAGGTGAAAGCGAAGCATCTTACTATAGTCCATCTTGTAAATATGATCGCCAGATAAAATGAGTACATATTCTGGATCGTATTGCTCGATATAATGGATATTTTGGTAGACTGCGTTAGCAGTTCCTTTGTACCAATCTCCGCCGTGTTTTCCAAGGTATGGCGGAAGGACGGTTACTCCCCCATTGTTCCGGTCTAAATCCCAAGGACGTCCATTACTTACATAATTATTGAGTACATGTGGACGGTATTGGGTAATGACACCAACTGTATCAATACCTGAATGAGTACAATTACTTAAAGGAAAATCAATAATTCGGTATTTCCCACCAAACGGAACAGCGGGTTTGGCAAGAGTCGTTGTTAATTCCCCCAATCTTGACCCTTGACCACCTGCTAATACAACTGCAATCCACTTCTTTGACCTCATTTTTTGACGACACCTCTTTTTCTCTTTTTTGTCTCTTTTCTAAAGATACTAATTGCTAAAGGTGGAACTTTAATTGTCATGCTGTATGGTTGATTATGAGCTGGCGTCTTATCAACTGATAAAGTTTCTGCATTAATCTGACCAGAGCCTCCAAATTCCACTGAATCACTATTAAATAATTCTATATAACTCCCAGTTGATGGGACGCCAATACGATAATTTTCATAGACCTCTGTAGAAAAGTTGCAAATGATGATTGAATAATCACCCTTGCGCTTCCCCTGTCTCATGAAGGTAATCACAGATTGGTCGTTATTATCTGGGTCAATCCATTCAAACCCTTCTTGATCATGATCCAGTCTCCAAAGGCTAGAATTCATGCGATAAAAATGTTGAAGCTCTTTAAAATAGGTCTGAAGCTTAGTATGAGAATCATAGTTTAGAAGCATCCAATCTAGTTCCTCAAGCTCCTTCCACTCAGAGAATTGACCGAACTCTCCTCCCATAAAGAGAAGTTTCTTTCCAGGGTGGGTCATTAAGTACCCATATAATAATCGTAAATTAGCAAACTTCTGCCAGTAGTCACCTGGCATCTTATCTAAAAGGGATTTTTTTCCGTGAACAACATCGTCATGTGAAAAAGGTAAAACAAAATTTTCTGAAAACGCATAGAAGAAGGAAAAAGTTAATAAATTATGATGATAACGTCTATCAGACGGATGCAGACGCATGTATTTAAGGACGTCATTCACCCAGCCCATATTCCATTTATAATTAAAGCCTAATCCACCCTCAGAAGTTGGTGCAGTTACAAGAGGATAATCGGTGGCTTCCTCTGCAATCATTAGCACGCCTGGATATCGTTTAAAAATGGCTTCATTGGCTTTTTTAATAAATTCAATTGCCTCCAAATTTTCTTCGCCACCAAATTGATTAAATAGCTTTTCTTGTTGCGGGTTGTCGTGGTTAAGGAAAATTAATGAAGATACGGCATCGATTCGAAAGCCATCAATATGGTACATATCCATCCAAAAAGCAAGATTAGATAATAAGAAACTATGAATCTCCATCTTTGTAAAATCAAAGCTATACGTCCCCCATAATGGTCGGTCAGCTCGTTTTGATTCAGTTGACTCATAAAGAGGAGTTCCATCAAATTTGCCTAATCCGTGCTCGTCACGGCAGAAATGTACAGGTACCCAATCGAGTATGACACCAATGCCTTTTTGATGACATTGATCCACAAAATACATAAAGTCTTCAGGACTACCATGCCTACTTGTTACCGAATAAAACCCTGTTATTTGGTAGCCCCATGACAAATCAAATGGATGCTCCATAATGGGCATTAATTCGATGTGTGTAAACCCATGTTCCACAACATAGTCAATCACATCGTCAGCAAGTTCCCGATATGTATAAAAGCTGCCGTCTTCTTTCTTTTTCCAAGAACCCGTATGTAATTCATAAATAAGCATTGGATTATTGTACGAATCAGCTTTATCTCGATTTTTCAACCATTTCTTATCATTCCACTCATACTGTTCAAGCTTTGTTACAACAGATGCGGTGTTCGGTCTTAGTTCAGAAGAGAATGCAAAAGGATCGGATTTTAACTTCTTTTCACCATTTGCATTTGTGATTTCGTATTTATAAAGATCACCTGCTTTTAATCCCGGAATAAATCCAATCCATACCCCTGAATTCCGAATCTTTTCAAGGACATGCTTACTGCCCTCCCAGTTGTTGAAATCCCCAACAACTGAAACGGATTTTGCATGAGGGGCCCATACTGAAAAGCGTACTCCATCTTCTCCTTTATAGGACATGACGTGTGCGCCAAGCATGTTATAGGCTTCTAATAAAGTTCCTTCGTGAAATAAGTACAGATCGAAGTCACTTGGAAAAAGTTCAACCTCTTTTTCAGCGATTGATTTCACTATTGATATCCTCCTTTTGATATATGTATAGAGAACGCGTGTAATACCAAAAACTTATGTCATTTGTATGAAAATAAACAAAAAACAATAAAACCATAGTATAAAACTGAATAAACACAATTTTGGTATTATTTTTTCACTTTATTATATTAATTCGTTTCAAGGTTGAAATATTCCTTTAGCGAATAATGTTTTTTATTGTCGGATTAAGTAGAATTGAAAGAAAAATATTATTTTCGTGGAGATAAAAAATCAACGAGATACTGAAACCGTTTACAATAAGCGTTGGTTTTTTCATAAATTTTTACATTTTTAAGTAAAATTTTGATATTGCAAAATAATGTAAACGTATATGTGGATACCAGAGGTTTTGTTATTCTGAAATAGTGTTTAATTGTAGTTCAAACGGGGTAGTCAAATATATCTACAAATAAAATTAAAAAAAGCTGCAAACGCAGCTTTTAAGAAATCATTTGTTGAGACATATCTTCTATTTTTGTGAGGAAAATATAGGACATCGCAACTGACCATGCTAATGGAGTGTTTCCATTCGGTCTATTCGTTCCTCCAACATAGAGTTCAGGAACCTCCCAATTATCAGGAACAACTCTCTTTGTTTTAGCTATATATTCACTTGCTTTATGGAATTGCCCTAATTCAAGATAGCAAAGTCCCAACCATGGGAATCCAAAGCACCATTCAGCTTCTTTGCCTTCATTATAATACTGATCGTTTTCGTATCGAATGACACCATACGTACGCTCTAATTTTGAGGAAACGGTTTCAACAATCTTAATGGCAGTATCACGGTCAACCACACGATATGGGAATACAAGGCTAAGCAATGCTAAATCGGTATCTTTTGTTTCACTTTCACGAGGTAATAAATTTCGGAGAGCTTCCTCGCCTTTTTTAATAAGATCTTCATTTACGTTAACAAGTATTTTGACGGCGTTAAGTCCAGCTACACAGGCTCCTAAACTTGAAGCATGGACTTCCATGTTTTCTTCCCACATGCCATTATCCTTTGCTTGCCAATATTGCAAGCATTCTAGATAATCAACAAGCTTTTGTATAATCTCTATATCCTTCTTATCTCGGATTACTTTTTGTCCTAGACGGTATCCTTCTCCAACACCCCATAGGAAGGCTCCAATCGCATCATTCTGGGCATGCCCCCATTCGACTGGCATTTCTTTTAAGTCAGTTGAGTAGCGTGAATGGATATATTCAAACAAATAAATCGGTTTCTTTTTCCGATGGATATCAATTTTCCACTCGTAGCTCTTGAACATATCTAATAAAGCATGATAGGCTTTTGCATATCTTTCTGATGGTTCATTGATAAACGGAAGAACTGTATATACTATGTCTCGAATCCACACATAGCTGTAATCATTGGATAGGCTTGCTGTATAAGCACCATTTGATAATCGCATACGGTCAAGAACCTGAATTGCTTTATTGGTATACATTTCGTATCACCCCATTAGCTTATTTAATATACATTCATTCTTGACATAAATCATATTTATAAAACTCATCAAAGTCATTTTAGGGTCTAAAAAATAAATTAATACTTAATATTAATTTATACTTTATAATATGTAAGCACAACCAAAATGATAACAATTGTCTACTTTTTGTGTGAAACGCCTACATTTTAGTGCATGTCATTCCCGATTTTTCTTGTTTCACAGTAAATGTTTCACGAAATAGCAAAAGACCAAATCAAATTTAGGTGACTTGGTCTTTTCATGGTGGTCTATTTATTTGTTAAAAATTGTTGCGATAATCTCATCCGTTGTCATATTGCTGTTTATTTCGTGTGAGCCAAGCTTTAGGTATTTTGCAACTCCTTTTTTCTCAACAAGATTTGCAAAATCCCAGGCATCTCCGCTTATGATTTTAGCTGAAATTAGTGCTTTTCCAACCTCATAGCTAGTCATACCTTCGGAAACAGTGATCACTGTTTTATGGACAACCGGCTCAGCGGGCTCTTCTTTCACTTCTTCTTTGACTTCTTCTTTTGGTTGTTCCTCGACTTTTTCTGTGTTTTTCGCTCCAGCAATGGCATTGTTCCATTCATCTTCTGTATGAATAACGTAGCCTTCTGCAGCAAGTTGGCTTTTTAGCTCTTCGACAGTTGGTTTTTCCTTAGAGCTTGAACTAGTTGCTTGTTGTGGTCCGGAAAAATATACAACGGCACAAACCGCTGAAGCAAGTAAAAGCCCAGAAGCAAAGCTAGTTAATGTTTTAGCGGTCATTTGCTGCTATTCTCCCTTCTTTTTGTTTTGTAAAAGGAGACAGCATACCTTGTACTTCGATTTCACTTATGTTCTTTTCGTTTGCAATACTTGATACTGAATATCCTCTTTTATATAAATCGAGTACATCACGAAGTAATTCGTGTTGTTCCATATCTGTTGTATCAATTCCTGCTTGATTTTTAAGAATTTCATTATCTAATTCGAGGTTTCTTATTTGCTGCTGCAGCTTATTAATTTCCTCCATAAAACTAATTGAATATAATTCAAGCTCACGCTGTTCTACCTTTTTTGCCTTTTTCGTAAGTGCATAAGATAAAATGAGCAACACTGCTGCTACACCGAATAATATGACTAACGCCCACTCCATCATTGGACATCATCCTTTCAAAGCTTTTTGTCTTACAACAGTCAATTATACAATGAAATAAGACAAATTTCGATTAGTTTCGATAAAATCCTTCCATAGTCAGTGGGAATGGAAGATTTTAACGAGGGAGAAGGAAGGTTTCCCGCCTTTGGACCTATGTACAATGGGGAATTGGAAATTGTTTGATTAAATATTTAACCATTAATTACTAGCTGCTAAAACAAATAGATGCCCCGTTCTATCGAACGAGGCATCCTGTATGCTGGAGTTATTCTTTTACAAATTCTTTTGTACTTCTTACGGTATCAATAGGTCGGACATAGCTCTCAATAGCTTCACGCTTTGACTCGAGAAATGGAGGTAATGATAGCTTTTCTCCGAGTGTTTCATATGGTTCATCCCCCATAAACCCTGGGCCATCTGTCGCAAACTCAAATAGTATTCCAGGAGCTACTCTAGAATAAAGAGAGCCGAAGAAGAAGCGATCAACAAAGCCTGAAGTTTGGAATCCGAAGCCGCGAAGATGTTTGTCCCATGCTTCAAGTACTGACTTATCCTCAACACGAAAAGCAGCATGGTGGACTGTTCCAAAACCTTGTTGTCCTGCTGGAAGAATTGTGTTATGTTCAACAACAACTTGTGCCCCATTTCCACCTTCCCCTACCTCAAATAAGTGAAACGAGCCTTCTTGAGCAATTTCTTTAAATTGTAATACTTTTTCAAGCATTTCCTTAAAGAAATCAAAATGTGCAGTTCTTACAAATAACGGTCCCAAACCAGTGATTGCATATTCTAAAGGAATAGGTCCTTTTTGCCATGGAGTTCCTGCAGGTACACCTTTATTGTTTTCATCCGAAACCAATTGATATTGTTGATCATCAAAGTCAACAAAGGATATGGTTTTCACTCCGAATTGCTCTTTTACACCGAAATGTTTAATATTTAAACGATTAAAACGTTTTTCCCAATAGTCAATCGCAGCGTCTGTTGGAACACGGAAAGAAGTTTTTGAGATTTCATTTGTTCCATGAACCCCTTTTGGAATCCCTGGAAAATCGAAAAAGGTCATATCTGTTCCTGGGCTGCCTGTATCGTCTGCAAAAAATAAGTGATATGTCTGTATATCATCTTGGTTTACTGTTTTTTTGACTAATCTCATTCCTAATACATAAGTGAAGAATTCATAGTTTTTCTCCGCACTACTTGTAATTGCAGTGACGTGGTGTATTCCTTTTAAAGTGTCCATTCTATATGCCCCCATTAGTCTGTCTTGATACTAGTTTCTCCAATGAGTAGTAAACTAATATAATGAAAATAATCTCTTAAGTTAAAATATCTTAAATTCAAGATAATTATATAACGTAATTTAATATGTGTCAATAAAAGCATTGCCAATTCCTTTGTAAGACAGAAAAGTCCCCACCATTTTGTGGGGACTTTATGTCACATTATTCTCCAATAATAACGCGGAGAACATTAGGGCGATCTTTAAAAGTTTTTGTACCAGCTCCGTAGCCAACCGATGTTACCTTCATTGAAGGAAAGCTACAAAATTCTTCAGTCAGGACGGAAACGATTCCTGCCCCTGTAGGAGTTGTGAGTTCAAAACGAATATCACTTTGTTCAATTGGAACTCCTTTTAGAATTTCAAGTGTGGCAGGTGCAGGGACTGGGTAGATACCATGATCAATATGGATTTTACCTGTTCCCACTGGTACGGATGATGATTTAATAGTTGTTATTTCAAGTTGGTGCAATAAGATTGCTGCCCCTACTATATCGATAATGGAATCAACAGCGCCTACTTCATGAAAATGGACTTTGTCCAAAGGAAGTCCATGAATAAGCCCTTCCGCTTCGCCGATTTTTCTGAATATTTTCAGTGATGTTTCCTTTACTTCTGGTGCAAGTTCAGACTCATCTATCATCTTCACAATATCCTTATAGGAACGATGTGAATGGTGATGATGACCATGGCTGTGATCGTGATCATGGTCATGGCTGTGCCCATGACTATGATCGTGTTCATGATGATGGTCGTGGCTGTGCCCATGACTATGATCGTGTTCATGATGATGGTCGTGGCTGTGCCCATGACTATGATCGTGTTCATGATGATGGTCGTGGCTGTGATCATGACTGTGATCGTGTTCATGATGATGGTCGTGGCTGTGCCCATGACTGTGATCGTGTTCATGAGTATGTTCATGGTCGTGATGATGGTGATCATGATCATGCGTGTGATTGCTGCCATCGTTTTTTAAAATGACATCAAATTTTGTTGAAGTGATCCCGTTTTTCACGATCTTTTTCCATTCTAATTCGTATTCATCTTCAAATTGAAGTTTCTTTAATTCCTGAACTAGTATTTGTGGGTCAGCTCCTGCATCTAGTAATGCACCAATTACCATATCCCCACTAATCCCAGAAAAACAGTCTAAATATAGTGTTTTCATCACTTTACGTTCTCCTTCTGAGCAAGTTGGTCAATTAATACTGCGCTGTAGGCACCGCCGAAACCGTTATCGATGTTCACAACACTGATTCCTGATGCACAAGAATTAAGCATCGTTAGCAAAGCTGACAGACCTTGAAAATTAGCTCCATATCCAATGCTAGTTGGGACTGCAATAATTGGATGGGATACGAGCCCTCCAACTACACTTGGCAAGGCGCCTTCCATTCCAGCGACAACCACGGAAACATTTGCGTTTCTAATTTCATCAATGTTATCGAATAAGCGATGGATGCCAGCTACCCCCACATCATAAAAACGTCGAACAGTACTTCCTAATACTTCAGCGGTAATAGCAGCCTCTTCAGCAACTCTTAGATCAGATGTTCCAGCACAAACAATCGCAACATAGCCATCCCTTTGCTTTTGATCTTGCGTAGTGTCCGTCCAATATAGAATTTGAGCTGTTTCATTGTAAACAAACTCAGGATTTGAGTGTAAAATAAAGTCCGCCTTGTCCTGTGAAATTCTCGTTACAAGGACATTGTCTCCACGTCCCTTAATCACATTGACAATCGTTTGAATTTGTTCTTTTGTCTTGCCCTCACCAAAAACAATTTCAGGGAAGCCCTGCCTGTTTTTTCGATGATGATCGATTTTTGCAAAACCTAAATTCTCATATGTTGCAAGCTGTTGTTTCGCATCATCAATACTTAAAGTTCCTTGTTTCACTTGCTTTAAAATTTCTTCTACCATGTTGTTTCACACACCTTAATCGATATGTCGATCGATTTTAGAATCTATGTATATCCTAAAGCGCCAGTATCAATCTGACGCTTTCATTTAGAAATGTTTAATAATATCTTTTTCAATTGCTTCATATTTTGCGTATATATTTTTGTATTTTTCATGGTTCTCCATATTTGGTACGACAGGATCACCCATTGGAATATTGTTTTTGATATCTTCAAATGAGTTAGCTTTACCAATGCTAACAAGTGCCGTCCAAGCTGCACCCCATGCTGCGCTATGATGGCTTTCTGGAACATAAACCTCTTTACCAAATACATCAGCTAGCATTTGAAGCCATAATGAAGAACGTGCCATTCCGCCGTTAACGTATAGTTTTTCAGTCTCTCCAGCTTGTTTTTCTAATGCTTGACCAATTTGGTATAGATTAAATGTGATTCCTTCTAGAACGGCACGCACAAAGTGCTCAGTTTTATGAGTAACAGACATTCCGAAGAAATTTCCACGTGCTTGCTGGTTCCATAAAGGTGCGCGTTCCCCATTTATATAAGGATGGAAAAATAAACCATCAGCACCAGGTCCTACCTTAGCAGCCTCTGCTGTAAAATGATCAAAGCTTTCCTGATAATTAAGAAGTTCTTTTAACCATTGAAGAGCAATTCCACCATTATTTGTAGGGCCACCAACAATAAAATATTCTTCCGAAAAAGCATAACAGAAGGTTTCGTGCTTTGTATTGGATTGGAATCCTTTTGTAAATTGACGAATGGCTCCGCTTGTACCAACTGTTACTGCAACTTCACCAGGGGATATCGCTCCAATTCCTAAATTTGCAAACTGACCATCAGCTGCTCCGATGATAAATGGCATCTCACTTGATATCCCCATTTCATCAGCAATTGTTGGGTTCATTTCGGTTAATCGATAGGTCGGTGGTACGATCTTTGAAAGCATGTTTTCTGTAATACCCGCTTTGTTAAGAACCTCTTCATCCCATTGGAATGTGTTACCGTTAAACATTCCGGTTGCTGATGCCATTGCATAATCAATCACACGTTGATTAAACCATTTTAGAAGTAAATATTCTTTAATGGATAGGAAATAGCTTGCTTGGGTATAGGGAATATAATCATTTTCCCTCATCCAAATGAGCTTAGCTAAAGGTGACATTGGATGAATCGGCATACCGGTTCTTGAAAAAATTTCAAGGCCGTCAGATTCCATAAGTTCATTTGCTTGTTTTGTACTTCTACCGTCTGCCCAAATCAATGCTTGGGAAAGAGCCTCTCCATTATCCCCCATACAAATGATGGAATGCATTGCGGCTGAAATACCTAAGCTAATAATTTCATCTTTGTTTACATTCGCTTGCTGAATAGCCATATTAATTGCTTTTACAGCAGAGCGCTCAATTTCATCAGGGTCTTGCTCAACCCATCCTTGCTTCGGGTAGTAAGAGGTAACTAGATCCTCTGCTTCTGCAACTACCCTACCATCTAAGGTAAAGATTACTGCTTTTGCACTGGTTGTCCCAAGATCGAGACCAATAACGTACTCATGTGACATCCCTACATCTTCCTTCGTTCAATCGTATTTTCGTTGGTTTTCGACTTAATGTTACCATATTATTCTTTCAAAAGAAAAAGCTTTGGAAAGATTCCCAAAGCCTTTTCTAGTTATGATTCGTGTTCAAAAAGGAGGATGAAAAGGACCGAGAATTTCAAGGCGGCGCAGTTTTGAGTAGCGGAACGTATGTACTTTATACGTGAGCAACGGAAAAACAAGCCAACGAAGAAATTCGAAGCGTCATTTTTACCGGACTTTTTGAACATCCTCTCTTAAGAAAGTACTTTATTCATACTTCCACTCTTATACCCTACTAAATCAAGTGTTATATATTTATAGCCAATTTCATTTAGCTTTTTAGTAATGGCATCATGTTTTTCCAAGACAATTTTCATGTCGTTAGGTTCGACTTCAATCCTTGCAATATCTTGATGTGTGCGAACACGAACTTGGCGGATTTCAAGAGATTTAAGGAATTCCTCTGCTCTTTCGACCTTTGTAAGTTTTTCAATTGTGATTTTTTCACCGTAAGCAATTCGAGAAGATAGACATGCGAAGGATGGTTTATTCCAAGTAGGTAAATCGAATTCACGGGATAATTCCCTAATTTCGTCTTTAAAAAGATTTGCCTCTTGTAATGGTCCACGAATGCCTTTTTCCTTAGCCGCCTTCATTCCGGGTCGAAATTCATTCATGTCATCTGCAATGACTCCATATACAACATTGTGATAGCCTTCACGTTCCATAACAGGAATCAGATGATCAAATAGACTGCTCTTACAGAAATAACAACGATTTTTGTCATTTTCTGTGTAGCCTGGAATGGCAAGCTCTGATGTTTCAATCACTCGATGGTTGGCACCTATATGTTTTGCTAGAACTTGAGCTTCCTTAAGCTCAGTTGAAGGATATGTTTCTGAATCAGCAGTTACCGCCAACACATTTTCTTTCCCAAGTGTGTCGACAGCAGCCTTAAGTAAAAAGGTACTGTCAACACCACCGGAAAATGCAACGACAACAGATTCCATCTCTCGGAGAATTGACACAAGCTTTTGATACTTTTCATCGATCATTGTCTTCTCCCCCTTCTCTCCCGGTTGTAAATTAGATATGTCTATTTTATATATATCGCCTCATGACGCATAAAAGAAGTTTGAATTAGATGGTCATGCTTCCAAACCCGCCATCAACGCGAAGGAATGTACCAGTTACAAAGCTTGAAGCGTTCTCTGATGCTAAGAAGACAGCTGCTCCTTTTAGCTCATCTGGGTTCCCGAAACGATTCATTGGAGTGTGACCCATGATGGATGCAATACGCTCTTCACTTAAGATTTTACGATTTTGTTCAGCTGGGAAGAATCCAGGAATAATTGCATTTACACGAATGCCGTGTGGAGCAAATTCTCTAGCTAAGAACTGAGTCATGCTGTTAACACCAGCTTTTGAAACTGAATACGTAAATACTTTAGATAGAGGTGTTGTAGAAGAAACGGAAGAAATATTAATAATACTTCCTTTGCGTTCTTGTTCAATCATTCTCTTTGCGAAAATTTGAGTCGCAACTACATAACCTTTTAGGTTAACGTCCATGATTTTGTCATATTCGTCCATGTCAAGTTCAAAGAATGGAGTAGGACTATTCATACCAGGTGCATTTAGGAGGATATCAATTCCACCTGACCAAGCTACAATTTCATTTGCAGCATTTTCAAGTGATTCACGTGAAAGAACGTCTGCTGCGAAAGCTTTCGCAACGCCACCTTCTGCTTCAATTTCTTTTACAACTGCTTCTGCTTTTTCAAGGTTACGTCCAACGATGGCAACTTTAGCGCCATGTTCAGCAAATCCTTTACAAATAGAAGAACCTAGGACACTATTTCCACCAATAGCTACAGCCGTTTTTCCAGTTAAGTCAAATAATTTAGTCATGTCTATTCCCCTTTTTCTTATGTAATTATACCGAATTCTGTTTATGGGGGCTTAGCCCCCACATAACAAGAATTACTGTAGGTTTCCGTTTTCGTCAAAATCGAAATCGTAAAGATCTGAAGCCTGTTCCATGTTTGGATGTTGATTAATGTAATCAAGTAACGCTTCCGATACTTCAATTTCGCTTACATGTAAGGTATCTTTAATACGAACCATTTTAACCGTTGTAAAATCTAAAATATTACATGTTTTGATTGCTGCTTGGATTGCTTCTTTATCGTTTGGTAATGTTGTTGCAATTTTCGTTGGTGCCACAACTGTTGAAGTAAGTCCATTCGCATAAGTGAAATCGCGGTCCATTTTATCCACAAGTCGTTGTGTCGTAAAGTCGGCAGTACCAACACCGTTTGCATTTCCTTCAGTTTCTGGAGTGAGATCAAGAACAACCATTTTGTTCACTTCAGGACCACCGTGTGCATATGGAGTAGGATAGCGACCCGTAATATTAGGATCCATACCGTCGCCGCTTATATTTTTTCCAATCTGATCGATGACAAGGACATCGATTTGATCGAAGAATAGCTTTGGTAGTAATTTTTTTGCTTGCGCTTGAAGTTCAGGTTCCTTTTCGACAATTTCATCTGGGAGCATAATATCAAGTACAGCAACTTTGTCAAATGCATTTTCGACAGTTGCCACACCAAAAAGAATAGGTGTTTTTTCCATGATCATTTGCGCCATAGCTGGAACATTTTCTGCCATGTATTTAAAACCTAATTGGTGGCAAGCTTCTGCTCCTTTTTGTTTTCCAAGGCCAATACTGATCATCTTCTGAATACCACTTTCTACAGAACCACGGAAGGCTGTATGTGGTTTAACGCGGTTAATAACTACAATACCGTCAGCTTTTGAGGCATATTGATCAATATAAACAGGTAATCCGTTTGCTAATTCCCCCAGCTTTACAACTTCCATGGAAGAGCGAATTTCACAGCCAACACTTTCTTCAGTTACACCAAGATGTTTAAGAACTTCACGTTGTCCCTCTCCTGTTGCACCACCATGGCTTCCCATACTAGGTACGATAAAAGGAGTACCACCTTGTTCTTTAATAAATTGAACTGTTGTTTTCGTGAGGTCAACTAAACGGTCAATTCCACGGCTACCTACAGCAATTGCAATTTCCATGCCAGGTTTAATAGTTTGTTTTACTTCTTCACGTTGCAGTTTATTTGTTAACTCTTCTACTAAATTTTCTATTTTTGAATCATCAAAATTTTGTTTCACTTTGAGCATTTTTGGAACAGGAATATCCCGTAATAACTCTTGGAGAATACCCATGATTAAACTCCTCCTTATATAAACGTTCCATCTATAAAATAAGTTTACGCGTTTTGACAAAATTGTGTCTCTATTTAATCTAAGTTAAATGACAACAAACAATTAGTGGCTCAAAAAGTATGTAATCCCTTACATCGGATGATGTAATTTTAACAAACAAAAGCCGGGGTTCCAATGTTGAAACCCCAACAATGTGTTTTATTCCATCCAGTTTGTATGGAAAGTTCCTTCTTTGTCTACACGTTGATATGTGTGAGCACCGAAGTAGTCACGTTGTGCTTGAAGAAGGTTTGCAGGTAATGTTTCAGTACGGTAGCTATCATAGTATGCAACTGCACTTGCGAAACTTGGTACAGGAATTCCGTTTTCAATAGCAAGTGAAATAACTTTACGTAATGAAGCTTGGTAACCTTCTGCAATTTCCTTGAAATATGGGTCTAATAATAAGTTTGGTAATTGGCCGTCTCGGTCATATGCATCCTTAATTTTTTGTAGGAATTGTGCACGGATGATACATCCACCACGGAAAATCATTGCAATTTCACCGTAGTTTAAATTCCAATTATATTCTTCAGAAGCTACACGCATTTGCGCGAAACCTTGTGCATAAGAAATGATTTTACTTAAGTAAAGTGCTTTACGTACTGCTTCAATAAGTTCTTGTTTATCTCCATTAAATCCTTCAGCAGATGGACCAGAAAGAACTTGACTTGCTTTTACACGCTCATCCTTCATTGCAGAGATGAAACGAGCAAATACAGATTCAGTGATGATTGGTAGTGGAACACCTAAATCTAGTGCGTTTTGACTAGTCCATTTACCAGTACCTTTTTGACCCGCAGTATCAAGAATAACATCAACAAGTGGTTTACCTGTTTCTTCATCCTTTTTAGTGAAAATATCTGCAGTAATTTCAATTAAGTAGCTATCTAGTTCACCTTTGTTCCACTCAGCAAATACTTCATGAAGTTCGTCAGTGCTTAATCCGAGAACATTTTTTAGAATGAAGTAAGCTTCACAAATCAATTGCATATCGCCGTATTCAATTCCGTTGTGAACCATTTTTACATAGTGTCCTGCACCGTTTGGTCCAATATATGTACAACATGGATCGCCTGATACTTTAGCAGAAATTGCTGTTAGGATAGGCTCAACAAGTTCATATGCTTCTTTTTGTCCACCAGGCATAATTGAAGGACCTTTTAATGCTCCCTCTTCCCCACCAGAAACTCCAGTTCCGATGAAGTGGATGCCTGTTGATTCTAATTCTTTGTTACGACGAATAGTATCTTGGAAGAATGTGTTACCACCATCAATTAGGATATCATTTTCTTCAAGATATGGTTTTAGGGAATCAATTGTTGCATCAGTTGCTGGGCCAGCTTTAACCATTAATAAAATCTTACGTGGTTTTTCTAAAGAATTTACAAATTCCTCAATCGTTTTTGCGCCAACAAAGTTTTTGCCAGTTGCTTCATTATTAAGAAACTCTTCTGTTTTTTCATATGAACGGTTAAAAACAGCAACAGAGTATCCTCTGCTTTCTATATTTAACGCTAAGTTTTTACCCATTACTGCTAATCCAACTACACCAATTTGTTGCTTAGACATTTAAATCATACCTTTCTACTTATGTATTCAATGATAGAAAACACATCATGATGTTATTTTGCGTATCTTTTAAAGTGATTATGACAATAATTTTTAAAAGATTATGTAGCGTCCAAATAATTAATTTGTTTCCTAAACTAATTATTTATATATAGAAGAATATACTGTTTGCATCAATTCGTCAACTGTTGAAATTTGTAGTTTCTATGAAGTTCTTAAACTATCTTTTTTATAAATCTCATAAATTTATTAATTGATTATCTTAAAAATAGTGTTACAATGAGTAATAATTTAAATTTTTTGATTTTAAGCATCATTTTATATGGAGGTAACTTAAATGGCAGAATTACGTAGTAACATGATTAAATCAGGGTTTGATCGAGCTCCTCATAGAAGCTTGCTTCGTGCAGCAGGAGTACAAGAAGAGGACTTTAACAAACCATTTATAGCAGTAGTAAACTCATATATCGATATTGTTCCAGGACATGTTCATTTACAAGAGTTTGGAAAAATTGTAAAGGAAGCAATTCGTGAAGCTGGCGGAGTTCCATTTGAAATGAACACAATTGGTGTTGATGATGGAATTGCTATGGGTCATATCGGAATGAGATATTCCCTACCAAGTCGTGAAATTATTGCCGACTCAGTTGAGACAGTTGTATCTGCACACTGGTTTGATGGAATGGTTTGTATTCCAAACTGTGACAAAATCACCCCAGGTATGATGATGGCAGCGATGCGTCTAAACATCCCTACTATCTTTGTTAGTGGTGGTCCAATGAAAGCTGGTCGTGACGCGGCAGGAAATCCACTTAACCTTAATTCTGTTTTTGAAGGTGTTGGGGCTTATCAATCTGGTAAAATTGATGAAGCTAGATTAACAGAAATTGAACAATTTGCTTGTCCTACTTGCGGATCTTGTTCTGGTATGTTCACAGCAAACTCAATGAACTGTCTAGCTGAAGGACTTGGTCTTGCTCTTCCTGGTAACGGAACAATTCTAGCCGTTTCCGAAGAAAGAAAAGAATTTGTTAAAAAATCTGCTAAACAATTAATGAATTTAATAGAAAAAGATATTAAGCCACGTGATATTGTTACAGTTGATACAATCGACAATGCATTTGCTTTAGATATGGCGATGGGTGGCTCAACAAACACAGTACTTCACACTCTTGCATTAGCTAATGAAGCTGAAATTGAGTATTCTTTAGAACGTATTAATGAAATCGCAGCCCGTGTTCCACACTTAGCAAAAATTGCCCCTGCTTCTGACCATCATATTGAAGATGTACACAATGCGGGGGGCGTTAGTGCAATTATTAATGAATTGCTCAAAAAGCCTGGTGCCATTAATGGAGATTGCTTAACGGTTACAGGTAAAACTTTACGTGAAAATGTGGAAGGCTGTGAGATTACCGATCACAATGTTATCCGTCCACTTGAAAATCCACATTCCGAACAAGGTGGATTAGCCATTTTATTTGGTAACCTTGCTCCTGAGGGTGCTGTCGTTAAGGTCGGAGCGGTTGATCCTTCGGTTGGCGGATACCACAGAGGCCCTGCTGTTTGCTATGATTCTCAAGAAGATGCTCTTTCTGGAATCATTGTTGGTAAAGTAAAAGAAGGCGATGTTGTTGTCATCCGCTATGAAGGCCCTAAAGGTGGTCCAGGAATGCCAGAAATGCTTGCTCCTACATCTCAAATTGTTGGTAGAGGTCTTGGTGCAAAAGTCGGTTTAATAACAGATGGACGCTTCTCAGGTGCATCTAGAGGAATCTCAATCGGTCATATCTCTCCTGAAGCTGCTGAAGGTGGCCCAATTGCATTCGTTCAGGATGGCGACATGATTGAATTAGATTTAAATAATCGTAAAATCACATTAGAAATTTCTGATGAAGAATTCGAAAGACGTAGAGCTGAGTGGAAAGGCTTTGAACCTAAAGTGAAAAAAGGCTATCTAGCGCGCTACTCAAAACTTGTAACAAATGCAAGTACTGGTGGGATAATGAAAATATAATATTCTTCACAAATGAAACAGCCCAATTCAAATGAATCGGGCTGTTTTTGTGTGGTTAAGCTCTTTCTAGCATTCTATTAAGAGCAAGAACGGCATCTTGTGCAATTTCTTCTGGAACTTTAATCCTTTGTGTGGTCTCCCTTCTTTCAATCATCTCTAATGACCAAGTTAGATGTGGCAGGTCGATTCGATTCATGGTTAAACAAGCACACAGATGTGGATTAAGTGAAATAATCTCTTTATCGGGATGTTGCTTGATGATTCGTCGAACGAGATTCATTTCAGTCCCGATTGCCCACTGGCTTCCTACGGGTGCCTTTTCAATCATATCAATAATATAGGCAGTTGAACCCGCATAATCTGCAAGAACTACTGTTTCGTATGGGCACTCTGGATGAACAATAATATTCATATCCGGTTTTGAATTACGGATATTCTGTACATTCGATGGTGTAAAATTTTCGTGAACGGAACAATGTCCTTTCCAAAGAATTATTTTTACATCTTCCACTCTTCCTTCACTTTTTAATGTATGATTGATCGGATCCCAAACAGCCATCTGGTCTAGGGGAATTCCTAATTCATATGCCGTGTTTCTTCCTAAATGCTGATCAGGTAGGAATAAGACCCTCTCTTTTTTTGTAAATGCCCATTCCAGCATTTTTTTCGCGTTTGAAGAAGTAACAGTTGCTCCCCCGTTTTTTCCGACAAAGGCTTTAATAGCAGCTGTAGAATTCACGTAGGTCAATGGCAGGATTGTGTCACCAAAAGTCTCCTGTAATTCGCTCCAGCACTTTTGCGTTTGGTGAATATTGGCCATATCAGCCATTGAACAGCCTGCTCTCATATCAGGTAGACAGACTTTTTGTGATTCTGTCGTTAGAATATCGGCTGTTTCAGCCATAAAGTGAACTCCGCAAAATACGATGAACTCCGCATCTTTGTTCTCAGCAGAAATTTGTGCAAGCTTTAATGAATCACCCGTTGCGTCCGAAAACTTAATCACTTCATCCTTTTGATAATGGTGACCCGGTATAAAAAGGCGTTTACCTAGACGAGACTTAATGTGTAAAACGCGTTCTTCCATTTCCTGAGTAGATAACGATTTATATTCATCTGGAAGTACAGCTCCAGATGAGGTATTTTTCATCATTTCTAATATGTTCATCTATGTCCTCTCCTTTGCTTGTTATGAATAAACGATATTTTTAATAGCCTTCTTACGGATAATTTCTTTCTTGTACCAATTATCAGGGTCTTCAAACGGGTAATTTTCACGGAAATGACTACCTCTGCTTTCTGTTCTCATCTTGGCAGAACTGGCAATTAGCCAACCAACGGTGATCATGTTAACGATTTCAAGTTGTTCAATTGTTAACCTTGATGGTGAAACTTCATCAAATTTTCGTTTGCATTTTTCAAACCATTCTATTGCATATTGAAGTCGGTCATCATTACGTACAATCCCTACATTCTCCATCATCATCGTTTGAATTTGAGCCTTTGATGGTAGATTAAGAGTATAGTCTTGTTTACTACCTCCTTTAACAACTGGGTTCACTTTGTTTGGTTTATAATCTACAAGAATATCTTTTGCAACTATATTTCCAAACACAATCCCTTCAAGTAACGAGTTACTTGCTAAACGATTTGCTCCATGCACTCCAGTACATGCGACTTCCCCAATAGCATACAAATTTGGAATAGTTGTCTGTCCTCGTGTATTTGTTTTTACCCCTCCCATTGAAAAATGGGCTCCTGGTACTACGGGTATTAATCCAATTTCTAGTTGAATCTCATTTTTTATGCAAAGGTTCGTGATTGTTGGGAAGCGACTAGAAAAATCGTCAATCATAGAAATATCTAAAAAGGTTTTCTTACCGTTACAGATCTCATTAAAAATGGCACGTGCTACCACATCTCTTGGTGCGAGATCAAGCAAAGGATGGACTCCATTCATGATGGATCTTCCATCCTCATCAACAAGGATGGCCCCTTCTCCCCTCACTGCTTCAGAAACAAGACCACAGGATTTCCCGTCTTTGTGTAACAATGTTGGATGAAATTGAATGAATTCTAAATCACATAGCTCTGCACCGGCACGATATGCCATTGCAAGACCATCCCCCATGATTGTTTTGTCATTTGAAGAAAAGGAGTACAGTCCTCCACATCCCCCTGTTGCTAAAATTGTATAATCTGCAAAATAATCGTAAATCGCATTGTTTTGGGATTTCGCTTTTACGCCAATACAGTGATTGTTTTCAATAAGTAAATCAATTGCTGCTATGTCCTCAATAATTTGTACCCGTTCCTTTACTTTTTCAAGCATGTGCATTACCAACGCTCTCCCAGTAGCGTCACCGCCTGCATGTAAGATTCGTCTTGTGGAATGGGCACCTTCTTTACCTAGTAGCAGATTTTTGTCCTCATCTCTATCGAATTCCATCCCGTTATTCATTAAATTCAATAAATAGCCAGGTCCATTTTGAACTAAAAGTTCAACTGCACTCTCCTTGTTATGATAGCAACCAGCAGAAACTGTATCGTTAAAATGGGAACGCCATGAATCGTCTTTCCCGACACTAGATGCAACACCACCCTGCGCCAATATGGAATTACTATTTGTCACTTTTGACTTTGTGATAATAATCACATTCTTATTCGAACTTAATTGGTACGCAGCGGTTAATGCAGAAATACCACTGCCAATAATAATAATGTTGCTGCTTGGCATTTGAAGAAGCCTCCCTTAGTCTGCGTTATCAATCTAAGTAACTTTTTAGGAGAAAAACTGAATTGAATTTACAACTGTCTTGACACTTATATTTACACAAATGTAGACTAATGACAAGACCTTTTTCGTTGTCCCCTGCTTTTTTAAGTAGATTGAAAGGATGGTAGAGACGATGATTTACTTAGATTATGCCGCAACAACTCCGATTCGTGAGGAAGCATTACAGGTGTTTACTGAGGTTTCGACAAATTATTATGGAAATCCAAGTAGCTTACACGATGTTGGTTCTAATGCGAAGCAATTGCTAGAATTGTGTCGTAAAGAGCTTGCTGATACAATAAATGGGGAACCTGAAGGTGTTTATTTTACAAGCGGAGGTTCAGAATCAAATCACTTAGCGATTCGCTCCCTTTTAGAAGCAAGAAAAGCCAAAGGAAACCACTTGATTACAAGTTCAACAGAACATTCATCTGTTCATCATGTATGTAAGCAGCTTGAAACAGAAGGTTACGATGTTACTTATCTGCCTGCTGATCGATATGGCCAGGTTCGATTAGAGGATTTGCAATCAGCAATTACGGATAAAACCATCTTTGTGTCGATTCAGTTTGCAAACCCAGAAATCGGCACGATTCAACCAATTGTAGAAATTGGGACTTACCTACATGAGAGAAATATTTTATTTCATACTGACTGTGTCCAGGCTTTTGGTAAGATTCCAATTGATGTAAAAAAAGCACATATTGATAGCTTGTCAATTTCTAGCCATAAACTATACGGTCCAAAAGGAGTTGGAGCTTGCTATATACGTCCTTCTGTCATGTGGAAAATGCTAATACCCGGTACCTCACATGAAAATGGATTCCGCCCCGGAACTGTAAATGTACCAGGAATTGCGTCCTTTATTACCGCCGCTCAGTTAATTTGTAGTGAAATGGAAATGAATACTAAGAAAAATCAAGGATTACGCGATAGGCTACTGTCTGGGCTATCGACTTTAAAAAAAGAAATAATTGTTGAAGGACATCCAACTGATCAACTTCCACATATTGTAGGTTTGTCCGTTGTCGGTATACAAGGGCAATATATTATGCTTGAATGCAATCGACATGGCATTGCCATTTCTACAGGAAGCGCATGTCAAATTGGTAAGCAAACCCCATCCAAAACAATGCTTGCAATAGGAAAAACGGAAGATGAAGCTAAACAGCTAATTCGGATATCCTTTGGACGAATGACAACTACAGAGGATATTGACAAGGTAGTGGAAGTGTTAAGGTATATTGTTTAACAGCTTGAAAGTGATATTGGAGTGATTATTATGAGTGGAGATAAAAAATTATTAGGCGAACAACGACGAGAAACGATTATAAAATGGTTAAAGGAAAGCCCCACCCCAATCATTGGTGAGGAGTTATCAAGACGAGCAAATGTAAGCCGCCAGGTTATTGTTCAGGATATATCGTTATTAAAGGCGAAAAATGAACCAATCGTTGCCACTAGCCAAGGATATATCTATTTGCAAGAACAGCCTAAGCAAGAAAATTTCACACGTATTATTGCGTGTAAACACACATCTGAGGAAACAGCGAAAGAACTGAATATTTTGGTTGATCATGGAGTGACCGTACGCGATGTAATTGTGGAACATCCTGTATATGGAGATATTACAGGTTCCTTAATGATTAAGAATCGATTCGAGGTAAAACGTTTTGTCGAAAGAGTAACTGAAACAAAGGCCACCCTTCTCTCGTTGTTGACAAATGGTGTACATCTACATACGATTGAGGCGGATTCCATTGAAAAAATCAATGCAGCCTGTGAAGCCTTACGCGAAGAGAATATCTTATTTAGTGACCAGTAAGATGAATTAAGCAACAGCCTTGTGAGGACTGTTGCTTTTTTTGTTTCTAGAGTAAAAATAGATTGGAGGTTAATCGTACCCTCACTCACTGAACAGAGTCCAAGTGAAGGTCCGAATACAAAATAAACCTACCGTCACCTATGATCACACCATAATCTTACAGATATCATTTGTAAATTCTACTGGGTCTTGAATTGGTAGTCCTTCAATAAGAAGTGCTTGGTTGTACAATAAGTGAGTATATAAATCTAACTTCGTTTGATCGTTTTCAAATGCATTTTTCAATGATTGGAAGACTTCATGTTGTACGTTGATCTCCAGCACTTTATCAGCTTTAATATTTTGGTTATCTGGCATGGCATTTAGGACTTTTTCCATTTCAATGGAGATTTCCCCATCCGTTGATAAGCAGACCGGATGTGTTTTTAGACGTTTTGAAATTCTTACATCCGTTACCTTGCCAGCTAATGCATTTTTCATATATTCAAATAGCTCTTTGTTCTCGTTTTGTTCTTCTTCCGTTGCTTTGTCGTTTTCATTTGGTTCAAAGCCTAGATCGCTGCTTGAGACAGATTTGAATTCTTTTTCCTTGTAATTCATGAGCATTTTAATCGCAAACTCATCAATATCCTCTGTGAAATAAAGGATTTCATAGCCCTTATCGGCCACTAATTCTGTTTGTGGTAGTTTATTGATTCGTTCTACTGAATCACCAGTTGCATAATAAATATATTTTTGATCTTCAGACATTCTAGATACATATTCATCTAATGTGACAAGCTTTTTCTCCTTGGAAGAATAGAAAAGTAACAAGTCTTGAAAGGTTTCTTTATTACTTCCGTAATCACTATACACACCAAATTTTAATTGGCGACCAAAGCTGTCGTAGAACTTTTCATAGTTTTCGCGTTCATTCTTTAACATGTTTTGTAATTCGCTCTTTATTTTCTTATTGATGTTTTTCGCAATAAGCTTTAATTGTCGGTCCTGCTGAAGCATTTCTCTAGAAATATTAAGCGATAAATCCTCAGAATCTACCAACCCCTTAACAAAGCTAAAATAATCTGGAAGCAGGTCGGCGCATTTGTTCATTATTAAAACCCCGTTTGAGTAGAGCTCAAGTCCCTTCTCGTATTCCTTTGAATAATAGTCAAAAGGAATATTTTCAGGTATATATAATATTGCATTATAACGGATCGTGCCATCAACACTAATATGAATATGTTTTAATGGCTTATCAAAACCATAGTGTTTTTCAATATAGAATTTTTCATAGTCTTCATCTGTTAGTTCGCTTTTGTTCTTTCTCCAAATTGGAACCATGCTGTTGATGACTTGTTCCTCAGTAACCTGCTCGTATTCGGATTCGCTTCCTTCTTTAAGTTTACTTGTTGTAACATCCATCTTTATTGGGTAGCGAATGAAATCTGAATACTTTTTAATAATTGATTTTAAGCGGTATTCTTCTAAAAATTCATCATACGTTTCATCTTCAGTGTTTTCTTTGATTTTTAGAATGATATCTGTACCGACTGTATCTTTTACCACCGTTTCAATGGTATATCCATCAGCACCCGTTGATTCCCATTTATATGCTTCTTCACTGCCCAGTGCTTTACTTACGACAGACACAACATCTGCAACCATGAAAGCAGCATAAAATCCAACACCGAATTGACCAATGATATTGTGACCATCTTTAATTTCGGTTTCTTTTTTAAAAGCTAAGGAACCGCTTTTTGCAATTGTTCCAAGATTCGTTTCTAGCTCTTCCTTTGTCATACCGATTCCAGTATCAGAAATGGTAAGAGTTCTGTTATCCTTGTCGGCGATAATATTAATGAAGTAGCTATCTTTATCAAATTGATAACGATCATCGGTTAGCGCCTTATAGTAGATTTTGTCAATCGCATCGCTGGAGTTTGAGATTAACTCCCGTAAGAATACTTCTCTCTGCGAATAAATGGAGTTAATCATCATTTCTAATAACCTTTTAGACTCTGCTTTAAATTGCTTTTTTGCCATACTAAATCCCCTTTCCGTAAATAACTGTGACAATTATATTTTTCTACGTTAGCACTCTTAATCCTGGAGTGCTAACACCCAACTTTTTAATAACATATATTTTTTTCTCTGTCAATCAAGTTGCTAGTTAATCCTTTAAAAATGTGGTGATTTTCTCTTTATGATTTTGAAAGGATTGTTCACCAAGCTTTACGAGAAAATCGATATATTCTGGTGCATCAAATGGAACCTCCCGGCCAAGTTCTTCATTTATGCGAACATAGTTATCACTTAGCAAATGCTGACAATGATAAGTTACCGATTCGGATGACAAATGCAGGGCGAGATCGAGTAGTTTTGGAGTCATTTTCATCGATGAAAGATTAAATGGCAGCCATTTATTTACGCCCCATTCTTTCTTTTTTTCAATCGAGAAGTCAATTTTTTGTAGACCTGTCCCAATTGATAAAATTTGAATATCGGATAAATCCTTCTCAAAATAATGCTGGGCTTCGGTAATACAAACAAGCGAAGGATTATTAGCCCAAAGTCCCCCATCAATGGCTAAATAGTGATTATTAATATTATTTGGTGGGAAAAAGACGGGTGCTGAACATGAAGACAGAACGGCATCCCAAAGCTTTATGGAGTGATCGTCCTGTTCTGCATTTCCATAATTCGTTCGGTGGACAAAAGGTTTTCCATTGGTAATATCAACTGTCGGGATAAGCAAGGGTTTTTTTATATCAAATAATGTAATTTCACCAAAAGCCTCCTGTATATAGTGTCGTAAATATTGATCACTGTACACGCTTTTTAGAAAGCCTATTTTCGCCTGTCTGGTAAAAATCTTTTCCCCGTATTTGATGTAGTTTTCCTGAACGTCTTCCATATTTAGTTTTAGAGTTGCTGAAGCAGCAATGATTGAACCAGTACTCGTTCCTGCAACCATATCAAACATCTCGGAGATGGGTTTTTTATATTCTTTTTCTATTAAGCGTAAAATGGCAACAGCAAAGACTCCGCGAATTCCGCCCCCATCAATGCATAAGATTTTCATATTTTCACCTATTCCCCGTTTTTCCTACTAGTATTCCCTTGGGTGTACATAGGTATAAGCAGCAAAAAAGATGCTTGTAAAAAGGCATCTTAAGTTTGTTCCATAATCGATATGATTTCTTCTGATGTCGGAAATCTTCCTATTTCTTTTTTCGAGAAGACTTTTTCACCATTTACAGTCACTTCAAACACACCACCAGAAGCTGGAATGAGTTCAAGGTTTGTGATGTTTTGTCTAAAGTGTGTTATTAGTTTTTCCGCAAGACCTGCGGCTTTTGGTGCGTAGTTTCACTGCATGCAAAACTCAATTGAGATTTTATACATTATATTTACCTCCTATTTTTTTATCCATACCCGATTCCCCTCTTCACGAAATGTTAATTGCTGTTCATCAAGTAACTCTAAGAAAGGAATGAGATATTTACGAGAAAGTGAAAGGATTTCTTTTGCTTCTGATAAACTAAAACGATCGCTTGTTTGAGCTTGTAGCCTAGCGACAGCTTTGTCAAAAGCATTTTTGTGAACCAATGTGTCTTCACCTAGTAAGAATGCTTGAGTTGTTTTTAATAGATATGCTTTAAGCTCATTTGGTGCTTGATTCTTAATGGCAGATTCTTTTATATAATCCGCCCACTTTTTGGGTTGAATACCATCATTAAGAAGTGATGCTACAATATTCTCCATCGGCCCTTTCGGTAGGTTTGGACAAAAAGTTGCTACTGATAAATATTGTTCATCCTTTTTAATGGCTCTGTTTTGTTCTAGTTCATTTATGCAGTATTCTATTAGATTTTTATCTTGTTTAACCTCTTGAAGAAGTTCAGCCTTACTTATTCCTTTTCGTAAAGGAAATTCTTCGTGATAATTGGTTAATTTTTTGAGGATCACATCATTTAGTTCCGAAACAGTTCGTTTCAAACTATAGCCCTTCTCATTAACTTTGATGTACTTTCCCGATGATAAAATCTCTTCAACTTCTTCCTCTTGTATGGAAGATAGTTGAATTAGCCGAAGTTTTGGTAATAGCTTATGAGTATGAAGTAAAACATCAATGATTTCTGATGGTGAATGTTCCATTTGTTTTTTGAGCATAGTTATGGTTTCTTCACCAAATCTGTATTTCTGAGCTTGTGGCTGAATAATCCATCCACCACCAAGTGTTTCAACCGGGGTAGGTCTTCGTAAAATAAACCTATCCCCGCGGCGTACAACAATTTCTTCATCTAATCGAATCTGACAAGGTACCTCATCCGTTGATTCCTGAACTTCATTCCGATCAAAAAAGACAATTTTCCCATAAGCTTCAGTGGTACCTACATGTAGCTTGACCGGTGAACGTTGCTTTAGTGGAATTGATAGTGATGAAGCAAGCTGCAGTGATACATCAATCGTGTTTGTTACTTGAAAGTTTTCTGAATCTACTAGCACATCACCACGTTTAATCTCGTCTTTAGTTGCTCCGGTAATATTTAATGCTACCCGTTGCCCTGCCTGTGCCTGTTCTGTTTCTTGATTATGTACCTGAATTTGGCGTATTTTAATCTTTTTCTCTGACGGCAAAAGGGTTAATTGACTGTCTTTTGTCACAATGCCTTCAAACACTGTTCCTCTAACAACCGTTCCATGACCTTGTACTGTAAAAGCTTGGTCGATCGGCAAACGAAATGAGCCATTATTATCTCTTTGGTTAAGATTATTGAGTTCCTTCTGAATAGCTTGCTTTAGATCGGGTATTCCGTTTCCAGATAAGCTATCAACATAAAGGATTGGAGCATCCTTATAATCCGTATCGGCGAGTAAATCATTTATCTCATCGACAGCGAGTTCGAGCAACTCTTTTTCTACCCTTTCAATCTTTGAAACCACAATCATACATTTCTTAATGCCCAAAAAATTTAATATTTGAAGGTGCTCTTTTGTTTGTGGCATGACCCCTTCGTCCGATGCAATCACAAGCAACACAAGATCAATCCCAGCAACACCGGCAATCATTTGTCTAATGAATCGCTCGTGTCCAGGTACATCCACGATTGATACGTGAATTCCGTTGTCCAATATAAGGGGTGCATATCCTGGTTCAATCGAAATATTACGCTCTTTTTCTTCTTTTAACCGATCGGTATCAACACCTGTTAATGCTCTCGTGAGGGTTGTTTTCCCATGATCAATATGTCCCGCCATTCCAATGGTGTAATAGACTTCAGTCATTATTTCCCTCCTCTCTTTTTATTTACCGTAGTGTCTACCTTCTACTTTACTAGGAAGCCTGTTGCAAATTCAAGCAGGATGATTATTATTTGCCTTAAAAATAGATTCCTGTATATAATGAAAGGTGTTCAGTTTTGGGGTTGGCTGGGGTGCTGGTGTCCCCCTGGGTCTTCAAAACCCTGAGGGAGGCGCGTGTCGTCTCCGGTGGGTTCGATTCCCACACAGTCCCGCCAATAATGTTTGAAAAATTGAGATGATAAATAGTGTGGAAGGAGTGAAGTTGATGTCTAAGAAGGAAGAAATCATTAAATTGACCTCCCTTTCAACAAAAGCTGGCTGAGGATGCAAAATCGGTCCTGAGGACCTGACGCAGGTTCTGCGTCATTTACCAAAAGCTACGCCAAATCCAAATTTATTAGTTGGTTTAGATACGCCTGATGATGCAGGAGTATATAAAATCAGTGACGATCTTGCGCTTGTGCAAACACTGGACTTTTTCACCCCAATTGTGGACGACCCATATATGTTTGGGCAAATTGCTGCAGCAAATGCTTTAAGTGATGTCTACGCAATGGGAGGAAAACCGATTACGGTCATGAACATCGTCGCCTTCCCTATTAATACATTGGATAAAAGTATTTTAGCCGACATCCTCGCAGGTGCGGCGGAAAAAGTAAGCGAATCAGGAGCTTCCTTAGTTGGTGGACACTCCATCGATGACAAGGAGCCAAAATTCGGCTTATCTGTGACAGGTACTATTCATCCCAATCGAATTCGTGCAAATGTCGGTGCAAAACCAGGTGACCGCCTTATTTTAACCAAGCCAATCGGCGTTGGAATCTTAACAACAGCTATTAAGAGAGACCTGCTAGAGGAAAAAGATATCAAAAAAGTAACTGAAGTCATGGCAACATTAAATAAAAATGCTGCCGAAGTGATGGAAAACTATCACGTCCATGCTTGTACAGATGTTACAGGGTTCGGTCTTCTCGGTCACGCCATGGAAATGGCTGAAGGAAGCCAAGTTGGCATGACGATTCATTACGAAAATGTCCCTATTTTGCCAAGAACAAAAGAACTCGCTGAACAAAACGTAGTTCCAGGAGGAACAAAGAAAAATCATGCTTGGCTAGCAGAACGAATTGAGTATAGTTCTAGTCTTGATGAACTCGATCAACTTATTCTTTGTGATGCGATCACGTCAGGTGGACTCCTTGTTTCTGTTCCAGAAGCTGAATCCGAAAAAGTGCTACAAAAACTACACGAAAACAATGTAGAAGCGTGCATAATTGGTGAAGTAACAAGCGAAAAACCTGGAATTATAAAGGTAATTTAAAGGACTCTAGATTGAGTCCTTTTTAGGTTGATAGGAAATAATAACATTAATGAAATTTACAAAATGAGGTGTCAAATTTGAAAACGAAAACTATTTATGTTCTTTTCCTAGTATTAACCCTCCTTCTTACGGCATGCGGTTCAAATACTAGTGATGAAACCGAAAGTGAGAAAGAAAAATACTTTACAATTGGTGTCATTCCAGTCCAAACGGTTGGTGAGATGGAGACAGCAATGGATAAGCTTCAGACTCTATTAACCGAAAAATTAAACCGCGATGTTACAGTTGAAGTGTATCCTGACTACAACGGTGTCGTAGAAGCGATGAATTATGACAAAATTGATATGGCCTATTTTGGTCCATTAACATATGTTGTCGCCCATGAAAAAAGTGGTGCAAAAGCGATCATCACGCAATTGATTGACGGTGAGCCGTTTTACCATTCTTACATCATAACTCACAAGGATAGTCCGATAAATTCTATCGATGATTTGGTCGCTAACTCAAAAGAAATTGATTTTGCTTTTGGTGATATTAACTCAACATCAGGGTCTCTCATTCCATCTATCGAATTACAAGATCAAGGTGTGTTTAAATCTGAAGATGAGCACAGTTTTAAAACAGTTCGATATACAGGTTCCCATGATGCCACAGCCTTAGCGGTACAAAACCAACAGGTCGGTGCCGGAGCTATCGATAGTGCAATCTATAATCAGTTAGTTGAATCTGGAAAAGTAGATGGTTCGTTAATTAAAACAATTTGGCAATCTGAAAAATTGTTTCAATATCCATGGGCTGTACATAAGGATACTGATGACGAAACCGTCCAAAAACTTAAAGATGCCTTCTTAGCAATTGAAGATGAAGAAATATTAGCAGCGTTTGGCGCGAGTGGCTTTACAGAAGCAACGGATGAGGACTATGAAAGCATCCGAAAAGCTGCAATCAAACAAGGAATTATTAATGAATAGAGCTGATTCATATGTGGTTTAAACGAACTACTTTTCTAACTGTAGTTCTATTGGGTATTGCGACTTTTATTAGTATGAGACTAACTGAATTCGACTTATCAAAATTTCGTGATTTTCGAAATATGGTTGATTTTCTTTCGCAATGGTTTCCTATGGATTACTCCGCATTACCCCGATTACTATGGGATAGTGCTGAGACCCTTGGAATGGCATTTCTGGGAAGTTTTTTGGGGTTAATTATTGCTTTGCCGATTAGTTTTTTTGCGGCAAAGAACACTTCCCCATCTGGCATTATTTACAATTTAGTACGAATTCTAATGAGCTTGGTCCGTTCAATTCCGGAAATTGTGTTCGGCTTGATTTTATTAACAGCACTGGGGCTGGGCCCCTTCCCTGCTGTATTAGCCATTATGTTTCATAATATAGGTGTTCTCGGCAAATTAATTTCAGAACTGATTGAATCGGCTGAACCAGGCCCACAGGAAGCTATGAGAGCAATTGGATCAAAAAACTGGTTGGCATCTCTTTTTAGTATCCTTCCACAAATTTGGCCGAATGTCTTGTCACAATATTTTTATCGGTTTGAGGTCGCGATTCGTACCTCCCTCATACTCGGATTTATTGGAGGTGGCGGGATTGGACAGCGACTATTTAATGATTTTAAAAGCTTTCAATATTCATCTGTGTCGTTGGACGTTTTACTAATCATGCTAATCGTTATTATTGTGGATTCGTTTGGAAGCTACGTTCGGAATAAAGTGATATAAAGAAAGTTTAAAAGCCGGACACAAATAGTGATGATGCTTTTTGAATGGAGGTGTATATGTAATGATTGAATTGAAGGATGTAACTGTTTACTACCCAAATACAAATAGACCTGCATTGAAAACAGTAAATCTTCACCTAACTGAGGGCGAATTTGTCTGTGTACTCGGTAAAAGCGGTGCGGGAAAATCAACACTCATTCGCTGTATGAACGGGCTTCAACAGCCAACAAGTGGTGAAGTATTTTTAGATGGGGAACTTTTTACAAATAAAAATAGTGAAGAACAGCGGCTTGTACGGAGAGAAATCGGAATGATCTTTCAGCATTTTAACCTCATCCCCCGCTTGACTGTGTTGCAAAATACGTTAACAGGCATGTTTGGCTATCGGAGTTCGTTGAAGAATTTGCTTGGGATCTTTTCGAAGGAAGAAATTGACCAGGCAAAACGTGTGTTAGGAGTTGTCGGTCTTTCTGAATTTGAAAGTCGTCGGATTGAACATTTAAGCGGTGGTCAAAAGCAGCGAGTTGGAATTGCACGTGCTTTATTACAAAAACCACGTGTGTTTCTAGGAGATGAACCGGTAGCAAGTTTAGACCCAGGCACAGCTAATCGTATTCTTTCCTTACTAAAGGAATTGCATGAGCGCCATAAACTCCTTTCTGTGATCAATCTTCATGATGTTGGACTAGCAAAACAATTTGCTACAAGAATTATTGCATTAAAAAGTGGTGAAATCATTTTTGATGGAAATTCAAAAGAATTTACTGAAGAAATCTATGAACAAACATATCATTCATGAAAAATATCCCTTCATAGGAAGTAATTGTTTTCTTTTTCGTGAATTGATATAATTTTTTATATTAATAGAAAAGAAGGTACATACTTTGACGAAAAAGAAATTACAATACTGGCTTATTCAGATCCTTTTGATTTTAACGATTGTCTATGTTTCAACGAAAATTACCTTTTTATTTGAACCAATTGGTGTGTTTTTCTCTACCATCTTTTTCCCCATTTTGATTACGGGATTTCTTTATTTTCTATTAAATCCTGTTGTCAAATTTCTTCATCGCCGTAAGGTTCCGAGGAGTTTAGGGATCATCATTATTTACATTGCGTTTTTTGGGTTAATCGTGTTGGCAGTTGGAAATTTAGTCCCAATGGTTACAAAACAATTCACAGCTTTAGGAAATGCATTGCCGGGTTATGCAAATCAAGCAATGGACTTTTTTGAGGGGTTCTCCAAATCCTCTGAATTTAAGTGGATTCAAGATGAACAACAGGATCTCTTAAACACGATGGAAGAAAAATTAATCGCCTTTGCGAATACACTTCCTAATCGTATTACAGGTGGGATTACGCAAATCATTGGGGTTATTACTAATATTGCAATTATTCTTGTGACTGTGCCTTTCCTCTTATTTTATATGTTCAAGGATGGCGACCGTTTTCCACAGGCGATTGTACGTTTTTTCCCTAATGCATATCGGGATGAAGCGCTCACGATTTTAAAAGAAACTGGAGAAACACTTTCTGCTTATATTCAAGGGCAGGTAACGGTAGCATTAGCTGTTGGAACCTTATCGTTTATCGGGTATTTGATTATTGATTTACCGTTTGCGCTTGTCATGGCATTGATTGTTGCAGTAACGAATATTATTCCGTATGTTGGACCATTCCTCGGTGGTGCACCTGCAGTCATTGTCGCATTATTTGACTCGCCTACGAAGGCATTGTTAGTCGTCCTTGTGATTGTCATCGCCCAGCAAATTGAAGGGAATGTCCTTTCGCCTCTAATTCTTGGGAAGACGCTCGATACGCATCCTGCTACGATTATTATTCTTTTACTTGCAGCAGGAAATCTAGCAGGAGTATTAGGGATGATTCTAGCGATTCCAACCTATGCGGTTATCAAAACGATTGTCATCAATATTGTGAAATTCTTAAAAGCCAAGAAAAAGGCCGAGCTAACAACAGATGTGTAAATGAAAACCACGGGACTTATGTTCCGTGGTTTTTTAGACCGATAAATTTAAATACTGTTAAGGCCCATCTCTTTAGCTATTAATTCATAGGATTTGAGTCGATCCTCAGGAGAATGCGTAATGGTTACGATCATAAGTTCATCTGCTTGATATGCTTGTTGAAGCTCAAAGAGTCTATTTTTCACTTCTTTTGGGTCTCCAATGATTACTTTTTGTTTCATTTTTTCAAAACCATCGTAAAGATTCTCGTTATCTAGGTATTCCTTCGCTTCTGAAATGGAGGGAACTCCCTCGTAACCTTCTTTCTTTTCTCTTTGCTTTCCCCAGATATAAGAACTTAACGCAATATCCTCGGCTCTTTCCTTTGTTTCGGCACAAATGGCAGAAACAGTAACAATTACTTGTGGCTTGTCCCCTTCATTTCTCGTTACAAAATTTTTAAGATAGTCTCTTACAATCTCTTCACCATCGTTGTCGCTCATAAATAATCCAAAGGTGTAAGCTAGCCCTTTTTCTGCAGCGAGTTTAGCGCTCTTTTTGCTTGTTCCCAAAAGCCAAGCGACTGGCGGTGATTCTGGGATTGGAGCAGCTTTTAAGTTAGCAAATTCATGGTCAGGTGGAAAATCATGATGTATGAAATGTAGAAGCATATCGATTAATTCTGGCATTTTCCAAACCTGTTGCAAGAAATTGTCGGACAAGGCATTCGTTGCTTCTGCAGAACCACCAGGAGCCCTGCCAATTCCGATGTCTATTCGATTTGGAAATAGTGTGGCAAGCATATTATAGACCTCAGCCACTTTATAAGGCTTATAATGTGGCAATAGAACCGCTCCCGAACCAATTCGAATTGATTTGGTATGAGCTCCAATATAACCGAGCATTACCTCAGGCGCAGGACAGGCTAGTCCTGATAAATCGTGATGCTCAGCAATCCAATATCTAGTGTATCCTAATCGTTCCCCCGCTTGGGCTAGTTTCATCGATTCCACCAATGCTTCTTGCGGTGTTTGATCTGCAGAAATGGGAGCTTGGTCTAAAATACTTAATCGCATCTTTTTGACTCCCTTCTATTCTTCTATTTTACGAAGAGTCAGTCTGAAGTGTCCTACCTTGTCTTTTTCATAAAGATTCGTAATAGAAGTTGAGTATTCTTGGATATTCACTTTATACTCTATATCTCGATCTGGCACTTTTAAGTTAAAAATTCCTTTGTATAATAATGTTGTTACATCATGATATTCTTCGGTTGTTACTTTGAAATCTACTCTTATAAACAATAACTCATCATTTAGCTCTTCATGGTAATCTGTAATATTCAATTTATAATCATCTAAGTATATTTCGGTAACCATTATCAGCACTCCTCTTTATCATTTTTTATTTCCATTACGATGAATAATCCTCTATAGAATTCTTTACGATCCATAATTATTAATCCATTATCTTTAACGAGTTTTTCAGTTTCCCGATTTAGACAACAGCCATCACAAACTTTATTCCAAGCAGGAGTAAGCCAATCCTGTAGTTTTGATAGAAATGGATTTCTCATTTTCACATGTTCAAACATGAGAATTGTTCCATTTGGTTTGCAAACCCTTTTCATTTCAAGTATCGCTTTTTCAGCGTCTGGAATCGTGCAAAATACAAGCGTGGCAACTACGGTATCAAATGTATCATCTTCAAAAGGTAAGTTCTCAGCACCCGCTTGCACAATTTCAATCGGCACAGTAGCATGTGATTTATTTTCAAAGGCTCTGCCCGACATCTGTGGATTAGGTTCGATTGCTGTTACACTGTGAACGTCCCGGTAAAGCGGGAAATTAATCCCTGTTCCTGAACCAAGTTCAAGTACTTGTCCAGTTGCTTTGTTGAGCAAATGGCTACGAATCGAGCTGAACTTTCTTTTTTCAAGTGGTTTCATAAAAAAATCGTATAGCGTTGGAAATAGCGTACTCATTCTCTCAACTCCATTGGCCTTCAATACTTTAATTATATAATAATTGGGATACGGATTTCGAATAATTGGTATGCACTAGGAACATGTAATGCTAAAATGGGTAAGATAAAAATAAGATTGGTTAAGGAGTTGTATGTTTTGAGATTCCAGTGGAATTTAATTTTAGGACTTTTATTTGCACTTATTGTAGCAATCTTTGCGGTAGTGAACGTGGATTCTGTTCGAGTTAATTATGTTTTTGGTTATACAGAAATCCCACTTATTTTAATTATTTTGGGTTCAGCTTTACTAGGTGGCTTAATCGTGGGCATGTTTGGTATCCTTCGTCAATATAGGCAGCAACGTCAAATTAAAAAGCTAGAGAAAGAAATTGAGCAACTTAAGAGTGCGAAAGTTGAGGAAACACCAGTAGAGACAAAAACGGAAGTAAATACAACTGAAAAAGCAGAAAGTGAAAAATAAGGAAAGGTGCTTACCTTTCCTTTTTTCGTTATTTTACCTGCACCCCATCTGCCGGCTCCAATAACCCCATTTCTAAGCAAGTTTCAAGTAGCAATGCTTTTCGTTCTTTCTGAAATTGAATTTCAATTCTTTCACCAGTTACCGACATAATCGTTCCGTGACCAAACACACGATGCTTTACAGCCATACCCTCTTCGATATCGTCTTCCTTTTTAATCGCATTTGGATTATATGGTACGACCGTGTTTTCACGTACCCGCTTTTTCTTTTGTTCTGCTTGTTCTACTCTAACCGGTGGAGAGATAATATTTTTTACATTTGCGACAAATCGTGAACCTGTAACGTCTTTTCCATTTTGTTTTTTATAAGATAAAAGTTCGAGTTCCTGTTCCGCTCGCGTCATTCCCACATAAAACAACCGGACTGCTTCTTCCATTAGACTACGGTTGCCCTCTTTATATGAATTAATCTCATCATGTGAAGGAACTACTCCTTCGATCAGATCAATCATATACACTTTTTTAAACTCAAGCCCCTTTGAACTATGAAAGGTAGAAAGGGTGATGGCATCTTTATTTTTATTAAACTTCGAGGCTTTTAATAGATTTTCCAGATGCTTTAGACGTTCAGCGAATTGTTCCATAGTTTCAAGCGTATCAGCTATTTCCTCGAGTGTTTGGAGCACACTGAATAAATAATCCGTTTTAAATCCAAGCTTCTTACTCATTTCTTTTAGTGTTTTATCATAGCCAAGTTGATTTCTTATTAGCTTAATCGCCTTAAGTGGTTTTGCCCCCTTCATTTGTTGGAAGGTTTTTTTGCATGCTTGAATTTGTTTTATTTGATAGTCTTTTAACCCTTTATTTTGTAGCAGTCGCTCGAAGATGGATTCAGTTGGCTTCTTTTTTGCTAACTCGAACAATTGTTCCCTTGATAGAAAAAAACCACATTTCGTATATATTTGTTCAAAAATATCGATTCGTTTATCTGTAAACGTCATCCTCATAAAATTCAATATATCTTTAACGACCCAATGTGAGAAGAAACGATTATCTGAATCCTTAATATAAAAAGGAATTTGATTCCGATCAAGCTCATTGATTAACATAATTGAAGATGAATTATTCCGATATAGTACAGCGACATCCTTCTTCTTGTCGACACGATCAATTTCTTGGACAATGTATTTTGATTGAAAACGATAATCCTCAAATTGTTTAATCTCAATTGGCTTATTATGGGGATTTTTGGTGAACATATTCTTATCGTAGCGGTCTTTATTTCGCTTAATAAAACGATTAGCAACATGAACAATATCCTTAGACGAACGGTAGTTCTGTTCCATTTTAAGGATAACTGCGTTTGGATACACGTTTTTAAAATCAAGCAAATACTTCGGCTCCGCTCCTCGCCAAGAATAAATTGATTGATCATCGTCTGCCACAACATATAAGTTTTGGTGAGGCTTCACTAGCTTTTCAATAATCGCATGCTGAACAAGCGAGGTATCTTGGCTTTCATCTGTTAGGAGGTAATCATAACGATTTTGATATTTCCGTAGAATCGTTTCATCATTTGAAAATGCATCATTCGCAATCGTAAGCATATCATCATAATCAAGTAAAAGAGATTTTAGATTTGCATTTTTTATCTTTTCATATTCCTCAAAAATGGCTTCGACAAATGGAATATCACACTCAATCTTATTCCACTCATCACGAGGAAGTAGCTTGTTCTTAATATAGCTAATATAGGTAGTTAATTCTTCAAGCTGTTCTTCCGTAATGTTCTCACCATTCAACGATTTAAAAATTTGCCGTAACAGTCTTTTTTTATTAGGCCCACCATCTTGATTTCCTTCAATTAATTGATATGAAATTTGCTGTTTATACACATAATCCCGTACAACCTGGAATGCCAAACTATGAATGGTTGAAAAATCCACTGAATCTACTGAGTGCTCTGGGAAGAAGCGAGAAAATCGTTCTTTCATGTCAGCCGCTGACGCGCGGCTAAAGGTTACGGCCTTAATTCGTGAAGGATGTACTCCTTCTTCTTCAATTAAATATCCGATTCTCATAATTGTAGTGGTCGTTTTACCCGAACCAGGTGACGCTAATAAGAGCAAAGGTCCCCTTGTATGAAGAACGGCCTGTTTTTGTACATTATTTAATTGGACACCAAGCTGTTCCTTCTTTCGATGAAAAAAGCTTTCCCCTTTATTCATGTTAGCCCACCTCCTTCTTACTCAAAATACAATTATAAAGTCTATTATTTTTATTGACAAGGATGTTGAAATCAAAACAAGCTATGACATAAAACAAGGGAATAATAGGTACTTTATAGAGAGAAGAAAAATTGAGGTGATTTATCTTGGATTATCGAATTGAAAAAGACACCATGGGCGAAATTAAGGTTCCAGCTGATGCATACTGGGCTGCCCAAACCCAACGAAGCAAAGAGAACTTTCGGATTGGGACGGAAAAAATGCCGCAAGAAGTGATTGAGGCCTTTGCGATTTTAAAACGAAGTGCCGCCATAGCAAATGAAAAGCTAGGGAAGTTAAATGCAAATAAAACAAAAGCGATTATTTACGCGTGTGATGAAATTTTATCAGGGAATATATACGACCATTTTCCGCTCGTTGTATGGCAAACAGGAAGTGGTACGCAAAGTAATATGAATGTAAATGAAGTTGTTGCTAACCGGGCTAACAAATGGTTAAAGGATAACGGGATTGGTGAACGAATACACCCAAATGATGACGTCAATATGAGCCAAAGCTCCAATGATACCTTCCCAACCGCAATGCATATTGCGGGTGTGAAAGCAATTCATGAACGCCTTCTTCCTGCTATTAAAAAGTTACAAACCACATTAGAAGAAAAGGAAAAGGAATTTGCTAACATTGTAAAAATCGGAAGAACCCATCTACAAGATGCTACTCCATTAACACTCGGTCAGGAAATAAGTGGCTGGGTCCACATGTTGAAACGATCTAAAGAAATGATTAAGGAGTCTACCGAAAAAATGCTCGCCCTTGCGATTGGTGGGACGGCAGTAGGTACGGGCATTAATGCTCACCCAAAGTTTGGGGAGAAAGTAGCGAAGGAAATTGCAGAACATACGGCGTTTGGCTTTTATTCATCCGAGAATAAATTTCATGCGTTAACAAGTCATGATGAAATCGTATTTGCTCACGGAGCTTTAAAAGGATTGGCAGCTGACTTGATGAAAATGGCCAATGATGTCAGATGGCTTGCAAGTGGGCCACGTTGTGGGATCGGTGAAATAACAATTCCGGAAAATGAACCCGGTAGTTCGATTATGCCAGGGAAAGTAAATCCGACCCAAAGTGAGGCACTTACAATGGTTGCGGTTCAAGTCATGGGAAATGATGCTACAATTGGAATCGCAGCAAGCCAAGGAAATTTTGAACTTAATGTGTTTAAACCAGTGATCATTTATAATTTCCTTCAGTCCGTTAGACTTTTAGCTGATTCGATGGAATCGTTTAATACCAACTGTGCCGTTGGGATTCAGGCAAATGAGGCAGTTATCTCTAAATACCTGCAAGAATCTTTGATGCTTGTTACGGCATTAAATCCACATATCGGCTATGAAAAAGCAGCTGCGATTGCGAAGCATGCTCATAAAAATGAGATCTCTTTGAAAGAAGCAGCCTTACAGTTAGGAATTTTAACAGAAGCCGAGTTTGATCAATATGTAAAACCTGAAGAAATGGTACATCCAAAGGAATAAAAAATAGCCTTCCACAATCGGAAGGCTTTCTTTATTAGAGGTTGGAAAACTCCTCTACTAATTCATTAAATTTCTTTAATGAATTTTCAATTGGATATGGAGTTGTAAGGTCCACTCCGGTTTTTTTCAACAATTCGAGCGGGTAGTCGGAGCTACCGCTTTTTAAGAATTCAAGATAAGAAGTGAGTGTTGTTTTGTCCCCTTCTAAAATTTTGGTGGCAATATGAATCGCTGATGCAAACCCGGTTGCGTATTTATATACGTAAAATGGTCGATAAAAATGTGGGATTCGGGACCAACCATATTTTACTTCATCATCGAACACAAGTTCCTCACCATGATACTCTCTAAATAATCCCTCATATACTTCACTAAACGATTCAACATTTAAAGGCAATCCTTGTTCTGCCATTTCGTGTGTTTTCTTTTCGAACTCTGCAAACATCACTTGGGTAAAGAAAGTGCCTTTAAATTTATCGATAAAGTGATTGATTAAGTATTTCTTAACCTCTTCATTTTCTTCATTGTTCAATAAGTAGTTGATTAAAAGGACTTCATTTACAGTTGAAGCTACCTCAGCGACAAAAATACTGTAACGTGCCGTTATTTGCGGTTGATGCTCAGAGCTTAGCTTACTGTGTACGCCATGGCCACATTCGTGAACCAATGTAAACAAACTGTCTAAATCATCCTGATGGTTTAAAAGAATATATGGATGTACACCATACACACCTAGATTATAAGCTCCAGAACGTTTTCCAGGCGTTTCCCGAACATCGAAATAACGAGATGTTCTAAAATCCTTCAGGGTTTGAATATAATCTTCTCCTAGTGGAGCAAGTGCATTGCACATCATTTCAAATGCTTCATCATACGAAATATCCTTCTTTGCCCCACTTACGAGTGGAACACTTAAGTCGTACTGACGAAGCTCATCAAGACCTAATTTTTCCTTGCGGATGCTTGTGTATTTGTGCAAGGCATTGATGTTTTTCTTTGTTGTTTCAATTAGATTTTCATAGACATCTTTTGGAACATTATCTCCGAACAATGCTTTTTCAAGTGCAGATGGATAATGACGCATTTTTGAAATGGTCACATTATTTTTAATGGCGGCCGATAAAGTCGAAGCAATTGAATTTTTCAAATGAACATATGGCTCATAATAGGCTTTATAGGCTTCTTTTCGCTTTTCGCGATCCTCATCCTCGATCAGCTTTGCATATATTCCTCTCGTTAACTCTACCTTCTCCCCATCATCTTTCGTGATCTTTCCAAAGCGAATATCGGCATTATTAATCATACCGTATGTCGTACTTGGTGCAGAAAGAGCTTCGCCTAATTGTGAGAGAATCTCTTCTTGGTCTTTATTTAAAACATGTGGTTTATACCGGTACGATTCAAGTAATTCTTTTTCAAAGTACTGAAGTCCTTCTTCCTCGGCAATGTAACGCTTTAACGTTTCTTCCTCTAAGCTTAATAAGAACGGCATGAAAAAGGAATTCTTTGTGCTCACCTTTACACTAAGCTGTTTAGCTCGGTCTAAATATGATTGTGATTTGGTAACTCGAGTATCTTCATCTACCTTTAGCATGGCATAGGCAAAAAGCTTGTTAAAATGGAAAGATAGTTTTTCACTCAAAGTTAAATACTCACATAACGAATGTCCGTCATGAATATTTCCATCAAATTTTCCTAGCTCTTCCCCCATCTTCTCAATGAGTTTGTAGTCTTCCTCCCATTTACTTAGGTCAGAATAGAGGTCATCTAAATTCCATTTTTCTTGTTCAGGCACTTCAGTTCGTGATGAATACGTAGTTGTCATCGCAATTCTCCTTTGAATTAAATTGAAATTACTTTTATTATGTAAGAAAGAAATATATGATATGAGATAGATATGTTTCATTTTATTGTATATGAATTACATAAATTTGTAAAAAATGAAAGGATGTTCATACATGGCGAACACATTGCCTCATGTAGAGGACTCAGTTGGAACTGTATATCTCCCACCAAAAGGTGATTATGAAACATTTGTTGATGATTCTGACTATGAAGAGAAGGTTCGAGAATGGGGCCTTTCTGTTAAAAAGGAATACTGGTATAAAGAAAGAACACATCAGCGAATCGTGACAATCAAAGGATATGAGGTGTACGGTAAAACTCAAGAACACAATACAATCGTCCTTGAGTTTAAAGATGGGAATCTTACTTGTATTCACCCTGCCTATTTAAAAGAAATGCAGTCTCCAAGCTTTACAAAAGCCGCTATTTCAGACACAACTGTAACTCAGCCGAAGAAAAAGGAAACGGTGAGCAAGGTAGTTGCTGAGCAGCCGACAACAACTGAAACAAATCCAGTAGTTAAAAAGGAACAACCCGAAAAGAAAGCGAAAAAAGAAAAAGCACCAAAAATCGAGCTACCAACAGATAAGGTTCATTTTACCGCTAAGGTCAAACAATTCGCGTTAACATGGAATCATTTTAATGAGGATAATGATGAAGTCATTGTTCTTGAGAATGTGGTCATTCAGCAAGAAGATCCTCTTGAAATTGGACTAGCTTGGTGCTCTCATTCAAAGACATTAAAGAAATTAGAGCTTGAACCAGGGAATACCCTTGAATTTGATGCCAAAATCGTGAAAAAGAAACTTGCAAAAGGCAAGGACGTTGAAGAAGAGTTCATCATTGAGGACCCGGTTCACTATAAAATCAACAACCCGTCAAAACTAAAGAAAAGCTAAAAGAGCATTTTTGTTCTTTTAGCCTTTTTTTGTATACTTCTTTTGATAATGTGAGAGTGCCAGTAGCGGGAAAATATATCGATAGCTGTGATAGTGAATATAAAAATCCCCTGCCATCCCTTGCCCTTTCGGATAGTTTGTCGTCCAGTCATCTCGGTCTACATTTTCGAGAAGAAATTGAATCCCTTTATCAATCGCTTTTGTTCGTTTTTCACTTGCTGAAATAAGCGCATCCAGCGCCCAGGCGCTATGTGTTAATGTACTTGTTTTTAAAGGAACATATTTATTTTTACTATCGCTCCTACAAGATTCACCCCATCCTCCATCCGGATTTTGAATGGATTCAAGCCAGGTAACAGCTTTTTTTATAGCCGAGTACGTTGGTAACACACCAATAGCTCGTAAGCCCGTGACTGCTCCCCATGTTCCGTATATATAACAGATTCCCCACCGCCCATACCATGAGCCATCCTCCTCTTGACTTTTTATAAGCCATTTGATGGCCGATTTAACGGAAGGATGATCTTTAGGGAGATTTGTATATTTACCAAGATACTCAAGTGTTCGGCCAGTCACATCTGCTGACGATGGATCTGTTAATATATATTCTGCTTTTTCGATTGGTAACAAGCTTAGTAGTTTACTATCCGTATTTTTTTCAAAGGCGGGCCAACCCCCATCCTCATTTTGCATGGACATAAGCCAATGCAATCCTAGTTGCCAAGATTGTCTGTAAATAGGTTCTTTTTTTACCGTTCTTGCAATTGATCGCAGTGAAGAAGTTGTATCATCCACATCTGGATGTAGAGTGTTCATGTCTGCAAAGCCCCATCCGCCAGGAGGTCCAGTGGGATTCTGGATGGCCCAGTCCCCGTATTTGTAATGTTGACGATCAAATAAATACTGGTTGGCCTTTTTAATCATTGGATCTGATGCGGGTACCCCTGCTTCTTGTAAGGCATATCCGAGAAGTGAAGTATTCCATATATCAGCAGTAGTATATTGCATATGAGTATGGCCATTTATTTCGGTTTTCATTGTCTTTAAGCCATTAACAGCATTATTAATCAATGAATGATGTTTAGGATAGCCCAAGGAAAGTAATGCAAAAATCATCAGAAATGTGGAACTGAAATATCCTAGAAAAGTTCCGTCAGGCTCTATCCTACGTAGCATGTACTGCTTTGCTTGTTCCAGTGCTACTTGGTGAAGATGTGTAGGTAAACCAATTAAACCTTTGATTGCTTGTTGAATTCCTGAATAAAATGACCGCCATTCGGGTGAATGTCGAAAATCAAACATATCTTCTTCTCTTTTACTGGTTAATTCAGATAAATCAGGACTATTCTTTGTTCTTAGTTGAAATTTTTTATCAGCAAGAATCATAATCGGTGTTAGATTTGCCCTGCCGAATTCTGAAAAACTATAAAAATGAACAGGAAACGAAGTGGGAATTAGAATTATTTCAAGTGGTAGCGGGAAAAATGTTGGCCACTTTTGCTGGCCTGTTAAGGCTAGCATGAATTTTGTGAACATATGGGATCTCTTCAGACCTCCATTTTTCACAATAAACGATTTTGAACGTATCATTCTGGGGTCTGTTTTTTTTATAAGCCCTGAGTATAGAAGTGCGTAATAAGCCTCCACAGTCGCGGATAAATTTCCATCCCCTTCATCATAAAAAAGTTTCCATGCCCCATTCTCTTCTTGCCTGCTTAAAATTCGTTCTGTTAATTGTTGAACTAACTTCTCATCATTTATTTCAAGGCTTCTTAATAAGATAATCATATAACAATCGGTTGAAATTCCTGTTTCAAAGGGATATTTCCATGAGCCATTTGGAGACTGGTCCTTCCTAACTTTTTCAATCAGATCATGTAATTTGTTAGTAACCTTGTCTAACATATAACACCTCCCTTCAACCTACTCCATACATATTCAGCGTAATCCACGAGCATTCATAGAGGAGGTTACACAGATGTGCAAATTTTTCCAAAAGGAGAAGCTCCCACTCTCTGAATCTCTTTTGCAAATCAAAAAAGCGCTAAAAAGACGACAAAGACAAAAAATGTTTCCACCACCTTCAGTAGAAGAGCAGTATTTAATTCAGCGAATACATGCGATAACGGGAAGTCTTAATCTGAATAATATTACGAGGACAAAAGCATATCTGGATTTCTATCATGCCCACCCTGAAATCCATTGGGCATTCCTTGGACATATGGTGTCCAGGAATGGAGGGTGGAATATGACAGATTTAAAGGGTGGCCAGCTTTCTAGACTGTTAACACAGAAAGAAGCGGAGTCTTATTTTTCATTTTTGGAACGGGGGAACTGGTTGATTTTTCAGGATGCGTTTCCTCAATTCTTACTCTACGAGGCTAGTAAACGATATCAGCGAAATTTATTTTACCTACTCCCCCATTTTCATGTTTCGATGTTTATGGAAACGATGTGGAATTATTTCTGGGTGAAACAGGACGCGTATCTACTAACGATGGCTCAAATTATTAATGAGCAAAGCTATCTTGAAAAGCGTATCATTTCAAATACCACTTATAAAAAAGAAGTCCTCGATACACTGGAATTCAAGCTTCAGGATTTATTTGATTTGAATCATATTCTTTTTCCGTTCGAAGAAAAAGGAAAAACTCACTTGATTGGTCAAACCCTCCATCAATTTAAAAGTGTTCGAGAACGTATTTTGTTAGGAAAACGATTGTATTCCATCTTGTTTAGTGATAAAAAGACGCTGAAACTAGTGGAGATGTGGGCAAATAAAGTCCCACATACAGGGTCTAGAAAGGATTACTGGCCGCATATTTTTAATCAAGTGGACGAAGGCTTGCCTGGTACAATATTAAAATCACGTGTGAGATCATGTGAACTTACAAAAGGTTCTCCAAGAATATATAGCCCGCGATTAGAATTGGCTTGGAAAAATAGAAGACATAAGCCTGTTGAAATTGGGGATTGGTATAAGGATTGGGAAGTGATTCATTACCTTACCGATGATAATGAAAACGTGGATGGAGAGATACAAAATGAATACTGTAAAACGCTCGAAAAATTCGAACTCGCAGCAATTGCTAAAAAAGCCATTTCAATATTGGACTAATTTAGGCCTGTTAGTTACAGTCCTAGTTGGCACTCTTATTGGGACATATCTCGACTTGTATTTTGTTGGTAAAGGCTTGTACTCTTTTCCAGAGCGTCCTTTTCCTGAAGTGTTTTCCATTCATATAGGGTTTACCTTACTCGGTTTACCGGTTATGTTAGTTATATTTCTATCTATCTGTCAAAAACTGAATTTGTTTGGAAAGCTTGTTGCTGTGTTCGTACTTGCTTCTGCCATGGCTTGCGGAGAAAAACTGTCTGAAGGCTTTGGCTGGTTTATTCACGAAACCTCATGGAAGCATGTATATTCACTTTTTGGATATACAGTCTATTTATTACTCATGCTAGTTGTCTATTATCTAGTAACAACTAAAAAAACCTGACTCTTTGGGTCAGGTTTTGTCATTATGATCCTAAAACAAATTTACTTCTTTTTTTACTAAGGGATGCATTTACTCCTTGGCTTTGCAACTTAAGAAGGATTTGGTGGATTGTTTTTTTCGTTTTTTTTACAGGGACTGGTTCCTTCGACTTTGCTTCGATAATGCGTTTCGTCATTATTTTAAAACTCCTTTATGAATAAAGATTTCGCTTTTCTCTCTGTTTTTCCTCATTTAAAAACTCGATAAAAAAGTGTAAAGCAAGCTTTGGCTGACTTTGTAGTCTCGAAATATAGTCTTTCTGACGCCCTTCTGTTACTACATCACTCTTTTTAATTCTTTCAATGATATATTCGGAAGAAATTGCTTCCATTTCTTTTTTCTTCAATTTTGCTTCTTTTGATAAGGCAAATCCAATAGCTCCTAGGATTGCAAATATAACAAGTGATGGAATTGCTTCATTTGTAAATGGTATGAAAAATAGTAAAAAACCAAGGTTGATTAGTGAAATCGTGATCAATGGAAATGACCAGAATATATATTTTGAGGTCTTCGCCATGATCGGACTAATTTTCTTATGTAGCTGCTCAAGCTCCTTTGTGATAAATAATGGTAAATTCTTCGTTGTAAATATATTCATTATGAACTCCCTTTCCTTTTTAGTGGATGAGAAAAAGCCTACATCATAATCGACATAGGCCTTAAAAAAACAAAAAAGACCTATACCATGTTATTGGTAAGGTCTTGCTAACAACGTTATAGTTGCCAACAAAGCCGAGAGAAATATTCTCTGTAATGACGACTTTGCTGTAAAAGCTACTCCCCTTAAGGGTATTAAGTTTAAATATTTGATACTTATATATTAACATATTAGCGTTTTTTCAACAACCCTTTAATGAAATTGAGAGGGATTATCTTGTTCATATTTGTCTTTAATTTCTTCAAAAATATTAGGTTGTGACTTATTTGTAGGTTGCTGCTGTTGATTTTGTAGGAGTGGCCCTATCAGTTTTTTAAATTCACCAACCGTTAATGGCTTTGCATCATCCTGTAATTCGTATCCTATTTGCCCATTAGGCTCTAATGTCACATATTTAACATCCTTAATATTTGTAATTCCATTTTGGCGAAGGCGCATTTCCAATTGATCAACAGTAAATCTCAGTTTTTTCATATTTTTTATATTCAAATCACCATTATCTACAATTATTTTCGATTTTCCTGTGATAAACTTCTCAAAAAAATTAAACTTAAGTTGCAAGTATTCCATTAAAATAAGTGATGCAATGAAGATAACTGCTACTCCTATTGTTCTCCAAACACTACTTTCAACTATCGGCTGAATGATAACAGAGCCAATCGAAATCATGACAACCGTTTGAGCTAACGTCATTTGAGATATTGATTTTCTACCGGCTACTCTCAGTAATAAAATGCCTGCCATTACCATTAATATTGCTTTCCATACAAATTCCATATAAAAACATCCTTCCAATGCTAAGAATTAAAACGAGTTATCGATTCATTTCCTATTTTTGGACAATAGTAGAAAAATTATTTAGGAAGTCACCATGAAAAGATTTAACTTATCAATACAATCATCTAGTTGCACTAAAAAACCTTCCGAAAATGGAAGGTTTTGTTTTGAATTAATTTATTGAGTTTTTCGAAGACCTGTGGCGCTGAAATTTTATAGTTACCTCTTAAGCTTTAATGATATCTACGATCCTACCATTAGTGGAGACAATTAGGTCATCTACTTTTAATTCCACTTGCATCCCGATTTTACCAGCACTTACAACAATACTATCAAGATTGTTAGCCTGTTCGTCAATAAAAGTTGGATATGCTTTTTTCATACCAATCGGAGAACACCCACCTCTAATGTATCCTGTGAGTTTTTGGATATCCTTAACCGGTATCATCTCTACCTTTTTAACACCGGATACAGTTGCTGCTTTTTTAAGATCAAGTTCTTCCTCTACAGGAATCACGAACACAAAGATCTCCTTTGTATTGCTGTGGGCTACAAGTGTTTTAAAGACTAGTTTTGGGTCTATTCCGACCTTTTTTGCCACAGAAACCCCATCAATTTTTCCATCATTGCTTTCATATGTATAGATTTCATATGGAATCTTTTTTGAATCTAAAATTCTCATGGCATTTGTCTTTGTATGTCCCTTTGCCATTGTTTGACCTCCAATTATTTATAACCCTAAAATTGTTTTCTTACGTTCTTCTTTTTCTGCTTCAATATGGTATTCAAATAATCCGACATGATTTCCCCAAGGGTCTGAAAATGTAGTCCATTTTACTGGGACATCTTCTCTTGAATAAATATCAAAAGGGTCTATTTTTAAATCATTGATAAGTCTTTCACGCTCATTTTCAAGGTTGTCTACTCCTAATCTTAATGGACCGGAACCTATAGTGCTATCTCCTTCAGCAATTTGAAGCCAGCACCCTGGGAGAAGCTCCCACTCAGCAAACCCTTCATGCGGGATAAAATCAGGCTTTTTCTGAAGCAGCGCTTCGTACCATTTTTGACCCTTAGATATATCAGCGACACGAAACTGAAAAGTCATTTCATAAATCAAGAAAGACCCTCCTCTCTTATTTTATCGATAAAATTCTTTAAACCTAGTCTATATTCCTTTAGTACTTAAGAATAACAGGCAGTACCTTTGCCTGCCTGTATAAAGTGGGAGGTGAACTTACTCTTTACGAGGTAAGCATAAAAGCAAATGTGATACATTGCAATTAATTTACCAGTTTTTCCTTTTTGCTGTAGTTGTTATATGTGCAAGATGATGATTCCCATGCCAAGCGCAGAATCCTAGAAAAACACCTAGTTTCATTTCGCCACCTTCTGGATGAACATAGGTCAGTTGGAATTCGTCCTTTGCAAAGTTTTGTAAAAGAGTCACCCAGCGCTTGTGAACACCATCAATAATTGCTAATGAAGCATCAACTGGTAGAGTCGAATCTGCAAGGTTTGCCCATTCAGCTTCGTCATACGGTTTAATAACTGGATTATTTTCTGTTGCAGCTAATTTAAAACGAATATATGAATTCATCGATGCGTCTGCAATATGATGAACAACCTGTCGAAGTGTCCATCCACCTTCACGATAAGGTGTATCAAGCTGTTGGTCTGTTAAATCCTTCACTGCTGCCCTTACTAATGCTGGTAATTTCTCAATCTCATTAATCCAATTGCTGACTAATTCCCCTGTTAAATCCCCCTGAAATTGGAATTCTCCTATCGGATAACGTTCATCCATCGATATTCCCCTCCTAAAAATTCAAAAATATAAGTCTTATTCCCATTTTAACAAATGCTTGGAAAAATTTCTGCTACACATACTCCGAAGATATTAGAAAGAGATTAAGGTAAATGAGAGAACGAAAGAGAAACTTGGAGGGCAAATCCTGATGGTACTGAAGCTAAGAATGGATTCAAGATATAGGTGAAATTGTTTTTTACAACGGTGAATAGGCGAATCTATCAGGATTCGCCTATTTATATGATTTTTACATAAAAGGTACGTGTTCGTGGACCATCAAACTCACAAAAATAGATACCCTGCCATGTACCCAATAGTAAACGTCCTTCTGTCACAATTACGTGTTGTGATGCGCCGACAGTACTTGACTTCATATGAGCGGCAGTGTTTCCTTCCTTATGACGGTCTAACTCATGATGCCAAGGGTAGACTTCATCGAAACGACGTAACATATCCCGCTTCACATCAGGGTCCGCATTTTCATTTATCGTTATTCCAGCAGTAGTATGGGGGCAATATACGACCACTACGCACTCTTTCATTCTGCTTTGATCAACTACGTCTTGAACTTTATCAGTTACATCGATCATTTGGTCACGCTTATTTGTTTGTAAAGTGAACTTTTGCAGCATGATTAATTTGTCCCCTTCAACAATTATCCAAAGAATAAATCAAGTATGTTTGATGCTTTCGAAGAATCCTTGTTATAAAATTCGGAGTATCCACAACTCTTACAATAGACCACAGTAAAACGATTATTTTGTATATCTAGCATTTTTGTAATCCCTGAACCTGTCATCGAAACATCCTTCGTCCCCGCATTCGTACTTCCACATTTAACGCAGCCTTTACCTTGCATAAAATCCCCTCCATTAAGTTTTAATAGTATTATTTACGGATATATGGGAAATTAGTTTCAAAATTTTTTACTTTTTATTTGTGCAAGAGCCTGGTCGATTGTGGGATACCTAAAAGTAAAACCTTCTTTTACGAGGCGTTCTGGAATAACCCACCTACTTTTTAAAATTAGTTCCGTTTCCGTTCTTATAAAAATCGCACCAAGTTCAAGAAGCCAAGCTGGTGCTGGCAAGCCCAGTCTCCGATTGAAAGCTCTTCTAAGGGCATTCATCAACTCACGATTTGTAATGGGGTTCGGTGTTGAACAGTTAAATACTCCAGATAAGTGGTTGTGGTCCCGAATGTAAAGAATGATATTGAACAAATCTTCAATATGAATCCAACTGAATTTCTGCGTCCCAGGCCCCTGAATTCCTCCTAGTCCAAAGCGAACTAAGTTTTTATAAGGAATCATTACGCCTCCATCTGAACCAAGGACGATCGAAATACGCAGAGCTACTTGCCTTGTTTTCGGTAATGTAAAGGAAAAAAAGGCCTCCTCCCACCTTTTTGCTACCTCTACTGAGAAACCAGTTCCAATTTCACCTCTTTCCTCGGTCATCGGTCTGTCTTCCGCGTGGCGATAGATTGTAGCTGTACTAGAATTAATCCATATGGCTGGTGGATTGTTACATTCTTTTATTGCATCTCCCAATAGTTTTGTTGTTTCTGTTCGTGAATGGAGAATTTCTTGTTTGTTTTTCTCATTGTATCTGCAATTTACAGACTTTCCGGCAAGGTTAACCAGCATTTCAGCATCCTCTAGTGCTTGTATAATCCCTCTTTTATCGTTCCAAGTTATGTTTGGTGCGTTTCTAGAAATAACTTTAACGTCATAGCCAAGTTCAGTGAATTTTTTATAAAAATAAGTACCCACAAACCCAGTACCACCCGCAAGGACGATCTTTTTTTTCATAGCTCCATCCCCTTTTCTATATGTATAAATAGTTTACCATTTTCTGGTGCTAGTTGCGAAAAATGAGTATAATAGATTTGAAACTAAATCGAAAGGTTGTGGAGTATGGTTTACAAGGAACGAACGGAATCTATTGTGATTAGAATTATGAAATTATTACAAAGTAGAAACGAATTAAAAGAAAAACAATATTGTTCAAATCTGATTAAAGGATACGAAGGAGAAGTTTTATTTGATTCTTATACAAATAAGTTAGAGTGCGAATGTTTGGTTATAAATGATTTATTACTCCAATATAATAACACCACATTCCAAATTGACACCCTACTAATTACCCCAGACAAACTGTATATTTTTGAAGTGAAAAATTATGAGGGTGATTATTATTTTGAATCAGACATCCTCTACAAGAAACCAAAAAAAGAAGTCAGCAATCCACTTAACCAGCTTCATCGTAGTGAATCCTTACTGCGCCAAATGCTCCAAAGTTATGGTTTTACAATACCAATTCAAGCTTACGTAGTATTTGTAAACCCTGCTTTCACCCTATACCAAGCATCACTCACAAAACCCATTATCTTTCCAACACAATTACATGCATTTTTCCAAAACCTAAATAAGTCTACTGCAAAATTAAATAAGAACCATCAAGTACTAGCGGACAAGCTACTATCATTGCATATGGAGGAGTCTCCGTATCGTATATTACCAAAATATAAGTATAGTGACTTGCGAAAAGGGATTTGTTGTGTGAATTGTGGGTCACTTTCTGTGAATGTTGTTGGAAGAAAGTGAATTTGTAGTGGCTGTGGTCATGAGGAATTGGTTATCGATGCAGTTATTCGAAGTGTAGAGGAATTAAAACTTTTGTTTGCAGAATATAAGATTACGACGAATTTGGTGCAGGAATGGTGTAGGATTGTGGACTCTAAGAAGAGAATACAGAGAATTTTGGATAAGAGTTATAAAGCTGTTAGCAACAATAGATGGACATACTATGAATAAACAAAGTTAGTTTACAATCATTTTTCTAACAGACAAGCTAATTCGGTATTTCTCTGAGTAGCGTGTCAAAGACATATATTCTGAGAATCGTTGGATTTTGTCCTCGAGAGCGTGTCTCAGGGACAATTAAAAAGAGAACAAACAGTGTTTTGTCTTAGAGCAGCAGTGTCAAAGACATTTAGTCTGAGAATTGCTGGACTTTGTATTAGAGAGCGCGTCTCAAGGACAATAAAAAAGAAGACTGACTAGTTTTGTCTTAGAGAGATACTCTCAGAGACATTTAATCAAAGAGTAAGTTCCGATTGTCTCCGAAGACTTCTCTAATACCAAAAACAGGCACCCAACCTGGGTGCCTGACATTACATAACTCTATATAGACGACGCTTGTTTATTAATCCACGGATGTAAGCGAGCATACAACAGCATGAAGATTGTTGCCACAATCAATCCTTTTAGTAAGTTAAACGGTAGGATTGCGTAAACCACCATTTTGAGTGTTTCTGGTGATGACATCGCCGGGATATTCAAGAAAAAGTTGAATGCCGGTAAGAAGACATAATAGTTAAGAACACTCATGATGATTGCCATCATGGCTGTGCCGCCAATTAATCCGATTGTTAGGCCTAATTTTGTTTTTAATAGTTTAAAAATGTAGTAGGTTGTTAGAACAAATATAATCCCGGCTACAAAGTTTGAGATGTGACCGACGGGTACACCTGTTTCACTGCCGGTAATAAAATAATCAATCATGTTTTTGAATAATTCAACTAAGATACCGGCCATTGGTCCAAAAATAAGTGCTGCTAGTAAAGCTGGAACATCACTAAAGTCGACGTTCAAGAAGCTTGGGAATGTTGGCAATGGAAAATTGAAGAACATTAGGATGTACGAAATCGTACTCAACATTGCAATTGCCACAAATTGACGTAAAGGTATTTTTTTCATTTTTCTTTCCTCTCCTCTTTTGTCGATCCACCTCAAAAGAAGAAAGGTTCAGCTTGTTAAGACATACCCAAATAAAAACCCCCAAGAATAGTTTCTTGAGGGAGTTAATGTAAAGGCATGCTTAATAAACGTTCAAAACGTAAAAATTTTTGAACGCGCAGAACCTCCATCTTCTCCCATCCAGACTATACTGTCGGCTTTGGAATCGCACCAAATCCTGCCTTGCGGCTCGCGGGCTTAGAGAATAAACTCATCACCGCCGGTCGGGATTTTCACCCGGCCCCGAAGATAGATCATTATTTAATTACACTTTATTGTATCAAGTTTATAGATTAATGTGAAGCAATTTGCTTCTAATCGCCCAATAAATAATAAAAGCTCCCACTACTCGAGCAAAAATCAATTACTTTCCATCTACAACTTCTTTTAGTATCTCATACGAACGTTTTTGTTTATTAGGATCATAGATGTACGAAACGGCCATTAGTTCATCGACATTATATTTTTCTTGGAAGCTTGTTAATTGGTTCCGGATGGAATCTTTGCTTCCTAATAATGTAACGCTGGACATAGAAGTTGCCATTTCTTTTTCAGGCTGATTCCACAGTTCATCCATATTATCAACGGGTGGCTGTAACGGGGTTTGTGTACCACGAACAACATTTAGGAAAAATTGTTGCATGGTTGTTAGTTCCCGTTTAGCCTCTTCATCGGTTTCTGTAGCAATTACATTTAGGCAAACCATCATGTATGGTGAGCTTAAATATTCCGATGGTTCAAAACGTTTGCGGTAAATGGAAATTGCTTCTTCCATGAACCGAGGTGCAAAATGTGATGCAAATACATATGGCAGTCCTAATTTGGCAGCCAAATATGCGGAATCCGTTGAGGAACCAAGAATATATATTGGTACATTTGTACCAACTCCCGGATAAGCTTTTACATAGCCTTGTTTTTCCATTGGTCCAAAGTATGTGAGCAAGGCATTTACATCATTAGGGAAAGTATAGACAGAATCATTATGTGAGCGTCTTAAAGCACTTGCGGTCATCATGTCCGTTCCTGGTGCACGGCCAAGCCCTAAATCAAGTCGATCTGGATAAATGGTCGCCATTGTTCCAAATTGTTCAGCCACAACAAGTGGTGAATGATTTGGAAGCATGATACCTCCTGATCCAACCCGGATTTTTTCGGTATGTTCTAATGTATGTTTTATTAAAATTGGTGTTGCTGAACTAACCAGTGTTGGTGAGTTGTGGTGTTCAGCTATCCAATAACGTGTGTATCCCATTTCTTCTGTTGCTTTGGCTAGATCAACCATAGCATCAATTGCGTCTTTCTCATTCTGTCCTTTGCGGATTGGAGCAAGGTTTAGAACGGAGACTGGTATATTTATATTTGTCATTTCATGAATCCCTTCTTCCATTTTTCTTCAGTCCTATTTTATCAACTGAAAGGAAAGAAACAAACTTTCCTGCTTGAGGAAATTTTCCTAGGAATATTCAGACCATTTGCATCAAGTTTATTTAACTAGTGTGTGATAAAATTTTAGACTATAGGATTATTGAAATATTCAAATAACATGACAAAGGGGGCACTTTATGTCAAATCTAAATCTTAATACGCGAATACAGGCACCTACGAGTTATAAAAAGAAAATAGCGATGATTGGCCCAGGTTTTGTTGCAGCGGCAACGGGTGTCGGAACCGGTGACCTTGTCGCAGCATTGGTTGCAGGAGCAGGTTTTGGTCTAGTATTTGTTTGGGCAATTATTCTTGGTTCTATTTTTAAATACTTTTTAAATGAAGGTGTGGGTCGTTTGCACCTTGGTACAGGTAAAACAATCATCGAAGGCTGGCAACAAATGGGGAAATGGGCTACTGGCTATTTCGGTATTTACTCTGTCATTTGGGGATTTGTGTATGGAGCTGCGGCAACCTCTGCCTGTGCTTTGGCAATGAGCGCGATGTTCCCCGTTCTCCCCTTTTGGGCATGGGCTGTTATTCACGCAATCGTAGGATTCCTTCTCATTTGGAGTGGTCGTTATCTCCTATTTGAAAAAGTAATGATGTTTCTAATTGGTCTAATGTTTGTTTCAGTAGTTGGTTCTGCAATGTTATTCCTCCCTAACATTGGTGATTTATTAAAGGGGTTTGTCCCAACTGTTCCAAAAGGTTCCTTCATGCTTACACTCGGACTAATTGGTGGTGTTGGTGGAACAATCACGATGGCTTCGTATGGTTATTGGTTAAGAGAAAAAGGCTGGAAAGGAAAAGAATGGATTCCGATGATGAGGTTAGACGCAAAGGCAGCCTATTTTATGACTGCGTTGTTCACTCTTTCTCTATTAATAGTAGGAAGTCAGTTTCTCTATGGTAGTGGAATAGAAATTCAGGGAGAGCAAGGGTTATATCAATTATCTGAAATGATTGGGGATAAATTTGGTAGCGTATTCACATGGCTCTTCTTAATTGGATTTTGGGCTGCGGCATTTTCTTCTCTTTTAGGAGTTTGGAATGGGGTTCCTTATCTATTTGCAGATTTTGTACGACTAATGAAAAAAGAATATCATCGATCAGTTACTGAAAAAGATCCAGCATATCGTGCGTATTTAGCATGGTTAACCTTCCCTCCTATGCTTCTTTTATTTTTTGGTAAACCAGTTGAATTAATAATTTTGTACGGTGCGCTTGGTGCTCTGTTTATGCCATTTTTATCGATAAGTTTATTGTGGTTGCTTAACTCCAAGCGTGTTGGAAAAGAGTATAGAAATAATTTACTATCTAACATTGTATTAATAGCTTGTTTGATCCTGTTTGTAATTTTATCATTTCAACAATTGGTAGGATTATTCTAAAGTAGATTAAAACGCTTTCTATTCGCATCGATAGAAAGTGTTTTTTTGCTGTGCTAAAGATTGCAAAATTTAATAGTAATAATCTAATTAGTACAAACTAACTAGGAAAAATTAGGTTAAGGTGGAATAGATATGCATTTTTTTGCTTCCCAAGAGCATCTCACTGCGGTTGAATGGATACTCAGAGCAATTGTAGGTTTTGCATTCTTTATCGTGATAGCTAGAATGATGGGGCAGCGAACGATTTCTCAGGTCGGGCTTCTTGACTTTGTTATTGTCTTACTAATTGGAAATATTATTGCTCATCCATTATCAGATGAGGGTTTAGGTTTAAAAGGCTCGATGATTACAATGACTGTAATTTTGATCTTGTATTTGATTGGTATTTTATTAAGTTTACGTTCACATAGAATAAGAAAATTGTTTATCCCCTCTCCTATCCTACTGATTGAAAATGGAAATATACTTTATAAAAATTTGAACAAAGCACGGATTTCAATTGATGTACTATTATCAGAATTAAGGATGAAGAGTACTGAAGATATTCAGAAGGTTGCACTTGCGTTTTGGGAGCCCGGTGGTTCTTTTTCAATCTTTTTAAAAAGTGAACACCAACCATTTACCCCGAGTACCATTAACAAACCTATAAAACCTTTCAATTATCCTAGGACTTTAATCAAGGAGAAAAAGATTGACTTTAACGAATTACAGCAAATTGGTAAAAATGAAGATTGGCTGTTACAAAAAATTTCAACCACCTACAAACATGTTACACTTAATGAAATTCTACTTGGAACAATAGATGAAAATGAAAATGTGACAGTATTTCTATATCACTACTGAAATCTCCAGGGAGTATACCATTTCTCGTAAAACTGTGTATACTCCTAATCTTTACTTACCTTGATTCTCCATATCATATGGTCAAAACTTTCACCCCAGTAATCCTTTAAAATAACATCTGGATTACCAAATTTATTTTCCCAATATTTTTGTGCATTCTTATACCCGCTATCTAAACAAAACTCTTCTATCTCCCTATCCTTTAAAATCGTAAATATAGACTGCAATAACAAGGTGCCAATGCCTTTTCTCTGGTATTTCGGATGGACGAAAACTGTTCCAATTTCAACTAGACCAGAATAAGCATGATGCGTTTTGCAGATTAAACGACTTGCAGGCCCGTACTCAATGGTTCCGACAATTGTACTGTCATGGGTGGCTAGAAGGAAATATCGGTTCTTGCCCCCGCTTTCATAATAGCAGTGGAGATAACTCTTTTTTGTTTCAATTTCCTCGTCTATATCTTTTGTTAAATAAGCTATCCTTTCTTTTGCAAAAGTGTCCATAATGACATCACTAAAAAAGTGATGAAGCTCATCCTTATCTTCGATTTTCGGCCTTCTAATATCTATATCCATTACTAAACTCTCCTCCTTAGAATTCTGTTTCATAACCCTTAACTCCCCTTACTAAAAATACTCCTCTCCCAAATTGGTCATACTAACCAAATGAACATTTTCGATATTGGAGGATTATGGTTTGGAACATTCATGGATCTCACTTATTCCTTTTTTAATTGTAATTGGTATGGCGATTTGGTTAAAGGATATTTTACCTGGACTTGTTTTAGGATTATTGGTTGGGGCAATCCTTGTTACATCTGATATATTAGGTGGAACCCAGCAATCAATTACATATATTGTGACGACTCTATCTGATCCAACTAATATTAAAATCGTAAGCTTTTTATATGTTTTTGGTGGTTTAGTTGGGATGATGAACATTGCCGGGGGTATCAAAGGATTTACGGAATGGATTGGAGAGAAAATCAAGACTGAACGTGGCCTTCTAGGATTAATTTGGCTCACCCTCCCTTTTACCTTTATGATGCCAATGTTTCGGATTATGATGATTGGACCCATCATAAAACAACTCATAAAAAAAATGAACCTATCAAAACAGAAGGTCGGGATGACATTAGATATTTCAACCGAATCGGTTATTGTTCTATTACCTGTCGCAACTGCATTTGTTGGATTTATGGTTTCACTTGTCGAAGGTGGCATTAAAGGACTTGATTTAGGGATGTCAGCCTATCAAGTATTTTTATTGAGTATTTTGTTTAATTTTTATGCGATTGTGATGCTTCTTATTGGAATCATCCAAACGTTTTGGCCATCAAAAAAAAGCCATAAATCCCAACACCACGCAGATGAGGAAGAACATGATCATGAATTTCACCGAATGGGAATTAAGAAAGAACTTTCTCTTGTAAAAGCGCAACCTTGGCATTTAATTGTACCGGTGTTTTTACTTTTAGGATTATCTCTCTATCTACTATGGGAAAACGGCAGATCACTTGGTGCTCAAACGGTCTTTGAAGCTTTTTCAATGGCCGATGCAACTTTTGTCATGCTGCTGGCTGTATTTATCACACTCATTTTCACTTTTGTGTTTTATGTGATCCGAAAGCAGAAATTACATGAAATTATGTATCATTTTTACGATGGTGGAAACCAAATGATGCAGGCGATTACCCTTCTCATTCTTATTTGGGCTCTTACTTTATCTGCTGAGGAACTCGGATTTTCCGAATTTATTAGTTCCACTTTAGGGTCATTTTTACCAGGATTTTTAACACCTGCGACGATTTTTCTAATCGGGTCAGTTGTTGGGTACTTTATTGGTTCCTCTTGGGGAACTTGGGGGTTATTTATGCCGCTTGGAATTGCTTTGGCCCTATCAACTGGTGCCTCCATCCCACTAACCGTCGGAGCTGTTTTTGCGAGCGGTGCATTTGGAGCTTTGACTTCCCCACTTGGTGACACAACGATAACTACGGCATCAATTTTAGATTTAGATCTAGTTGAGTATGCACAATATAAATTGAAGGTTTCATCAATAGGGGGAATCATCGCTGTTGTGTTATATATCATTGGTGGATTAGTGTTCTAAAAAAGACTAAACATACAAGTTTAGTCTTTTTTTAGGTATTAGAAGTTTCGTTCTTGATATGTTTTGAAGGCGGGATTTTTTAATACGATTCCAACAATGATAAATCCAAAAATAGATCCCACAATTGAGCTGAAAATAAACGAAGGTATGAAACCAAAAATGGCTGCATCCTGTCCAAGAATAAGTGTGGCAATTGGGTAACAAGCTATTGCCCCTAAGAACCCTGTTCCAATTATTTCACCTGTCATTGCCATTGAAGCCTTCCCCGTTTTGGAATATAGGAATGCTGCTAAAAAAGCCCCTATCATACTCCCTGGAAAGGCAAACAAAGAGCCAGTTCCAAGCATGTTTCGAAGTAAGGACACAGAAAAAGCTTGAAGCACGGCATATGCTGGACCTAAGATAACCGCTGACAAGACATTAATAAAGTGCTGCATAGGAAATACCTTTGTGAAGCCTATTGGTATGGCAAATAAATGACTTGTAACTGTTCCGATAGCGACAAGCATTGCTGTTAACGTCATTTTTAGTGTTTTACTCAAGATGAATCCCCCATTACTGATTTAATTCATTACCAAACCGCCGTCAACAATAAGGTTTTGACCTGTTACCCCTTTACCCCAAGGTGATGCAAAGAAAAGAACTGCGTTTGCTACATCTTCTGGTGTTGTTACTTTTTGAAGTGGTGTAGATTCCTTAATCAATTGGAAAACTTCTTCAGATGTTGCAGAACTCGCATCAGTTGTTTGAAGTAATCCTCCAGAAATCATGTTTACGTTTATTCCATATGAACCAAGGTCTTTTGCCATGTTCCGAGTGAATCCTAAAAGTGCTGCCTTGCTTGTGTTGTAATCATGGTAAGCAACAACAGGATTTTGAAAGAGATTCGTACCAATTGTTACAATACGTCCAAAACCAAGTTCCTTCATGTCTGGAAGGGCTGCTTGTGTTGTGTGTAATGCTCCTTTTATTGCTCCTTCGAGTTGTGCGTGAAAATCCTCCCAAGAAATATTTTCTGCGTTCTTTCTTGCGATTGGGTCAAAACGAAAATTGATTAAGGCATTATTTACAACGGTTGTTATAGGTTGATCAAAATAATTTTTCGCTTTAACAAATAGGCTCTTTACTTGTTCACGATTCCTTACATCAGCTTGAATGGCAATCGCATTTTTACCAATTTCTTCTTGTAGAGAACGAGCTTTGTCTTCACTTTGAAAATAGTTAATTACCACCTTTGTCCCTTCATTAGCAAAAGCTTTTACGATTTCCTTTCCTAATCCACGTGCACCACCGGTAACGAGAATAACCTGATTTTGTAGTTTCATTCAAGTAGCCTCCTCATATAGTAAATAAGAACAACGCAAAAAAGCCAGTTCCACATAAATGGACCTGGCTTAAGGTATCAAGAGAAAATGGACATTTTCCACTCTACTTTCCTCCGCCGGTATAATCCGGATCAGGTCCAAAGGGTTAAAAAACGCACGCTTTTCTCTCAGCCCAGTCGGGCACCCCTAGTAGTTTACGAATATTCTTTCTATAAGGATAGTATGTACTTGCAAAAATGTAAAGGTATTTGATGGTTTCAAGATTCTAAGATTCATTATATGGTATAATATGGATAACAGTCTGAATATTCTATTTATAGAAAGGAGTGCTGGGATGTTATTTTACTTAATGATAGCTCTATTTGCAGTAGGAATCGGCGCGGTTGGTTGCGGTATCTTTATGTTTTTTGTGAAAATGGAAAAGAAAAAGGCGTTTATTATAAGTTTAATAGGATTATTCATTATTGTTGTGACCATGAGTTCTGGTAATCTTCGCCCCTCCTATGAGAAAGAAACTTCAATAATTATTCAGGAAGTATCAGTATCATCCGAAAAAAATGGAGATGGAAAGTACAGTTGTAATGTTAGTGATCCTTACTCCGTGTATCAGTTTTATAGCGAAGATAAAAAAGAGGTAGAGGATTTTTGTGCTCAATTTAGTAAAGGTGAAACTTATGAAATCAAATACCAGTTTAAATCTGGTAAGTACACCATTTTAGGAGTGATTAAGTAAAGGCCGGGAAATTCCTGGCCTTAAATATATTTACTACCTTCTCTAACACTTAGCTTTGGCAATGTTGTATCATTTATAAAGTGACGGACTGAATTAGGGTTTGTCTTTGAGTACTCGCGCAAAGCCCAGCCAATTGCTTTTTGGATGAAAAATTCTTTACTATTAGCGTTGGCTTTTATGTATTTGTAGAGGATGGTTTCATTTGTTTCTTCCTTATATTTTAACTGAAAAAGAATGGATGAACGTGTAAGCCATAAGTGTTTCCCAAAAGCCCAACCTTCAATTTTTTCTTCTATTATACTAGGTGTTACTTTAGCTATATTGCCAACTAGATGTGGAGAAAGAACATCGACAGTATCCCACCAGGATTTTGTAATAATGAGATTCTCTATAAAAGGTAAATGGCTACTATCAATCCTTTTAATAGATTTAACTAAGTAATCCTGTGCAGCATATTGGTATTCCCGTTCATCCTTCATCCACAACTGTGTGACAAGTTCAAGATTTAAATCCTGTTTTAAAATACCTGTTTCTTTATAGAAATCACGTGTTAATTGTCTTCTTAAAGGTGTTTTTATCCCAAGGAATGGAAAATGGTTTTTCATATACTTTTGCATCGGTACTGCGTTTTCGGGATTACTATGTTTTTCGAATATCGTAACGAGATGGTTTAAATCGTCCATTGTATTGCTCCTTTAAAAGATTCGATATCCTAATTGTACTTGAAGCTCCTTTTATTACAAAATAAAAAAACTATCTTTTCTATGTAAGAATACGTACGAAAAGACAGTTTTTTGAATTCGTTACTGTTACTGCATTTTAATAGGAGTTACGACTGCAAATAGGTTTTCTGTTGGATTGTTGAGGTTGACTTCAATTACTTTATACCCTTCACTATCCTTGTAATCATTTGTCACTGGTGTTTTAATCTCGTTGCTCATTTTCCGTACTTCCCTTCTAACATTTTTCTCACACAATAAGTAGTATATGATGAGGTTATGAAAATGTGCTTCCTTTTGAAAAAAATTTTTTTCACCTCACAAATTTTATTTAAAGGTTTGTCCATCTAGTAGTTCTTAATAACAGATTTCACCTATATATTGTATTAATAGATTTCATTAAAAGAAAGGTGGTTGCTATATTGATCGAAAATTCATTTTATACACAAGAATTCCATGGACCCTATGAACTATTTAATTTAGGAGATTTCAAACTCGAGGAAGGTGGCATCATTCCAAACTGTCAACTCGCCTATGCTACATTCGGAGAACTTAACGAAGCAAAAGATAATGCTATTGTCATTCCTACTTGGTTTTCTGGTACAAATAAAGCCTATGAACCATATATCGGCGAAGGACGAGCATTGGACCCTTCTAAATACTTTATCGTAATCATTAACCAAATTGGAAATGGTCTTTCAAGCTCACCTCATAACAGCCCTGCTCCAATAAGTATGTCAGATTTCCCAGATGTAAGAATTGCTGATGATGTACGAGCTCAGCATCAATTCCTTACTGAAAAATATGGTATCAATGAAATTGAGTTAGTTGTTGGCGGGTCAATGGGAGCACAACAAACATACGAATGGGCAGTTAGATATCCCGATATGGTTAAACGTGCTGCTCCGATTGCTGGTACTGCCAAGAATACGACACATGATTTCATCTTTACGGATACACTAATCGAAGCGATTACTTCAGATCCCGGCTGGAACCATGGAAACTACAAGTCTTGTACAGAAGTGGTCGACGGATTAAACAGGCATGCTAAAATATGGGCTGTTATGGGACTTAGTACAGAATTTTACAAACAGGAAAAATGGCGTCAATTTGGTGTCAATTCTGTCGATGAATTCGTCAACGGCTTTTTACAGCCACTTTTTGCAGCGATGGATCCAAACGCCCTATTAACAATGGCGTGGAAATGGCAACGAGGTGATGTAAGTCGAATGACAAATGGAAATCTTGAAGTAGCACTTGGAAGAATCCAAGCCAAAACATTTGTTATGCCAATTGATGAAGACATGTTCTTCCCACCGCGTGATTGTGAAGCAGAACAAAAATTGATAGCTAACAGTGAACTTCGTGTAATTAACAGCAATTGTGGTCATTTTGGCTTATTCGGTGCAGATGGTCCTGCCTATTTTGAGCAGATTGATAAACACCTTAATGAACTTTTAGCGACTCCAGTATAACAGAATTTAATTATAGTAAGAGAATCCCGCCATCTACCTGCTAGATGGCTTTTTTTGTTGAGTGCAATGTGTAAAGTAAGCTTAAAAGAGCCATATTAGTATCATAATAAATGGGAAAGGATGGTATTTCATGAAGAAGGATGAACATCTGAAGAATCAGGTACTTTATATCACGAACCCCGCTTATGATGCTTTGCATTCGGAAAATCTGCTTGAGGATCATGATGATGAAATTGATCGTGAACAGTTGTCCCTATTGAATAGAGAATTATAAAATAAAAAAGGAGGACAATTTAGACATTGTTCTCCTTTTGTCATTTAATCAATAGGTGTAATTTCTACATTTAGCACACCGACACTAGGCGCTGCACCCAGTGCTTCAAACGCTTTACGGTGAAGATTGATTCGATTCGCTGGGAACTTCTTCACTTCATCAACAACTGTTACGATGATATCTTGATTCGGGACAAACGAAACATTTCGGATTCGTAAACGTTGGCCACATTTAAAGGGGCTATTTTCTCCTACGGCAACAGTCATGTTGTTATCATAGGACCAACCAATTTCACATTTTGTTGGCGTACCTCCCCATGTCCAAGTGGCCTTACCTAAGATAGTTTCAGGATTTCGATTCCAATCCCACCCATAGTAAGGTGCTGGATACTGTGGTACGTATTGTTGGAAATAATACTCATCATACATATTCCGTGGTTCTAAGTATCCATGACAATAAGGGCAGTAATAACCAGACGTATGTCTTATCATCTCACTTCTACTCCTTTGAAACCATTATTTTACTAATTACTTCGTCTACTTAAATGTATGTTAAACGACTAGTATTGGTTCCTATTAGAGTAATACTTAGGTTTTATCGTTCGAAGTGGTTAAGACACCTTTTTAATTTCCGTCTTCTTGGTTTTGTAAGCGAAACAAATCAAGTAAATCATTCTTATTCGTAACAAGGTCATCTAATGTATATCCATATAGCACATTTATGAAAGCCTGTAATGCTTCGTGTAGGGCTCGTTTTAGTTTACAAGATGGTGAAATGGCGCAATAGCCTCCACCCTCTTTAAAGCATTCAACGATGTTAAAGTCGTCTTCTGTATTCGATACGACTTCCCCGATATTAATCTCCTTTGGATGCTTAGCAAGCTTAAAGCCTCCATTACGCCCTCTAATTGTTTTGATATATTCCAGTTTTCCTAGATGATGAATGATCTTCATTAAATGATTTTTTGATATATTATAAGCTTCCGCAATTTCCTGTATTGTGGTTAATTCTTCGTCTTTTTTCATTGCCAGATACATTAAAACACGAAGTGAATAATCCGTATAATTTGTTAACTTCATTATAAAAAACCCCTTATATTGGTGAGTTCATTATAAGTATAGCATGAAAGTCCTATTTCTACTGTAAATGTGACAACTTTTCAAAAGATGTATTATAAGGGTATCTTTTATTATCACTGTCATTATATTATAAACATGTATTTAAAATATTGGTTTAGGAAAGGACGTTATATCATGCTTAGCCAAAAAACAATTGAAATCGTGAAAAGCACAGTTCCAGTACTAGAAAAATATGGAAAAGATATTACTACTCATTTTTACAAGCGTATGTTCACTAATAACCCTGAATTATTAAATATTTTCAACCATGCAAATCAAAGACAAGGCCGTCAACAAACTGCATTAGCAAACGCAGTTTACGCAGCAGCTGCAAATATTGATAATCTAGCGGCGATTATTCCAGTTGTAAAACAAATTGGTCAAAAACACCGTGCATTAGGAATTCAACCAGAGCATTACCCAATCGTTGGTGAAAATCTTCTTGGCGCAATTAAAGAAGTATTAGGCGATGCGGCAACGGATGAAATCATCAATGCTTGGGCTGAAGCTTATGGTGTAATTGCGGACGCATTCATCGGTGTAGAAAAAGAAATGTATAATGAAGCGAAGGAACAACCTGGTGGCTGGGAAGGTTTCAGAAACTTTGTTGTTGATCGTAAGGTAAAAGAAAGTGAAGTGATTACCTCTTTCTACTTAAAGCCTGAAGATGGAAAAGAAATTGCCTTTTATCAAGCTGGTCAATACTTAACTGTTAAAGTTCAGCCTGAAGGTGATGAATATACTCATATTCGCCATTATAGTCTGTCAGATGCACCTGGAAAAGATTATTACCGTATCTCTGTAAAACGTGAAGAACATGGTGTTGTTTCAAATTTCTTACATCAAGAAATGAATGAGGGCGATGTGATTACTGTAAGTGCACCAGCTGGTGACTTTGTCCTTGAATCAAAAGAAACTCCGGCTATTCTAATTAGTGGTGGTGTTGGATTAACGCCAATGGTCAGCATGTTAAATACGATTGTAGAACAACAACCTGAACGTGAAGTTATGTTCATCCATGGTGCTCTTAACAGTGAAGTTCATGCATTAAAGGATGAGGTTGCAAGCCTTGCGGCAAAACATGATCATGTAAAGAACTTTGTTGCTTACTCTGCTCCTACTGAACAAGATCGTCAGGATATGAATTTCGATAAGGAAGGCTTCATTGACCTTGAGTGGTTAAAAGCAACTGTAGATACAAAGAAAGCAGACTTCTATTTCTGCGGTCCTGTTCCATTCATGAAAATGATGTATCGTTCACTCAAAGAATGGGGAGTTGCATCTGAAAACATTCACTTCGAATTCTTTGGACCAGCAAGTGAATTAGAAGAACCAACTGAAGCAGTAACTGCGTAAGAAAAAATTAGGATCAAGAAGTACACCATATAAAAGGCCATCTAGTATAGTAATCTAGATGGCCTTTTTTTTAGGTCAATGATTCTGTTTTAGACACTTTCTTCTCTTCTGGAATGATCAAATTGAGTATTAATACTGCAATTGCTCCAACAGCTGTACCAGAAGATAGAATGTAGTTTGCAAAATCAGGTACACTGTAAAGAATATCTTTTGGTAGCACAATTGTACCAACCGTTAAAAGAATTGGAACGCCAATTACAATCATATTGCGGTCATCAATTGTAACGTGTTGAATAACTTTAAGACCGTTCATGACAATTGCCACACAGACAACTCCAAAGATACCTTGGATTACTGGTTGAGGAATACAAGTAATGATTGCAGAAAGCTTTGGAATTAAGCCTAAAACAATTAAAATAATCCCTGCTGCAATAATTGCCATACGACTTGCAACACCAGTAATTGCAAGAATACCAGCATTCGAAGAATAACCCGTCACTGGTGTTCCACCAACTAAAGAACCTACAAAACAGCCAATCCCCTCGCCTACAGATCCACGATTCAATCGTTGGTCATCTAACTCTTCACCCGTAACGGTTGAAACAACAAACCATGTACCTGTCGTCTCAATTAGAATAATCATATAAATAAATACCATGGTTAAAATGGCTTGAAGATCAAAAACTGGTTGTCCAAATGGAAAGAAGCTTGGTAATGAGATCCACTTTGCTTCTTTAACAACTGAAAAATCAACATTACCAAAGAATGATGCTGTGATTGTTCCAATTACAATGGCTAAAATAACAGAAACTAAACGGAAAAATGTACCATATCCGGTCTTTTTACGACCGAGTAACATAAAAACCAATAAAACCCCTGCCGAAACAGCAGCAACAATAACATTATGTCCGATATTTCCTGGTGAAGTGTATATGCTGTTGAACGCACTTGGCATTAATGAGATCCCAACAATGACAATTACGGTCCCACCGACTAATGGAGGGATAATTTTTCTAACAGTTTTTGCAAACACTTTTAAAGGATAGCCTAAAATCGCAATTAAAATAGCACCTGGAATTAAGCTTCCAAATACTGCTCCCAACCCAAGCTTACCACCTATTGCAGCAAGGGCACCTATTGGTACATAAGAAGGACCTTGGACAACAGGTAATTTTAAACCACCGATTGTTTGAATGAGCGTAGCAATACCAGCTGCAAGAAAACACATCTGAATAAAGTAAGTTGTATCCATTGTGTTCAATGCGAGTAAGCCAGCAATAATAATTGGTGCAATATAGAGATCCATTGCAAGTACGTGTTGAAAACCTAATAGTAGAGATTTACTTACACTAATCTTGTCATTAACTCCAATGGTTAAGTTTGGATTTTGCTTCGTCTGTTCCACTTTTCTTCCTCCAATATTGAAATAAGTATAAGAGCATAACTCTAGTTAATATTGTTAAACCATGAAATAAATCATTAACACTATTAACATGTTGCATAACATATTTGAATTATAAAGAAGGTTTCTAAAAATGTAAATATAAAATACGAATATTTTTCATAAACGTTTTGTTAATGTTCGGTTTTTGTTGACTTCATAACCACTCCTATATAAAATGTAATGAGGGAATACAAGAAATAAGGAGGATTGGTCATGCTAGTTGAGGACCAAGTATTAAGAAATCAGTGGGTTGTTGCAGCAAGAGCAGAAAATATTAAAGAAGAACCACAACAAGTGATTGTATTAGGTGAAAGAATCGTATTATTTAGAACTGAAGAAGGAATCCATGCGTTTAAAGACCTTTGTATCCACCGCGGTGCTGCTCTTTCACTAGGATGTGTAAAAGACGGACAGCTTGTTTGTCCATACCATGGCTGGGAATATAACTCTGAAGGAGATTGTACAAAGATTCCACAGTTACCTGAAGGAAGAAAGATTCCATTAAAAGCAAAGGCGATTAAGTATTCATGCAGAGAAGAATATGGATATGTTTGGGTGAATTTAAATAATAATAATCCTAAAATGTTTGCGTATCGTCCATTCCTTGATGATAGTTATCATAATGTCATTTGGGGACAAACAGAAATAAATGCGAAGCCACCAAGGGTTGTAGAAAACTTTCTTGATGTTGGTCACCTTGCATTCGTTCACGAGGGCTTTCTAGGTGTTCAAGAAAAACCTATTATCGGTGATTATAATGTCCACGAAGCTGAAGATCGCATCTATTCTGACGAGATTGCCATCTTCCAACCAGATCCAGACGGAACGGGGGTTGCTAAAGATGTGTATTATACGTACGAAATATTCAATCCTCTTGTTGTCCAATTTACAAAACGAGACCCTGAAAGCGATAATAAAATGACAATTGTCCTGATGATTCAACCTGTTACGGAAGAAAAATCAATTGCACATGGAATCATATCATTTAACTATGATACTGGATCAACTGATGAAGAAACCGTTAAATTCCAAGATATGATTTTTGCACAGGACAAGCCGATTGTTGAAAATCAAAAGCCTGAAGATCTTCCTTTGGATTTACAAGTAGAGCTTTCTTTAAAGTCAGACCGTATGAGCATTGCGTATCGTCAATATTTGAAAAAAATAGGTGTTACATTAGGAACAGCTTAAATAAAATAAAAAAGTGCCAATCGTCTACTATATGAAAGAATCGATTGGCCCTTTTTTTATAATCTAAATAGAGTACGAAGTCTCATGACATTATAAAAAAATGCTGCATCCCTGCCCTCTTTTGTATATCGATTTCGCTGTTGTCGTAAGCACTCCATAAAAGCTAAGTCACATTCCCGTGACGGGCCATATACTTGATAACAAAGGTCATGTCTCATACAACATGAATCAACCTGATTTGTCGGTGGACCCGAACCGCCACAACCGGGACCACACCACCTATATCCAGGCATACAAAAACCAATCCCTCTTCTCCTGCTCATGAACACTCCCTCCTTTTATTGTAATGAACTATATTCATAAAATATGTTCTGATTCTATGAAAGGAAGGGCAATTGACATGATTATCTATAAGACAATTAAAAAATAATTGAAATATCTGATAAAAGTTTGATACTATTATTCTAATATATTGACCACTAATCAAGGCCAATGAAATATTCATTTGGCTTTTATTATTTGTTCTATCTAATTTCTACTACCTTAGAAGGAGATTATAATGAAGAAAAACTTTCATTATGCGTGGATGATTGTATTTGTCACATTCCTCGCATTCTTAGCTGTCCAAGGTGGAAGGCTTGCATTCGGGGCATTCGTGGAACCTTGGGAAAAGGATTTACATATGGACCGGGCAACAACTTCACTTATTTCCACACTAAGTTTTGTTATTTATGGATTATCGCAGCCTTTTATTGGTAGATTGATAGATAGGTATGGTGCACGCCTTATTTTATCAATTAGTACCCTACTTGTCGGGGTTAGTTTCTTTTTTATCACTTTTGTTACACAGCCATGGCAATTATTTGTCCTCTACTCCCTTGTATCAGTTGGAGTTGGTGGTGCTTCGAATGTGGCCGGTACCGTTCTTATTACGAATTGGTTTACTAAAAAGCGTGGGCTTGCGCTAGGAATTATGGAAGCAGGCTTTGGTTTTGGACAAATGCTTCTTGTTCCTGGATCATTAATGTTGATTCATTGGTTTGACTGGAGAACAACCATTTTCATATTAGGGGCATTGTTGATTATAATCGTGTTCCCTATTGTTCTACTCTTTTTACGGAATCACCCGAATGAAAAAGCAATGGAGCCTTTAGGCGGAAAAGTTATCGAGGAAGAGGAAACAAAGACAGACTCCTCAAAGAAATCTGTTTCACTTAAGATGCTTTTTAAAATGCGTCAATTTTGGTTCATAATGCTCCCATTTGCTATCTGTGGGTTTACGACAACAGGTTTAATGGATACACATTTAATACCTTTATCCCATCACCATGGCTTTTCACCAACTGTGACGGGTACAGCAGTAAGTATTTTAGCAGCTTGTAATATAGTTGGAATCCTTCTTTCTGGTGTTATCATTGATTATTGGAGTAGCCGTAAATTATTAGTGTTCATTTATTTTACGCGAGCATTATCAATTGGGATTCTAGTCTACTCACATAATACTGTGTTGCTATTACTATTTGCAGCCATTTTTGGATTCGTTGATTTTGCTACAGTTGCACCAACTTCATTATTGGTAACCCAATATTTTACAGATTATTCAATTGGTTTTATTGTTGGGTGTCTGTCTCTCAGTCACCAAATTGGCTCAGCACTGGGTGCTTATATTCCTGGTCTTTTATTTAGTAATTATGGGAATTACAACTTATCTCTATATTTTTCAATCTTTATTGTTCTAATTGCAGCGGTTATGAATCTCTTATTACCTGAACCAAATCAAATAAAAGTAGTTGAAAAAAGGGCAAGCTAACTTCTCAAGCTTTGCCCCTTTTTTATTATTCTACCTATTTATGAAGAAATAGAACCATTTTCATTTGTATTCTTATTTGGCCATGGTGTAAAATCTTTAAGCAGTACTAATTATGTGCGAAAAGGTATACGAGGAGAAAAAGATATGAAAAGCATTTTACGAAACTTCATTAATGGTATTTTGACAATTGTTCCGATTATTTTAGTTGTGTACGTTATTTTTAAAGTGTTTTTGTTTTTAGATGGGATATTGGGAAATTTCCTGAAACCTTATTTAAGAGAAGATTATATTCCTGGAATTGGGCTTTTACTCACGTTTGTAGTCATCACAATCTTGGGATGGTTATCAACGAGAGTATTTGCCGGGGCTATCTTTCGGTTGGTTGACAGACTGTTAGAAAGGATTCCGTTAATCAAAACGCTCTACTCTGTTATAAAAGACACATTTAACTCGTTTCTAGGAGAAAAGAAATCATTCTCAAAAGTCGCACTTGTAACGATACCGGGTACGGATGTAAAAGCAATTGGTTTTATTACGACTGAAGATGTCGAAAGTTTTTATGATCCATTAAAGGATTATGTAGCTGTCTATATTCAACAAACATTCCAAATCGCTGGCTTCACCTTCCTAATACCGAAGGATGAAATCGAAATTATTGATGTCAAACCAGAGGATGCAATGAAATTTGTCGTATCTGGTGGAATGACCTCTAAATAGATATCCCTCATTTTTGAATTCAAGAAAAAGGAACGCATATAAAGTGCGTTCCTTTCAGACTGTAGACAAACTCGAAAAATTTCGAGTTTGCCTACAGTCTTTTTTAATTTACAATATTTATAGAGAAAATTAGGGGTGATGGGAACATGATGTCGAGAAATAATAACTCAGATAGGGAACAATTGGAAATGATTACACTAGATCAAATCGTACCGCAAGAGCACCTTGTGAGAAAGCTTGAAGCAGCTATTGATTTCTCCTTCATATACCCATTGGTTGAAAACCTTTATTCAACTTTAGGTCGTCCAAGTATCGATCCAGTTGTGCTGATTAAAATGACTTTTATTCAGTATGTATTTGGCATACGTTCAATGAGGCAAACAATCAAGGAAATTGAAACGAATGTAGCTTACCGTTGGTTTTTGGGTTTTGGATTTCACACGAATGTTCCCCACTTTTCTACCTTCGGTAAAAATTATGAACGTCGTTTTAAGGATACTGATTTATTTGAACAAATTTTCTACCGTATTTTAAAAGAGATTACCGATAAGGACTTATTAAGCGCTGATCATGTATTTATTGATTCAACACATGTAAAAGCGAGTGCCAATAAACGTAAATTTGAAAAGAAAGTCGTACGAAAGGAAACTCGCGCTTATGAAGCGAAGCTACAAGAAGAGTTAAATCAGGATCGTATAGACAATGGTAAGAAACCATTCTCTCCTGAAAAATTTGAAAAAGAAGAAACTAAGGAGATTAAGGAAAGTACAACCGATCCTGAAAGTGGATATTACGTAAAAGATGAACGAACAAAACAATTTGCCTATTCATTTCATGCAGCTGCAGACCGAAATGGTTTTGTATTAGGGTCGATTGTAACACCAGGGAATGTTCATGATAGTCATATGCTTCAACCGTTGGTCGAATCGATTATGGATAAAGTGATAAAACCCTTTGCTGTTGCTGCCGACGCTGCGTATAAAACACCTGCAATTTGTAATTTCCTTATAGAGAATGGTATTACCCCTGCTCTTCCTTATACACGTCCCAAAACAAAGGAAGGATTCATGCGTAAACATGAGTATGTTTATGATGAGCACTTTGATTGCTATATCTGTCCGCAAGGACAGACATTAGCTTACACTACTACAACGAAGGAAGGATACCGACAGTATAAGTCCGATCCTTTAAAGTGCATAAATTGTCCTTTACTAGAACAGTGTACTCAAAGTAAAAATCACCAGAAGTTAATACAGCGACACATCTGGGAAGGTTATGTGGAAGAAGCTGACCACCTTCGACACACTGAAGAGGTAAAAGAAATATATGCTCGTCGTAAAGAATCTATAGAACGCGTCTTTGCTGATGCAAAAGAAAAGCATGGTATGCGATGGACAACCCTTAGGGGAATTAAAAAAATGTCCATGCAGGCGATGCTAACTTTTGCTGCAATGAATTTAAAGAAACTAGCAACTTGGACTTGGAAAGGTCCAGTACTTGTATAAAATATAAGCAAGTTGGACCGTATATAATCAAAAATGATGGCCATTCTTATGAAAATAGAAAAAAATAAAAGGCATTTGGGAATAAGAGGATTCCCAAATGCCTTTTGTCTACACTCTGAAAGGAACGCATATAAAGTGCGTTCCTTTTATTTTAATAATTCTTCATATATTGTTCCCTTTCCCAAGGGTGAACAGATACTCTAAATTGATCCCATTCTATTTCTTTGGCTTCAATAAAGTGCTCTAGTAGGTGGATCCCTAATGCATTTTTTATGACCTCATCTTGTTTTAGATGTTCCAATGCTTCTGATAAGGTTGCTGGTAAATCTACAATTCCATTTTCAATCCTTTCCCCTTTTGACATCACATAAATATTTGAGTCAACAGGTGCTGGTGGAGTTAATTTATTCTTAATCCCATCTAAACCTGCAGCTAGAAGTACAGCCATTGCCATATAAGGGTTTGCGGATGGATCAACACTACGAACTTCAACGCGAGTACTTAAACCACGGGACGCTGGAATCCGTATTAGTGGACTTCGATTTCTAGCGGACCAAGCAACATAACATGGGGCTTCATAGCCAGGTACTAAGCGCTTGTAGGAATTTACTGTAGGATTTGTAACCGCAGTAAAGCTAATTGCATGCTTCATAATTCCTGCAATAAATTGTCTAGCTGTTTCACTTAGTTCCAAATCTCCATTTTGATCATAAAAAGCATTTTCTCCATTGCTGAATAATGATAGATTACTATGCATTCCTGAACCGTTAACCCCAAACAAAGGTTTTGCCATAAAAGTTGCATGGAGACCGTGCTTTCGAGCAATGGTTTTAACGACTAACTTGAATGTTTGGATGTCATCACACGCTTTTAAAGCATCCTGGTATTTAAAATCAATTTCGTGTTGGCCGGGTGCTACTTCATGATGAGAAGCCTCAATTTCAAATCCCATTTCTTCTAGTTCAAGGACTATGTCCCGACGGCAATTTTCTCCTAAATCAGTAGGTGCTAAGTCAAAATAGCCACCTTGATCATTTAATTCGAGAGTTGGATCGCCGTGTTCATCCAATTTAAATAAGAAAAACTCAGGTTCAGGACCAACATTGAACTCTGTGAAGCCAAGTTCCCTCATTTCATGTAGCATTCTTTTTAAGTTACTACGAGGATCTCCTTCAAATGGAGTTCCATCTGGATGATAAATGTCACAAATGAAACGGGCTACTTTTCCTTTTTCTGCTGTCCATGGGAAAATAACAAATGTATTCAAGTCTGGGTATAAATACATATCAGACTCTTCGATTCGAACAAAGCCTTCGATAGAAGAGCCATCAAACATCATTTTATTATCTAATGCTTTTTCAATCTGACTAACAGGTATTTCAACATTTTTAATCTGACCAAATAAATCAGTAAATTGTAATCGAATAAACCGAACATTTTCCTCTTTCACGATTTGAATAAGTTGTTCTCTTGAATATGAATGTATGGGTGACATTTCAATTCCTCCTTTGAAATCTGGTGTGATAGAAAGATAGAATAGTATAATAATCACTTAAGCCAATGGAAAAGTGTTATTTTATTAATGTTTCATTCGGTAGTTCTTTTTGCTGTAATGCTTTTTTGTATTCTTTTGGAATGATTTTTACCCAATTTTCTAGATGATCATCCCAATGTTTCAGAATAATGGATGCTTTTGTACTTCCTGTGAATGTATAATGGTTCTCTAGAAGTTGTCGAAGCTTGTGCTCATCCTCTTCTCCAATTGATTCTAAATCCACTAGCGTAACATTGCACTGCTTTCGGAAATGATCAAAGTCGTCTGCGAAAACATAAGCCATACCACCGGACATTCCAGCTGCAAAGTTTTTCCCAATCGAGCCAAGAACTGCGACAACTCCGCCAGTCATATACTCGAGACCATGATCGCCAATTCCTTCTACAACAGCTTTCATCCCACTATTTCTAACAGCGAAACGTTCCCCTGCCAGACCGCGAATATAGGCTTCACCTGAAGTTGCTCCGTAGAAGGCGGTATTTCCAATAATCGTATTTTCTTCAGGAACAAAAATTGAGTTTTCAAATGGGTTAACTATGATTTTTCCTCCAGACAATCCCTTTCCAACATAGTCATTCGCATCACCTTCAAGAGCTAATGTCATTCCTTTAGGTATAAATGCACCAAAGCTTTGACCTGCAGATCCTTTGAACGTGAGTCGAATGGTATCCTCAGGAAGGCCTTCACGCCCATACTGCTTGGAGATTTCACTGCCAACTATCGTTCCAACTGCTCGGTCTGTATTTTGGATCGGAAATTGTGCTTCCACTTGTTGCTGCATGTCAAGTGCTGGTTTACATACTTTTAGTAGTTCCTTATAATCAAGAGAATGTTCAAGTCCATGGTCTTGTTTCTTCTTGTTATATTGTGGCCCTTTACCGGAAAATGGTTGAAAAACTATTTTAGATAAATCTAGATATTTTGCTTTCCAATGTGAAGTTGCATGATCACTTGGGACAAGTAAGTCAGTACGACCAACCATCTCGTTAATGGTTCTAAAACCTAGTTGAGCCATAATCTCACGTACATCTTGAGCAATAAATCTCATGAATGCTTCAACATGTTCAGGTTTACCAAGGAATTTCTTCCTAAGTTCTGGATCCTGTGTTGCAATTCCGACTGGACATGTGTCTAAGTGACACTGTCGAACAAGTACGCAACCAAGGACAACCAAAGCAGACGTTGCAAACCCGTATTCTTCTGCTCCTAATAATGTTGCCATTACGATGTCGCGTCCTGTCATCATTTTTCCGTCGGCTTCAAGTACCACACGATCACGAAGCCCATTTAAAACAAGTGTTTGGTGAGTTTCCGCCAGTCCAATCTCCCAAGGCATTCCTGCATGCTTAATACTTGACCTAGGAGCTGCACCGGTTCCTCCGTCTGAACCACTGATTAAAATGACATCGGCTAAACCTTTTGCAACACCGGCTGCAATCGTCCCCACCCCTGCTTTTGAAACAAGTTTCACGCTAATTCTTGCTGATGGATTTGCATTTTTCAAATCATGAATCAGTTGTGCAAGATCCTCAATTGAGTAAATGTCGTGGTGTGGTGGTGGTGAAATTAGGCCGACTCCCGGCGTTGAACCACGAACTTCGGCAATCCAAGGGTACACCTTATTTCCTGGTAGTTGTCCGCCTTCCCCTGGTTTTGCACCCTGTGCCATTTTAATCTGAATTTCATCAGCATTTACTAAGTAATGACTGGATACTCCAAATCTTCCAGAAGCTACTTGTTTAATTGCACTACGTCTGGAATCACCGTTGGAATCAGGGGTAAAACGGTCATAATGTTCGCCGCCTTCTCCACTATTGCTTTTTCCTCCAAGTCGATTCATTGCAATTGCTAACGTTTCATGTGCTTCCTGACTTAATGAACCATAGGACATCGCACCGGTTTTAAAACGGCGAACAATTGATTCCACAGGCTCTACTTCATCAATTGGAATCGGTGTCGTTACGTTAAATTTAAACAAGTCACGAATGAAAATAAGTTGCTCCTGATTTGCTTTTTCTGCATATTTTTTATAAAGTTCATAATCATTTTTTCGGCAAGCCGTTTTTAATGCGTGTGTCGTTGCTGGGTTGAAAGCGTGGAGTTCTCCATCCTTCCGATATTTGAACTCATTTCCTGGTTTTAATTGTATTTCTTCTTCATTAAAGGCGAGTTGATGTCTCATCAGGACTTCTTTTGCCATAATATCTAGGGTAATCCCACCTAAACTTGAAGGTGTTCCTGTAAAATATTGATCGATTACACTTTCTGCTATCCCAACTGCCTCAAATATTTGCGCACCACGGTAGCTCTGAATCGTTGAAATTCCCATTTTTGACATAATTTTCACGATACCTTCTGTTATGGCATTTGTATAATTATGAATCGCTTTATCAAAAATGATTTCTTCTTGTAGATCTCCATTTTTTACTAGTTTCAAAATACTTGCCATTGCAAGATAAGGATTAATTGCATCTGCTCCAAAACCAATTAGCATGGCTAGTTGATGAACGTCTCGTGCTTCACCTGTTTCGACAATAAGGCTAACATTTGTTCTAGTTCCCTGTCGTACGAGGTGGTGATGAAGTCCACTCACTGCAAGGAGTGCTGGAATCGGTGCCCATTCTTGAGTGACATGCCTATCAGATAATTGGATAAGGGTGTGGCCTTTTTGAATCGCCTCATCAACCTGACTAAATAGGTCTTGTAAAGCTGTTTCCAGTGTACCTTCAACATCCTCTGCTCTAAACAACATTGGAATTTCTTTTAGTCTGTAATGTTCTTGAAGTCTTGCAAGTTCATTATCTGACAAAATGGGTGTTTCCAATCGAATACGTTGACAGCTACTCTCAGTTGGATTGAGTAGATTTCCTTCTGCACCTAGAAGAGTTGATGCTGATGTCACAAATTTCTCCCGAATTGCATCAATTGGAGGGTTTGTTACTTGTGCAAATAACTGTCTAAAATAGTTGTATAAGAGCTGTGATTGATTTGAAAGAACGGCTAATGGCATATCATTCCCCATTGAATTGATAGGATCCTTTGATTCGACTGCCATTGCACCAACTACTTGCTTAATTTCCTCTAAGGTAAATCCGAATACTTGCTGGTACTTTGAGATAGGAAACTCTTTTTGTTTATAAGATAAGGATTTTAATTGATTGATATGAATACGATTAGTCTCTAGCCATTCTTGGTAGGGATACTCATTAGCAATCTCGCTTTTGACTACTTCGTCTTGAATTATTTTTTGTTTCTTTAAATCAACTAGAAGCATTTTCCCTGGACTTAATCTTCCCTTTTCAAGAATTTGGTCGGGTTCAATGTCGATTACACCTGCTTCTGAAGCAAAAATGATGGTATTATCAACTGTTACATAATATCGCGCAGGACGTAGACCGTTTCTGTCTTGCATAGCACCAATTTGCAATCCATCTGTGAATGCAAAGGCTGCTGGTCCATCCCATGGCTCCATTAAATGGCTATGAAACTCGTAAAAAGCTTTTAACGATTCATCCATAGAAGGATTATTCTCCCAGGGTTCAGGGACCATCATCATAGCTGCATGTGGTAATGATCTTCCGGAACGTGTTAGAAATTCTAGACTGTTGTCAAAGGCAGCGGAGTCGCTTCCATTCTTATCAATGATTGGAACAAGTTCCGCTAATTTTTCTTTCCAAATAAGTGATTCCAGCTTTTTTTCTCTTGCCTTCATCCAATTTACATTGCCATTAAGTGTGTTAATTTCACCATTATGGACTAACATTCGGTTTGGATGTGCTCTTTCCCAGCTAGGAAAAGTATTTGTGCTATAGCGAGAATGAACGAGTACAAAGGATGATTGGAAGTCGTTGTCTTTTAGATCAAGATAATATTGATCAAGTTGCCCTGGAGTAAACATTCCTTTATAAACAATGGTTCTTGCTGAAAGACTGGCTACATAAAACGTTTCATTCTTAGATAGCTGTGCTTCTCGTATCTTTTTTTCCGTTCTTTTACGGATTACATAAAGGAGTCTTTCAAATTCCTCGACGTCTCCTACATTGTTACCTATAAATAGTTGACAAATAAAAGGTTGACTCTTTCTTGCGCTTTCACCGATGGTCTTATCATCTACAGGAACCGTCCGCCATCCTAGTAATTCCTGTCCTTCTTCCTCGACAATCGTTTCAAAAGCATCCTGACATTGCTTTCTTAAGACAGGATTTTGAGGTAAAAATACCATAGCTACACCATAGCTACCTGGTTCCATCATGCTCAGTTTTGAACAAGACTTTTGGAAAAACAAATGTGGGATTTCAGTTAAGATACCTGCTCCATCTCCTGTATTTGAATCACCAGCTTGTGCGCCACGATGTTCCATACGACAAAGCATGGATATACCTTGTGTTACCGTTTGATGTGCGGCTTCTCCTTTCAAATCAGCAATAAAGCCAATCCCGCAAGCATCATGTTCAAATTGCGGATCGTATAATCCCTGTTTATTTGGTTGTCTAATTTGTTGCATCCAATCACCCTTTCCATTTGTTTATTCGTTGTGAATTTGAATTTCAGGTTCTGAAATCGTCTTTTTCTTGTTTTTTATTTTATACCGTTTTTATCCATCTAATCAATACTAATTTTTCATAAAATTAATCTAATTTTGATATTAATTAAAAGTAATCATAACAAAACCCTTAATCTTCCTACTTTGAATATGTATATATAAGTGGATTTTTAGTAGGGTTTTTCTATTTTAGGTTGTGCAAGCCAAGAGTGGAAAATGATAAATATAGAAGCTTTTTATTGTTTATATCAATTTTTGATAAGATTAATCTAATTGTGAGATAGATTAATTCATAATGAAGTGATTATTGGATTAAAAAAAGAACGCACAAAATGATTGTGCGTTCAAATCGATTCATTAGTTAACATAATATTATTATGTTCTACTACAATGTTTTTTCATAACAAATACATTCATATGCTTGAAAACTTCCCCCCCTCTCCCCCTAAAAATTCTTATATTTTATGGACCAAAAGAGTTTTCGCACATATATTATCAAGTGAATATTTGGGCTCTTATAAATCAATTTCTTATGAGGTGATATGTATGTTTGTTGTTCATTACTTTGAAAATAAAAATCTCTTATTAACACAACTTGTACAAAATGTTCCGGCTGTTGAAGATGCAATTAAAATAAAAGGTCGAAAAGGAAAAGTAATCAATGTAACAGACATTGATGGAAGAAATATTCATGTGCAGATTGAATTAGATCGTATTGTTAAAAAGAGTGCAGTTGTTGATCCAAAGAAGAAAAGAAGATAAACTCTACTAGAGCGCACCCAAGTGCGTTCTTATCTTTTTAATATCTGGATTTCATTATCCTCCATCGATGCCTGAAAAAGAGAGATTGTTCCAGCCACACCTATTCCAGAACTCGAATCTATTTCAAAATCGTCATTTAATGCAATGGTCCATTTAGCTTCATAATCATCAACTAAAACAACAGCTAGTGTGCCAAATTGAACGATTTGGTCCCAGTTAAAGGTTTCCTTACTCCCGCCATGTTCAACTGTAATTCCTTCTGTGTGTGTAGATATCGAACTATCGTTCCCTCTCCAATCACCATGTAAGGCTGATCCTACATAATAATAAGAAATTCCACTTCCTCGGTCGCCATAAGTTCCAATATATTGGTGGAGTGAATCATCCATAGCCTTATATGTCATCACAGCAACATCATTTGTTAACCAGTCAATTTTATATTCGCCCTTCAGTTGATATGGAAGCGCCTCCTTTTGACGTGCGAAAATGCCATAATAGCTCCGATAATACTTGGCTTCTCCATTTATTTCTTTTACAACGAAGATATTCTTAAAATCTGGGGAAACACTTACAATTTGAAGGATTGGATGTTTAAAAAGCAATGTAGCATTAATCACAATAAATAAAAGTAACATGGAAATGCTTATCATTTTACCCTTCCGTTTAATGTTAAATAGTACGATCATTGAAAGACCAAATAATATAGCTATTGCAATATTGAACACATAAAATAGACGATTGTCACTATACTCCACAAAAAATTTAGCATGGAGGTAAAAATAGACCATTTGGAGACAAAATAAACCGATAGCCATTACAAACGAGATCCAACCAACTAGTTTTTTACGGTTCTTCATTTGGGGCTACCTCCGATTCAAACTCCCAGGATAAACCTTGGTCAAATGAAATGAATTTTCCTTTTACTTTTCCACCCATATAATCTCCATTTGGCCCTTGATTAAGAAGCACGGAAAGATGTTCATCTTCTTTATAAGGTACCTCTGCCGTAACGAAGACCTTATGATATTTTTCTGGAATAGTAAAGCTTGCTTGTTTCCATGAGTGTCCGGTATCCTTGGTTACATAAAAGTCAGGCTCTTCTGGATTAATGACTCCGTATGATAAAAAGCCAATATTCTCATCGACAAAACCTCCATTATAAAGAAGTCTTGTTGTACCAGGATAAGCTGCTTCTCGGAAGGAGTTACCTCCATCATTTGTGATGAAAATAGCCGACCATTCCTGAGACATTGTTCTGTCACCGGATAATATGACATAGCCAAATTGGTCATTAAGGAAATCCACCTTTCGAAAACGAATACCCGGTGCATTTTCATATACAATTGATTCCTGCCAGGTAACACCATTATCCAGTGAGGTAATTAATTTTGTGGGACCTAGAGTAGTTAGAAATGCTGCTCTTTTATCGGAAAGAATATAACTGTCAAGAATGAGTTCTGTTTTATTTCCGTTATATTCACCACTAAAAAGGTGATCGAATTCAACTGGAACTGTAACCCAGTTCTTCCCATTGTCATATGTAATGTTTAATTCATTATTTTGCAATGAATATCCAATACTGTCAGTGACAAGTGTTGGCTGCAATGGGGCTGGTTTCTGTTCTGAAACTGGAGGATCCACAATGTTTTTTGATGGTGGAGAGTTCTTAAATGATTTTTCATAATTAAAAATTGAAATTACCAAGATTATGACTACTAAACTAGAGACAAAAAAGAACAGTTTTTTCAAAAAGGTAGACTCCTTTGCTTGATTAGTCTGTTTAATTTTAACAAAAGTTCCCAAGATGCAATAGCAAATTATAGAAAAAAGCCTGTCCCAAATGTTTTTCACATTTTAGAACAGGCTCTATCCTATTTCCACCAATTATCGAACATGCTTGCTGGGACTTGTCGTTTATGCTGAGTAATGAGATAACGTTTCTCAATTTTATCTGCAGCTTCTTGCGAAATTTGTTTTCCTTCTAGATAATCATCAAGAAGATCATATGAGATTCCGAGCTCGGTTTCGTCTGCTTGCTGTGGTGTATTGTCTAATAAATCTGCAGTCGGGACTTTCAAATACAAACGTTCCTCTGCTCCTAATTCCATTAAAAGTGCACGTCCTTGTCGTTTGGTTAGCCCTGTTAATGGCAATACGTCAGCACCACCATCACCGTACTTCGTAAAGAATCCAGTAACGGCTTCAGCGGCATGGTCTGTTCCAACAACTAATAAATTGTGCATGCCTCCAACTGCATATTGGGCAATCATTCTTTCACGTGCTTTTACATTACCTTTGTTGAAGTCACTAATCTCTTCACCTGTTGCTTGCTTGTATTGTGAAACAAATGCGTCCACTGTTGTTGCTATATCAAAGGTTAATGCGCGGTCTGGTTTGATAAATGAGAGTGCAGCCTTGGCATCATCTTCATCCTTTTGAATACCATAAGGCAAACGAACAGCTATAAAGGTCGCCTCTTGTCCTTCATTTCGTAATTCTTCTACAGCCATTTGACATAGCTTGCCCGCTAATGTAGAATCCTGACCACCGCTGATTCCTAATACAAATCCTTTTGTCTTACTTTTTAACAGATACGCTTTTAGAAAAGCTATTCTGTGTTTTATTTCCTCTTTTGGATCAATACTAGGCTTTACATGTAAATCATTTATAATCTGTTGTTGAATACTCATGAAAGTTCCCTCCTTTAATAGTTGTTTAGGAACAAACTCTTATCCGTTTACCTTACCAATTTTTTCTTCAATATTTAATTTTACTTCTTCAATTCGGTTCATTTTATTATTCCAGCATTCTTGACTGAGGTCTACTGGATATTCTTCCGGCATCGTCGTACGCTTATACTCGTCCCAGAGTAATTCCAAACCTTCATTTAGATATTCACGAATTTGTTGTAGGGTTGGAACCTCATATACGAGTGTTCCATTTTCATAAATCGTGTGCTGTAATTCCCTTGCCTCAAAGTTCGTAACAAACTTGCTGATAAACGTATGAACAGGGTGGAACATTTTAAGACGTTCTTCGTGTTGTGGATCTTCATGTTCAAGTGTAATATAGTCACCTTCAGACTTTTGACTGCTCTTATTAATTATTCTATACACGCGCTTTAAGCCTGGTGTTGAGACCTTTTCAGGATTTCCACTTATTTTGATAGTGTCTACCATATTTCCGTTTTTATCTTCAATGGAGACAAGTTTATAGACTGCACCTAATGCTGGCTGGTCATAGGCCGTAATCAGCTTTGTTCCAATGCCCCACGAGTCGATCTTGGCGCCTTGAGATTTTAAGTTGATAATCGTATGTTCATCAAGATCATTCGATGCTACAATTTTTGCATCTTTAAACCCGGCTTCATCCAGCATTTTGCGTGCTTCTTTTGATAAATATGACAAGTCTCCACTATCTAAACGGATACCAATAAAATTAATATTGTCTCCTTCTTCCTTTGCAACCCTAATCGCATTTGGAACACCGGATTTCAATGTGTCATATGTATCAACGAGAAACACACAGTTTTTATGCGTTTTTGCATAATGTTTAAATGCTTTATATTCATCGCGATATGCTTGTATCATGGAGTGTGCATGTGTACCGGAAATAGGGATATCAAATAATTTACCTGCTCGAACGTTAGAGGTTGAATCAAAGCCAGCAATATAGGCAGCTCTTGTACCCCAAATCGCTGCATCCAATTCATGTGCTCGTCTTGTACCAAATTCCATCGCAGTTTGATCGCCAACAACCTGTTTGATACGGGATGCTTTAGTCGCAATCAATGTTTGGTAATTAATAATATTTAAAATAGGCGTTTCTAATAAAACGACTTCACAAATCGGGCCCTCAATACGAAGAAGTGGTTCATTAGCAAAGACGATTTCTCCTTCCTTCATTGACCGAAGCGTACCTGTAAAACGTAAATCTTTGAGATAGTCCAGAAAATCCTCCTTATACCCCTCTTCTCTTAAATATGCAATATCGGTTTCACTGAACGAGAAATTTTCAAGAAAATGAATGATTCTCTCAAGACCAGCAAAAACGGCATACCCATTCCCAAATGGAAGTTTCCTGAAGTTTACTTCAAAAACGGCTCTTCGGTTATTTAAGCCTTCCCTCCAATAAATCTCAGCCATATTAATTTGATATAGATCTGTATGTAATGCAAAGCTGTCATCTTTATAATATTTATTCATCCAAAAATACCTCCAGTAATTGAACCGCTTAACGTACTTCTGCGCCTATGGAATCTTTAAAATGGCCTAATGCCCATTCATGACCAGCCTGGTTGAAGCTTGCAACTGCTGAGCTATGAATGACAATTTTAAAACCACGATTATAGGCATCAACAGCCGTATGAAGTACACAAATATCTGTACAAACACCTACAATATGAACCTCAGTGATTCCACGCTCACGTAATTTAATTTCGAGATTCGTTCCTGCAAAAGCAGAATATCTCGTTTTATCCATCCAGTACACATTTGAATTGGTTTGTTGCTCATTAAACACACGCTGTAAATCACCATACAGCAATCTTCCTGACGTATCCTCAATATTATGGGGTGGGAAAAGTTGCGTTTCAGGATGTAATTCATCGCCTTCTTTATGAAGATCAATTGCAAATACAACAAAGTCATCATTTTTGATAAACTCTTCGGTGATGCGAACAATTTCTTTTTCGATTTCTTGACCGGGTTCTCCACAAGTCAATGCACCATCACGAGCCACAAAATCATTTGTATAATCTACATTTATTAATGCCTTTTTCATTTGATTTCCTCCTTAATATGAACATTCTCTTGATTTCATATCATAACGATTCGATTCATCCAGGTTGATGTTACCTCTAGTGGAAAATTTTTATTAGGCTATAACGTCCATTTTATATGAACTTTGTTTATTTTTGAATAGAATTGCTCTTTTTTGTAGAATCTTAAGTAAGCAATTTGGTTAATGGAGTTGTGTATATGTTTAAAACAATCACTGAACAGGATTGGGTGTATGAGTACATAAGCAATAGAAAAAAACCGCTTCCAGTTGTCCTAGGGACGAAAGGTACATGGACAGGAAACAGGAAGCCGATGATTATTTTAATAGGATTTACAATGATGGATGTTTTAGTCCTTGGCGATTTGTACGGTGTATCACATCATCCCGTAAGAAAAATGAAAACGAAAGAAATTATCTACTATGCCATTAATATTATTGAAAAAAAGAAGGTAAAAGAAATTATCAAAGAATGGAATGAGGAATAGAAAAATAACTCCACGCTTTCACGTGGAGTTAGTGGTTACCATTTAATTTTAGTCTTCTTCTAATTCCTCGTCGAAAATCTCATCGAAAGCAGAAGACACTTTTTCGAATTCCTCATCACTTTCAATTGCAGAAAAATCGCCCTCTTCATCGATTTTCAAAAAGAAGATATCGATATCATCTTCAGTATCCTCTTCTAAGTCTTCAAGAAAGCCTACTGCCACATATTCTGTCTCTTCAATTGTAACGACGCCAAGAACTTCTACGTCTTGCTCTTCACCAGTTTCATCACTAATTGAAAATACTTCTCCAACTTTAATCTTTTCCATAGTTGAACCCTCCCCAAAAAAAGTTATGTACTCTTTTATCTTTCCAGTGAAAAGATAAAACATACCTGTACACATTAATAATACTCGATTAGGAAACAATAATCCTGTGATTCGTTTTATAATCACAAAATATCAATGTGGAGGGAAATACGATGAATATTCTATTTCGCTTATTCCCAGAGTTATTTTTTACGTTCGTAAAACTAACAATTTCCATAAGAAGATTAACTTCTAAGATTTTGTATTTGTTACGAATTCCAGCTTTAGCGTAGGAAGGATATTCAATCAGTATGTTCGATTTCTCATTGATGACGAAAGAGGTAAGCAAATCGTGCTTGCCTTTTTCTTTGTTTTCGATGAAATTCAGGTATTTACATTTAATTTATGGTATGATGAGGAAAAAAGTGGGAGTAATAATATGAATCCATATCTATTTGCTGTACTTGTTGTGACCACTACTGCGTTAATGGGCTCATCTTTTGCGGTTGGTAAAATCGGATTGGATTATGTGTCACCGCTTCTTCTTGTTGGATTACGTTTTACAATTGCTGGTATTCTTATGGCTGTGTTCGTTTGGAAAAAACCACTTCCCAAAAAGGTACTAGATTGGATACGTATTTTTACAATCGGTGTTTTTCAAACAGCAGGTGTCATGGGTTGTATTTTTTTAAGCCTACGAACGATCTCTGCTGGGGAATCATCAATCCTCACATTTAGCAATCCATTACTCGTTGTCATATTAAGTACCATCTTTCTTGGAATCCGCTATCAACTCTTTCATTGGATTGGCGTAACCGTTGGTTTTGCAGGAGTCTTTATTACACTTGGCTTTCATCTTCATTTAGAAATTGGAATTTTATTAGGCCTTGGCGCCTCACTATCATGGTCGATTGGCACAGTGTTAATTAAAAAATGGGGAGCACGTTTTAATATTTGGGTATTAACGGCTTATCAGATGCTTTTTGGTGGCCTTCTGCTTCTCTTAATGAGTTTTACACTAGAAACACCCGCTTTAACTATAGCGCCTACATCGATTTTTATTATTTTATGGCTTGCAATTATGGCTTCAATCGTGCAATTTGCCATTTGGTTTTATTTAATAAATATCGGCGACCCAGGAAAAACGTCAGCCTTCTTATTTCTTGCCCCCTTCTTCGGAGTTTTATCTGGATGGCTTCTTTTAAAAGAAGTAGTAGAATGGTATGTATATGCTGGTTCACTGTTTATTTTTCTAGGTATCTTTCTAGTGAACTGGACTTTTTCAAAGGATAAAAAAATCGTGCAAAAGCTTGGCGCATGAAAAGACCCCGTTATCCAACTGAGGAAAATGGGGTCTTTTTATTAGTTAATAAACTTTTCTTTTTCCTGCCAGTATTCTTTGCGAAGATGGACTTTTTGGATCTTACCAGAGGCTGTTTTTGGTAATTCAGTCTTAAAGACAATCTTTGTAGGCGCTTTAAAATGTGCCAAACGACTGCGAGAAAATGCAATTAACTCTTCTTCTGTTACCTCATAGCCATCGCGTTTCACTACGATTGCCTGTGGCGTTTCTCCCCATTTCTCATGGGGTATAGAAATAACCGCAACCTCTAAAACGGCGGGATGGTCGTACAGTGCACTTTCAACCTCAATCGAAGAGATATTCTCACCACCACTGATAATGATATCCTTCTTCCGGTCAGCAATTTCAATATTTCCTTGTGCGTCTACAATCGCCATATCTCCTGTATGATAATAGCCATTTCGAATGACTTCGTCCGTGCCTTCTTTATTGTTTAAGTATCCTTCCATAACAGTGTTACTGCGAACGATGACTTCCCCAATTTCTCTTCCATCTTGAGCAACATCTTCTCCAAATTCATTAACAACGCGTACGTCGGCTCCTATAAATTCATAGCCAGCTTTTGCTTTTAGACGATATTTTTCACTTTGGGAAATATCACTCTGTGTATCCCGTATGATAGAGGTTGTAATCAGTGGCGCAGCTTCTGTCATGCCATACACTTGGATAAACTCCCACTCTAGCTCTTCTTCTACCCGTTTAACAAAAGCTGGTGGCGGCGCTGAGCCGGCGATCACAATTCGTACTTCTTGGTCCTGGTGTGCTACTTCATTGGAGGCAGCATATTGTAATAAGGTATTTAAAACAGTTGGTGCCATATGCATCACAGTTACTTTATAGGTATCTATTTTTCTGAAAATCTCATCAGGCTTGACCCTTCGTAAGCAAACCTGTGTAGCACCGTTCGCTGTATAGTAAAATGGTGAGCCCCAGCCATTTACATGAAACATGGGTAAAATATGTAGTAATGTATCACGGTCTGATACACGGAGGTGATGCATGGTTGTTAATGCATGGAGGTAATTACTGCGATGTGAAAGCATAACACCCTTTGGTTTTCCAGTTGTTCCACTTGTATATAGTAATGTCGCAATGTCATGCTCATCCATCTCTGGACGCTCAACAGCTGTTTTTTCAAAACGCGCTAGCCATTCTTCATAAGGAACAGACCATTCTGCGTCACCCTTTTGTCCATGGACAATGATCTTTTCAACCGTTTTTAGTTTATCCCGAATGGGTTCAATGTTACCGATTAGCTCATGGTCGACAAACAATATTTTTGTTTCACTGTGGTTTAATATATACTCGTAATCCGTTGGAATTAATCTTGTGTTTAAAGGAACAATGATGGCTCCAATTTGAAATACACCATAAAAGCCTTCAAACATTTCAGAGGTATTCGGAGCTAAGTACGCGACGCGGTCTCCTTTTTCCACACCAAGATGTATTAATCCACGTGAAAGCTGGTTCACCCTTTCGTTTACTTCTGCATACGTAAAGCTTTTGTCGTCATCAATTAACGCCGTTTTTGCACCATACAGTTTGACAGCTCGATCTAGGAATTGTGATAAAAGCAAAGGCACGTACAAATTGTTCTCCCCCTTTAGTAAGTTAAAACGAAGCATGTATACGTTTTCATTATAATGAATATTTCCAAAGTTTTCAAACTATTTCAAATGAAAAAACCTATACTCTAAAGGAAACTTTCCTTTAAAAAAGTATAGGTTTAGTGACAACTCAGAATCGGATTCTAGACCAATCAAATAATGACCCAGGATCTGTTTTTCTTCCCGGAGCATATTCATCATGGCCAATGATATGTTGTCTGTCATGTAAAATCGATGGATTTCTTTTTACTATGTTATGTACTAAGCGGTTGAGAGATTTATATTGAGCATCCGTATATCCAGCCAATGATGGATCGATTTGATTATAGGTGTCTTCAGGTATAATTGCTGTCATTTCCTCTTTTGTTCCTATCGCCATGAGTTCGATGCCTATAGAGTACTGATTCATTTTATTTTCATACTCTGGAAAATCACGCAAATTTCCTTTTCCAGCATGATAAGCAACCCTGTTCTCAGGGACTAGACTGTAGATTTCTCCGTCTCGATCAATTAAATAATGAACAGAAACATTATAATCCTCAAAAAGGGAGTAGACATCGTCTACATTATAAGGATCTTCGGGCTTGAGTGCGGCATTGCTAATAAAATGAATCATAAGATGTGTGATTTGGTTTGTACGATTCTCTGAATAATCAAGCGGTAATGATTTATTAGTTGTCGCAATGATTTCTTCTGAGTCCACCTTTACCTCCGTATTTTCAATTTTTACTTCCTTCGCGTGTGCTGAACACCCTGAAAAAAGGCTGATGATTAAAAGTCCAATGCTAAAAGTTTTCCATTTCATTTTCCGAATCTCCTGTACGATCTTAAATCCTAACATTTATAGTTCGTTATGCCTATTGTTATGATAAGTAATCTGTAACATATATTATACATAGGATAAGCTAAGATGTCAGTCTAAAGTAGGAGATTATAATTCAAATTCCCATTCATCCTTCAAAATTATGTATAGGGCCAATAGCTCATTTTCTAATTGTTCATATGTTTTCCCTGCTATTTCGATTCCTGCCTTTGGTAGCAAAATGTCTGCAATTTGTTTTGTTCTTCTGTCTTTTACATCATCCTTCAATTGTAAAAAACGATTGCAATATGTTTGTAACAGCTTCCATTCCTTATTTCCAAATGATTTCAATGCCCATTGATCAACTGTAAGAGAATTCTTTGTAAGTCCCCTTTTCCAAATCTCTTTTTCAAGTGGACTTTGTTTTTTATGATTTTTAGCTCTTCTTTCGTGAATAACGATTGTACCGGCAACTAAATCGCCAATACGCTTATGTTTCGAGTGAAAGAAAACCATTATGATGCCTACAAAATAGGCCGCTGGCATGGAATCAATAATGCGAAGAAAATTACGAATAAAGCTTGATAGCAATGTAATACTGTGCCCATTTTCTTGGATAACTCGAATTCCTACGACTTTTTTTCCAATCGTCTTCCCTCCTGCAAAAAATTCAAGCAGAAAGAAATAACCCCAGTTTAAGATAAATAAAAGAATGATAGTAATGGCGATCGGTCCAGAAGAAAAGCTTTCTCCGAGCAACCAAAGATCGGAGCTTCCATGTAAAAAAAGTAATAGAGTGAGTAAAACAAGAAGACTTGCTGTTGATAATATTAATGTATCTAGAAAAAAAGCTGCAGCTCGGCTACCTACCCCTGCTAACTGAAATTGGATGGAAACAAACTCGGGTGTTTTTATATTGGTCTGTTCTTGATTCAAAAAGAATCCCCCTTTTCTAGGTAGTTTTTTACATATGATGTTTCTATTTTTCCCTAAAATTACTATAATAAGGATATTGCTATTTCAAGAGGTGATTACATATTGAACATGAAGCAATTTGTCAATCAGCATCGTGATGAATGGAAGCAGCTTGAGCAATTGATTTCCATCTTACATAAGCGTCGAAAATCGCGTAACAGTACCGAAATTAATGAGTTTCATAGACTTTATCAAAAGTGTGCCGGGCATCTTTCGTATAGCCAGACCTATTTTCCAAATGAGGAGATTACGCCTTATTTAAATGGTCTTGTTTCGAAAGCTCATAATCTCCTGTACAAAGACCAAGTATCCAGTTTTCAACAGATTCGTTATTTTTTCAGTACGAAATTCATTGGACTACTACTCGAACAATGGAAATTTGCGGTAGCAGCTTTTATATTATTTACTTTAGGCGGTGTAGGAAGCTTTTTTTCAGTTCAACAGGATCCCCTTCATATGTTTTCCATATTGCCCGCAGAAATAGCCCAAGGGGTTGACCCAGACTATTTAGGAAGTGCAGATGGTGAAGTGGATTCATCCCTTATGTCCGCAAGTATTATGACAAATAATATTCAGGTTGCTATCCTTGCGTTCGCCAGTGGAATCACCTTTGGTCTCTTAACCGTCTATATTTTAATCTACAATGGCATCATCGTTGGTGCATTGGCTGGATTATATTGGCATTACGGGAAAACCTATGATTTTTGGGCATATATCGTCCCTCATGGAATGATTGAGCTTACAGCTATCTTTATAGCAGGTGGTGCTGGGTTGTTAATGGGCTATAAATTGCTCGTTCCTGGCCAATATACAAGAGGCTATCAGCTCAAGTATCAGGCAAAACGCTCTGTGCAATTGCTGTTAGGTACGATACCTTTATTCATAATAGCCGGTATTATAGAAGGTTTTATCACACCTGCTGCGATTTCACTTGAAGCTAAATATGCTGTTGCAATCATAACGGTTATTGGATTGATTCTTTACGTTGTAACAGGAAAACTCTTTTTACTAAAAAAAGAAGCTACAGCAAGTTCCGATTCATGATATTGATATAGTAGGAAACAGCTGTAACTGCTAATTTATCCTCATCGGCCTCAACCATCATGAGGCCTTTTTTTTCCCATTTTTGTTTCTCCTTCTTTTTCACAAGCATCTGTTGCTGTGCCATACTTTTTAGCATGGCTGTTTGGACAGTTGTAGGCTTCTCATCGATTCTTTGGGTTAATGTGGCATCCCGGATACCGATCATTAGGAAATAATGCCTTTGTCTAAGTTTTCTTAAATAGATTAACATGCTTTCTTCCCTTAAAAATGTATGCACATCACTAAACAACAAGAGAAGACTTCGCTTTTTCTGCATCGTTTCCAAATAAGATAAGACGGCACCATAATTCGATTCTGCAGCATCTACTTTCAAATTATAAATTGAATGCAAAATCGTTTGGAGATGTGCTATCCCTTTTCCGGCTGGGACAAAAACCTTTACATCTGTTGAAAAGGCTAAAAAAGAAACATAGTCTCCATTTTGTAGTGCTGCTGTTGCAACTGTAATAGCGGATTCCATCGCTCGTTCAAGTCGATTTCCCTTCTCTAACTCAGCACCCATCATTCTCCCACAATCTATTAATATCGTAATATACTTCCCATGCTCTGGTTCATATTCATTCGACATCACTTCATGGAGCTTAGCGGTTTGCCTCCAATTGATTGTTCGGGGGTCATCACCTATGACATAACTTCGTATTTTTGAAAACTCACCAACACCTGTCTGTTGTTTTCGGATTTTTACACCTTCATATAATAAAAATTTCTGTGCATTTTCAAGATACTGCCTTGTTTCGGATAAATCTGGTATGACCCTTACTTCGTTACTTATTGTAAATGTGAGTTGTTTTTCCCATAAGCCTAGGATGCTTTTGTAGCGGAAATACATTTTGTTCATTTGATAATTACCGCGCTCCATAGCTCGTGTAACATATGTGATTCGGGAGGTCGTTTCACCAGATATCCTTCCACTGATCGGAAAAGGCTGAGTAAAGGAAACGGGAATTCCGTCTATTAAACGGTATGTTAGCCCATAAGTTGAATGGTTTGTTACTTCAATCTCGATGGTAGTGGGTAGCCCACGCTCCATTTCAGCTTGTAGTTTGCGTTTTGCAGAAAGCTGTTTTTTCCTCGGTGAAAATAACAAATCTACTAAGCTACCTATGATAATAAAGAGATTTAACCCAATCATCAGCTCCCAAGAAAGCTTTAATGAAAGACTTAACAAAAAGCCAATAGAAAGGATTAGTAACAAAATAATCAATCGTTTTGTAGGTAGGATGCCTCTATCTAGGAACAGGAACCGATCCCACAAGCTCTTCAATGATCTCGTCAATGGTGATTCCCTCCAATTCTGCATGTGGAGATAACTGAATTCGGTGCCTAAGTGCAGGTTTTGAGACCATTTTTACATCATCAGGAGTCACATAATCTCTTCCCGCTAAATATGCCCAAGACTGTGCAGCTTTTCCGATTGAAATTGCTGCTCTGGTACTCGCACCAAATTGAATCGTTTCAGATTCTCTTGTTTTCCGAACAATCTCGATTATGTAATTTAGTACGCCTTCACCTAAGGTCACTTTTTCAATTTCCTTTCGAATAGATACAAATGTTTGAAGGTCAAGGACTTTTCTAGCATCGTATTGAATGAAACTTTGCTCGATTACTTGCTTCACAATATTTTTTTCTTCCTCGGAAGCTGGAAAATCAATATGCAGTTTAAATAAAAAACGGTCCTGTTGGGCTTCTGGCAAACGATAGGTACCCTCAAATTCAATTGGGTTTTGGGTGGCAACAACGAAGAAAACGTCTGGTAACGGATACGTTTCGCCCTGTATGGTTACTTGTTTTTCTTCCATCGCCTCTAATAGTGCTGCTTGTGTTTTGGCAGGCGTGCGGTTAATTTCATCGGCTAAAAGGATATTTGTGAAAACCGGCCCTTTTAATGTTTCAAAGCGGCCTTCCTTCATGTTGTAAATCATACTACCTGTAATGTCACTCGGTAAAAGGTCGGGTGTAAACTGAATACGTGTAAAATCACCACCAAGTAAAGTTGCAAGTGTGCGCACCATTTGAGTCTTCCCAGTTCCAGGTACACCTTCAATTAAGACATGGCCTCCAGCTAAAATGGCAGATAATAAAAGTCGTAAATTTGTACTTTGACCTAAGATTCGTTGCTCGTATTTCTCAAGTAAGGATGTCAGTTCTGGTCTCATCCTTTCTCCACCTCAATTCGTAATTCATCTAAGTATTTTGACCAAATTAAATAATCTTGTTTGGTTAGTTTTTCATTTTCTAAGATTTTTGTGAGATTGCGTAGATACTGCTTCACTTCGCTTTCTTTTTTTTCTGACCATCGATGTGCAAGCTTCGTCGAAAGGTCTGTCCAGTCCCGATGAGAAGGAACCCCCCATTTTTCCTGAATCAGCTGTTTGACATAATCTGCTTGAATGTTTAACGATTCATGATAGTACCGGCCTCTTATATACCATGCACTTAAAGCACGAATACCTTCATCACTAAAACGAACATTTTCTTCGCGGGGTACAATAATCTGCCCAAATCGTTTTCCTCTGTACCAAAGCCAAAGTAGGACGATTAGTCCACCCTGTAAAAGCAACACTAAAAACCAGCTTGGGTACAATGTTGTCAAATTAGAAGCATTTTTAGAACCATGTACATATTCATCAAAGTAATAAATCGACGCCTCCTTATCCTCAATTAACGATAATACAAGTGGGATGTGATCATAGTCTGATAGATTGCCATTTAACATCCACTCTGGTGTAATAGTTGTAATCAATTCACCGTCTCCGATTTTTTGGATTGTTGCAATTACACCTGCTTCATCCTCAAAAAGTACCTTTTCTTTTTTGCTTGGAATGATTCGGGTTGTAGCTTGAAAAAACGCATCATATTCTAAACCGTTTTTATCCCTGATAGTAATCGCCTCATCAAGAAAAGGGTCAATATCTGCTGGAAGAGTCTTTATATCAAACATTCCTCTTGGATTTGCCTTAAACAAAATCATCTTGTTTCCAGCCTTTATAAAATTCAGATAACCTTCTATCTCTTCTTGTTCTGGTGTAAAATAAGGCTCTACCATAATCAGAATTTGATTCTCATCTTGTTTGGTGAGAAGATTTGGAGAGTGTGACCAACTTTTTACGGTATTTTCATCTTTTAAATATGTATAGATTGCCTTTACGCCTGTTGGAGAAGGAGAATCAGACACATAATGTGGATACGCTTTTGGGTTATAGGATTCAATAAAGTAAGTTAGAAAGACTAGGAGCCCAATAAGCCCAATTAAGGGAATCCATACTTTAGCTTTGCGCATGATTGTTCTCCCCTCCAACTTTTGCATCTAACCAGATAAAAGCTTTTTCCCGAAATTGACTGTACTCCGCTCGGTCAATCTCATATTCTCCATAAGTAACTTCATCAAACACGAGTGCTAAATCATAAAACTGAACGGCCCACGATAGATTTACTTTGCGCAGTTCATCATAATACTCCCAATTTGTTTTCCATACTCTTGCCTCAAGCCATTCTTTTTCATGAAAAAATAAGAGCAGTGCCAAAAATAGATGGCGCGTTGCAGGTGAAAAATGTTCGTTTTCTTCATGCTTGATCGCTTCACGTAAATGCTTTTGATAGGTCCAGTTTAATTCCTCAACTGAATGAAGAGGTTTATGTTTATTAAACTTTGCCTTTCTTGTTTGATTTCGAACAAGTAAAAAAACCGCAATTCCTACTAATAAAATGGCTGCAAGAATAACCATAATTAGCACCACATCTGCGGCGCCACTTCCCGATTCAATTGCAGGGAACAAACTTTCTAGTAGATCGGCCAGCCATTCTTTTACTTTATTCCACCATTCCTGAAACACATTCCTGGACTCGTCATAGTAAATCCGGTATTCTTTTTCATTTAATATTTCATCAATCCGATCTCTTGCATCATTTATTTGTGCCATTATTGATCACCACTTATCTAGGTTCATTGAAACCCTCAATCATCTCATCTAAGTCCTCTGCATCATGTCTAACCCTTGCATCAAGGTACATTACACCATATCCTACTGCAAACAGTAAGGTTGTAAAAATGGTTGTTAAGTTAACAATTAAAGTTAATAGAACACTATTGCCCATAAAGATTCCGAAAGTTGCTTCAACAGCAAAGCTAATCGCACTGATAATTAAAAAGAAAACAACATATAGACAAAACAGGACCCATCCACGTTTCTTTGATAAATGCCAACTCCTAGAAAATCCAGGAGATTCATAGTCTAGTACCACAGAACCAAAATAAAAGCCCCAACGTGTAAGTAGATAACCGATCCCAACGAACAGCCCTAAGCCTAAAGCAATTGCAAAAAGAATCCCGATAATAGGTATGGCAATGGCCCCAAAGATACCAATTGGAACTAAGATCATAACGGCTACAAAGAAGAAACCAAATACAATGAGACCAAATAAAATGTTACTTCCAAGCATTGCCCAAAAACGTGTAAATGCCTTTTTTATAACCGAACTTATTGTATATTCTTCGTTTTTACGAATATGATTTAATGCTATTAGTATTGCAGCCTCAGCAACAGGAAATAAAACCACACCTACTAGACCGACAAACATGGATCCTAATGCTGCGCCAAATCCAATCTCCTCGGCTACTACTGTTTCATCAAAGCTATTTAGCACTTGAGTAAACCAATTATCCCCCGGACCAACTTCTCTAAAAAAGCTTGTTCCCGAAGCTAATAAAATAAGCGCCTCAAGTATGTATACAGGTCCCATGAAAATAAGTAAGATTGTAAAAAAGTCACGAAATCGATTTTTACTCAAACTAAATGTAAGATCCAGAATTTCCCCAAATCCCTTTGGTCGTGAAAATTTTGTGTTCAAGCTGCCATCCCCCTGTTTTGTGTTGAAAAAGATTGTATGCTAATAACGCCTATTTTAACATTATTCTGGAAATTATTCTCTACAAATTTAGAAATAATTTCTAAATTAGGTATGAGGAAATAGAAAGACCTGACCCCTATAGGAATCAGGTTATAAAAGTGTATAGTATTCTTATTTTTATGATTTAATTGCCCCTTCAATCTCATAGAGACTTAGGTCGATTTCAAGTGTTTTTCCCATGGCAAGCTTCGCTAATTCGCCACCTAAAAATGGGCCAACTGTTAATCCCGAAGCACCGAGTCCATTAGCGACATAAAGATTTTCGAAGCCAGGGATTGCACCAATCACTGGCAGAAAATCTGGTGTGAACGGTCGATAGCCAACTCTTGTTTCTACTACCGTTCCCTCCGATAACCCAGGAGCAATATGTAAAGCTTTATCGAAAATTTCATGAAGTCCTCCTGCTGTTACTCTGTAGTCCAGTCCTTTATCATTTTCATGTGTTGCACCGACAACCACTTTCCCTCCATCAAATGCCAAGATATATTGATCATTTGGTGGCATTACAACTGGCCAATTGGCTGTGTTTGAATCTTCAAGACCTAAATGAACGATTTGAGCTTTCTGTGAGGAAACTAGAAAATCAATACCGAGAGGCTGAAGTAAATCATTTGCCCAAACTCCTGCTGTTACAATAATCTTATCAGCCTTAATTATTTGATTTTCTATTTTTACACCGGTTACGTGTTTATCCTTTATTACGAGACTCGCACTTCCATTTCGTTCAATGGCACCATAATGTTTGGCAGCACGAATCAATGCATTTCGAAGCTCCCGTCCATTCACTCTGGCGGCCCCACTTACGTGTACAGCTGAAAATTCTTCAGATAACGGCGGAAACAATTCGGTTGTCTCTGTGGAACTTAAACGTGTAATTTCACCAATTTCCGGAGCATCTTTCCGACGGGTATGCGCCCGCTCTTCCATATTATCTAGTTTGTTTTCATCAAAATGAAGACTAATCGCTCCTACCTTTTTATAACCAGTATCAGTTTCACCTAATGCTTCAAGCTCACCTATTAACGTTGAGTAATATTTTGCGCCTGCTTTTGCTAAACCGTACCATGCTTTATTTCGACGTTGGGAAAGCCATGGACAGACAATTCCCGCCGCAGCATCAGTTGCCTGACCTTGATCCTTGCGGTCGACAATGATTACTTTTTTACCCGTTTTTGCTAGATGATAAGCAGTTGACGAACCAAGTATCCCTGCTCCAATAACAAGATATGATGTCATTATTTCAAAATCCCTTCTATGCTCACGATGTTATATATTTTACTAAAAATGTGCTTAAGAAACATCTTTTTGTCGAAATTTGTATAAAATTCTTTTTATTACCCATGATATAGATAACGCTGTAAAATATAGGAAAAAAGAAGAATGTATAAAACAGCGGAAATAAGTACTGAAAGGAGGCTTACAATTGGCTAAAAGGAAAAATAACCAGTCTCAAACAGGAGCAAATAGTATGGACACGGAATTTGGCGCAGAACAAGGCTTGAGCAAAAAGGCAAGGAAGAAAGCTGCACGAGAAAATAAGAAAAACAAATAAATAACCTACTTTTATTTAGTAAAATACATTCGCAAAGTTTCGTACCGGTACATATTTGACCTGTTCCTAAGCTAGTAATTAATTGGAACGGGTTTTTTCTTTTTATACGTGGTTATTGGACAACAGTATCTGCTCGTATACTTGTTTAGAGGGGGAGATATAAAGTGAAACAACTAGAAATTCAATTGATTTTATTTGTCGGAGCAACTTTAGCTCATGAATATTGGCAACATTGGGGCCTTCCAAGAGTCTATTATTGGGATGTTAGACACTCTCATCTGAAAAAAATAGAAGATGATTCAGATGAAAAAATTGCATAGAAAAAGGGATAACTTTGTTACCCCTATTGCTGGTAGCTTTTTCTTATTTCGTCAGGTTTCCAGGCTTCGGTTAATAGGTCTCTAAAAAGTTGATTTAGGAGGCCAGTTGGATTAAGGGTACTGGATTTTAATTTCGAATTATAGAGTTCTAGGTGATGAATTTCCTTTTCGATAAATCTGTCTAGTTCCGATAGTTGATTTACTAATTTTTGACCAGAAGTTTTAGCTCTTATCAGTTTCTCAATGTCCTGTTTTAGCTTGTCCTCTTTTATCGCTTCAGCAACAAGTCTATTCAGATCAAGAGTACCCATTTTGTTATGTTTTTCTATAGATTTTGCCATCAACAATGGCCGAATCACATTGATATACGTTTTGACATGTGCACCCTTTTCTTGAATGGTTTTAAAATTGCCTTTTGCCATTTTTACATAGTGGTACATGCTAGGAATAGGTGAAAAAACGGTAGGTTCCAATTGTTGAATTCTTTCAAAGAAAGAGTATGCTTTGAGATAAGTGATTTTCGAGTGCAACCATTCCAGAAGCGCGGGATTAGATTTACGAAATAGCCGAAGTGCCTTTGTAAGTTCCCAACCACTCATATCGACTAATGGACGGACAGGGATGCCGACTTTATCATGTTTCGGAATTTCAAGGACATCTCGCTTTGGATCAATTGAAAGGTACCAATCGGGATGATGAATATAAATAAACCGAACATCAAAATCACTTTCTTCAGATGAAATTCCCCAAGTCCTGCTTCCAGCTTCACAAGCGTAAAGAATTTTAACGTTATATTCTTTTTCGATTTGATTAAGAATCTCTACAATGTGTTCTTTCAATATGACTCCCCTCCCTAACATAAGAAAAGGAGATGCTCTTGTCATCTCCATTTAGTAAGTAGTATTCTCAATTTACGTGCCCATAAAACTGATCATCGAATGCCCTACAAGCTTTAAATGTGATTTATCCCGAGACCAATTGTTTCATGTTCTAGTCCTTTAATTGGCGCACCAATTGTTCCGTAAAAAGCAACGGCTATCCATTCTCCCTCTTCCTCATTGGTATAAGGAGCACCTCGGACGATAGCAAATCGTAGACCGACTGTTCGACTGATTTCACCTATTGCCGTTTGCCCTCTTGTCACACCTTCGATTCCTTCAATAATCGCATGATACAAGGCATGGGTTTCACGATACTGTGACTCATGTATAAGGCCATGACGCTTCGCAGCTGTTTCTACAGCAGCAATTACCTTCTGCATGTTCATTGATCCGACTTTTCCTTGGCAGTAATTAACATCCTTCAATGTAAATGATAAAGTTTCCATCTCGTTTTCCGTTAATGTTGCTAAAAGTACAGCAATCTTTCCAATTGCTATTTTTTGAGTCATAACTAAAAACCTCTAATTTCTGAATTTTCTTGTTATCTAGTATCTTATTAAGATTGTAAACTTGAGTTAAATCGATTGTCAATGGATTTGGAAAATTTTAGTATAGTAGTATAGTAGTAATCTACCTTAATAAAGTATCGGGGAATGGGGAAAAACCCATTTGTAAATGGGTTTATTTGTATGTTTCAAAAAAGACTTTTCCTTTGATTACGTGTTTGTCATGCTGATTGTATGAGCAACATCAAAAGTTAATACGTTTTCATTTATTTCTTTTAATGTAGCGTTTAACGTTATCACATCGTTCAAAAACACCATGTTCCGAAAACGGATGGAATAGGTTTGAATAAAGCCTTGCTCATAAAAAGGTGTAAATAGTTTTGCTAGATTTCCCATTGTCCACATACCATGCGCAATTACCCCTGGTAATCCAGCTTTATGTGCTTCATCATCTATGGTATGGATTGGATTGTAATCATTGGATGCACCAGAATATTTAATTAAGTCCATTCTAGAAACTGGCGGGAGTTGGAGATTTTGTAATGAATCACCGATTTGAATATTTAGTAACGAATTCATGCCAACATCTCCTTTCTAACCGCCTCCGTGATAATAACGACTAACTTAGATGAAAAAATGAGCCCGCCCTTTTCATCTTCTCCATTTTCACTAATTGTTAGAAACCCCATTGTTCCCGTAGAACCTTTTTTCTCCACGTAGTTTTCGACCTTTGAATAGCAATATATCACTTCGCCAACACGTATTGGTCTTTCATACTTGAATATTTGTTCACCATGGATAAGGCCTTTTTCCGGTAAAACAAGTCCTTCAATACTTCCAAATTCTAATACTCTAGGAAATGTTGGTGGCGCAATATTCGCTTTATATCTGGAAGCCTTCCCATACTCTTCATCAATGAAAATAGGATGAGCATCACCAATGGCCTTAGCAAAATTTTTGACCGCTCCTCTTTCAATCACATTTTTCACTTTTACTGATTGCATACCGATAAAATCTTTTAGCACCTACAACACCCCTTTAGACAATTGGAAAAGCGATTTGAGAAAAACAAATATTATTGCATTGTTTTTTCATCATTTAGCATATCTTCATTTTATTTTGAAAGTTTAGGTAATACAAGAGCTATTAATAAAGCCACACAGTATAAAACCGTGTGGCTTTCTATTGAATCACTCAAATCCAGTTGTCATTTCATCAGGGTGTGATCCGATTCGGTCATTCTTGTTGAGTGCGCTTATTTTTTCCATATCTTCATGGGTTAGTTCAAAATCAAAAACATCTGCATTTTCTTGAATGCGGTGCTCTTTTATTGATTTAGGAATGGTAACAACACCGTTTTGTAGGTCCCAGCGTAAAATGACCTGTGCTACTGACTTATTGTGTTTTTGACTGATTTCTACCAATGTTGGGTCGTTCAGTAATTCTCCTCGTTTGAGTGGAGACCAAGCTTCTAACTGAATACCTTCCTTTTTACAGAATTCATGCAATTCTGTTTGTGTCAGATGTGGATGGTATTCAACTTGGTTTACCATTGGCGTAATCTCTGAATTTTTCATGAGATTGTCAAGATGATGAACTTGGAAATTGCTAACACCAATTGCACGTACGCGCCCTTCTTTATATAGCTTTTCTAGGGCATGCCATGTTTCGATATACTTGTCTTTTCCTGGCCAGTGAATTAAGTATAAGTCTAAGTAGTCTAGACCTAATTTTTGTAGGCTTGTTTCGTAAGCTTGTAGTGTAGATTCATAACCTTGGTCGCTGTTCCAAACTTTTGATGTAACAAATAAATCTTCTCTGTTAATGCCAGATTCGCGAATTGCTTGTCCAACACCTTCTTCATTTCTATAAACAGCAGCAGTGTCAATACTTTTATAACCATGTTTGATTGCCCATTTGACAGAATCAATAACCTCTTGGCCTTCTTGTACCTTAAAAACCCCTAGGCCAAACCATGGCATTTTCACACCGTTATGTAATGTTGTTGTATCCTGAAGACTTTTAACCATAAAGCTCCTCCTCATTTCAAGAAAAATTTACCACTAACAGTTTCTCACACGATAAACGATTTTTCAAATGTGAAGGTTGTTAAAAATAGAAAAAATTGAAAGTCTGACTTATTTTGGAATAAAGTATTTCGTTAGTTTTTGTGCAGATATGGTGGAGAAAACTAGAAGTAATAAAGGTCCAAAAAATAGGAATGCGACATTATGAAGTCCGTGGACACTTAATGGCAAAATGCTTATTAGAAACTGTATACCCTTAAAGTAAATATAGAAAAAATTTACGAACAGAATACAAAATAAGAGTTTGCTTTTATTCAAAAAGTCCCCTCCTTACTCATTTTTCTATATTTTACCATGAACTATATATGGTGGGGACTGTAATAGGCAAAATAAAAAAGAGAGGTGTATCCCTCTCTCATTCGATACTTATTTTGATTTTGATTCAACATCGTCATCATCAAGGATTCCCTTTGTTGCTTTTTTAAACTCGCGAAGTGTTGTTCCTGCTGCTTTTCCCAACTCAGGAAGCTTTTTAGGTCCGAATACAAGTAGTGCAAAAAAGATGATTAATATTAATTCTCCGAAACCGAGGTTTCCCATATTCATTCCACCCTAAAACGAAATGTATTGCACCCTTATTTTAGTCCTACTCCACACATTTTTCAATTAGAGTTTTTCAGGGACATTTTAATTTTATTTAAACCAACCTTTTTCTTTCGATTGGGTGATGGCTTCAATGCGATTTTTGACTTCGAGCTTATCCAAGATAGTAGAAATATAATTTCGGACAGTACCTGTTTTAATTCTAAGTTCATCCGCAATCTCTTTTGTATTTTTACCGTCCGCCACAAGCTCTAGTACTTCTCGTTCACGCTCGGTTAATGGATTTTCGTCTGCATACAAATCATCCATTAATTCAGGAGCATAGACACGTTTTCCACTCATCACACTACGAATCGAATCTGCCAATTCATCACTAGGACTATCTTTAAGGAGGTACCCTTTCACACCAGCCCTTAAAGCACGTTGGAAATATCCTGTACGAGCAAATGTTGTTAAAATAATAACCTTACAGTCTGTTTCTTTTAATTCTTCGGCAGCTTCAAGTCCAGTTTTAAGTGGCATTTCAATATCCATCATGCATATATCCGGCTTGAGCTCCTTTGCAAGTGTAATCGCTTCTTGTCCATTATTGGCCATTCCAACAACTTCCATATCGTCCTCTAAGTTTAAAAGTGAACCAAGCGCTCCAAGGACCATTCGTTGATCTTCAGCAATTATGATTCGTATCATAAAAGTCCCTCCACTTCGACCTGTTTTCGTACATTTGGAATTTTAATAATTAATGTTGTGCCATCATTTGACTGAATTTCTAAGCTGCCATTTACAAACTCTAAACGTTCTCTCATTCCTTGAAGTCCATGACCACCAACTACATCTTTATTAGGATTCGTACCAATCCCATTGTCTTCGATCTTGACAGTGATTTCATCTTCAATCTGGATTATTTCAATTTTACAGTGGCTTGCTTTGCTATGTTTCACAATATTGTTGATGCCCTCTTTGATTAACATGCTGATGATATTTTCGTAAAATAGTGAAACATCTTTTAGTGAGTTGTCCTGTATATATTCAAATTCTATGCCCGCGGCACCTAATATTTGTTGAACTCGGACAATTTCTTCCTTAATTCGGATACCACGCATTTGTGAGACCATTTTTCGAACTTCATTCAAAGCTGTTCGTGCTGTTTGTTGCACATCTTTTAATTCGTGACGTGCTTTTTCCGGGTCTTTATGTATGAGTTTTCTAGCTAAATCACTTTTTAAACCAATCATCGAAAGCTTTTGACCCAATGTGTCATGAAGATCCCTTGCGATCCGTTGTCGTTCTTCTTGTTTGACTAGTTCCGCAATTCGTTTATTTGCATCCTCTAGTTGTTCCTCGAGCTTCTCTTGTTTCTTTTTGTTATAGATATTAAATGGTAATAGAATTACGCTGATCCAAATAATAATAACGAATGGGATTTGGGTTAGAAATATCTCTTCTTGTAATACGAGATTGTAGTTTATTGAAAATGTGGTAGCCACAAGATGTATGATGTACAACGTTAAAAAGGCTACACGGTTCTTGATGTGTCCATTGTAATAGGCAATATAAAAAGCAAAATAAATAAATGCAAAGAGAATAGACATGGTTAATGAAATGCCAATTAGGATTGACGTCCATAGATAAACAGGCCATTTTCTCGAAATAAAGGCAAATCTTAGTGAAATGAAAAAGATGACCGTTAGAATGATGCCGGTGATTATTTCCGCTGTCGATGACGATTGAAAGATAAAATAAAACGGCAGGATACTTATTACTGCCCAAATATATGGTGAGACTCCTGACCATTTTTGAAAAAGTGAGTATTTCTTCATAGAACCTACCCTCATTTAGTTCAAGATTATTTTGTATCTTATCATAGCATAATCAAATGCGCCCATGGCGTATTTGAGCCCGATTTTTTTCGAGCAAGCTCGAAAAATTACATCTGAAAAATCGTGGCATCCGCCGGAGGCTTTAACTTTATTCAGCCGGGTTTTTCCCACTGAATTGTTTAGATTTTAATAAATCATACTACAGCATAATGAAGTAGCATACTTGCTGAACAAAGTTAATAGGAAAACCCAGCTTATTTTTCTAAGCTGGGGATTTTTTTAATCTCTTTTTGTTCTGCAACCATTTCTTTAATTTTACCATAGCCAACAAACACTTTTTCATCTTCATCCCACAAACGGAATTTAAGTGATTTTAGACTAGTTTTTAATGTGATGGTTGGGACCTTTTGAAGTGGTTCAGTTTGATTGTGAACCTCTTCTAGCTTGTAATTCGGTACTCGTGGGCTTAAATGATGCACATGGTGATACCCGATATTTCCTGTTATCCACTGTAATGGCTTTGGTAGCTTATAAAATGAGCTTCCTTCAACTGCAGCTTTTACATATTCCCAATTCTCATCTTCTTCAAAATAGGAATCCTCAAATGTATGCTGTACATAAAATAACCAAACACCAGCAATCCCTGAAACCATAAAAATGGTTCCCTGAACGATTAAAAATGCCTGCCAACCAATTGTTAGACTTACTATTACAGCGAGTGAGACGATGCCTAAATTTGTAATATACGTGTTCCAACGTTCCTTCTTTTTCGCTTTTCTTCTGTTAAAACGGTTTTCAATTAGGAATACAAAGATAGGTCCTAAAATAAACATCACAAATGGATTTCGGTAAACTCTGTAGGACAGACGCTTCCATGCTGATGCTTCTAAATACTCTTCAACCGTCATAACCCAAATGTCTCCGGTACCACGCTTATCAAGATTTGAGCTTGTTGCATGGTGGACAGAATGATCATGCCCCCATTTGCTATAAGGAAATAATGTTAATATCCCAGTAATTGTACCAACGATTTTATTTGCCGTTCGGTTTTTAAAGAAGGAGTGATGACAACAGTCATGGAAAATGATAAATAATCGGACAAGAAACCCCGCTGCAACTACGCCAATCACAAGTGTCAATAGATAAGAAATGTTTAATGAATAATAGGCAAGTACCCATAATCCAAGATAAGGAATTAAGGTATTGCAAAGCTGTAATACACTTGCCTTAAGGTTTGATTTTTCAAATGGTGCCACTTGTTTACGCAAGCTTCTTTGATCTAATTTGTTCATTTAATCCTATCCTTTCTAAATTCTCATTTCATATTTTAATCAGATTTTTAAATTTAATGAGGAAATTGCTGACAAATCGCCAACAGTTTTCTACATTTCCAATGTTACAAAAGAAAAAAGGTTTGCACTAGACATAGGTGTCATGTGAAATACATGATAAATGTCATATACCATGTCCAAAAATTTAAAATACACAAAAAATTAACATTCTAATATGGGCTAAAATGCAATTTTTATGCTATACTTAAAAAACAGAATATTTAAACTAATATTCATTCTAAAAGTTTCTTATAGAAGGAGGAAACCTATGTACAGATTAAAAGACAAAGAGAGGATTTTCATTTATACTGGCCCAGATGGTTCTGGCAGAAAGACATTAGGAAAGATGGTTGCAACAGCATTTGATATGCAGACCGTTCCCTCATTCACAACTCGAAGCCCCCGCCCTTTTGAAAACAACGGAGAAGATTACCACTTTGTAAGTAAAGAAACATTTCGCCAAATGATGCAGCAAAAAGAATTTCTTGAGAGTGTCGAAATTGATGGACACTTTTATGGAATACGTGAAATTGATATTGTAAATATTTTTAAGAAGAATAAGGTAGTTTATTTAACGTTAAACGCTGAAGGTGCGGATGTTTTGAAGCAAATGTATGGAGATAAAGCAGTTCGAATCTTTGTGTATGCTGATCGAGATACTGTACTAGAACGTCAGATGAAACGTGGGGATAGTCCAGAGGACATTGAGCGCCATATGAAGCATTATAATGAAACAATGGACTATAAGTCTGCTTGCGAGCATGTATATGAAAACTATGATCTACCTCAGGTCTCATATCAGATAAGTGAAATGATTGAAACGTATTTAGATAGACAATTAATTGCGGATGATTATTAAAAAATAAAGCCCTAAGAGGCACTAACCTCTATAGGGCTTTTAGATTTTATAGGTTATTGAAACTCTCTGTAAGAACTGGAACAACTTGTTTCTTACGAGAAACAACACCTTTTAATTCTGCTGTTTTGTTATCAAGTGTAACATTAAATGCTTTTTCAACTGCTTCTGTTTTTGCACCCACTGCAAGCCCTACAGAATCATTGTTTAGAATGTCTGTAATCACGAGTAAGAATAAATCAAGTCCGTTATCATTAACTTGTTGATTCATTACTTCTTCTAGCTCACTCTGTCTTGTAAGAACGTCTTGAGGGTCCACAACATTAACCTGTGCAATTTGAACTTTGTTACCATTCATTGAGAACTCTTTAGAATCTAGAGAAACTAATTGTTCTGCCGTTTTGTCACTCACATTAGCACCAGCCTTTAACATTTCAAGACCGTAGCTATCAGCATCAACACCTGCAATCTCAGCTAATTCACGCGCAGCTTTTACATCTTCATCTGTACAAGTTGGTGATTTAAATAGGAGTGAATCCGAGATGATTGCAGAGAGCATTAAACCAGCAATTTCTTTTGTAATCTCAACATTATTTTCCTTGTATAGCTTATTAAGGATTGTAGCTGTACAACCAACAGGCTCAACGCGGAAATATAATGGATCGCTTGTTTCAAAATTTGCTACACGGTGATGGTCGATTACTTCTTTTATTTTTACATTCTCAAGTCCGTCGGCACTTTGTTGACGTTCATTGTGATCAACTAAAATAACGGATTGAACTTCATTTGCTACATTTTCTACTAAACGTGGTGCTTCTGCTTTAAAATAATCCAATGCATATTGAGTCTCACTGTTTATTTCACCTAAGCGAACTGGCTCAGCATCCAAACCAAGTTTGTTTTTTAATTCTGCATATGCGATCGCTGAACAAATTGTATCAGTGTCTGGGTTCTTATGACCAAATACAAGTACTTTTTCCATTTATACATTACTCCTTATTGCTTAATATGTATGATGTACTCTCTCATTTTACACAAAGATTCGCAGAGATTAAACAATTTTGGACATTTTTATTCATTTTCTTCCCCTAAATATGTTTTACAAAATTCTTTTACAATTGTTTCTTCCTCTTCTTCAAGTTCAAAATCAAGTACTTTTTGAGTGCTTTTTTCATAAATATGATATTGGGCAATTCGCTCACTATTTGTGTCAACCGCATAAATCACTTTTAATTCAATTCCATTTTCTGAATATAAATCGTCATCCTCTGGTACTTCAATGTCCAAAAAGAACTCGTAACGATCGCCCTCTAGTATCCCAGTAGGATCCTTTAATTTTTCAACTGTATATCCAGTAATATTCATATAAATCTGCCACCCTTCAAAATGAATTAAGTCCGTACCTATTATACACATTCTATCCTTAATGGTGAAAAATTTGCCACTTATTCCTTGTATTTTTACGAACCGTACACATTTTGACACATAGGACTTCCTGTAAACAAATAGAATAATAATACATCCCAAAAAAGCGCAAGGTGACCGTCTATCGGCGACAAGCACAAGAAAAGCGCTGACAGAAGGCGTCTGTTGCCTTCAGAACCGATTGGCTTGTGACCTCGAGCCGATGGCACCTGGAGCTAGACATTGGAAAAGGAGTTGTTGTTGAATGACACTACTAAATAAAATCGCATTATTCTTTGTCATATTATACTCCGGTACTATCTTGATGAATACGTATTTAGGGGAAACAGAACGAGTACAATCAAATGTTGTCATCTTTATGTTAAATGGATTTGCTTATATCGTGTCTGCAATGGAAATGGAAAAAGAGAAAAATCAACTTCGTGGGAGTCAATCTACAGCATAAAAAACGACCGCTTCGTTATTTAAGCGGCCGTTTTTTTATTTATTCGTTGATTTCCTAACGATTTTTGTTTTGATATGTTCTGCAAAATCCTCTAACAACTTAACTGAGTTTATATCCGTTTCAAATAACGGGATATAAACTTTTTGTTGAGTTGGAAATTCTTTTTCAATCTTCGATATATATTCTTGTTCATTACTTTTGCGCTTTTTCAGAAAATCTCCATCAATATTTTCTGCTAAGAATTTATTAATAAACAGCGTATCGACTCCTATATCATGCCTATCGAGTAATCTTAAAGCATTTGCTGTTTCAATGATTGGCAGTCTTTCTGGGTTAAGGACGAAAATATATCCGGTCATGTCTTTATTTAAAATGAGTTCCCTCACAGCACTAAAGCGTTCTTTCCTTCTCTGCAATACTTTATAAATTGGATCATCTATTGGTTCCCCGTCATTTAACAACTGTGTATAGGTATCATTTCTCTTTTTTCTTCTTTCAAGCATTCCATCAATCCAAACACTCATTAATTCAGGAAGAGTAAGTAACCGAATGGTGTGTCCAGTAGGTGCCGTATCAAAAATTATAGTATCATAGTGTCTTCCTTCATCAAGAATGATAGAAACGATACGATCAAATAGAGCCGCTTCTTCTGCGCCTGGGGAGGAACTAGCAGCATCAATTTGCCGATTAACCTCATCTTGCATATGTGAACTAACTACACCCTGGATGTTTTCTTTTACAGTTAGAATATACTTTCTTGATTCAATTTCTGGATCAATTTCAATTGCCTCCATGCCTGGATATACCTCAATTGCTTGGTTTTTCAATGCTTTATGAAAAATATCTCCTACATTATGTGCAGGATCAGTTGATACAAGTAACGTTTTAAGGCCCTGTTGGGCATGTAAAATCGCTAATGCTGCAGCACTCGTCGACTTTCCTACCCCTCCTTTTCCACCAACAAATACAATATTTCTATCTCCAATCATGTTGTTCCCTCCATTTAACAGCAGCGAATTCCTGTAAGCGGAGATTTTTCCATCCCCATTCGCAAGTGCCAGTCATGAAATTTTTCAAGCATATAAGGATAAAGCTCTAATGTATAGTAAAAAGCTGGGTTTGGGAGTCCAAGAGTTTCAGATAAACATAGAAGTAAGAAAAGGTCATCCTCGTCTCTTAATTCCCGTGCAATTTCTGTCCGATGATTTACAGAGAGTATCTCATCATATAATTGGAGCATCCTCTTTAATGCTTCTATTCCCTTCATTCTTTCACCTTCTTTACATAAAGTGAAAAAGGAAGCCCACTACATGAAGGGTTCCTTTTCCAAACGGGTATTTACATGTTTGAATCAAAATTTTGTGGTGAATCCTTTTTACTTAATTCTTTAAAGGCAATTAGCACGATCCAAACGGCAAAAATTAAAATGATGCTTCCTAGAATAAATAACAGTAAATTTGCATCTGTCCCCCCTACACCTGCCCAGTCAAATATAACCTGTTGGACCATTGCCCAGACGGTCATAACAAGAAGGAAAAGCATTGGGATCAGGGTAACAAGATAGTTTCGACCTAATCGTTTTAACCACACGGAAATTAACATTAAACTTATTGCCGCTAATAATTGGTTAGAGGTTCCGAACAAAGGCCATAATACATATCCGCCAGAACCAAACCCGTTTGGCCCCTTTGGTAAAAGAACTAATGCTGCACTTGTAACAACGGCAACTGTTGTAGCAACATGGGCTTTTTGAAGTGCTGGAACTTTATATTCAGAACCTAGCTCTGCAATAATATATCTCATTAGTCGAACTGACGAGTCTAACGTAGTTGCAGCAAAGCTAACAACAATTATCGCAATAATGGTGGCTGCAATATCAGTAGGTATGCCAATACCAGTAGATAATTGTGCGCCACCGGAAATGAAGTTTCCTAGTCCGCCAGAATTCGCTGTTGCAAAACTACTGTATGCTGCTTTAAAGTCTCCAGCATTTGCAAACAATGTGACACAGGCAATGATTGAAATTAAGGCTAGGAATCCTTCCCCTACAGCCCCGAAATATCCTACAAAGCGAGCGTCAGTCTCTTTGTTTAATTGTTTTGATGATGTACCTGACGACACAAGTCCGTGGAAACCAGAGATTGCACCACAGGCGATGGTAATAAACATGAGTGGTAACCATGATTTATCTGTAGCCTCTGAATTCAACATAGGTGCAGTTACTTCTGGATTTAAAAATACAAGACCCAAATACATGATAGCTAATCCGATTACGAGTTGGTGAGAGTTGATATAGTCTCTCGGCTGAAGTAATTTCCATACAGGTAGTGTGGATGCAAAATAGCAATATACCATGAGGATGACAATCCAAACAAAGAAAGCCATAGAAACTCCGCTTAGACCAAATAGGGTCGTTGCCTCTGCTCCACCAAAATAGCTTACAAGATCTATTTGTAATGCGGGTATCTTACTTGTAAGAATGGCTGAACCATACATGATAATTAGTGCCACAATGGATGGAAGTAACATGCTTCCTTTTTTTCTGTAGACAGCGTATCCAATCCAAATTGCAAGCGGTATTTCAATAAAAACGGGAATGACACTTGCCGGAAATTTAATAAATAGATTTGAAATAACCCAAGCAAAAACAGCGTTAACCATCAACACCAAAATCAGAATGATAAATAAAAATAAGAGCTTTGCTTTTTTACCGATTAATTTATCTGCAAGTGTACCTACAGATTGCCCTTTGTTTCTGACAGAGAGGACAAGTGTACCAAAATCATGAACGCCTGCAGCAAAAACCGTACCTAATACTACCCATAACAACGCAGGTCCCCAGCCCCAATAAACAGCTATGGCAGGTCCTACTATTGGTGCTGCACCTGCAACGGAAGTAAAATGATGCCCCCATAAAACATGTTTCTTAGTTGGTACAAAGTCGACCCCATCATTAAACTCATGAGCAGGTGTAACAAAATTTGGATCAAGGCGATAAATCTTCTCAGCAACAAATTTTGAATAATACCGATAACCTAAAATAAAAACAACGGTACCAAACACTGCTAACCATATTGCACTCAAGCTACTCCCTCCAATACAATTTTTTATTAGTGGTAATCAACCTTAATGCTCATTTATATGTTAAGGGCTAGTTGTAAGCGTCGTCAATACTATTATCTAAAAAATCGATATATTCAAAAATCGACAAAAGTAGTAGTACTAATTTTTCAAAACACTCTCCCAATCTTTTAAGTTCATGCAAAAACCCGCGAAAGATTGATGCTCCTTCGCGGGCTTTTATGTTCGTTATGAAAGCAATGCACGATCATTTGTCATTTTCGCGCCTCTGATTCGTTGGAACTCATTTAGTAATTGCTCAATCGTTAAACTCTCTTTTTCTTGTTCATTAACCTCTAAAATGATTTGTCCCTTATCCATCATGATCAAACGATTCCCTAAATCTAGAGCTTGTTGCATATTATGTGTGACCATTAATGTTGTTAAATTGTATTTTTCGACGATTTCTTTGGTTAAGTTTGTGATTAACTTAGCACGAGCTGGATCGAGTGCTGCTGTATGTTCATCGAGTAACAATATTTTCGGTTCAGTGAAGGTGGCCATCAATAGCGATAATGCCTGCCGTTCCCCTCCTGATAACAATCCCACTTTTGCAGATAAACGGTTTTCTAACCCTAAGTTAAGAGATTGGAGCACTTCTCTAAAGTAGTCCTTGCGCTTTTTTGTTACTCCTTTTCGTAAGGTCCGAGTTTTATTTCGTGAATACGCCATCGCGAGATTTTCTTCAATGGTCATATTTGGTGCTGTACCTGCCATTGGATCCTGGAATACACGTCCAATGAGCTTAGCCCGTTTATGTTCTGGTAAGAATGTAACATCTTTACCAGCAATGTCAACAGAGCCTGCATCCGGAATGAGCACACCCGATATTACATTCATTAACGTTGATTTACCAGCACCATTGCTACCAATTACAGTTACAAAATCGCCTTCTTTTAACTGTAGATTGGTCCAATCAAGAGCAATCTTTTCGTCTGGTGTACCTTCATTAAAGATTTTATGAATTTGATTTAAGTGTAGCACTTGTTTCACCCTCGCTTTCTGAAGGTACATTCTTCATTCGTACAAGTTGTTGTCGTTTTGCTCGTCTGCTCTTCTCTTTTGTTCCTTCTAGAATTTTTGGTAGGACAAGTGCAATGATTACGATGATGGCAGTAATCAATTTCATATCTCCAGGCTGTAGGAACTCAACACGTAATGCTAGTGAAACAACGATACGATAAATAATCGCACCACCGATTACCGCAAGTGTTGCTCGTGCAATCGTTTTGGCACCAAAAAGGGCTTCTCCAATTATGACGGAAGCTAAACCAATAACGATCATCCCAATACCCATTCCAACATCGGCAAATCCGCCTTGTTGTGCAATTAGTGATCCTGAAAATGCTACAAGCGCATTTGATAGACCTAATCCAAGAATCGTCATCAAGTTTGTATTAGCAGAAAAGCTGGAAATCATTTTTTTATTATCCCCTGTTGCTCTTACTGCAAGACCGATTTCTGTTCGTAGGAAAAGGTCAATTAAAAACTTAATTAAGAATGTAACAACAATCATAAACAATAAGATACCCCATGTTTTTGGAAAGCTATCTCCTAAACCGATTGCTGTTAAAATAGAATTAAACAATGAATCGATTCCTAATGAAGCAGATATATCAGATACGTTTGTAAAAGTTGTATCAATATTTAATAACGAAACATTTGATTTACCCATAATTCGTAGATTGATTGAATAAAGGGCGATCATCATTAAAATACCAGCTAGTAATGCATTAATTTTTCCTACCGTGTGTAGTAATCCGGTGATACTCCCTGCAATAAATCCAGCAACAAGTGCTAATAATGTTGCGATAAAAGGATTTACTCCATTTGTTATCAAAATGGCGGAAACAGCAGCTCCTGTAACGAAGCTGCCGTCAACCGTCAAGTCGGGAAAATCTAATATACGGAAGGACAGGTAAACACCAATTGCCATGATTGCATAGATGATTCCTGATTCAAATGCCCCAAATAATGCTGTAAACATGTTGAATCATCCTTTCTTTAAGTACTGTTCAAAAATGAGGATGAAAAGGACCAAGAAGTTCGAGGCGGTGAAGTTTTGAGTACCGGAACGTATGTAGTTGATACGTGAGGAACGCAAAAACAAGCCAACGAAGAAATTCGATGTGTCATTTTCACCGGACTTTTTGAACATCATTGTTTATTCACCTTCGTAGATGTCAGCCAATTCTTCCCATTCAGGTTTTATTTCGATTCCTTGCTCTTCTGCTGCTTTTTTATTTATGATAAGCTGTAGGCTATTTGGAAGTTCAACTGGAATTTCAGATGCTTTCTTTTCACCTTTTAGAATCTTTGCAGCCATAAGTCCAGATTGGTATCCAATATCGTAGTATTCAAATCCACTAGCTGCAAATCCACCGGCTTTCATTGAATCAAGCTCACCAACGAACAATGGAATATCCTTTTCATTTGCTACTGCAATGATTGAATCTAAAGCTTGAACTGCAGTGTTATCAGTTGGAATATAAATTGCATCAACACGGTCAACTAAGCTTTGAGCAGCTTGATTAACCTCAGCAGTTGTAGACACAGAGACTTCTACTAATTCCGCACCATCTTGTTCAGCATATTCCTTTACTTGCTCAACCTGTACAACAGAGTTTTGTTCTCCAGAGTTGTAGATGACTCCAATCTTCTTCGCTCCCATTTCACCTGTGATGAAGTTAATTGTTGTTTTAGTAGCATCTGGATGGTTATCAGTTGTACCCGTAATATTATCGCCAGGCTTATCGAATGCTTCTACTAATCCTGCACCAACTGGGTCTGTTACTGAAGTGAAGATAATAGGAATTTCACTTGTTGCATTGAGTGCAGCCATTGCACTAGGTGTTGCGTTTGCAAAAATTAAGTCCACTTTGCTACCAACAAGGTTTTGTGCAATTGTTGCTGTGTTACTTTGCTCACCTTGCGCATTTTGGAAATCAAACTTTAAATTTTCGCCTTCCTTAAATCCTTCATCTTCTAACGCTTTTTTGAAACCTTCTGTTGCAGCATCTAAAGAAGTATGTGGTGCATATTGTGTAATACCAACTACAACTTGATTTTTTTCACTGCTGCCACCAGCATCCTTTGAAGTGTTTTCAGTAGCATCACTTCCACATCCTGCTAAAGCAAGGAAGCCAGCTAATACCACTCCTAACATTTTTGTTGAACCTTTCATGCATATCCCCCCAAAATCTCTTTACTCTTTTTTGATTTTCTAGTAATCTATTACTTTACTAGAATAATAATATTCACGCACTTTCACTTTATCACATAAAAGCGAAAAAGCGTTAATGCATGCCATTAGTTAATCGTAATATTATCATTCTAGACGCTTTCCGTCAATTATTTTCTGAAGATTTTACACTTTCAGCTTATAATTTTTCTCGAACAGCGTAAAAAGATTTTTTGTTTTCGTATGATAATACGTTTTATTTTATTTCACTTAACAAAAAATAGAGTAATATGAGTTGCGATGGAGGTATTTATTTGAAGCAATCTGCACAATGGTCATCAAAAATAAGTTTTATTTTAGCGGCAGCAGGATCTGCTATCGGATTAGGGGCGATTTGGAAATTCCCTTATGTAGCAGGTACAAGCGGTGGCGGAATATTTTTCATTATTTTTCTTATATTTACTTTGCTAATCGGTTTACCACTTTTATTAGCTGAATTTGTAATTGGGCGAACGACCCAAAAAAACGCGATTCAATCTTTCAAAGAATTAGCACCACGAACGAATTGGCATCTCGTTGGTCGATTAGGTTTTTTTACAAATGCGGTTTTACTTTCTTTTTATAGTGTTGTTGGTGGCTGGATATTAATTTATTTAGTAAGTGGTAGTATTGGTAATTTAAATGGTTTGACGGAGTCAGAGTACGGAGCATATTTTGGAGAAACCATTGCAAATCCATTCCTTGTTGTGCTCGCACAACTATTATTTATGTTAATTACCATTATTGTAGTTGCAAAAGGAGTCCAAGCTGGTATTGAGAAGGCGAGTAAATGGATGATGCCTGCACTTTTTATTCTTTTCATCGTTATTATTTTTCGTTCAATCACGCTTGAAGGTTCCCTTGAAGGAATCCTGTTTATTTTAAAGCCTTCTCTTTCAACACTAACTTCTGAGACCATTCTTTTTGCACTAGGTCAATCCTTTTTTGCTCTTAGTGTTGGTGCCTGTACAATGTTAACTTATAGCTCCTATCTTTCGAAGAAGGAAAATATGGTACAGTCGGCATTCTCAATTGTGGTGTTAAATATTCTTGTTACACTCTTGGCAGGGTTAGCCATTTTTCCGGCCGTATTTGCATTTGGCTTAAAGCCTGATGCTGGGCCCGTTCTTTTATTTAATGTGTTACCAACCGTTTTTGGAAAAATGCCTTTTGGCATCGTATTTCTATTAGCATTCCTGCTTTTGTTTTTATTTGCAACTCTTACGTCTGCTTTTTCGATGCTTGAATTAATTGTAGCGATCTTAACAAAAAAGAACGAACAAAATCGAAAAAATATTGCATGGATCGCAGGACTAGTAATCTTTTTACTTGGTGTTCCTTCTGCCCTTTCTTTCGGGGTATTAAGTGATGTTAGTTTATTTGGTAGATCCATTTTTGATCTTGCTGATTTTCTCGTTAGTAATATTCTTTTACCTGTTGGGGCTTTCTTTATATCTATTTTTGTATCATTTATATTTCCACGAGAAGCACTCTATAAAGAATTGCAAATGGGCAGCAAATTTCCGATTATCATAGTACAGGTTTGGTTCTTTTTAATTCGCTATGTCGTTCCAATTGTAATTATCATTGTATTTTTAGATAGTTTAGGTATCATATAAAAAAGGTGTTCCGATTTTAATTGGAACACCTTTTTCTTACTCTTTTTCTTCGTCCTTATTTTCTAGCACTTGTACTGGAGCAAGATTGTTAATCACCTTTATTCTCATGATGCGTTTCTCATCCATTTCAACAACCTTAAAAGTATGATTTTCGTACTCAATCTCTGGAAATGCATCTCCAGAAGGTATATATCCCAATTGTCCTATTACAAAACCGCTTAATGTATCGTATTCATCTATTGGAAGGTTAATCTTTAGAATATCTTCCACCTCATATAAATTAATCGTTCCCACCATGGAGTATGTCCTATCATCTAACTGAATATATTCTTCATCCTCAATTGTATATTCATCATATTCATCAAATATATTACCAACGATTTCTTCAATTAAATCCTCAATTGTAACAATTCCATCTGTTCCACCATATTCATCGATCACTATGGCCATATGGATATTATTTTTTTGTAATTCCTTAAATAATTCATTCGTGTGCTTCGATTCCAATACAAAATAAGGATCCCTTAGCAGATCTTTTAAGTTAAATGAGACATCATCACAGTCATCTACAAACTTTATTAATTCTTTGGAATGTAGTATCCCAACAATCTGATCAATACTATCATCATAAACAGGAAAACGTGTGTATTTTTCTGTAGTAACAAGATGAATAATTTCTTTTAGTGTGTAATCGAGGGGAATTCCAACAATATTCGTCCGGTGTGTCATAATGTCCGAAACTGTTTTATTATCAAACTCAAAAATATTGTTGATCATAATTTTTTCTGATTCTTGTATGGTCCCTCTTTCTTTACCAACATCGACCATCATTCGAATTTCTTCTTCTGTTACATTTTCATCCTCAGCATTGGGATCTACACCGAATAACCGTACAAGACCATTAGTTGATACAGTTAAAAGCCTAACAAAAGGAAGCGTAACCTTGGATAAAAGGGTTAAAGGTCGAGCAGCAATCAGTGAGATTTCTTCTGCTTTTTGTAACGCCAGCCTTTTCGGAACCAGTTCCCCTATAACTAGTGTAAAGTATGAAAGTATGAGTGTTATTACTACAACTGAGATTGTATCGAGAAGAGCTGGTGCAATAGGAACTTCCATGTCAATTAACCAATTTGTTAAATATGTTGCAAAGCTTCCAGCGGCGAAGGCACTCGCTAAAAAACCTGCTAATGTAATACCTATTTGGATTGTTGCTAAAAATCCACTTGGGTTTGATAGAAGTCTATGTAACAAAATCGCTTTCTTATCTCCACTGTCAGCCATCATTTTTACTTTATTATCATTTAATGAGACCATTGCCATTTCAGATGCAGCAAAAAATGAATTTATTAAGATCAAAACGACAAGGATTAAAATCTTAGCAAGCATTTTTAGTACCTCCAAGCATTGGAAAACACATATATTTATTTTATTAAATTCCCCTTCTTTTATTAGCATTATGCTTTATATAAAAGTAATAGCTTTTTTTGAAAAAAATGTATTCATTTTTGATTGACAGGGAGTTAAAAGGATATTATAATTTATCTTAAAGTAATATATCTTGAATTTAAGATAAATGATTCTAAAATAACTTTTTGGGGGATTTTAAAATGGCAAACACAAAATGGGCAGTAGACGCATCACACAGTAGTATTGATTTTTCAGTAAAACATATGATGATTGCAAAGGTAAAAGGTTCTTTTGAGAACTTTGAAGCTACAATTGAAGCAGATCCTGCTGATTTAACATCTGCAAATATTGAATTCAAAGTTGATCTTGCGAGTGTAAATACAAAGAATGGAGATCGTGACAACCACCTTCGTTCTGCTGATTTCTTTGATGTAGAAAACCATCCAGCAATGACTTTCAAATCTAATTCTATCGTAAAAACAGATGATGATGAATACAATGTAACTGGTGATTTAACAATTCATGGTACTACTAAAACTGAAACGTTCCAAGTTGTATTTGAAGGTGCAGGTAAAGATCCATGGGGCAATGAAAAAGTTGGTTTCAGTGCAACAGGAAAGATCAATCGTAGCGATTATGGTTTAGTGTGGAATGCTGCACTTGAAACAGGTGGCGTTCTAGTTGGGGACCAAATTAAAATTTCAATCGAAATCGAAGCTGGAAAAGCTGAATAAACTAACTATTAAAGCAGGCCTCAGTGGCCTGCTTTAATAGTTGTATAATAATGTAACGATTTTATCCTCAATTGGTTTTCCGTGGGCATCGTTCATTAAGTTGTTTAAAAGAATCGAAAAGATAAGGTCTTCCCCACTCTTCGTCTTAATAAATCCAGATAATGAACTCACTGTCCGAATTGTTCCAGTCTTCGCTTTTACCTTTCCTGCCATTTCAGGATTTTTCATTCTATAACGCAATGAACCACCTACTAGTCGCTCGCTATTACCTGCTACAGGTAATGATTGTAAGAATACAGGAAACCAGGTTTGTTTTTGAGCGGTAAAGAGTAGTTTTGAGATGTCGTTGGCAGACACTAGGTTAACATGTGAAATTCCTGAACCGTCCCTAATGACCATACTGCTTGGATCCACTCCGATTTTTCGAAGCTCATCTTTTACAACAGCAATCCCTTTATCCCAACTCCCTTCTCCATTACGAATACGGCCCATTTCCTTTACAAGTGTTTCACCATGTCCATTATTACTTAACTTCATAAAAGGAATGAGGAGTTCTTTTAATGGAATGGATTTATCGGTTGCAAGTAGTTCTGCATTTTTGGGAGTTTTTGCAATCCCATCTGTTCCAATGACATGGATTCCGTTCTTCGCTAATGCATTCTTAAACAAATCTAATGTATAACCTGTAGGTTCCCACACCGTCATCCATTCTTGAACCGATTTCGCATTAACAGGTATTGTCCCTTCAATCGTAATCACATTCTCGCCATGCTCGCGATTGATATCGATGTCTTTTTTCTCTTCTTTTTGAACCGTTTTTGTGTTATTGATGATTTTGACATAATTGTTCATAGGTTGTACTGAAATTTCAGCTTTGTTTCCCGCTTTCTTTCCAGGTGCCACCTCGACAATTAAAGTACCTGAATCATAATCTTTATTGGGAGAGGCTGTTAAACCTGAAACGGCTGAACCATAATAATAGGTCTCATCGCTCCACGTTAAATCGATTGAATAACGCTCATCATCATACCAAGAATCATCCGCTATTATATTTCCAAAAATCACATCTACTCCAGATTTCTTGATTTTTTTGGCGAGTAAATCTAAATCTTGCTGGAGTAAGGTTGGATCTCCTTTTCCTTTCAAATAGAGATTTCCTGATAATTTGTTCCCAACAAGCTTCCCATCTGTGAGAACTTCAGTTGAAAACTGGTAATCTTCACCAAGAGCCGATAACGCTGTTGCTGCTGTAATCAGTTTTAAATTGGATGCTGGTCGAAGTCTAACATCTCCAGCATGTTGATATAAGATTTCTCCACTTTTTGCTGACCTAATACTAATTCCAGCAATGGCACCTTGGAGGTTAGGTTCATTTAGAACCAGTTGATTAAGTTGTCCAAGGACTTGATTTTGGTTTACGTTAGCAATTGCTTTTTCTTGTTGTGGGTGGATGGAAGGCATAATGGTTATGGAAAGTAAAAGTACAGCAAATAGTAACATTTTTTTAGTTCGAATAATGGTTTTCCTCCCTTTTTCTTTTTCTATTGTACAAGTATGGAATCTTTACCATATTTTATACAAAAATACAGGTAATATGAAGAACGAAATGTGATTTATTTTGCATAAAAAAAAGCATCCCACACTTGAGATGCTTTACAACTTATAAGAATACAAAGTAAATAATAGCTGCTAGTACAATGCGGTAAATCGCAAATGGTAATAGCTTGATTTTATCAATGAGGCGTAGGAAGAAGCGAATTGAAATGAGAGCAAACACGAATGCACTAATAAATCCTGCAATAAACACTGGAAGTGCGTCCACTGAAAAATACTCTATGTTTTTTAGAAGTGAAATTCCACTTGCTCCTGCCATGATTGGAACAGCCATGATGAATGTGAAATCAGCAGCTGCTCTATGGCTAAGTCCTACAAGTACACCACCGGAAATGGTTGCACCTGAACGTGAGAATCCTGGCCATAGTGATAAACATTGAATGAGACCAACTGTTAATGCTTGCTTATACGTAATTTGATCCACAGTTTGCGTATTTGGATGTTTAGCACTATATCGGTCTGCGACAATCATTAGGATTGCACCAATTACTAGTCCAATTAATACAGTTTCAGTTGTGAACAAATATTCATCAATTGTATCTTCAAATAATACTCCAAGGATACCTGCAGGAATTAATCCTACAATAATATGTGTTAAACGTAAGTGTTTAGCTCCAACTGGAACAATTTTATTTTTTCGATTTAGTCCAAGTAAATCAATAAACCGATCTTTAAATACAACAACTACAGCTAATATAGAGCCGAGTTGGATCACAACTTTAAATGTGTTTGCTGGATACTTTCCAAGAAACTCCTCTGTTTTTAGCCACATATCATCGACGATAATCATGTGACCTGTTGAGGAAACTGGCGCAAATTCTGTTAACCCTTCAACCAGTCCTAAAATAATCGCTTTAATTAATTCAATTATATCCATTAGACGTAAAGTACTCCTTTTTTAAAATGTCTATTTCAGGCGCCGATTGACGTGCGCCCGAAGCATTTCTAATTATCTTGTTTTTGATCTTCTCTTGGTGAAAAATATAACAAGAAACCCAATTCCTGCTAATGCAATTAATGCATAGGTGATATTGGAGTAGATATCCATGTAATGAACAATTGTATCCCATGATTCACCAAATGCGGCACCAAGCATAACGAGTATTACATTCCAAATTAATGTTCCAAGTGTTGTAAAGAAAATGAACATCCAAAAGTTCATATTGGACATCCCTGCTGGAATGGAAATCAAGCTTCTGATTAATGGAATCATGCGACAGAAAAATACTGTCCAGTATCCATATTTATCGAACCAAGCATCTGCTTTATGGATATCCTCTTTTGTTACACGTAATATACGACCATAGCGGTCAACAATTTTCTCTAATCGCTCGACATCAAGTAAGCGGCCAATTCCGTATAGTATAATCGCACCTACAACTGATCCCAGTGTTGCAGCAATGATAACCCCCGTTACGGTTAATTTCGTAATAGTGGTCATAAATCCACCTGCAGTCAAAATAACCTCAGATGGAATGGGTGGGAAGATGTTTTCTAGTGCAATTAATAGAAAAATTCCAACATACCCAAATTGATCCATAAAATCTGTTATCCAATTATCCATTTTTACCTCCAAAAAGATGCTATTACCAATCTTTCGATAGCATTCTTATTGTAATCTATGTTTGTCCTTCTTTAAAGTATTCCTTTAAATTTTTTCCAATCAATGAATTTCCAGAACAACCGGACAGTGGTCACTCCCCATGATGTGTGAGTGAATATGAGAATCTTTTAGTCGATCTTTAAATTTCTCAGATACGATAAAATAGTCGATTCTCCATCCAATATTTTTTTCACGGACATTCCGCATGTAACTCCACCATGTATATTGATCGGTCATGTCTGGATAGAAATATCGGAAGGAATCAATGAATCCAGAATTGAGTAGATTGGTCATTTTTCCACGCTCTTCATCAGTGAATCCAGAATTTCCTCGATTTGCTTTTGCATTTTTTAAATCTGATTCGGAATGAGCGACATTTAAATCGCCACACAGAATAATCGGTTTGCTCTCATTTAATCGAGTGAGATATTCAAGCATTCGGTCTTCCCAATCAAGACGGAAGTTAAGTCTTGCTAGATCCCTTTGCGAATTTGGTGTATAGACATTGATTAAATAAAAATCTTCAAATTCTAATGTAAGAATTCGCCCTTCTGATTCTTCGTTTTCATCTCCAACGCCATATGAAACGGAAAGTGGCTTTATTTTTGAGAAAACAGCTGTTCCTGAATAGCCCTTCTTAAGCGCATAATTCCAATATTGGTGGTAGCCTTCAAGGTCTAGTTCAATTTGACCTTCCTGAAGCTTTGTTTCCTGCACGCAAAAAATATCAGCGTCCATTTCATGAAAATAATCTAAAAACCCTTTTTTTACACAAGCACGTAATCCATTCACATTCCAAGATACAAGTTTCATAATCTATAAAGCTTCCTCTCTTTGTTACTCCTCATATATCATTTTTCTCGTCATACCTCCATCTACAACGAGATTAATCCCTGTTACAAAATTATTTTTAGAATCGGTTAAATACAGGCATGCATTTGCAATGTCAGTTGGAGTACCGACCCGCTTAGAAAAGTGTTGGTCATGGTCTTCTTTACGAAGTTCCTCATAATTACCTGTTTCAATCCAACCTGGTGAGATTGCATTTACTGTTATTTGATATTCCGAAAATGAAGCAGCAAGTGCGTGAGTAATCGCAACGATTCCACCCTTCGTAGCTGCATATCCTTCTGAATGTGCTTCAGACATCATGGCCCTTGTTGACGCAATATTAACGATTGAGCCACCAGATTGCTTCATATATCTTGCAGCTTCTCTCGAACATAAGAACACACTTCGTAAATTCGTTTGAATCACGTCATCCCATTCTTCAACCGTAACATCGAATGGTGATTTGAATAAGCCTTTGCCGGCATTGTTTATTAAAATATCAATTTTACCATAGGTTTGATAGGTTTGGTTTATTAAATTTTTGATATCCTGTTCAATTCTTACATCTGTTTTTATAAAAAAAGCTTCCTTACCTTGTTCCTGAAGTTCAAGGGTTTGTTTTGTTCCTGCTTCTACATCAATATCTGCTAAGATCACTTTATCTCCATTATGTGCGTAACGATTCGCTATTCCTCTGCCAATTCCATTTGCCGCTCCTGTAACAATAACAACACGATTCATTTATTTCACCAGCCTATTATTCATAGTTTCAAAAACTTTCCTAATCCATTATAAACGACGAAGCCAATCTGGCAAAATAAAACAGAGATTCAGGTGTTATAAGAATGATAAACTAGGTATTGGGGAGTGAGGTTTTTGAGGAAAAAGATTATTGCATTGCTATTCGTATTATGTAGCCTTCCAATTCTACTAAGCTTAGACCCTATCACGTATAATTCTTCATATTATGCTAAATACGAGTCACCAAAAGGAATTCTTTTTCTAAGCTATTCAGAAAACTGGAATGAGCAACAATTAGAAGAGCTTTATCAGGAACTAATAAAAAATAAACATGGTGAGGAAATTACCCTGTTACAAGAAGTTCGGGTCATGGATGGTCCATCACCTTCAAATAATAGGATTACAGGAATCTATCATCCATTTATAAGCACCATTACCCTTTATAATGGAAATGAACATACAAATGCTCGAGAATATCGAGATACGTTGTCACATGAGTACGGTCATCATTTTGCTTATTATTATTTTCCTTCGCACCATTTTCCATTTTCAAAATGGGCGAAGTTAAGAGGGTTAGATGATATACCTATTCATTGGAATTCATTTTTAAATTACTCCGTATCAGCACATGAATGGTATCCGCAGGAGATTTTTGCAGATGATTATGTCTTATTATATGGGGCAATTAATGAAGTAGATCGAGATGATGTCTATTCGAATGAAGCGTTTTATATGCGAACAGAACATGAAAATCAGCAACTTACGAATGTCTTGGGGAATCAAGAATTGCAACAATTTATAGAAGGAGAAACAGGAATAAAGATCGATGATGACCGAAAATTAAAAACTCCTAAGTTGTCTTTAGTTACAGATGACAGTTTGACTTTTGATATCGAAAAAAAGGAGAATGTTGCATATCGGTTAAATCTAGCAGACTATGAATATTATGAAATTACAGATGACAAGAGTGGTTCTGTTACTTTTTCAATTGATCAAATCGATTTGTCTGAAAAAGAAGTTGTATCTATAGATGTTATTGATTTAGAAACGTCAATCGGCTTTCTTACTGATGATATCCGACTTCATTTGGAAGATTAGATAGAAAATTATCCGCATTTCATTATATAATATAAGTAGAGAGTTTTTTGAAAGGCGGTAATGACGATTCCGACACCGAGTATGGAAGATTATTTAGAAAAAATTTATTTATCGATTCAGCAAAAAGGCTACGCTCGAAGCGTGGATATTGCTTCTTCATTAAATGTTCTCCCTTCCTCCGTAACAAAGATGATGCAAAAATTGGACGAGGAAGGCTATGGGATTTACGAGAGATACAGAGGCTTTGTGCTTACCGAAAAAGGATCCACAGTCGCAAAAAAACTAGTCGAAAAACACGAGATGCTTGAAGACTTTTTGAAAATGATCGGCGTCCAGGACCACAATATATATGAGGAAGTTGAAAAACTTGAGCATTATATAAGCAAGGAAACTTCTCTATGCTTATCAACCCTAATTGACTTTTTTGAAGAAAATCCTTCTGCTAAAAAAGAATACCTGCAATATCGAAAAGATAAGATGTAAAAAGCTCAGGATATCCTGAGCTTTTCTATTTCAATTTAATATTGACCTTATCATCTAGATAAGTAGTTCCCCAATAACCTTGAATTTGCAACCATCCAGGAATATAGTCTTCAGTAGAACTACCACCATAGACTTCAAGTAACACTTCCGTTTGATAATGACGTGGATGCTCTCCCCTATACATATACGCATTTTGGACATACTCATCACGGTTGTATATTTTTCCATTTCGATCAACAAATACACCATCACTATCCATCATCCCGATAGACATAGGTAAATCGTTATTTCTTCCTAGTACATCAAACCGAAGTGATTCAAAACTTCTACCTTCATTCATTTCAGCTGTTAGTTCGATTTTTGTAGGCTCACCAAGTTCAACTTTATTAATTGAAATATTACTTCCTTGATAATCAAAGGTTTGTGGAAATGGTTTGTTCATATCTATTTCTACTTTATAGTAATCATTCTCCGTATAGTACAATGAACTTAATTGAAGACTAACTTCCTTTGGCTTCTCAAAATAAAGCGAATCAAAAGGGGATTGAAAAGTGTTGTATTGCCCATCCCCACCTTGAATTGGAACACTCCATCCAAACATCGCTGGTTTTGCCTTCTTTTTCTTTGTTTGGATTCCTTCAAAAAACAGTTCATTAATATGTTTATCACCTGTAGCTTGCTCAAACCGGTATTGAAGAAGCGTTATCGTTGGAGCTATAATTAACTTCTCTATCTCGATAGGAAACCCATCTACTGTGAATTTTTTATGGACTACATGTTTGAACGATTCTTGTTTTTTAACAGGTATCTCAAAATTCCATTCACCTGGGAAAAACGAACCTTCTCCATAGACATCCATCCATTCAAAGTTTTCAGCATCCTTTTCCATCTTTTGCAGTTTTGATAAATTAAGTTTTATCGTTTTTGTTTCGGATGAAACGGGTAAAAAACTTAGTATCCCCTTAAAAACATTTCCTTCACTTTCGAGAGGTTGAACCGGTAAAGGGTTGATGGGAATGGCCTGTTGATCGAAAGTTTGCATTTCCTCTTCTACGAATACACCATTCCAAAAATTAATTCCATATTGTTCACTATTTTCAAGATTTTCAACTTCATAATAAATTAACGTTTGAAAATCATCGGCGATGGCGCTTTTTATCGTAACCTTAATTCCATTGTTTTCTTGAACAAGATTAAGTGGCTCCGCTAAACCACTTTTTAAATAAGCTAATAGTTGCTCATCCTCTTCATCACGCAAGTCAAGCCATGAGTAATACATATAAGCAAATCCATTGGTCACATAACCTATTAAGAGTAGTAGAATGAGTGAAGATGCAATTCCAATACTTATTTTGGATCGTTTCTGTTTCTTCTTCCTTTTAAATTCTTCAATTTCAATTAATCTTGTCTTCACCTCATCAAAAAACTGTGCAGGAACTTCAATCGCATCAGCCTCATCGATTAGTGAATGAATTGTAGCTTGGAACGCTGCTAGACTGTTTTGACAGCTTTCACAGCTGTGTAAATGAATTTCAAATTCTATTTTAGAAGGACGGTCTAAAGTTCGGCTTAGATAATCAATGTATTTTTCTTGATAATGGCCTTCTTCTTCTCCACTCAAAATCTGGATACCTTTATGTAAATGTGCTTTTACTGTTTCGACAGGAATTTCTAGAATGTCGGCTGCCTGATTATGGGTAAGGCCAAGAACATATGTTAAAGCGAGAGCATCTTTGTTAATTTCATCAAGCATCTCTAGGACACCCTCAACTGATACTAGCGTATTTCTATGCTTACATTCTTGAATAAATAGGGAAGTAACCCAATTTTCAAAGGGAGCCTTCTTTTTTTTCTTATGTATTTCCGCCTGCACCTTTTCCATCACATTGTAAAAAATCTCTTGGATGTCTTCCGTTTTTCTTATATATACAGAGGCAAGCTTGTACAAGCTTGTTTTTCTTTGTTCAAACCAATCGATGATTGAATCCATGTTTTTTTGTTGCAACTTCTTTATTAAAAGAGGGTCTGTTTCCGTTTTGATCACAATTTATGTCGCTCCCTTACCTTTCCTTCTCTCACTATTTCAACATAAATCGTGCGAATCCTCTTTTCTAGAACAATAAAAAAGACTAAATCAGTTTTGATTTAGCCATAAAATACATTTATTTCTTTTTTATATCCTTTGTTTCTTCATCATATTCTTCAGCAAACTCAGTTTGAAAATTTGGTCTAAATTGCGTTCTATTTTCTACTTGTGGCTCTCCTTCAAGTACCTTATTCTGCATATAAGCATGGAACAGGACTTCGCTGAGAGCAATTGCACCTGCCGCAACAAGAGAAGCTGTGATTAACCCTGATGTATTATCCATAAACATGTAGCTCAATATCCAAATTGCAAAGAAAGATAAGCCGAAATCCGCAATAGTAGCAACGGTATTACCCGCTCTCGGTAGCGTAAATAAATCTCCAACAACGTATGCTAGCCCCGTGACAATTATACTCATGAGTAGTATCTCTCCAAAGGAAGCACCTCTAAATATTCCAAAAAGGGACAAAAGTACAATTGATATCACGATAAACTTGATTCCTAACGCCTTAAAGTGCCTCATGATTTAACATCACCCTTAATTCTTATTTAGGTTTATTTTTTGATGATCCCCTATAGAATATAAAAGGTAATTTTTGGTCAGTGAAAATGTGATTCAGATAACCTGATTCTCTAATTGACTATGATATAGGTTGTGATAATACCCTTTTTGTTGTAAAAGAGATAGATGATCTCCTTTTTCGATGATTTCACCGTCTTTTAACACAATAATTTGGTCTGCTTTTTCAATCGTATTTAAGCGGTGGGCAATGATGAAGCTTGTCTTCCCCTTCATTAATCTCTGTAGTGCTTCTTGAATTTTCATTTCTGTTTCAGTATCAATGCTACTTGTCGCTTCATCTAGGATAAGAATAGAAGGACTTGCAAGAATTGCTCTTGCGATCGAAAGTAGCTGCTTCTGTCCTTGACTAATGCCACTACCATCTTGGCTTAGAATCGTGTTATATAGTTTTGGAAGTTTCATGATAAACGAGTGTGCATTTGCCAATTTTGCAGCTTCGATCACCTCTTCGTCTGTTGCATCTAATTTTCCATAACGAATATTTTCCATGATAGAGGCTTGGAACAGATAAACATCCTGAAGAACAAAGCCCATATTTTGACGAAGGCTTTCCCTTGTCATAGAGGAGGTATTCACTCCATCAATCCTTATCGAACCTTCGTTCGGTTCGTAAAATCTCGATAATAAATTAATGATTGTTGTTTTCCCAGCACCGGTCGGGCCGACAAAAGCAACCGATTCTCCTGCCATTACTTCAAATGATACATCTTTAATTGTATTGCCACCCTTGTCATAAGCGAAAGAGACATGGTTGAATTCGACATTTCCATTAACTACATCCATTTTTTTCGCATAGGTCTCGTCCTTAGCCTCTACTTCTTCATCTAAAATATCAAATACACGTTCAGCACCTGCAATAGCTGATAGCAATGTATTGAATTGATTGGCTAAGTCATTCAGTGGGCGGGTAAATTGTCTCGAATACTCTGCAAAAATGACAATCGTTCCAATGGTGATATGTCCATTTAAAGCAAGGATCCCACCAATCCCGGCAATGATTGCAAAGCTTAGGTTATTTAATACGTTCATAAGTTTCGGGATAAAACCAGAATAAGCTTGAGCAAAATAGCCTGCTTTCTTTAGTTTTTCACCCTTTTCTAAGAATTCATTGATTACTTTTTCTTCTTGTGAAAAGGTCTTTACAATTCTTTGACCAGAAATCGTCTCTTCGATATAACCGTTCAGTTCCCCTAAATATCGCTGCTGTTCCTTAAATAGCTTCCCTGTTCGTTTTGTAATCCACTTAATCCCGATAAACATGATAGGGATGATCATCATCGTAATCAAAGTTAACAGGGGGCTTAGCCAGACCATTATCGCTACAGTACCAACCAATGTAAGTAGACTTGAAAAGATTTGAATGACAGACGTATTCAACGTCGAACTTACATTTTCAATGTCATTTGTAATTCGGCTCATCAGTTCCCCATGTTGGCGTTTATCAAAAAAGTGAATCGGTAACCGATGTAATTGCTCGAAAAGCTCAGTTCTCATAGAAAAGACTGTATTTTGAGCGATCCCTACCATCCAATAGTTTTGATACCACAGGGAAATGGAATGAAGAATATACACAATTCCTAAACTAAGAAGTAAAATGAGGATTCCATAATTGTCTTTTGTTACGATATATTCGTCAATTCCTCTTCCTAACAAGTACGGCCCTAGGAGACCAAGCCCTGAACTCACTACTACCATAGCTAGGACCGCAATTAATAACTTATGATTGACCGCCAAATAGGACCAAATTCTTTTGACAGTTCCAATTCTGTCCTTAGCCTGTTGTGGCTTACTCCCATCATTTTGTTTAGGTCGATTAATTCGCGTTGACATGAGTTTGTCCCCCCTTTCCAAACTGTGTTTCATAGACCTTTTGATAAAAGGTTGAGGTTTGAAAAAGCTCTTCATGGTTTCCGGTAGCAAGTAATTTTCCGTCTTCAAGCAGTAAAATCGTATCAGTTGCCATGGCTGTGTAAATCTTGGATGTAATGATCAATGTTGTACAGGTATATTCTTTTAATGCCGTTAATAATTGGGCTTCTGTTCTTAAATCTAATGCACTTGTACTATCATCTAATAGCAGAATTTTAGGGCTACGAACAAGTGCTCTTGCTATTGAAATCCGCTGTTTTTGGCCTCCCGATAGGTTAACCCCTTTTTGACCAATGATGGTATCGTATTGTAATGGAAGCTTTTCAATGGTTTCGTGAATTTGGGCTACCTTTGATGCTTCTATGATTTCTTCCATCGTCGCATCTTGTTTACCCCAGCGGATGTTCTCCTTGATTGTTCCAGTGAACAACAATGCCTCTTGAGGAACATAGCCAATTTGTTTTCTCAATTCATCAAGTTTTCGATTCTTCACATCTATCCCATCAATCACCACACTTCCATGAATAACATCGTATAATCGTGGAATTAACTGAAATAAGGATGTCTTACCTGAACCGGTTGCCCCAAGGATTGAGACTGTTTCCCCTGGCTTTATTAAGAAAGAAATATCCTGTAATACCTTTACGTTTGTTCCAGGATACTTGAAATCAACATGAGAAAATTCAATGCTACCTTCCGGGTTTTTAATACTTTTGACATTCTTTGTTGACTCTATTAAGTCAACCTCAGTATCAAATACATCAATGACACGTTCTGATGAAGCTTTTGCCCGTGAAAAATGCATGATAATCCATGAAAAAACACCAAGTGCACCCGTAATCCTTGTCGTATAATTGATTACCGCAACAACTTCCCCTACTTGAACATTTCCATTACTCACATCAATACTCCCAAACCATAGAATCGCAATGATGCTAGCGTTCATCAAAAGTAAAAGTACTGGCATTGTCAATTCGATAAGGCGAAGCGATTTTATCGTTTTCTCCTTTAAGTCTTCATTGGCATGTAAAAAACGGGAGGTTTCATGCTTCCATCGTACAAATGCTTTGATAAGTCGCATTCCCGATAGATTTTCCCTCATCACTCCATTGACGGTATCTAGCTTCTGTTGAACAGATTGAAAAAGCCTTCTCGCTTTCGTCATGACAAAAATAAGAAATAAAATTAAAAAAGGAGTCGTAATAATGAGCATCATCGCAAGCTTGGCATTAACGATAAAAGCCATAACCATTCCAAAAATGATGAGCATCGGTGCCCGAATAGCGATGCGCAGACTCATAAATACAGTATTTTGTAACTGGGTGACATCATTGGTCATTCTCGTAATTAATGTTGCTGTATCAAATTTTTGAAGATTTGCAAAGGAGAAGGATTGAATTTTCCCGAACAATTCTTTCCGAATGTCAAAAGCAAAACTTTGACTGGCATGTGAAGCAAAAAAGGAATTTATAATACCTGATATAAAAGCAAGTAGCGAGATTCCGACCATAATTCCTCCCCACTTCATCACAACAGAAAGATCATTTTGTAAGATACCATCATCGATCACTTTTGCGATTAAAAGCGGTTGCAAGAGTTCCACCGTGAGTTCCACAAAAGTCAAAACAAGAGCAATCGAAATGGCTAGTCGATAGGGTTTCAAATAAGATAGTATTCTAAACATAAGAGCCTCCAAAATATGTACCAGAACAATTATTTCAATTTCCGAATTATTTTAATCATACAATATAATCCATTATTATTATAGAAAAAAAACACCAAAAGCATCCGCCTTTGATGTTTTACTTTATTCAGTAGTAGTCAATATTAATAAGTAGGTTAAAATAAAAACTAGTAATCCATTGAAGTGAGAGTTCAAACAACGGCTGAATAAAATTAAAGCCTCCGGCGGATGCCACGATTTTTCAAATGAATCTTTTCGAGCAAGCTCGAAAAAAATCGGGCGCAAATACGCCAATGCGTATTTGATCATTAGTTTTGTAGTTTGTGAGAATATAATTTTTGGCTGACAAAAAAGCTGATAGCAGTTGCAAGAGTGACTGTAATTAACATATATAGAATCAAATGATGCATTCCCTTTCCTACATCAACTTGACTTGTAATAAGCATTCCCATGATACTTGCTCCAAATGTGGTTCCAATGTTTCTTGCAAAGAATTGAAGACTTGTTGACATTCCCTTTTGATGAGCTTCTGCCAATTCCTGTGATCCAATTGTACCAATCGTAACGACTATACCGAATGCAAAACCTTGAATGGTTAAAATCGTAAAGATATACCAGAAACTTGTGTCTTTATTCATAAAAAGCGCAAGAACTGCTGATAGTATGAGAAGGCCGTTCCCTAAAAAGATTGTTTTTCGATATCCATATTTTAAGATGAGGTTTCCTGAAGGAACAGATGCAAGCATCCAGGCAACACTCATTCCGAATAGAACAAGTCCACTAACAGTTATTGAAATCCCTTGAACTTCCTGCATAAACAATGGTACATAGTTAGAAAACGCAAAAATACTTAAAAAGATTAAAAAACCATTAATATTTAACCAAGAAATATTCTTATTCTTCAATATTTCAATTGGGATGAATCGTTTATCAGATTTTTTCTCGGCGTATAAAAATGCAATTAAAAAGAGGATCCCAATTATATTGTAGATTACAAGATTTTCAGTTGTAATGGTGTTCATTAAAAACGCAAGCATACTTCCAGTAAAAAGAAGTGCGCTAAGATAATTAAGTGGGTTTTTATCCTTAGTAATGCTTTCTTTGTAAGGAATTAAACATAAAAGTACAATGATTCCAATTGGAATATTAATAAAAAATATCCACCGCCATGAAAGTGTCTCAACGAAATAGCCCCCGACAAGCGGTGCAATGACAGCAGCAACTCCCCACATGGCTGAGAAGAACCCCTGAATTTTTCCGCGTTTTTCGATCGAATAAAGGTCACCGGCAATAATCATGGTTAATGGTGATACTCCACCAGCCCCCAAGCCCTGGATTCCACGGTATACGATTAGTTCTACCATCGAGTCTGCTAATCCACAAAGTAATGAACCGATTGTAAATAGAATGATAGAAATACTAAAAATTTTTTTCCTACCATAAATATCGGCAAGTTTCCCGAATATTGGTAAGGAAACAGTAGAAAATAAAACATATATGGCAAACATCCACCCATAAAACTTATATCCACCTAGTGTTTCTGCAATCGTAGGGGCAGTTGTCTGGAGGATTGTTGTATCCATAGCACTGATAAGCATCGCAAGTACAATACTTACTAACACAAATGGTCTAGATTTCATTATTGTCTTCCCCTTTTTAGCTTTGAATTACTCCATTATACTACAGGAATTGGAAATAATAAGCTATATGATATTTTTATAAAAATACTTTACGTACATGATTTTATTAATAAAAATGAGGTTATTTAATGATTCGCATTCTTGCAATTAGTCATCAAAACGAACGTCTAACTGATATCCCGATTACAGAAATAAAAAACACAGATTGTAAATGGTATTGGATTGATTTTAACCGTCCGACTGAAATAGAAATTGAGGAATTATCTAAAACACTTCAATTTCACCCACTGGCTATTGAAGACTGCATCCATGTGTTGCAACGACCTAAATTAGATTTTTACGAAAAAAATACGTTCTTTGTTTCACACAGTCTTCATCGATTTACACTGGAAAAAGAAGAAATCAATATGTTTCTAGGTGAAGGATATATAGTGACCTTTCATTTATCAGAATTAGGTGAAATAAATGATGTGTGGAATCGATTAATGGTTACTGAAACGATTGAGAACTGGGACCCCTCTCTCGTGTTGTATCACATCATTGATAAGCTGGTTGATAATTATTTTCCAGTTGTGTACCAACTGGAAGATACCTTAAATGAAATTGAAGACAATTCTAATGAAAAATCGATGGAAGAGCTACTTGATGAACTTTTTGATACGCGTCATAATTTACTTACCTTAAGGCATACGGTGATACCAATGCGGGATTTGGTTTATCGAATCGTTAACTCACATCGCCTTGACCTATTGCAGCATCGAATTGAATATTTTCATGATATCCATGATCACCTTTTACGTCTAACGGAAAAAATAGATGCGAGCCGGGAGCTTACTGCGGATATTCGCGATAGCTATTTGTCGCTAAATTCGCATCAAACCAATAAAGTGATGCGCATCTTAACTGTTATAACGACAATCTTTATGCCACTAACGTTTATTGCCGGCATCTATGGAATGAATTTTAGTCATATGCCTGAACTTACATATAGATATGGGTATTTCGTAATTCAAGCAATTATGATTGTAATTGGAATTGGTATGTTTGTGTGGTTTAAGAAAAAAGGTTGGTTTCGGTGAGGTTTAGGTACGGTTGTTTGTCGGATAAGGGAGATAGTATTTGAGCCGACCAAACATAAAATTTGGCCGGCTCTCTTTTAATTATTTCTTTTTACCATTATTAGATTTCTCTTGTTCGTAAGATAGTCCAAATCCGTATTCGTATTTGACACCCGCTTTTGTTTTATAAGTGAAGTGCTTATATTCTTCAGGTGCAAAGCTTGGAACATCTCCTACTTCTCGCTCTACTGCTTTCGCGCTAGCTGGTATAGCGAATGGAAGTTTACCAACCGGATTGAATTCTCCAGTGATTACGTCAAATACTGCTTCTTGTTGTGTACCAAAAGTACCAATAAATGCAGCTGCTTTTGGTTCAAGCTTATTGATTAGCCATTGGTTCGTAAAGTTTACAGCAGTGATAGTTGGAACCGCTTTTTGGATCTCAACAATTCGGTCTATATCAGATATTCCAGTTTCTGGACCAACCGTAATTCGTGGGTTATTATCCCAGTTTGATTGAGTTGGTTTCACATATACATATGCATGTGTTGCTTCCTTTACACTATCAACTATTTCAATGTTAGGGAATTTTTCGTTAAGTGTATGCTTTAAATCTGCAGTAAATCCTTCAGATTGTTTTTTAGATTCCTCAATTACATACTGTTCAGGATTATCATTACTTCTAGGTGCTGCAACTCCAACAAATCCTTCAACATAAAGCTTAACATTTTCTAATTTCTCTTCTGATAACGGCAATAGTTTTTCACCTTTCACCTTATCATTACGCATTAGAACAACTGATTTTTGATGTGCTTCATAAGCTAAAGCTCTGTGTTCTTCATCGTTGGCCAAAGCAATCGCTTCTTCAGGATTTACATAAGGATCTTCAAACAGTCCCAATGTCATCATTTCAGAAAGAGTATAAGTTAATGATTCGTCTACTTTTTCAATGTCTAGAAGGCCATTGTTAACTGCCTCGATTAAGTACTCTGGTGTTGCACTACCTGAGATAATGTTGGTACCAGCATTTACAGCTTTTGCAACTTTTTCTGCTGCTGTTTTATCATTGTATCCCCATGCACTACCTGCAACTGCACCTGAGTCAGAGTTAACATAACCTTTGAAACCAAGTCCTTCACGTAAGTAACGAATTATCCCTTCATTTAATGTCATACCCACTTCTTCAAATTGCTGATCCTCTTGATTTACATATGGTGGTAACCCCTGGTCAGAACTATCATTACTTGGATATGCATAATAAGGCATTACAGATGAAACTCCTGCTTCAATCGCTCTTTGGAACGGAGGAATGTGATACTTTTCCATACTTCCCTCTGTCGGATAAATGTTAAAGCTACCGTTTTCAAAGTGAGGATCTTGTCCATCATCACGAGCTCCGCCACCAGGGAAATGTTTTACTGTGATCGCTACACTGTCTTTTCCTAGTTCTTCACCTTGGAATCCTCTAATAATTTCATAGTTCATATCTCCAACAACTTTTGGATCTTCCCCGAATGTTTCTTCAATTCTTGCCCATAGTGGATCAGTTGCAACATCGGCCATATATCCATACACTTTACGAATACCTGCTGCTCTCCATTCTTGACGGGCAATATCGGCGAATTCACCAACAGCTTCTACATCTCTCGCTGCGGCTAAACCTAATGTTCCAGGCCAGAATGTGTGTTGATCTTGAGCATTGGTGATATTTGTATAATCCGTTGATGCAGAGTTTCTAGGATTTGAAGTGATAACAACTGGAATACCTAACTCAAGATCTTCTGCTAATCTTTGCATTTGGTTATTATAATTTGCAATATCTCCTAAGTTTTGAGACAAACGATAAATAACATGGCGCAATTTTTTATCAGTAACAATTTTACTGTTTTCAGGTGTTACAAAAGTTCCATCTGCTGGATCTGCTTCTGGAGTATGTGTAGCGATATACATCAATCCAGCCTTTTGCTCAAGACTCATTTGACTAATTAAATCAGCCACACGTTCTGATACTGGCTTTCTCCAGTCTTCGTAGACATCTAAGCTTTGATCTCCATTTGCATCTCTAAAATACTTATCGCTAATTTTTAGTATTCTATCTTGAGTTGCTACTTCAATTTCTGGTTGACCTTCAGCTTTTTCAACTTTATAGGTTGTGATTGCACCTCTTCCGTCATACGGAGTAGCTTCTCCCTCATTACCTGTGTACCCCTGCTCATCTGCAAAACCAATTGTAGGCGCTACAAGTGAGAGTGCAAGTGTACTTGCTAAAAGTTTCTTCCTTAATTTTGAAGACTTTCTGATTTGCCTTGATACTGATGCCATTTTTCTTCCTCCCTAATAAATGTAAGTTTTCACATAAAAATAGTGTGATTTATAGAAAAATACAACCCACCCAAATCGTTTTTTGTGCGGTTTGTATTTATTCTCTAGCTCATTTCCTGCTTGATCGAATTGTTAATAGAAGGAATGATTTTGTAACCTCATTTAGTTAACGCTTTCAGAATACGCTTCCATTTTTGTGAAAAAAATAATTAATTAGACTACTAAACAAATTAATTACTAATATATTACCATTCTAATAAGTTCATCGTCATGAGTCTTAGTTACTTATTTGCCACGGGACTTTAGGTGGTAATTATTTCTAGTAGGTATAGTAAAAATGTATGAGCTTTGACTAAATAATCAGATGTATTTTAATTTTTTATAAAAACTTTATGAAAATACTATTTAATCCCCCCTCATTTCAGATATAATAATACTTAGAGTGCCGAAATAATTTTAGGGGGTAAATTTATGACAAAGGTTAAAGAAAAACTATTAACTCGTGCTGAGGTCCCTGTTGAACAAACTTGGAAACTGGAAGATTTGTTTCAATCAGTTGAAGCATGGGAACAAGAACTAGCTTCAATTGAGTCTGATGTATCAACTGTCACAAAATTTAAAGGGCAACTAGGAAATGATGCAAAAACATTCTTAGATTGTTTACTTGCAAAAGAAGAACTTCAAAAGCGTATGGTTTTACTAGGTACATATGCGAGTCTACGATTCAATGAGGATGCGACCAACCCTGAGAATCAAGGAAATGCAGCAAGAGTTTCGTCTATTTTTTCAGCAATTGGTGCAGCTCTATCATTTATTGAGTCTGAAACACTTGCATTACCGGATGGAACAATTGAACAATACATAAAAGAAGAAAAAGAATTAGAAGTATTTCAGAATAACTTAAACGTCATTTTGGAAAAAAAGCCACATACCCTTTCGCCTGAAACGGAAGAAGCGCTAGCTGCTCTTGGTGAGGTTCATGATGCACCATATATGATTTATCAACGAAGCAAAGCGTCTGATATGACATTCCCTTCATTTAATGATGAGGAAGGCAATGAACTACCCCTTTCCTTTGCTTTATTCGAAGATCGCTACGAGCTTTCTGAAAATCCGACAATTAGACGAAATGCATTCAATACTTTTTCTGAGACATTGAAAAAGTACCAAAATACGTTTGCGGCTGCCTATGGTACAGAAGTAAAAAAACAAGTGGCATTATCAAAATTACGTAACTATGAATCTGTTACTCATATGCTCTTGGATCCACAACAGGTTACTCTTGATATGTACAATAATCAATTAGATATAATTCAAACTGAACTTGCTCCACATATGAGAAAATTTGCGAAACTGAAACAACGCGTTCTCGGCATAGACAACATGCATTTTAGTGATTTAAAAGCACCAATGGATCCTGATTTCAATCCAAAAACAACCTATGAAGAAGCTTCAAAAACCATTCTTGAGGCTTTACAAGTGATGGGTCCTGAATATAGTGCAATCATGGAAAAAGGTCTTACTGAGCGTTGGGTTGACCTCCCTGCTAACGTTGGAAAATCAACAGGTGCCTTCTGTTCTAGTCCATATGGTGCACATCCTTACATTTTAATTACTTGGACGGATACAATGCGTGGTGCCTTTATTTTAGCTCACGAACTTGGTCATGCGGGTCATTTTTACTATGCAAATGAACATCAACGAGTTGGCAATACTCGCCCATCCACTTACTTTATCGAAGCACCATCAACTATGAATGAGTTGCTTTTAGCTGAACATCTATTATCGAAAACAGATGATAAGAGAATGAAGCGTTGGGTGATTCTTCAATTGCTAGGAACTTACTATCATAACTTTGTGACTCATTTACTTGAGGGTGAATATCAACGTCGAGTTTATGCACTAGCTGAAGCGGGTAAACCAATTACAGCCCCTGCCTTAAGTGGTATTAAAGGTGAAGTTTTAAAATCATTCTGGGGAGATGCGGTTGAAATTGATGATGCAGCAAGCTTAACATGGATGCGTCAGCCACATTATTACATGGGACTATATCCATATACGTACTCTGCTGGATTAACTGCTTCTACTGCTGTAGCCCAGTTAATCAAAGAAGAAGGTCAACCTGTAGTTGATCGTTGGATTGAAGTATTAAAAGCTGGTGGTACAATGAAGCCACTAGAATTAATGAAATATGCTGGTGTTGATATGTCTCAACCAGATGCAATCCGCAAAGCAGTTGCTTATGTTGGGGAATTAGTTGCAGAATTAGAAGGACTTTACGAATAATAGTGAAATGCCCAGATAAATTCTGGGCATTTTTTTATTATCCTTTATTAATACGAACTCTCCAATTTCCACAATCGTTCCCCTATTTCCTCAATCAATGCCTTCGCTCGTTTTTCAATATTGTTTGGAAGGGTGTCTTTGGTAAAAAACTCTAGATTTATACTTTCTCCATCGTTCATTTCTAGATTACCGCTAACGTTTATAGCATGAAATAAGTTAATTACACTGTAAGTTTCATCCCCATTTGGATAACGAAAATAATATCGGGGGCCAGAAAAGACACCAATTAAACTGAAATTATTTGCTATTAGTCCTGTTTCTTCTTTTAGTTCACGGATTGCAACTTCTTCAATTGTTTCCCCAAGTTCCATAGAACCACCCGGTAATCCCCAATCCAATGTGTCCGATCGATGCTGAAAAAGAAGCTCTCCTTTATCATTAATTACAAGAATTGTAGCTCCTACTGTTATGATAGGTTGAGTACCGATAAATTTTCTTAATCTAGAAACATAGCCCATATATGTACTCCTCATCATTTTGTATTTATACTTTGAAAAATTGACGAAATGCCTCTCTATTTATATTTTTTTGTTAACACATACAAGCCATGATGACGTTTCCATCTGGGTCTTTGAAATTAAACCAGGCAAAGTTCTCTCCCACTCTTTCAATTTCCCTTACGATTTCGATATCATGTGATTTTATAAAATCATAAGCAACGTCAATGTCGTCAACTAGAAAATTAAAGATCGGGTTTGGCGATGGTTTGTGGATGAAAGCAGGGTCAAAGGCATGGTCATCTAAGGTTAAACCCGTTCTTCCATTAATCGGAATGTTATAAACCGGTGATTGAACACTTTTAAGATCTGGTTCAAATCCTAATATCTTGCTGTACCATTCAACTGATATTGTTAAATCTGTAACGTGAATGAACACCCCACCCATTGTGTTTTTAATTGGAGTTTGGTCCGTTTTATTCATTTTTTACACATCCTTTTATAGTTTACGAGCTTTTATGATCATCGTTGTTGGAAATTTTCGTGCTTTGTATAACGAATAATAGCGATCTGAAACCTCATCCTCAATTGAAGTTAGTGACGATGGAGTATCACTTTCTATAACCTGCTCTATTGTAAAACCTGCTTTTATTAATTCATTTATATATGTGCTCATTTTTCTTGTTGGAATAACCATCGGTGCATTTTCACCTTTAAAGTTATTGTATGTAACTGTTCCTTCATTCTGATATGAGCCGTCTAGATAAATACGGCCATCTTCACTTTTTAAATGAGGATATAATGGATGATCCCAACTAAATAGGAAATAACCGCCAAATAGCAAATAGTCATAGATTAATTTAAAAGTTGCTGATAAATCTGTCGACCAACCAATTGCATAAATAGAATAAACTAAGTCAAAATATTCCTTTGGTATGCCAACATCCTTCTCCATTGGAGCACAATATAAGTGTGGATTCAAACCTTTTAGTGTTTCATTCGCAGTTGCTATTTGAGATACTGACAAATCTACTCCCCATATTTCACTTGCTCCTTTATCTGACATATATTTTAATGAATGCCCACTTCCGCAACCAATATCAAGCACTCTCCTAAGTGATATATTCTCAAGTAGTCCCAGTTCATCCTCTGTTTGTGTAAATGGACCATAACTAGGAAGAGCATCTTTTCCATTAAAATGATGTGCTACAATGTCCCAGCTCTTTTTATTGTTTATCAGAATGTCATTTGTCATAACCTTTACCTCCTCTAAAACATACATTCTATAAAAAATGGAAATATCCTTTTCTTCACACACCAAAAAATTTACAAAATTTTGAAGGGGATTGTCTAATAGAAAAGAATTAATAGTTATCAAAAGTTTTTAATAAGCGGAGGAAAAAACATGCTAGAAGTGATAAAAATTGAACCTGAAATGACTTACGAATTAAGACATAGCATCTTACGGCCTCATCAGCCAATGGAAGCGTGCATGTATGAATCAGATTATCAAAAAGGCAGTTTCCATATTGGGGCATTTTTTGAGGGTGAATTAATAAGCATTGCATCCTTTTGTGCTATGGTGAACCAAGATTTTTCAAGTGCAAAGCAATATCGTCTTAGGGCAATGGCCACAGTTGAGGAGTTTCGAAAGCTAGGTGCAGGACGAGAAGTAGTAAATTATGCAGAAAGTATTTTAAAAGAAAACGAAACTGAACTTCTATGGTGTATGGGAAGAACGAATGTTCAGGGATATTATGAGAGGTTAGGTTTTACGTCGCATGGAGCAGTTTTTGATTATCCACCGATCGGACCGCATATCGTAATGGTAAAGAAGTTATTTTAACTAAAAAGAGGAGAGTAGAGAATCAATAGTTTTTCCTCTACTCTCCTCCATTCTAAGTTAAAAACACGTAAATGATTGGATTTGTCTTAAGCTGATTCCAAAGTATAACCATCTATAGCCATTCCATCTATACCCTGATACGGATCTTCTGCCAACAAATGTTGGGTAGAACCAGAATTGCCCAGGCCCTCGTAGCCATACATAGGTATATCTAAATAGACATCCTCTGATGCTACCTGGATCGACTGCAAATGCTTGAGCTTGTTGAGATTGCGTTGGAACAAACGATGGTGGTGGTGCAGTTGGTGGTCCTCCTCCCTGTCCTTGGCCGGGTGTACCAAATGGTGGCCCACCTCCAGGTCCTTGGCTTGGTGGTCCAAATGGTGGTCCCATCGAACCTCCGCCAAATGGCGGGAAGAATGATCCCATCTGTCTTTCATATTCGTAGTAATTATCTAAATCATTGTGGTATGGTGGTAGACCGTTTGGGTCGTAATAATACATATTTTTATACACTCCTTATTCATAGGCTACTAGCATCCTATTCCATAGGCTTACGCCTTTCAACTTGTACCTCTAAAATGTGCTATTTACCTAGAATTTTAGGAATTAAAAAACACCTGTCTCTGATACGTATATAGTATCCGAAGGCAGGCTTACGTGTTAGTGGTCTCTATGTACAAAATAATTTAATATTTGTTTTAAGAAACTAGTTTTTAGTTGAATATCTTGTAAAACTTCCAGCGCCTTACAGTAATGTTCCCACATTTCTTTTTTAGCACCCTCTAAACCAAGGATGGTGACAAAAGTTGATTGATTGTTAATGGCGTCCTTTCCAACCATTTTACCAAGTAATACGGTTGCTCCTTCAACATCTAGTAAATCATCTTTTATTTGAAAGGCTATACCAGCATGATATGCAAACTTTTTTAAAGCTTCGATTTCTCTTTCGTTCACTTTCGAGAGTATGGAAGGCATGATGAGAGCTGCCTCAAATCCTTTACCTGTTTTTAAATGACACATAAGATTTAATTCTTCAAGAGATAATTGTTTGCCCTTGGAATTTAAATCCATCACTTGCCCTTTGCACATATCTTCCGTACTTTGTGTCGAGTATTGAATTAACTTGAGTACCACTTCAGCATCAAACTGAGTAAGGGATGCTTGCTCGAAGGTTGCCCTTTGAGTCAGAAAGAGACCAGTTAATTCCGCAATGGCGGTATTATACACTTGATGGACCGTTTCCTGTCCTCTTCTAAAGGATGCATTATCCTGTGATGGAAGATCATCATAGATTAAAGATGCCGTATGCATATATTCTAATGACTTCAGCAATGGAGCAATCGTGCTTTCTTTTAACCCATATTCTTTTACACCCATCATCCAAGTTACGATCGGTCTCAGCCTTTTTCCGCCTCCATCTAGACTATAATTTGCAGCGTTTATTACTGGTGAAACATCATTGTTATGGTGGTGGATGTATAAAAGGTTATTTATCTTTGGGCGCACTTCTTCAACTAGTTCAGTAAATTCTTCTTTTTCTTTCTGTTCATTTTTTATGTTCGTAACCATGTGATCTCGTAAAAGTTTATCAAAGAAATCGACATCTTCCGCCTTTCGAACCATTTTCTGAACTACATGATTAAAGGCTGGATTACCCGAAGCGAATGTCTCCATTATTTCTTCATACACCTTGTTTCCTACCCGCTTTTTAAATCGTTTCAATCCATTAATTGCACGATTTAAAATGATTTCACAGGCTTTTGGATCAGAATTGTATATGTTATGAATCAGATAAGAAATGACAGTCCAATATAATTCATATGGGTTTACTAAGTCGGTTCGCTTCTTGTGATGTGTTAAATAATACGTATATGGGGTTACAGCACTGTCCTCCATGTCAGAAAACATATCAGAAAAATCATCTGCAAGTTGATTATAAATCCCATAACAGAAAATCCGCTTGTCATGACCTTCATCTTCAGGAGCATTAATTAAAGAACGAACAATCAAACGTGAAGAGGATGATTTAATAATTATTGGTATATATAAATCTTCATTCGTATACGTTGCATTTGAAAGAACTTTATCACGGTCAATTTCTTGTGATTTAAAAAAGACATAGGATTGTTCAAAAAAAGAGTGCAACTTCTCTTCGGGTTGCTGATTCTTAATGTACTGGAAGGCTTCTGAAAGTTCCGATTGAACAAATTCTAGTAAATTCTTATTTTGCCCTGTCCACTTCCCTGGTTCAGGTACAGTTTCAGTAAGTAGTGTTGTACGTATCATATCGGAATATTGACGCTGTTCTTTGTCAGTCAGTATCTGTGCATCCAAAAGGTCATCGATAAATGGATAGGTAAGACCATAGGCAAAGCCAAGTCGAAGGGCAGTATCTAGTTTATTAGTACGAACTTCTGGAGAGAGGTCCTCCTCCATTTCCTCAATCTCATTAATGATGACGCCCGCAATGATTTTGATTAATTTCCTCTGAGCATGGGTTCCGTCCATTCCTTCTGGTATATTCATAGATACAGTCTTTAATTTTTCCAACAACCAAATAATCGTCGATTCAATACCTTCCTTTTGGCCCCATCTGTATAATCCTGCCGTACTAAAAATATCAATTTCTTCATTTTGATCTTTGGATACTGTTTTGAGCAAATGTTCTTTCAAACTAGTAACAACGTTATCAATCCTTGATTGAGTATTAGGCGCTTTAAGGTCTTTTCCCATATCTCTCATAAATATATAGGAAATACTTCTGTCCAGGTATTGATTTAATTTCCCAGTATAATTTAGCCATCTTATATAACTATTATTATCCTTCGTATCCGAAGGTCTTTTCCCCCCTGTCAGAAAGGGAAATGGCGAACGATGAATATGTTGATGCTTCCAAGTTTTGAAGTCTTTTGTTAGTGTTGGAATATAACTTTTGTCATTGACATCTTTGTACAGTATTTGAAAATATTGAGCGGCTTTCTTCTCAGCCTGTTGATAACATCTTTCGGCATTGTTTCTTAATCCAACATTCATTTTTATAGATACCTCAACTTAAGTTCATTACCTTATATTTATGATAATAAGGTGGATTCATAACGTTTAGCATTCCATAATAATAACTAAAAATCCATAGTAGATGTTATCTTTCTGCCAATAAAGTTTGCAGATACAGGACTTTTTCCTAATTCTCTAGCCCATACTGAGAGTTGCCCAATATGGTGTATTTCATGTGCAACGATATGATGTAGGATTTCATCAACTGTATATAGCTCGTTGTCCCATGCGACTTTTATTTTTTCGTCTTTTATTTCTTCCAAACCTGATTTTAAAAAACTATTAAATTCTTTTCGGTATTGGTCAGAAAGGAGCTTAACCTTACCTAGACTGTTATATTCTGTGTACTGAACGATTACATCGTCCATTCCCCGAATTCCCCTTAACCAACTATATTCCACATCAATAATATGAAATAATGTATATAAAATACTACCTACTCCACCTGTGCGCTCCTTTACCAAATCATCAGATGAAAGCTCGTTACACCATTCAAACCATTCATCTCTTACCTGCCAGTTATACTCAAAAAACTTTATCAATGGAAACACCCCGAAACCTTACTGTTTTTGAAATAATGCGGTTAAAAGTCCAGGTACACCAAAAACTTCACTTGGCTGTTCAAATACCTTCATTTCTCTTATTTCAATATCTTTAAACTCTCTAAAAATAGATTTTAATTTTTGATCGGTGTAGCCTAATCCACCTTTTAGACTCCGTAATCGATAAACCTCCCAGTCGGAGATATCGGACCCTCCAAATTCTCCGCCCTCGGTAAAGCAAGTAAGGGCAAAAAAGCCATTTGGTTTTAATGCCTTTTTCACTAAATTTATGTATGATATCCTTCGATGAGGAGCAATATGGTGAAAGCAACCCGAATCATATACAATATCGTAAGTTCCTTCTTCAAACTCATAATCAAAAATATTTTTATGTATGTACTGTATTTGTAAATTACTTTCAGTAGCACGTTCTTCGGCCCACTTAAGCGATTCTTCAGATAAATCGACAGCATCAACGGTACATCCCTTTGCTGCAAAGTACATTGCGTTTCGACCTGGCCCACATCCTAATTCCAAAACTCTGCCTCCAGTGAAGAAATTTCTATCAAAGTATGAAACTAAGTTTTCGTCAGGAGAGTTCACAAAGAAAGGTATGCTTTTTTCTCTGTCAGTATAAAAAGTATCCCAAAAATGGGTTGGCTCACGCAGTAACGAATCTAACATTTTCAATACGTCTTCAAAATCATATATTGTTTCTGACAAAAGGTATTACCCCTTTCCAATTTTAAAAGATTTCTGTTGCATCCGACGGTAAATTTCTCACATGCATCAAATACTCACTCATTTTCCGATCATCCTCAATTGGATATGTAAACGATAGCTTTTCTGCAACTTCTAAGGCTAACGTTCTAAATAAATGGCAAGTGATAAAAATAGAATCCCAAAAGTTCTCATAGTTATGGTCTGAATATGTTTTTTCGTACTGCAGCCAATAGAATTTAGGTAGAAATTTTTTAATATACTTTCCCATCTTCCCAACAGAAACTTGAAAATCAGTATTGCACCCAATCCACCATTCGACCATTTCATCCAAGCGTTGCCTAATAACTACTTCAAACATTTGTTTAGCATAGGGTAACTCGTCTCTCCAAATCCCTTTGGCCACATTTTGTAAACACCACCAAAAATCATTACAACTACTATAAAAAATTGCTTCAGTGGGTGATTTGACTTGATAATCAATATCTGTTGGAGCAGGAATGGATGGTAAGATATTATCTTTATCCAATAAAGGTACTGTCAGTTTATCACTACCATATTCTTCAAGCATTTTTTCTTTTGTTTCAATGTGAAGATCGATTCGATTTCCATCTTTAAAAAGCATTAAATAACCATAAGAACGACTAAAATCTAGATTAGCGCTGCATAATTGGTCATTCCTATCTGGTTCCTGTAACATGAGTAATTCACCAAACATGTTAATCCAGTTCTCATCTTCTATAAAAGATTGAGTATTCGTAACTACGTATACAATATCGTAATCTTGAAAAATATCTTTAGGAACATTTGAATTAGTCCGTGAACCATTCATGTAAACAGCCCGAATTCGTTCGTCTCCTTTTGCAATATTCAGGATTAGGTCCATCATCACTTGTTCGTTTCTCATGAAATAACTCCTTGAAATATACTATTGATAATACTTATTTCGATTTTCACCATAAAATTACCTGCATGGAACCAAATAAAAAATGCACCATCACAGCTATTACTACAAAGTCGAAGGAAAGATAAAAAATATGAAGAAACCTGAGTCTATTCTAGACTCAGGTCAGACTGTAGACAAACTCGAAAAATTTCGAGTTTGCCTACAGTCTTTTTTAATTTACAATATTTA
>NZ_JBHUEK010000008.1:0-169450 GCF_042680725.1 Ferdinandcohnia salidurans
TGCGATGACCCGCACGTACGGATCTGTGAGAGGCGCATGAGTAATTCATGCGCCTACTCTATTTATATTCATATTTCACTAATGCAACGCTTTTTAGCGCTAAAGAATTATATTAATAAAACAAAATCTCCTATTTTCTTGAAAGGTGTATTTTAGATATTACTTTTGAAAAACTAATAATATCAACAGTTTCACTAAAAAGTAATAAAAATAATAAAAATTATCTTGCAATTTCGACATAGTTTTAATAGAATTTTAAGTAGATTAAGAGAATAATCACTTTTCTGTTATAAATGCATATTAACTTAATTTTAAAAATTGACTTGTATTTGTAATCTTTCTGTAATAAAATTTAGTTGATTCTTTTGTCAGATAATTTCTATATATTTGACACTTCAAAGCTTTAGTGTGGTAAAATAAGAGATTGCTAGAATTTTTTTGGTTGATATTTCACTAAAGATATTATATTTTGAATAATGAGTGAACTTGTTTTTTAGTTCCGGTAAGGAAGGTGAACTGTTTTTATGGCTACATTACTAGAAGTGAAAAATCTAAAAACCTACTTCTACAAAAAGAAAACTGTAATACCTGCCGTAGATGGCGTTGATTTGAAAATAAATAAAGGTGAAACCCTAGCTATTGTAGGTGAATCTGGATCTGGTAAAAGTATTACATCACTTTCAATTATGAAGTTAGTTCCAAGCCCAGCTGGGAAAATTGTCGAAGGTGAAATCATTCTAGATGGTAGGAACCTGGTTGATTTATCTGAAGCTGAAATGTGTAAGGTTCGTGGGAATGATATATCAATGATATTCCAAGAACCAATGACATCTCTTAACCCAGTACTAACAGTTGGTGAACAAATTACAGAAGTACTAATGTATCACCAAAAAATGACGAAAGCTGAAAGTACAAAAAAGGCAATTGAAATGTTGGAATTAGTTGGTTTCTCAAGGGCAGCAGAATTAATAAATGATTACCCACATCGCCTATCAGGTGGTATGCGTCAAAGGGTCATGATAGCGATTGCAATGAGTTGTAATCCGAAGCTTCTAATAGCGGATGAGCCTACAACAGCACTTGACGTGACAATACAAGCCCAAATTCTTGACTTAATGAAGGACTTAAGTCACAAATTTGATACTTCAATTCTACTAATCACTCACGATTTAGGTGTTGTCTCAGAAGTAGCAGATAAGATCGTTGTTATGTATGGGGGCCAAGTTGTTGAACAATCACCAGTAGATGATCTGTTTGATGAACCGCTTCACCCTTATACTGTTGGACTTATGAACTCTATTCCTGCTATCGAAGGGGAGATAGAACGACTTCAATCGATTGAAGGGAACGTACCGTCACCGGAAAATATGCCAAAAGGATGCAGATTTGCTCCACGCTGTTCTAAAGCATTTGACCGCTGCTTTGCTGAAGCGCCTCAGCTTAAACAAATGGGTAAAGAACGAGCAGTTCGCTGTTTCTTATATGACGACGAGGGGGCCAAAGCATGATTTCAACAAACGTAGAAAATAAGGTTGATTCTTCACAAGAAAATAGTGAAATCATCCTTGAACTTCAAGATGTAAAAAAATACTTTCCGATCAAAGCTGGACTATTACAACGAAATGTTGGAAATGTCAAAGCGGTCGATGGAATAAGCTTGCAGATTAAAAAAGGTGAAACAATTGGACTAGTTGGAGAGTCAGGTTGCGGGAAATCGACAACTGGTAGAACAATTATCCGGTTGTATGAACCAACTGATGGGAAGATCATCTTTAAGGGGAAAGACATTACGCATATGTCTGAAAGTGAGTTAAGAAAGTCCGTACGAAGAGATATTCAAATGGTTTTCCAAGATCCGTTTGCTACTCTTAATCCAAGAAAGACTTTACGTTCGATTATCAAAGAACCATTAATCACTCATAATCTATATACCGCAAAAGAGCGGGAAGAAAAAGTAAAAGAATTAATGGAAACTGTTGGATTGAATTCTTCATTCATTAACAGGTATCCGCATGAGTTCTCAGGAGGACAACGCCAAAGAATTGGGATTGCAAGAGCACTCGCTTTGAACCCTGAATTGATAATCGCAGATGAACCTGTATCAGCACTAGACGTGTCAATTCAAGCACAGGTAATAAACTTAATGGAAGACCTTCAAGAAGAATTTGGTCTAACTTATATCTTTATCTCGCATGATTTAAGTGTCGTAAGACATATAAGTGATAGAGTGGGAGTTATGTATCTTGGTAAGATGATGGAATTAGCGAATAAAGAAGATTTATATGCTGAACCGCTTCATCCATATACTCAAGCATTATTATCTGCAGTTCCTGTTCCTAAAAAATCAGGAACAATTAAAAGGGAACGTATTGTGTTAAAAGGGGAACTTCCAAGCCCTTCAAATCCACCAAGTGGTTGTGTATTCCACACAAGGTGTCCAGCAGCAACAGATATTTGTCGCCAGTTGGTGCCAGAATTTAAAGAAGTTAAACAAGGGCATTTTGTTGCATGTCACCTTTACGAGTAAAAGTGACGGCACAGAATATATATAGATTCTTTGAAGGGAGGAGATGCCACCTAAAGGGATCAATTTAAGCAGTAAAAACTAAAAATTCTAACAAAATGATAGGGGGAAACAAACGTGAAGTTAAGAAAAAGCTTATGGCTATTTTTAGTCCTAACACTTGTAATGTCACTTTTCTTGGCAGCTTGTAGCGGTGGCGGCGAAGAAGCTGGCACAGACACGCCAAAAGAAGAAGAACCAGCTAAAGAAGAACCAGCAAAAGAAGAACCAAGCAATGAGCCAGTTGATGGTGGAGATTTAGTTGTTGGATCTGCTGGTAGCCCAACATTATTCAACCCATATTTCTCAACTGATACAGCTTCAAGTGATATTGAAGGATTCATTTACAATGGATTAGTAACAGTTAACTTAGATTTAGAAGTAACAAATGACCTAGCTGAAGAAATCACTCCTTCAGAAGATGGTTTAGAGTACACTGTAAAACTTAAACAAGGTGTTAAATTCCATGATGGAGAAGAAATGACAGCTGATGATGTTGTATTCTCTTACATGTTAATGAAAAACCCAGACGTAGTTTCTGAGCGTAAATCAAACTTTGAAAGCATGGAAAAAGTAGAAAAAATCGACGATTACACTGTTAAATTTACTTTAAACAAAGTAGACGTAACTTTCTACCCAACAACTTTGAGCTATTCTGTACTACCTGAACATATCTTAAAAGATATTCCAGCTGGTGAATTACACGAAGCTGAGTTCAACACTAAAAACCCAATCGGTACTGGTCCATTCAAATTTGTTGAGTGGAAAGATGGAGAGTATGTAAAAGTTGAAGCATTTGATGACTATTTCGATGGTCGTCCACACTTAGATTCAATCACTACACGTTATGTAGCTGATGCAAACGCACTAGTTGCTGCATTACAAGCTGGTGAAATCGACATGTACAACGCAGTTCCTGGAACTGAAGTTGACACAGTTAAAACGATCGAAGGTACTAAAGTTGAAAATGGTTTAGCATTATCTTATACATTCTTAGGTTTTAACCAAAAAGATGAAAGATTCCAAGATAAGAAAGTTCGTCAAGCATTTACACACGCTGTAAATAAAGAAGCAATCGTTGAAAGCATTATGAATGGTGCTGGTCAACCAGCTACTGCTCCTGACAGCCCATTAATGTGGACTTACAATGACGATGTACCACAATTTGAGTATGATTTAGAAAAAGCAAAAGCATTACTTAAAGAAGCTGGATGGGAAGATACGAACGGAAACGGTATCGTAGATAAAGATGGTAAAGAAATGTCATTCTCTATCAAAACGAACCAAGGTAACAAAATCCGTGAAGATATCGCTGTAGTATTACAACAGCAATTTAAAGAAATTGGTGTAGAAGCGAAACCTGAAATCGTTGAATGGTCTGCATTCATCGAGCAAATCTCTGCTCCAAACTGGGAGTACGAAGCTATGATTCTTGGTTGGGCATTATCAACATTCCCTGACCAATATGATATCTTCCACTCTTCACAAGCTGCAGAAGGCTTAAACATGACATGGTATAGTAATCCAGAAGCAGACAAGTTAATGGAAGAAGCAAGACAAACTACTGACATTGAGAAATACAAAGAGATTCACAAAGATCTATACAATATTCTTGTAGAAGATCAAGCTTACACATTCTTGTATTACCCTGAAGAATTCCGTGCTATGCCGGAAGAATTACAAGGTTATGAGTTCCATTCAAGAAACCCATTCTATAATGCTCATAAATGGTGGTTACAAGCTGCAAACTAATATGAGTTAATTAAATTGATAGTTGAAGAGGGAAGGGTAGTTTCCCTTCCTTCTTTCTTTTGAAACCGAAAACTCCTGGATATACGTATCTAGATAAAAACATAGACGAATTTATTAAATTATGAAGGAGAAATAGCTATGGTATCTTATATCATCCGACGAACATTAATGGCTATTCCCCTATTATTAGGAATTACCATCATTTCATTTGCAATTATGCATATGGCACCTGGTGACCCAACTGCACTATTGATGGATCCTAATATTAGTAAAGCAGATAGAGAAATAGTTATGCAGAAATATGGATTTGATCAACCGGTCCATGTACAGTATTTCAAGTGGTTAGGAAATATGCTTCAAGGCGACTTTGGAGATTCTGTTATTAATAAGGGAAGAGACGTTTCCGAATTGATTTGGAATCGATTGCCGAACACCCTGTTGTTGATGGGGGTATCTACGATTTTAGCAATTGTTATTGCAGTCCCATTTGGAGTAATTTCTGCAGTACGTCCATATTCTAAAATCGATTATACGGTTACTGTATCCTCATTTCTAGGACTTGCTGTACCAAATTTCTGGTTCGGATTAATTTTAATTATGATTTTCTCTGTTCATCTTGGCTGGTTCCCTGCTTCTGGTACTCAAACTCTAAATGCTCCGTTTAGCATTTGGGATCGTATTCACCATTTAATTTTACCAGCGTTTGTTTTAGCTACTGCAGATATGGCGAGTTTAACTCGATATACTCGTTCAAGTATGATTGAGGTTGTTAACCAAGACTATATGAGAACTGCAAGAGCAAAAGGCTTTAAAGAAAGAAAAGTTATTGCAAAACATGGATTACGAAATGGTCTAATTCCCGTAATAACGATTTTTGGAATTATGATACCAAGTTTCATCGGTGGTTCCGTTATTGTTGAATCCGTATTTGGTTGGCCAGGTCTTGGTAAATTATTTGTTGATTCAGCTTTCCAACGTGACTATCCAATTGTTATGGCAATAACTGTAATTTCCTCCGTATTAGTAGTAGTAGGAAATCTTATAGCCGATATCTTATACGCTATCTTTGATCCGAGAATTGAATACTAGAAGGGGGGAAGAAGGATGGCACAACCTAATTTAGCATCAGGAAACGAAATAGAACTCCAAGGTTTAAATTCAAAGGCTGACACTTTAACGAAAATAATGATTCGTAAGTTCTTTAAAAATAAACTTGCAGTTATAGGTGCAGTGCTTTTAATTCTTATTATCTTATCAGCAATATTTGCACCTTTATTAACGCCACATGATCCAGACAAACAGGATTTGTTAAAAAGACTAGTAAACCCTAGTAAGGAACATTTACTAGGTACAGATACATTTGGACGAGATCTCTTAACTCGATTATTGTATGGCGGAAGAATCTCATTACTAGTTGGCTTTGCTTCCGTTGCTGGGGCAATTACGATTGGAACAGCACTAGGTGCAATTGCAGGATATTTTGGTGGTATTGTGGATGCTATGATCATGAGATTTGTAGACATCATGCTCTCCATTCCACAAATCTTCTTGCTAATTACACTTGTAACAATTTTCAACCCAGGTGTGGATAAGTTAATACTTATTTTTGCACTTACAGGGTGGACGACCACAGCCAGATTGGTACGAGGTGAGTTTTTATCATTACGAGGTCGTGAATTTGTTTTAGCATCGAAAACAATTGGAACTAGAAGCTTTACGATCATCTTCAGGGAAATTCTACCTAACGCAATGGGTCCAATCATTGTTGCGGCAACATTAAATGTTGGTGGAGTTATTTTAGCTGAGTCTGCTCTTAGTTACCTTGGATTAGGGATTATGCCACCAACACCAAGTTGGGGGAATATGTTACAAGGTGCACAAAGTATTACAATCATGCTTAATCAGTGGTGGGTACCAACTGCTCCAGGCTTAATGATTTTAATTACAGTATTATGTTTTAACTTTGTGGGTGACGGCTTACGTGATGCCCTTGATCCAAAAATTAATGAGTAAAAAAGCCAAGATGCCATCTTGGCTTTTTCTTTTGGAAATAACACTATGTACTCGTGTTATTGTCATGTTTTGAGAGCTTGTACCATAGATTGTATTAAGGATCTCGGGACAAGCAGGTGATTGGTTTGAAAACCCAATATGACCCAATCGAAGTTGTAAGGTATACGGATGGGTAGAGCATTTTTATTTTTAGTTGGATTTGGACTGGCTGTTAGCGGTGGAATTACTACAATTGCATATTTAAATTTAACTACGACAGGATTCACCTTTATTGAATTTCTACTATTTATTAGTAAGAGAATCGAGTGTTATTTAATCGTAGTCGGTTTAGCCATGGTCTGGATAAGTATTTATTTTCCTTTTGTATCCTCAAAAAAGGATTAATTTTGCATGTATTTTCTAACAATACATGAATATTTTGGAATAAAACTTTCTCCTTCTGCCTATACTGTTGACAAACAGCTTTGAAGTGAGGGGTAAAAAATGTTGTTTCTTCATGATATTTGGGTAAATTGGTTTGAAGGTGAAGAAAATGGTTACAACGTTTGTCACTTCCATGAATGGCGCAAGGATGATAGTGTTGAACTGTTAGACCAGGTACCTTTGCTAAAAATTGAGTCTCCTTTGTTTAACTACATTGAGAATGATTTGATGGAACTACCACAACAACTACTTATGGATGTTTACCAAAAAGCGTATGTTCGTAAAAATCATGAACGAATTCAGCAAGATTATTGCTTCGTTGTGACAGATGGTCAAGGGATTATCGCAGTAGACACGATAGGTTATAATATCCCAATTCGAAAAAGTCGATTAATTCCTCGACAGGAACAACTCGTTTATGAGATGGTGAATGGCCATGAAGCAATTCCTTATACCTTTGATAGTAAGGATATCATAAAGGATAAGGAACACCACATTTTATCTCCATCGCCATTTGAAATGGCAGGTCTAACCCGAAAGGAAAGACAGTTAAAGCAGCTATTATTTATGGCGTTAGATCAGTTAGCATCAACGAAAAATGTGGCAGAGATAAGGTATTGGTATACGGAGTGGAATCCTTCGAAATACCACGAAATTCAAGAAATGCAATTTGAAGAAGTTTGGCAAAACCTCTATGAAGAAACGAGAAACGGTTGGACAAGCAAACATGTGCAACTATGTGAAAACTTGATTAAAGGTCAACCATTTTTTGAAAAACTTTGGGAAATTGAACATGAATCAAAAGTGTAAATGAAAAAGGATTTGTTCTTTAACAAATCCTTTTTTCTTTTGTTCAGATATTAAAAATCTGGAAGTTATAGTCGATAACTGTAATTATCGCCGATAAATCAATTTAATGGCCGATAGCTCAAACTTTAAAAATCTTTTTCATTATTTTCTCTTTCTTCCAAGTCCCATTGCATTTTCCATCTTTTTTACGGTTTTACTTGCAACTCTATTGGCTTTGTCAGCACCAGAATCAAGGATTTCGTCCAATTTTGGTGAATTGAAGATTTCATTGTATCGTTCTTGTATTGGGCGAATCTCGCTTAATACGACCTCTGCAAGGTCTGCTTTGAATTCTCCATAACCTTTTCCTTCATATAATGCTTCGATTTCCTCAATGGTTTTATTGCTGAAATTTGAATAAATAGTAAGCAAATTAGAAATACCAGGTTTATTTTCCTTATCAAATTTTACAATACCCTCTGAATCTGTTACAGCACTTTTTATTTTCTTTTCAATTTGTTTTGGGTCATCAAGTAGGGCAATATATGCTTTTGGATTTGGATCAGATTTACTCATTTTCTTAGTTGGATCTTGTAAGGACATAATTCTTGCGCCTTCTTTTGGAATTCTTGCTTCAGGTATTGTAAAGATTTCACGATATTTTTTGTTGAATCTTTCTGCCAGGTCTCGTGTGAGTTCAATATGTTGCTTTTGGTCTTCACCTACTGGAACAAGGTCAGCATTATAAAGAAGAATATCACCAGCCATTAACGGTGGATATGTTAATAAACCAGCCACAACAGCTTCTTTTCCTTGAGACTTATCTTTAAATTGAGTCATTCTTTCGAGTTCACCAATATAAGAAACACATTGTAACATCCAACCTGCTTGAGCATGTGCCGGAACCTCTGACTGAATAAATAATGTTGCTTTTTCCGGATCAAGTCCAATTGCAAGATAAAGTGCTGCTAAGCTCTTAATGTTCTTTCGTAATTCTTGAGCGTCCTGCGGAACAGTAATCGCATGTTGGTCAACAATACAATAGAAGCAATTATATTCATTTTGCAATTCAATAAATTGTTTCATTGCCCCAATGTAGTTACCTAATGTTACTGAACCACTTGGTTGAATACCTGAAAAAATAGTTTGCATGTTATTTCTCTCCTTTAAGTAACCGGTATAAAGTTTGAGTAGTATAAGGCAAAATAAAAAACCATCCATCCCTAACAAATTAATGTTAGGGACGAATGGTTTCCGCGTTGCCACCCTAGTTATTTTACCCATATAGGTAAAATCTCTCGTTTCCTTGTAACGTAAGGAATACGTCTTAGCCTACTTCATTTTTCAGCAAAGATGCTCAAAGTCCATTCCATATGCTCCATTATCTGTTCACACCAACCACAGACTCTCTGAAAGAGGTAATAACCTCTTAATTAATGTCCACATATGTACTACTCTTCTTCATAGCCCGTTATTAATATTATTTTTATTATAATCTTTTCCTCATGAAATGCAAGTATTCTCGCTAAAATCTTAAGGCTCTTATGCGCATAAGATAGTACGTTTTGAAACAACATAAGTAGCGTATATCTTTTGAAACAAAAAAAGGAAATTACATATTGGGAGGTCATCTATTTGAAAAAAATTTCGAGGTTATTAAGCATACTTTTTGCCAGTATTCTTGTTCTGTCAGCCTGTGGAACATTTGATAATGGAAATGAGGAAGGAGGAGGAGCAAAGGGGGAAGGTCCAAAGCAAGAACTAAGAATCAATATAAGTTCTGAACCACCAACTTTACACCCTGGGCTAGCAACTGACTCCACTTCGGGTGTAGTTCTCAACCATGCTTTTGAAGGTTTAACTCGCATTAATAAAAATGGAGATGCTGAAGAGGCTATGGCGGAAAAAATTGATGTTTCAGAGGATGGAAAAACCTATACTTTTACAATCCGTGATGCCAAATGGTCGAATGGTGATCCTGTTACCGCTCACGATTTTGAATATGCTTGGAAGTGGGTATTGGTCCCTGCAAATCAATCAGACTATGCGTCACAAATATACAATTATATTGAAGGCGCAAAGGACGCGTACGATACCCCAGATATCTCGATTGAGAAAATGGAGAATGTGGGCATAAAAGCGATTGATGATAAAACTCTTGAAGTAAAATTAACGAATCCAACAGCTTATTTCTTAGAATTAACAGCTTTTTATACGTATTACCCTATTAATAGTAAAATTGCGAAGGATAATCCCGACTGGGCAAATCGAGTAGATGAATCATATGTCTCAAATGGACCTTTTGTCATTGCGGATAAATCATCGACCATTACTCTTCAAAAAAACAAAGACTATTGGGATGCAGATTCAGTGAAACTCGAAAAAATTACAATGGACATGATTAACGATCCGAATACTGAATACCAAAGCTTCAAAAAGGGTGAACTTGATTGGGCTGGTGCCCCAACGTCATCATTGCCAACAGATGTTATTCCAACTTTAGATAAAGAAGGCACTTTACAAAAGAGCCCGATTGCGGGTACGTATTGGTTTAAATTTAATATTAATAAAGAGCCGTTTCAAAATGAAAATCTTCGAAAAGCTCTAAGTTATTCAATCAATCGTAAAGCGATTGTTGAAAATGTTACCCAGGGTGGACAAATTCCAGCGATGGCCCTCGTTCCGTCTGCAATAATAAAAGAAAATGAGAAAGGCTATTTCAAGGATAATGATGTGGATGCTGCAAAGGAACATTTACAAAAAGCTTTAGATGAACTTGGCTTATCAGACGTTTCTGAACTTCCAGAGATTGCTTTATCCTATAATACCTCAGAAGGCCATCAAAAGGTTGCCCAAGCCATTCAAGATATGTGGAGAAAGGCTTTAGGGATTGAAGTAACTCTTAATAATGCTGAGTGGAATGTGTATCTTGATAATATTGACCAAGGAAATTTCCAAATTGGTCGTGCTGGCTGGTTGGCTGATTTCAACGATCCTGTAAACTTCCTTGAAATCTTTACAGTACCACAAGGAAATAACGATACAGGCTGGACAAATGAAACATTTAATAATCTTTTAGCACAAGCCGCAAAAGAAACTGATAAAGAAAAGCGACTTGGTCTTTTAAAAGATGCCGAACAATTGGTACTCGATGAAATGCCAATTGCACCAATCTATTTTTATACAAACAACTGGGTTCAAAATGACAACCTAAAAGGAGTCGTTATTTCTCCATTAGGTGATGTTCAATACAAGTGGGCTTATTTTGAGTAATCGCAAACTAGGAAATCACCAATAAGAACAAAAAAGTAAGGTATATAGTTGGCCTATATACCTTGCTTTTTGAAAACCATGTGTGATTGCAATGGGAGGTGTACGAAGTGGCAAAATATATAATTAAGAGATTAATCTATATGATCGTTTCGCTTATCTTGATTGTTACCGCCACATTTTTCTTAATGCAAGCAGCTCCGGGAGGTCCCTTTACAAAAGAGAAGGATGTCCCTCCAGAGATTGAAGCAGCTCTAAATGCCCATTACGGCTTAGATCAGCCATTATATAAGCAGTATTTTGATTATTTATATGATGTGGCAAGATGGGATTTTGGCCCATCCTTTAAATATAAAGCAATGACCGTTAATGAAATCATCAATAATGGATTTCCGATTTCTCTCTTTTTAGGGATTGAGGCTATTCTAATTGCGATTGCTTTTGGTGTTGTTTTAGGTGTGATTGCTGCTCTTTATCATAACAAATGGCAAGACTATTCAGCGATGATTATTGCGGTTTTTGGCATATCTGTTCCAAGCTTTATTTTAGCTACGGTTTTACAATATATATTCGCCATTAAGCTTGACCTATTTCCAGTTGCGAGGTGGGAATCATTTATGCATACCATATTACCTGCAATTGCATTATCATCCTCACCAATGGCCTTTATAGCGCGATTAACACGTTCAAGTATGCTTGAGGTACTGAGTAACGATTACATAAAAACTGCTCGAGCAAAAGGATTAACGAAAGGTACAATCACCATGAAGCATACAATACGTAATGCAATGCTGCCTGTTGTATCTTATATGGGGCCATTAACGGCTGGTATCTTAACGGGTAGTTTTGTTATCGAAAAAATCTTTGGAATACCTGGATTAGGGGACGAATTTGTAACGAGTATTACCAATCGCGATTACACCGTGATTATGGGAGTTACTGTCTTTTATAGTATCTTACTCTTAATTTCTGTTCTCCTTGTTGATATTTTGTACGGATTTATTGATCCTCGCATTAAGCTAACTGGTGCGAAGAAAGGAGAGTAACTTATGCAGAATATTCCAAAGGAAATGTTTGCACCAGCAACAATTAACGAGAACGAAGCTGAAAAAATTTCCAAACCTAGTTTATCGTTTTGGAAGGATGTCACCTCTAGATTCAAAAAAAATAAACTGGCTATAGTAGGTATTGTTCTTTTAGTCCTCCTATTAATCATGGCGATTTTTGGGCCAATGATGACGGAATTTGATTATCGGACAACAGACCTTGCCCATGCGAATGAAGCACCATCTAGTGTGCATTGGTTTGGAACTGATGAATTGGGTAGAGATGTTTTCACAAGGACGTGGGAAGGTGCGAGAATCTCTTTATTTATAGGACTAGCAGCTGCAATTATTGACCTTGTGATTGGTGTATTATGGGGTGGCATATCAGGTTATATGGGCGGTAGAGTTGACGAATTCATGATGAGAGTCGCGGACATTTTATATGGCGTCCCATATTTGCTTTTGGTCATTTTACTTATGGTTATTCTGGAACAAGGGTTAGGGACAATGATTCTTGCAATGACGATTACTGGATGGATCAACATGGCAAGAATTGTAAGGGGACAAGTTCTTCAATTAAAATATCAGGAATATGTACTTGCCGCACAAACCCTTGGAGCTGATGTTAAAAGAATTATGTTTAAACATCTAATACCTAATTCAATGGGACCCATTTTGGTAACAATGACGTTAACAATCCCAAATGCAATCTTCACTGAATCTTTTCTAAGTTATCTTGGATTAGGTGTTCAAGTTCCACTTGCCAGCTGGGGAACCATGGCCTCTGAGGGACTACCTGCATTTGAATATTATCCATGGCGCTTGTTTTTCCCTGCTACCTTAATTTGTATCACAATTTTTGCTTTTAACGTAATTGGAGATGGAATGCGTGACGCATTAGACCCAAGGCTGCGCAAGTAAGGGAGTGAGTAAATGGAAAAGTTATTGGAAGTTAAAGACCTTGAAGTCTCTTTTCAAACCTATGCTGGTGAAGTCAAAGCAGTTCGCGGTGTGAATTTTGATTTGTATAAAGGTGAAACACTTGCGATTGTTGGCGAATCAGGGTCAGGGAAAAGTGTAACCTCACAAACAATCATGAAGCTTATTCCAATGCCACCTGGAAAAATTAGCAATGGTCAAATTCTTTTTGATGGTGAAGATCTTGTTCCAAAAACCAATAAGGAAATGGAAAAGATTCGTGGGAAGGATATCGGAATGATCTTTCAGGACCCAATGACCTCCCTTAACCCAACGATGAAGGTTGGTATGCAGATTATGGAGGTTTTAATTAAGCATCAAAATATGTCTAAGGGCAATGCAAAGGACCGTGCAATTGAGCTTCTTCGCCTTGTTGGAATCCCTAGCCCAGAGAAGAGAGTCAATCAATATCCACATGAATTTAGTGGGGGGATGAGACAACGTGCGATGATTGCCATTGCATTAGCCTCTAACCCGAAATTATTGATTGCAGACGAACCTACCACAGCATTGGATGTTACGATACAAGCGCAAATTTTAGAATTAATGAAGGACCTCCAAAAAAAAATGGAAACATCCATTATTTTTATCACTCATGATTTAGGTGTGGTTGCCAATGTGGCAGATCGAGTAGCGGTCATGTATGCTGGGAAAATCGTTGAGACTGGTACAGTCGATGAAATTTTCTATAATCCTAAGCATCCTTATACTTGGGGATTATTATCGTCAATGCCAAGTTTAGATAGTGATGAAAAAACAGAGCTTATGGCAATTCCCGGTTCACCACCCGATCTGACAAATCCTCCAAAAGGGGATGCTTTTGCGCCGAGAAACCGGTATGCAATGAAAATTGACTTTGAAAAAGAACCACCTATGTTTAAAGTTTCTGAGACACATTATGCAGCGACTTGGCTACTTCACCCTGATGCTCCTAAAGTGGAACCACCTGAAGCTGTAAAACGACGTATGAAAAATTTCTCATCCGATAATCTTAGGAAAGGATGATGAATGAAATGGCTGAAAAACAAAAATTAGTAGAAATTAAAAATTTAAAGCAATATTTTAATGTTGGAAAACCAAATATAGTCAAAGCTGTCGATGGAATTACCTTTGATATTTACAAAGGTGAGACACTTGGTCTGGTTGGAGAGTCTGGTTGTGGTAAATCAACCACTGGAAGGACCATTATACGATTATACAATGCCACGGGTGGAGAGGTTCTTTTCAATGGAGAGAATGTTCATGGAAGAAAATCGCGTAAGGAATTGAAAAAGTTTAACCGGAAAATGCAAATGATTTTTCAAGATCCATATGCTTCACTAAACCCAAGAATGACCGTAGCTGATATAATCGCAGAAGGAATCGACATTCATGGGCTCGCAAAAAATAATGCTGAACGTATGGAGCAGGTCTATTCATTACTTGAAACAGTAGGGCTAAACCGTGAGCATGCGAATCGGTATCCACATGAATTCTCTGGAGGACAACGTCAACGGATTGGTATTGCGCGTGCCCTTGCAGTAAAACCAGATTTTATTATTGCTGATGAACCTATTTCTGCATTAGATGTTTCCATTCAAGCTCAAGTTGTAAACTTAATGAAAAAGCTTCAAGAAGATAAAGGCTTGACTTACTTATTTATTGCTCATGATTTGTCGATGGTAAAATATATTAGTGACAGAATTGGTGTAATGTATTTCGGAAAAATTGTTGAACTTGCCGATGCCAGTGATCTATATGCAAACCCAATACATCCCTACACAAAATCTTTGTTATCTGCTATTCCATTGCCAGACCCAAACTATGAACGAAATCGAAAGAGAATCAAATATGACCCGAAAGAACATGGATATTCAGATAACGAAGAAGTCAAACTACGTGAGATTCGACCCGGACATCTCGTCGCTTGCTCGGAAAAAGAATTTCAAGAATATAAATCGCAATATAGTTAAATGGCCTTATTAAGGGCCATTTTTTTGGTGCGCCCGGCATGGGCTATAACTTGGTGGTGAAAGTCCACTACAGGCTTGGCAGTAGGAACTGTTAGCTAATGGCAAGGGTGTCCATCGTGAGGTGGAATCTGAAGGAAGCCGGAGGCAAAATCCCGAACTGACGAACAGAAACTGTATATAAGGCTGAATTGGAATGGATGAGTCTGCCAAACGTGACGAAATCCGATACTGCACGAGTTCCATACAGTAAATACAGCAGTTACATGGGAGGAAGGTTATAGCTCTTACCCGGGGAGGTCTTACAAGGGTTCCCGACAAGAGAGATGGAATATCTCACAGGAACAAGTTTGCCAGTGATGGTAGATTGAATTGTAAGAAGTCAGCAGAGGTCATAGTAGTTCTATAAGAATGAAGGACCGAACAATAATAATCTTGAAAGAATATGGAGGTAAGGACAGTGCATAGACCACAGAAAACATCGAAAGATGGCTCTTCGCAAACGAATAGGTTGGAAACTGAAAAATATGTGAAAGCGTGTAGTCCTGACCTTAACGAAATAGGACGGCAAGATGGTATCGAGTTAATTGACAAAGTGATTGATAGTAATAATCTTTTCAGAGCGTGTGAAAAAGTCAAAGCCAATAAAGGTGCACCGGGAATTGACGGAATGACTGTAGACGAGCTTCACAGTCATGTAAGTAAATTCCTTATCCCTCTTAAAAGGAAACTTAAGGATGGCACATATAAGCCACTCCCAGTTAAAAGGGTTGAAATTCCCAAAGAGGATGGCTCTAAGCGCAAGCTAGGTATTCCGTGTGTCAGGGACCGTATGGTCCAACAGGCTATTTACCAAGTTATTGGTGGAATAATAGACCCACATTTCTCTGAATTAAGTTTTGGTTTCCGTCCTAATAGAAATCAACACCAAGCTATAAGACAATCCATCAAATACTATGAACAGGGATATAGAGTTGTGGTTGACTGTGATTTAAAAAGTTACTTCGACACCATTAATCATCAAAAATTAATGGAATACCTCAAGGTATTCATCCAAGACAAAGTTATATTAAAATTAATTTGGAAATTTCTTAAGAGTGGAATACTTGAAGATGGATTAACTAAGCCAACAGAATTTGGCGCCCCTCAAGGTGGTGTACTCTCACCGATTCTTAGTAATGTTTACTTAAATCAATTAGATAAGGAACTGGGGAAACGGGGACACAAATTCGTTCGCTTTGCGGACGATTTTTGTGTTTACGTTAAAAGCGAACGGGCTGGTTTCAGAGTTCTAGAAAGCATTACAAAATTTCTTGAGAAAGAACTGAAATTGACAGTTAACCGTACCAAAAGTAAAGTAGGGTCTCCCACTAAACTGAAATTCCTGGGTTTCTGTATTCACAGTACATCCAAAGGAGTTGGGTGTAGACCGCACCAATCGGCAAAGAAAAGATTTAAATCCAAACTAAATAATTTAACTAAGCGAAATCGTCCTGGAAAATTCGAGGATATCGCCAAAGAAGTCAATCAGGTAACAGTTGGATGGATAAATTATTATGGAATTGGTTTTATGAAAAGGTTCATACAGGATACGGCAAAATGGTTAAACCATCGTTTGAGACAGGTTATTTGGAAAAGATGGAAGAAAATCAAAACAAAATACTGCCAACTTAGAAGATTAGGTATCAAACACGAGGAAGCCTGGAAAGTAGCAAATTCCCGGAAGGGATATTGGAGGGTTTCCAGAAGTGAAACACTACAAAAAGCAATTAAAATTAAAACGCTCACCAAATGGGGCCTTAAAGATCTCAACCAATTATATGAGCGTCGATACTTAAGTTATTGAACCGCCGTATACGGAACCGTACGTACGGTGGTGTGAGAGGTCGGCTAATCAATTAATGATTAGCCTCCTACTCGATTTTGAGTAGATTTACCACTAATATCGGTAAGGTTTATAAGAACACTAAAATATATAGACAAAACTGCTCATACAATTGAATAAATACCTTATTTATTAAGAATTTTGTCTAAATTTGTATTATTTTCTGGATAATTCATTTAAAATGACTATAGAGATGGAAAGGAAGGAGGACGCTATGAAAAAGCTTTTATCTTTACTTGGGGTAATGATTATAGTTGTATTCGGTACTTTCTTTGTTACTCAAACAAGCTCTGCAGAAAATAAAAATTTTGCTATGGATTCACATCCAACGAGTAAATTGGTTATGCCTAAAAAGGAATTACCTGAGATGGTTTCGCGTTTTGAATTTAATTCTGGCTTTCAATTTGAATATCCTGATGCCATAAGAGGGGTATACGTAACTGCCCATTCAGCAGGTGGTGACCGTTTTTCACAACTTGTCCAATTAATCGATAATACGGACCTTAATGCCATGGTTATTGATGTTAAGGACGACTTTGGATATCTAACCTACGTACCACCACAAGGATCAAACCATCAGAAAATTAGTAAGGATTATATCAAAGACCCAACAGCAATGCTTAAAAAACTTGAAGAAAAGCAGATTTATCCAATCGCCAGGGTTGTTGTATTTAAGGATTCTGTATTAGCGCAGCAACGCCCAGGATTATCGTTTAAAGATGGAGATAAAGTATGGAAGAATGGGCGTGGAGAAGCTTTTGTTAATCCATTTCTAAAAGAAGTTTGGGACCATAATGTAGGAATCGCAATTGAAGCTGCAAAACTTGGATTCCAAGAGATTCAATTTGATTATGTCCGCTTTCCAGAAGGGTTTGAAAGACGAGATAGTTCATTAACCTATAGTATGGGTGAGTATGAAAAAGTGGATCTTGACAACGTCCAAAAGAGGGTCTCAGCTGTGACAGATTTTGTGGCATATGCAAAAGAAAAATTAGAGCCTTATAACGTAAAGGTTTCTGTTGATATTTTCGGATATACTGCAACATTACCTGAAGCACCAGGTATTGGTCAAAATTTTTCGAAAATATCAGAGCATGTGGATGTCATTTCATCTATGATTTATCCGAGTCATTGGACGTCTTATTTTGGAATTCCTCGTCCAGACTTAGAGCCGTATCGATTGGTATCTGAATATGCAAAGGTTGAAAATCATAAGCTAAACCAAATTGAAAATAGACCTGTTTCAAGACCTTGGCTTCAAGACTTCACAGCAAGCTGGCTTGGAAAAGGCAATTATACGGTTTATGGAAAAGATGAAATTGAAGCCCAAATAAAAGGATTGCAAGACCAAGGTATTCATGAATTCCTACTATGGAACGCTGGGAATAGCTACACAAAAGGTGTAGATTATACACCATAAAAAAGCTGGCACAACTCACTGTGCCAGCTTATCGTATTTATTTTTTCCGTCCACCTACGTTTTTCCAACCAGCTTTTACATTTAAATCGCGGGTTACAATATCAGAACCGGATTTACCTCCAAAAACTTTTTCCCCAACGCCATTCGCGATAACACCCATCAAAGCAGTAATACCAATGACTAAAATAGCAATTAGACCTAAATCCATTATGTAACTTGCCATGAATATCCCCCTTAATGAAAACGCTTCTTTACTTCTATTCTATTCCAAGTTTAGTTTTAAAGAAAGAGGGAATATCTAAATTTAGAAACAAAACCAAAACATTGCATACACTAAGGATGTCCTATCAAAGTACAAGGAGCAGATGTATGAACTGGTATGAGAAACTAAATCAGTATTTTCCAATTGAAGAGATGAAATCAAAAGAGCATATGGAAACCCTCTTGAAAGAAAAAGGAGATATTTATTATAAAGACGAAGGACCCTATCATGTCCTTATGTATGTTGAACTTGACCATTTTATTTTTATCGACTATCTCTTCGTTTCAAAAGAATCCCGTGGACAAGGGCTTGGCCACAAACTTCTTGAAAAATTAAAGAAAAAAGGAAAACCGATTATTCTTGAAGTGGAACCCGTCAATTATGAAGATACGGATACCGAAAAAAGGTTAAAGTTCTATAAGAGAGAAGGTTTTGAACACGCAACTTCAATTGGCTATGAACGTAAATCGTTAGCAACAAATGAGCTTAATCAAATGGAAATTCTATATTGGTCTCCAACGAACGAGCCCGAAGAACTGATTTACAAAGCGATGAGAAAAACGTACGATGAGATTCACAAGTACAAAGATAAAGAATTTTATGGGGATTCCTACCAAGATGTTAATGAAGTATTATCATTTAACAGTAAGAATGATAATCGTGATATCCTAAGAGATGTGTAAATTTTAAAGCAATAGCAGCTGTATTTCCTATTGCTTTCTTTTAGAATCGCACGAGAATCAACATGTTAATCAATCTAAAGTTTTCTTTAAAATTGTCTATCTTTCTCAGAAAATTTAAGGTATAATAATTAAAGAAATTACTTAATTAAATTAATTTTAATTTAGCATAAACTTCCATGACCAATCATGCTGATTGTTAAGTAATAATCTACTTTCTAAGGGAGTGATAAGTTAATGGTTACTCTTTATACTTCTCCAAGCTGTACTTCATGCCGTAAAGCGAAGTCATGGTTAGAGGAAAATCAAATTCCATATCAAGAAAGAAACATTATTTCTGATTCTCTTTCAATCGAAGAGATTAAAGAAATTTTACGTATGACGGAAGATGGAACAGACGAGATCATCTCAACTCGTTCTAAAGTATTCCAAAAACTAAATGTGAATCTGGAGACAATGCCTCTTCAAGATTTATACAAATTAATTCAAGAAAACCCTGGTCTTCTTCGCCGACCAATTATCATCGATGAGAAGAGACTTCAGGTTGGATACAATGAGGACGAAATTCGTAGGTTTTTACCAAGAAAAGTTCGTACCTTCCAATTGAAAGAAGCACAACGCTTAGTAAACTAACAACAAGAAACTTCTACTGTTCATCTGTAGAAGTTTTTTTATTTATTAGGACATATTTCTCGTTTTCTTTTGTGTTTCGTATTATAATGGTACGTAAAACAGTAACTTCCCGAAAAAACTTAACCGCATTCATGATAAATTTGAATGAAAACCGGGCAATATCACTGTTTTTTACGAATTGCTCTTTTTTATTTCCATTCTCATATCTTTTAACATAAAATGAAGTACAAGATATAGACTTTTTTCTTTAAGGTAGGTTATTCTACAACCATTATGGGAAAAGTGAATAAAAGTGGTTGTTCAAAAAGTCCGGTGAAAATGACACATCGAATTTCTTCGTTGGCTTGCTTTTCCGTTCCTCACGTATTAGTTGCATACGTTCCGGTACTCAAAGCTGCGCCGCCTCGAACTTCTCGGTCCTTTTCATCCTCCTTTTGAACTCACATTTAAAGAGCATCTGGCTCGGGGGTATAACGTCCCTTCAAAATCTGAGCAAGAAGGGAGAGGTTCTGTAATGGAAATCGAAAGAATCAACGAACATACAGTCAAATTCTATATTTCATATAATGACATAGAGCAACGCGGATTTGAACGTGAAGAAATATGGTATAACCGGGAACGAAGCGAAGAGCTCTTCTGGGAAATGATGGATGAAATTCATCAAGAAGAAGAATTCACGATTGATGGTCCACTATGGATCCAAGTCCAGGCGTTAGAAAAAGGGTTAGAGGTACTTGTAACACGCGCACAGCTATCAAAAGATGGGAATAAATATGAACTTCCTGTTGGTGACGATAAGATTCCAGTAGATGAAAAGATTGAATCTTTACTGGATCAGCAATTTCATTCTAAGTATGAAGAAAATGATTTTGTTGAGGAATTTGAGGAAGAAAACTTCCAATTTCTAATTCGCTTTAATGATTTTGAAGATGTTATTTCTCTTGCACACCGGATTCAACTAGATGGATTGAACAATTCCTTGTACTCGTTTGAAAATAAGTACTACTTATTTATTGAATTTAACGAGGAGCTCTATACTGAGGATGAACTGGAGAATATGCTCAGCATAGTCTTAGAGTATGGGAATGAGTCAGCACTGTCTATTCATAGAATTGAAGAGTATGGTAAAAAGATAATCAATGAGAATGCATTAACTGAGATGGTCAAATACTTCTCACTATAAGAAAAAGTCGATTTCATTTTTTGGAATCGGCTTTTTTTATGTAAAAAAATTCGAAATTTTTTAATTGTACATGCACGGGGTTCTATGCTATTTTTAAGGAGCAGTAAATTAGAAGTAAGGAGATGACATGAGTGTTTGTTGCATTACGTGAAAATGGAGAATATATTTCATTAGTGGAAAATTGGAAGCGCTCTAATTTACTTGAACTTCGTAGCAATGAGAACTTTCTTTGTCCAGCATGTCATAGTAAGGTTCAGTTAAAAGCGGGGATGAAGAAAACACATCATTTCGCACATTTAAAAGGAGCAGAATGCAGTGTTAAAACGGAGCCAGAGTCTGAGTACCATCTAGAAGGCAAACGGCAGCTCTATCGCTGGTTTCAAGCACAAGGCTATAAAGTCCAGCTAGAACCATTTTTACCGGAAATCTCGCAACGCCCTGACCTATTAGTGATCACAGAAGACAAACGGTATGCAATCGAGTACCAATGCTCCCAAATTGATTACCCCTTGTTTAAGAAAAGATCAGACTCTTATAAGAACAAAGGTATCGTACCTATTTGGATTTTAGGTGCAAAATGGTTTAAACGACAGTCCACCTACTCAGTTCGACTTTCACCCTTTCAATGGCTTTTTGCAACCTCTTTTAATCAACCATTCCAGCCTAGCATTCTCTACTACTGCCCAGATACCTCTACATTTATAAAACTATCCAACCTTCAACCTTTTACAACGAGTGAAACCTTTTGTACCATTCAATTCCATAAAGAAAATGTGCATTCCTTTCCAAAGCTACTCGTACCTAACCACCCTACGTTTACCTTACAAAGTTTGTGGGTAAGAAAAAAACATAAATGGAGAGCAAGTTATTCCATATACTCATCCAATCTTATCGCATCGTTTTTATCTACCCTCTATCAAAACCGAATACCTCCAGCTCATTTGCCAGCTGAAGCTGGTTTGCCTGTCCGCTCAGCCTATTGGTTCCATACACCACCGATGATTTGGCAAATGTGGATGGTATTAGATTTATTGCTTCCACTACGAGTAGGGGATACTTTCTTTTTTTCTAAGGTCATGGAGGTGATATCTAAGCGAATTGCTTCAAAGGATATTACAATCAGACATCTGCCGTTGATTTTTCATACCCAATATTCGCTTGCGGTTGAGGAATACCTGCATTTGCTCGTGAAAGTTGGGAAACTAAAAAAACTTACACAGACAAAGTATCAAAAAACAAGGGAATTTCAAATACCGGTTAATTTGGAGGAAGCTCATACCATGGATGAAGCCCTTTCAAAAAGGTTGGAAAGTGTTGGAAAGAATGAAGAAGTTGGAATGGTAAAACCTAATATTGGTGGAGGACTGAATTCAAAAAACTTAAACTTTTTCTTATAAAAAAGGAGATAGTCAATAGGATATCGAATACTTTTTAAAGAATAGGATATAGGAGGTTTATAAAATGGCTGAACAATCAACTGTAAAGAAGCTCCAAAATCGTAATGAGATTGCTGAGCAGGATACTTGGAGACTAGAAGATATTTTTGCATCAGATGTAGAGTGGGAAAAAGAATTTCAAGAAATAAAAGAGATGATCCCTGGAATTGAAGCATTCCAAGGAAAACTCGGCGAATCTGCGGATCAGCTATATGAAGCGTTAACTTATCAAGATGCAATTTCCTTACGAATAGGAAAACTTTATACATATGCACATATGCGTAATGACCAAGATACATCTAATTCGTTTTATCAGGGTTTATATGATCGTGCAACTAATTTGTATACACAGGTTGGAAGTGCGCTCGCTTTTATCGTGCCGGAAATTCTATCAGTCGACGAAGATAAAATTAAATCCTTTTTAGCTGAAAAAGAAGAGTTGAAGGTATACGAGCATGCATTGAACGATATTAATCGTGAACGACCACATGTTTTATCCGCAAAAGAAGAAGCCTTGCTTGCACAAGCTTATGAAGTAATGGACTCTTCAAGCAACACATTTGGAATGCTAAATAATGCTGACCTAACGTTTCCGACTATTAAAGATGAGAACGGTGAAGAGGTAGAAATTACACATGGTCGTTATATCCGATTCCTTGAAAGCTCTGACCCACGTGTAAGAGAAGAAGCTTTTAAAGCGGTTTATGACACGTACGGAAAGTTCAAAAATACCTTTGGTAGCACATTAAGTGGTACTGTAAAGAAAGATAATTTTAATGCTCGTATTCGTAATTATAAATCAGCTCGCGAGGCAGCTCTAAGCAGCAATAATATTCCAGAAACGGTTTATGATAATCTAGTAAATACAATTAATGAAAATCTGCCTCTTTTACATCGTTACGTGGACTTACGTAAAAAAGCGTTAGGTGTAGATGAGTTGCATATGTATGACCTCTACACTCCATTAGTGAAAGACGTGAAAATGGAAGTTTCTTATGCGGAAGCAAAGGATTATATCCTTAAGGGGCTTGCTCCACTTGGTGAGGATTATATTAATGTTCTAAAAGAAGGCTTTGATAATCGATGGGTTGATGTTCAAGAAAACAAAGGAAAGCGAAGCGGAGCGTATTCATCTGGTGCATATGGTACAAATCCATATATCCTGATGAACTGGCAAGACAATGTGAATAATCTGTTTACGCTAGCTCATGAATTTGGTCACTCTGTACACAGTTACTACACAAGAAACAATCAACCATACACATATGGAAATTATTCAATCTTTGTAGCAGAGGTTGCGTCTACTTGTAATGAGGCACTGTTAGGAGATTACTTATTAAAAACGATTGATGATGACCAAAAGAGATTATATCTTTTAAATCATCAGCTTGAAGGCTTTAGAGGGACTGTATTCCGTCAGACGATGTTTGCAGAATTTGAACATATGATTCATATGAAAGCCCAAGAAGGAGTCGCATTAACACCAGATCTGTTCACTGAAATGTACTATGAGTTAAATAAGAAATACTTTGGTACAAATATTGTGGTAGATGAGGAAATCGGCTTAGAGTGGTCTCGAATTCCGCATTTCTACTATAATTATTACGTATACCAGTATGCAACAGGCTATAGTGCTGCAACTGCTTTAAGTAAGCAAATCTTAGAGGAGGGCAACCCTGCAGTTGAACGATATATTAATAATTTCCTTAAAGCGGGAAGCTCCAATTATCCAATTGAGGTACTTAAAAATGCGGGCGTGGACATGAATTCTGCAGAGCCGATTAAAGAAGCATGTAAAGTATTTGAAGCAACACTAACTGAAATGGAAAAATTATTAGAGAAGCAATAAAAGGAGGAGGTCATCCATTTGGATGCCCTCTTATTAGTGAAACCCCCTAAATCGATTTCGGTGATTATAAATAACAAGTGTCACGAGTAATGAAAGAAATAAAAGAGGGGTCGTAATGTAAAGTGGAATTAATTTCATCAATCCTAATATATTTAGTCCAAAGGTGATAATGATCATAACCACCCCGATTATCAGTCCAATTTTCCTCATAATTACGTCCTCCTTACAAGTGAATGTAAGTATCTATTTTAATATCTATGTCCAAGCATGCGTTTTAAGAATAGGAATTTGACAACTTTGTGAAAAAATGTACAAATAGTTGAAAATGGTTATCAATCTTGCTATTATGTATTCAAGAAGTAATCACACAAACAACACCCCTTTGTTTGAAGTGAGATTTCTCCCATCCCCTTTATTGAAATAGAAAAAAGACTTGGACAATTGATCCAAGTCTTTTTTGTTATTCTATATATCTCCAGAAGGTTCCGTATTTAACAGGAACTTGCTCTACTTTTTGCTTTAGTATAAGCTTTTTCATTTCACGTTCAACCTCTGGTATAGGCAAGTCATATAAAACTGAAATTTCTTTTGAAGCAACAAATTTAAAGTATTTTAAGAATTCTTCCAAGGGAGGTGCCGGTGTTGGTTCGATTTTTTCACCAAGCATATCGTAAATGATATGGACGTACATATCATATGGATAACAGCCAGTAATTTTCAAACCTTCTTCCTCAATGTTTTCATTAAAGAAAACGAGAGTAGGGATTTCGTCCACTTCCATTTCAGATGTGATCTTCAAGTCACATTGAAATGCTTTGGCTGCACTTGATGAATGAAGGTCATTCATAAATTCATTTACATCAAGTCCGACTTCAGCTGCACAAGACAGTAATACATCTATATCTGAAATATCACGTTTTTCAAGGAAGAGATTTTCCTGGAGTTTTCGTAAAAAACGGATTCCAGCTCGTTTACCTTGCAGCTCAGCCGCTTTAATCGCAATCGATACAGAATGTGGAGCTGAAATTGGATTTTCAAGCCATAAACTACCATCACAAGACATTCCTGACCTACTAGCAGTGCGCTCCCATACCTGAGCCAGGTCTGTAGGTTTATTTTTCTTTTGTATATTTAAGGAAGCAAGGCGGCCACTTAAAATATGGCGAATTGAAAAATACTTTCCATATTCAATTGTTAGCTTTTTTAAAATGGGCTCTAGTGCCCAACAATCAGGACACAATGGATCAATAAACATATAGATCTCTAATGGACGATTGCTAGATGTATTGAAGCCCATATTTTCAGAATGTTTCAAGACCTTACCCCTTTCTACTCGTAAGGAGTTTCTATCATATGTTGAGTGTACTAACATTTTATCAATGGATGAGATTTAACTCAAATAAAGCGCACTTTTGGTCGAATGAAATTTATGGAATTAGTGTTAAACTGCCTATAAAAGAAAAGTTCTCCTGTTTAGTCCAGGAGAACAATGTTTATCCGATATAGGTTTCTGTTACTTTTCTAACATAGTTTTGTGTTTCTTTAAAAGGTGGAATTCCACCATACTTATCGACGTTGCCTGGTCCTGCATTATAGGCAGCAAGGGCAAGTGAAACATCTCCATTGTAACGGTCTAGCATACTTCGGAGGTATTTTGTACCCCCATCAATATTTTGCGCAGGATCAGTTAGGTTGGTTACCCCTAAACCTCTCGCTGTTGCGGGCATTAATTGCATGAGACCAGTAGCTCCTGCATGGCTTTTCGCAATTGGATTAAAATTAGACTCATGCTTGATTACAGAACTGATTAACCGGGCATCCACATTGTATTTTTGTGCAGCATTCTGAATCATTTCATCAAAAGTGGTCGGAACTGACATAGGCTCAGCGCCCGAAATGGTAAGTGGCAGATAATGATTATTAATATTTAAAGATGAAGGATTAACCTTCGATCGTATAGTTTCAGTTGTTGAACTAGAAGCATTAGACATAAGCTGTAACAGCATGTCCTTAAATAAGGAACCATCATTACTGGTTGTCGATGTATCGGATGTCGAGACGTTACGCAAAGCCTGGAGCTCCATCAATACTTTAAAATCTATTTTCAAGTGAGTTCCTCTCCTAGTAGAATTTGTTTTTTTCGATTATAAAACCTAAGAATTTTATTGTCTGTTTTCCGAATAGGGATCTTGTATTGTTGTAGTAACTCTTTAAATACTTCTTTTCCGCTAACTTCATCCGTTACTTCATATTCTAACTCGAAATCAATTTGGTTTAAATAGTAACTCTTATCCAGCACAAGTAAACCATTTTTATATTCGACTTCTGCTCGTTTTGTTTTTAGAGAGCCAAAAAAACGAATATCCGAGGTTCCGATTGATAATCCTTTTAGAATTGATACAACTTCACCTTCAATGATGTTTCCACCGTTAAGCATTTGCTCGGCTTCTTCCTTACTTAGTACCTGATGCGTCTCAAGTAAACCGCGTTTAACGGGCTGTTTTAATGTAAGTGTATATATTCCATTCTTTTCACGAATACGGAGGGCAGCCCCCACATCCTTTAAAGAAAACTTAGGTGTGTCAAAATAAAAATTTTCTTGGATTACTTTTTTGTCCTCACTAATTGAGAACGCAGACAGCAATTGACGGTATTCATCTTCTTCTAGAATATTTTTAAACTCAATTTCAAGCTCTTGTGACATAATTTCAACCTGTCCTTTGTTTTCGTTTTTTTTATTATATCATTATGTTGTATCTTTTTTAGGATTTGGTTAGCAATTCTTTAAAGAATGGTTGTACATATGATAAAATAAGTGTGGATTTTGAAAAGAGAAAAAGGAGCTTACTGATGCAGAAACGTATTGAAATTAGTGAAATGAACACCTCTAACAACCAATTAGAGCTAATTGCAGAAAAACCAAACTTTGACACAGCCGGTTTGCAGGCTAGTGGACAAATGCTTGTGGATTCTGACTCATTAGCATTTATCTACAAACTGGAAAATGAAAAAGAATTTATATATGTGAGCTTGCCGTCCTCTATCTGGCCATCACTTAAAAATGTTATTTCTGAAAAACAAAAAGTTATTTTACACCTTGAAGAGAACGAATTCGAACTTATCGACATCATCCCTGAATTGGAATACCTGTTACAAAACATTGAAGGTAACACCAACTATGGAAATGAAATGGTCGAGCTTGTTGAAAAAACATTTTGATTGTTTTAGCTTAGAAAAACAGGGGGGGCTATTATGAGTAAAGACTGGGATCTTTTTTTGGCTCCATATAAGCAAGCTGTTGATGAGCTAAAGGTTAAGCTAAAAGGAATGAGAACTCAATTCGAAATGCAAGGTACCCATTCCCCAATAGAGTTTGTAACTGGAAGAGTAAAGCCAATCCCTAGTATTTTAGATAAAGCTGCTAAGAAAAATATATCACTTGATCATATCGAAGAAGAGATGCAAGACATTGCAGGCTTAAGAATGATGTGCCAATTTGTAGACGATATTAAAAGGGTCGTTGAAATATTAAAGATGCGGAATGATTTCGAAATCATTGAAGAGCGAGACTATATCTCTAAAAAGAAAGATAGTGGTTATCGATCCTATCATCTTGTGATTAAATATCCCGTACAAACGATTAATGGAGAAAAGAAGATCCTTGTAGAAATACAAGTACGCACACTTGCTATGAACTTTTGGGCAACTATCGAACACTCCTTAAATTACAAATATAAGGGCAGATTCCCGCAAGAAATTGAGAATCGTCTACAGCGTGCTGCCGAGGCTGCTTTTCAGCTTGATGAGGAAATGTCTAAGATTCGTGGCGAAATTCAAGAAGCTCAAGTTATTTTTTCAAGAAAAGCTGAAGGCAATGACTCTGATAAAGTGAAACTTCAATCAGAGGGGGATACTTCCACCCCCTCTGATTGTTAGTTGAGGCCCACATGATGTGGGTCACGAAGACGTTGCCACAGGACGTGGCGTTCTTAGTCTTCGTTCACTTTAATCGGGCATTTACGGGCAGTGATTACATGCCTACTAAAGTTGTTTTAAACAAAATTTTACTGCCCGTTAATGCGGGAAAAATCATAAGGATAGGGTGTAAAATATGAAATTTGCTGTAACTTCGAGAGGTGACTCGAACTCGAATACATTAATGCACAAAATTAAAACGTATTTAATGGACTTCGGGCTCACTTACGATGAGGACCAACCAGATATTGTTGTTACTGTCGGAGGAGATGGAACACTATTATATGCCTTTCACCGTTACCGTAGTCGTTTAGATAAAACAGCATTTGTAGGTATACACACTGGACATCTTGGATTCTATGCCGACTGGGTTCCGGAAGAGATTGAAAAACTCGTGATTGCTATTGCAAAAACCCCTTATCAAGTGGTTGAATATCCATTACTTGAAGTATATATCCGTTATATTAATGGGGGAAGAGAGTCAAGATATCTCGCATTGAATGAGTGTACGGTGAAAAGTGTGGAAGGCTCACTCGTAATGGACTTGGAAATCAAGGGTCAGCTTTTTGAAACATTCCGTGGGGATGGGTTGTGTATTTCCACACCTTCTGGAAGCACTGCGTATAATAAAGCGCTCGGTGGTGCTATATTACATCCAGCTATCGAGGCAATTCAGGTAGCAGAAATGGCTTCGATTAATAATCGAGTGTTCCGAACAGTGGGTTCGCCATTGATTTTACCAAATCACCATACGATTGTGATGAAACCTGTGAATGACGTGGATTTTCACATCACGATTGACCATTTAACCCTTTTACACAAGGATGTTAAATCCATTCAATGCCGTGTAGCTCCGGAAAAAGTACGTTTCGCACGCTTCCGACCTTTCCCATTCTGGAAAAGAGTACGTGATTCGTTTATTTCGGATTGACAGAAATGCTGAGGCGAGCGTATAGCGATGTACGGACTGAGGCCTACAGGAAGTAGGTCACACAGACGTTGCCATAGGATGTGGCGTAATTAGTCTGTGTTCCTTAAGGAGATAAAGGAAATACGGTGAGCGTAGTGAACCGATGTTGAGCTTATCGTACGAAGGGTGAGGGAAGTCGCGATAGTCGCTGCGAGTCGAGGCTGGACAAATTGGAAAGGAAAAAAAGGATTGTGGCGCAATTTACATTAGAATGGAAAATCTCATCAAGGGATACGGGAAAATTAATTAGAGAGTTTTTAAAAGAGCAGCAGATTTCAAAAACAGCACTTACAGATATTAAGTTTGCTGGCGGCGGTATCTTTATTAATGATGCTTCTGTTACAGTTCGCCATCTTTTAATGGAGGGTGAGGTCTTGAAGGTCGTATTCCCGCCTGAGGAGCCGAGCATGGAATTACTTCCTAAAAATCTACCATTACAGATTGTGTATGAGGACCCTTATGTAATGGTGGTGAACAAACCCCCCCATCAGCAATCAATCCCTTCACGGGAAAGCCGGGCAGACAGTTTAGCCAATGCATTATTGTTCTATTATCATTCTACAGGTCTTAATGCGACCGTTCATTTGGTTAATCGCCTTGATCGAGATACGTCAGGTTTATTATTAGTTGCTAAACACCGCCATATTCATCATCTATTATCTGAGCAACAGAAAGCTGGAAGATTGAAAAGGGCATATGAAGCGATTGTACATGGTAAATTCGACGTGGATTCTGGAACGATTGATGCCCCAATCGGCAGGAAGGACGATAGTATTATTGAGCGCCAAGTGCGGCAGGATGGACAAAGGGCGGTTACTCATTTTCGAGTTATTCAAGAGCTCGGTGAGTGGACGCATGTGAGGTTGCAGCTAGAGACGGGACGTACCCATCAGATCCGCGTCCATCTATCTCATATTGGTCAACCGATTGTAGGAGATGATCTGTATGGGGGGGAGAAAGTGGATATAAGCAGGCAAGCACTCCATTGCAGAGAACTTTCATTTTGGCATCCAATGGATAAAACAGAGTTAGTATTTCGAGCAGAACTACCCGAAGATATGAAAAAATTATTGGAAAAAGCGACCTTGTGAAAGGTCGCTTTTTATGTGGGGAGGATGCTATCTAATTTCCCGAAACTTCTCCTCAAAAAGAGGCATTGTAGAAGGCACAGATACAGTCTCCATTTCAGGATACCTTAATGCAGTTAAACTACCGCCAAACACACAACCGGTATCGATGTTTAATGTATGGTTTACCCTTCTCGGTTCTCTCACTGGTGTATGACCATAGACTATCCACGATGACCCATTATAATGCTTAGCCCAATCGCGTCTTTCTGGGGTTCCGTCAGGGTTGTTCTTTCCCGTAATATCGCCATATAACACAAAGGTTTTTACTTTCTTATCATTGCGTCCGATGTAATCCTCACGAATTCCAGCGTGAGCTATCACTAGTTTTCCTCCATCTAAATTTTCGTACAAGGGGGCGGCATCGTACAATTCAATAAACTGATTACGGATTGAATCTTGTTCCTTTTTGGACAATGCCTCGAATTCTGCAACCGTTGTTTCCAAGCCATGTGTGGTTTGAACTTTATTCCCAATAAAAAAGCGATACAGTTTATTGCAGTGGTTGCCTGGCACGTAGAATGCCTTCTTCGCTTGGACGACAAGCTGATACACTGTACTAATCACCTTTAATGACTTAGGTCCGCGATCTGTTAGGTCACCGACAAAAGCTAATTTACGGTCATTATGTAGTGGAATCCCGCTTTCCCACGAATAACCTAGCTTTGTTGTTAATTCTTCAAACTCCTGAAAGCATCCGTGTATGTCACCAATAACATCAATTTTCATTTTAAAGCACCTTCCTAAATGCGTCTCAGCACTTTTGTGCCGAAAAAATTAGATTCACAAGTTATGAAAATAAAAAAATCACGCCACTTTCACTATTATAAGAAAAATGGCGTGATTTTATTTCATTATGTTAAAGTTAATCAAACATGAATTTCTTTGTCCTAGAACGAACATTTAGTACGATCCCGATTGCAATCATATACGTTGCAAGGGAACTACCCCCGTAACTAATGAATGGCAATGGAAGTCCTGTGATTGGTAGAATACCAACTGTCATTCCAATGTTTTGGAATACTTGGAAGGTGATCATTCCGATTACACCTGCACATAGATAACTTCCGAATGGGTCGTGGCTTTCTAATGCTATATGAATCATTCGATAGACTAATAAGAAGAATAAAGAAATAATGATACTTGTTCCAACAAATCCGAATTGCTCTGCCACTACAGCGAAAATAAAATCGGTGTGACCTTCTGGAATCGTTACCTCAGATTCCTGGAATCCTTTGCCGTGCAATTGGCCAGAACCGATTGCAAGTAAGGAACGAACTAATTGGTGCCCCTCATTACCAGCAGTTTCAAAAGGAGCAAGCCAACCATAAAATCGATTCATCTGATAGTCTTGTATAATATATTTAAAGAAAAAGTCAGGAAAGTTGAAGTATAGAAAAACGCCTACAGAAACTGTAAAAACAGCTGTAAATACGGCAGCGAAAATAATTCTCCATTTAATACCGGCGACAAGGATCATCGTTGCAATGATTGACATAAAGACCATGGTCATTCCCATATCCGGCTGCTTGACTAAGAAAGCGATAGGTGGTGCAGCTGCTAAAAAAATCTTTCCGATAAGAAGTAAATCATCTCTAACTGTATTTATCGGGTAGTTTTCCCTGTGGTCAACAATGATTTTACTTAAGACTATAATTAAGATGATCTTCATTAATTCTGAAGGCTGGAAATTTCCTAATCCAGGAAAGGAATACCAACTTGTTGCCCCTTTGATTGTAGTAGCAAAAGGGACACTAATATATTTTTCTAAAAATAGACCTAATAATAAAAACATCCCGAATCCATATAAATACCAGGAAATCATTTTAAATCGATCAAAATCAATCACCATTGTTCCAATAATCGCGACAATTCCTATTACATACCATTGAAGTTGTTGTGCAGCGAAATTGATATTTTTAAGTTTTTCCGGTAAAAAGGGCTGTGCACTTTGGATTGCAATGGCACTAACGATAGCCATTAGAAATAAAATAAACAACAATGTATAATCAATTTTTTGTGGAGTATTTTCTTTATTCATGGATAAAAAAATCCTTTCTAATCTGGCGCGAGTTTTATATTATAGAAAACAGGGTATAATTCAATATCCACTTTATCATAAATAGCCAATTTTATCTTAGCTTATTTTTGATTGAATGCAAATCTTTACATAGCACATCACTAATTAAAAAATGATATACATATAGCCACAAAAAGTAAATGGTCGTATGTTACATTTCTGAAAATGTATGTAAATTTTTTGTTTTTCCAGTTGTAAGGGGGGAAGCTACATGTTACAACAAGAGGTAAATGAAAAGGAGCAGCAGCAACTAGAAAATGAACAATTGCTTACAGCTCTTGAAAATGAGAATATTGACCAGTTCCGGACCGTATTTTTAGATATACACCCATATGAAAGAGCAAAATTCTACGCGAAATTACCAAAAGATGCTAGAATGCACGTATATCTTTTTTTGTCTCCAACAGAAATGGCGGAGGTTTTTGAGAACCTTGAAATAGATGAGAATGAGTATGAAGAGCTTCTATCAGAGATGGATCCAACCTTTGTTGCAGATATGCTTTCTCAAATGTATGCGGACGATGCTGTTGATGTATTAAATGAACTAGATAAAGAGCAGGTCGCAAGCTACTTAACAATTATGGATGTTGAAGCTGCAGGGGAAATTAAACAACTCCTTCATTATGAGGAATACACTGCCGGTAGTATCATGACTACCGAATTTATCGCGATACATGCTAATCAAACCGTTAAATCAGCGATGTATATATTGAAAAAGGAAGCTCCTCGTGCTGAAACGATTTATTATATTTATGTGATAGATGAGGAAAAACACCTTGTAGGAGTTATTTCTATTCGGGATCTACTTGTAACTGATGATGACACAATGATTAGTGAAATTATGAATGACCGAGTTGTCTCCGTGTCTGTTAGTGAAGATCAGGAAGAAGTTGCACGGAGGATGAAAGACTATAATTTCTTAGCTGTTCCGGTAATTGACTTTCAAAACCATTTATTGGGGATAATTACAGTAGATGATATTATCGATGTTATGGATGAAGAAGCATCTGATGATTACTCAAAACTTGCGGGGATATCAGATGTTGATTCAGCAGATAAAAACATTTTCACATCAGCTAAAAAGAGATTGCCATGGCTGATTATCTTATCTTTTCTTGGAATGCTAACAGCAAGCCTAATTGGGCGATTTGAAGCAACACTTGATCAGGTTGCTATATTAGCTGTCTTCATTCCGTTAATTGCCGGAATGGCGGGTAATACCGGAACACAAGCCTTGGCTGTTGCTGTCCGGAGAATCGCGATTGGTGAAGATGAGGAAGAAAATAAATGGCTATTGATCATGAGAGAAGCCGGTACAGGAGTAATAACGGGTGCTGTTTGTGGAACGGTAATAATGTTTGTTGTTTATTTTTGGAAAGGTGATTTCTTTCTTGGACTATTAGTTGGATTTTCGATTTTAATTACATTGATAGTCGCGACTCTTGCAGGTGCACTTGTACCATTACTTATGCATCGGTTGAAGGTTGACCCGGCGGTTGCGTCAGGGCCTTTTATCACCACAATCAATGATATTATAAGTATTTTAATTTATTTTGGGTTAGCAACATTCTTTATGGGTTATTTAGTTTAATAATAAAATCAACTTATTTATAAGGGGGTAAAATATGGAACATGGTGCTTCATTAACATCGTTAGTTATCGTGATGGTGGTGGCCTTTTTGACACCACTGTTATTACATAGGTTTAAGCTGCGGGCAATTCCTGTCGTTGTAGCTGAAATTATCATGGGGATTATCATTGGTAAAAGTGGTTTCGATGTGGTCGAACCTGATATGTGGCTTGAAACATTATCTACACTAGGATTTATCTTTTTAATGTTTTTAAGTGGAGTTGAAATAGACTTTACTGCTTTTGCAGGAGGGAAGAAGCGACAAAAGCTTCCTAATGGCAAAAAGGCTCCACATACTTTCTTTGTTTCCGTAATTGTTTTTGTTGGAATTTTTATTCTATCACTACTATTATCATATATATTTGTGTGGACTGGGTTTACGGATAATGCATTTTTAATGACATTAATCATTTCCACTATCTCTTTAGGTGTTGTTGTACCAACTCTGAAGGATGCCCAAATCATGAAAACGAATATCGGTCAGATTATTTTATTAGTCGCAGTTGTGGCTGACCTCGTGACAATGATATTACTTGCAGTTTTTGCTTCGATTTATGGTGGCGGAGAAAGCAATATGTGGCTACTGTTAATCTTGTTCGGGGCAGGTGTACTTCTCTACTTTGTTGGGAAAAGATTCCAAAATCGTTCCTTCCTAGAAACGATGTCAAAGGGAACAATCCAAATTGGAACAAGGGCCATTTTTGCATTAATTATGATTTTAGTTGCCCTATCTGAGACAATTGGTGCAGAAAATATTTTGGGAGCATTTTTAGCGGGTGTATTAGTATCATTGTTATCTCCTAACCATGAAATGGTCCAAAAGCTTGATTCATTTGGTTATGGATTTTTAATTCCAATCTTTTTCGTAATGATTGGGGTAGAGCTTGATTTATGGGCACTCTTCCAAGATCCAAAGATTCTATTGCTCATTCCCTTGTTATTCATAGCATTAGTCATTTCAAAAATGCTTCCGATTCTTTATATTAAGCGATGGTATGATTGGAGAACGACGATAGGAGCAGGTGCGTTATTAACATCAACTTTATCCTTGGTTATTGCTGCTGCAACTGTTGGGGAGAAGATGGGAATCATTGATGACAGAATGTCAGGTGCTTTAATTTTGGTTGCGGTAATTGCAAGTATTGTTTCACCTATTGGGTTTAAAAAGCTTTTTCCAAAGCAAGTGGTCGAAGAACCAGTTATCCGTGTTGCATTTATTGGTGCAAACCAAATGACTCTACCAGTAACGCGGGAATTGAATTCGAAACTATATGATACGACTCTTTATCATACTGTGCAGGATAAAATAGATAAAAGACATTCTGATTCAGTGTTTGATATCGTTGAACTCTCAGATTATTCGATAGATACACTCAAAGATTCCGATGTATTTGATGTGGATATTTTAGTGATAACGTCGGGATCTGATGCAATGAATGCCGAAATTGCAAAATTCGCGAAGGAAAATGGTGTAGACCGTGTAATTGCAAGAATTGAATCAGGCGAGCTTGGTGATGAGCTAAAAGACCTTAATATCGATGTCTTCTCATTACTAATGTCTACCAATACATTACTTCGTGCGTTAATTGAGGCGCCTAGTATCATGACAATCTTGACTAATCAAGAGCAGTCCTTGTATCAGATTGAGATGAACAACAGTCTTTATGATGGCACAATGCTAAGGAATTTCCCGTTTACTGGGGATGTAATCTTTGTTCGAATTTTTAGAGGCAAAGACTCAATCGTTCCACATGGTGACACTGAACTTCAGCTTGGGGATCGTTTAATTGTAACAGGCTCGAGGGAGTATGTTGATGAGTTAAGAGTGGATTTAGAATTCTAAAGGAACGAGGGCGAACCAAAATTTTGGTTCGCCCTCGTTTTAATTAACCTACAATATTATATCCTGAATCTACATAAATGACTTCGCCAGTTACTCCACGTGAAAGGTTACTTAGCATAGCGATGGACATGTTTCCAACATCCTCTTTTGTAACGTTTCTCTTTAGTGGAGCTTTTTCTTCAATCATTTTCATAATATCATTGAAGCCCGGTACTCCTTTGGCAGCTAATGTTCTAATTGGACCAGCTGAAATTGCGTTGACTCTGATCCCATCTTTTCCAAGGTCAAATGTAAGGTATCTTACACACGCTTCAAGTGCAGCTTTTGCAACACCCATTACATTATATCCTGGCAAAGCACGTACAGCACCTAAGTAGGACATCGTTATGATTGAAGCATCCTCTGCTAAATATGGTCGTGCTGCTTTTGCTGCCGCTACTAAGGAATATGCACTTGTATCTTGTGCAAATGCATATCCATCACGGGATGTCTCGATAAAATCACCTTTTAAGTCATCTGCGTTTGCAAACGCAACAGAGTGAACTAATCCGTGAATGGTTCCTACTTTTTCACCAATTTCATTAAACGCTTGCGTGATGCTTTCGTCACTGTTCACATCGCATCTAACAATCATTTCTGCGGGATAATTGTATTTCTCTAATAATTTTTCAAGTTTTTCACGAGACCGATCTAGACGGTATGTATAAATGACTTTTGCTCCAGCTTTATATAGGGATTCTGCAACGCCCCAAGCAATGCTTCTTTCATTGGCTACACCCATAACAACAATATTTTTACCTTCTAATTGAATTAAATCTTCCATAGTTACCTCCATAACAGCATCAAGAATGTGATTTCTTTATTTATTATACCTAGTTTTAGTATCTGATACTAATCATATCATTTTTTAGTAATTAACCCAAGAGTAGTGTTAATGTAAATTTTAAAATTGGTCATAAATAAATTATAGGGTGATGGATAAGCTAACTATGTGCTTAACAAAGGAGTGCACATTACATGGATAAAATCTCAACTATTTTAAGGAGGGCAACAATGGGAATCTTAAGTGGAAATCCAAAAGAAGAGCCTTTACATTACGGCGAGGTTTTTGATCTTTGGTCTTCAGTACTAGCTGGGAATGCGATGATTGCAGGTTATCAAACCTTGATTAACCATGCTGGGGATGATGATCTGAAAAAATTATTAGCTGAAGCCATCAATCTTGGCAAGCAGGAAACGAAACAGGTGGAGGAATTATTGAAAGAAAATGGGATTGGATTACCACCAGCCTCACCAGAACCACCTGAAGCTTGTTTAGAAGACATTCCAGTAGGTGCAAGAGTGCCGGATCCAGCAATTGCTGCTACACTTTCAGCGGATATTGCAGCAAGTTTAGTACTATGTAGTCAGGTAATTGGTAAATCAATCAGAGAAGATGTTGCGATGATGTTTGGCCAATTCCATAATCAGAAAGCTGTACTAGGTGCGAAAGTACTTCGCTTAAATAAAGAAAAAGGCTGGCTAATTCCGCCACCGTTACATCTCCATAAACAAGGGGATTGTTAATTTTTCTTATGTTAAAGAATAAAAATGACGAGCAGAGTGATTCTTATGAATAGCTCTGCTTATTTATATTCAACATGGATACCTCTTTGTTATAGGTCTATTTATATAAATTTTTGGACATGTATTCCTACTGCTTGTCATAAAATTTACAAGTTGACCTAAAGCGTATAGAGGTGATGTATTTGAGTTTTGGTATTTTAGTAAGTTACATAATTTTAGGTTTTACATTGGCAGCTCCAATTGGGCCTGTAAATTCTGCACGTTTAGATAAAGGAATCAAAAATGGGTTCTGGCATGCATGGATTGTGGGTGTAGGTTCGATGATGGCAGATGGAGTTTTTATGTTAATGGTTTATTTGGGAATGGTTCAATTTTTAGATATTCCGATTGTACAAATTTTCCTTTGGTTATTTGGAGGATTTATTCTTATTTATTCAGGATTTGAGAGCATTAAAAATGCAAATACGATTTCCTTAACATACCAACGAACAAAGGATTCATTATTTAAATGTTTTCTGACCGGTTTTATCTTATCGATTTCGAGCCCGCTCTCCATTCTGTTTTGGTTGGGGATTTATGGGTCTGTGTTGGCGAAAACGGCTCAAACAAACGGAACTGAGTTACTGTTGATATATAGCAGTATGATCTTCCTTGGGCTTACTTTTTGGGACATCCTTGTTGCGGCCCTTACGACTGGTTTTAGAAAGTTGTTAAATGTAAAAACCCTAATTGCAATCTCCGTTATTTCAGGAGCATCCTTGATTCTATTTGGCGTTTATTTTAGTTATCAAGGAATTAAAGCACTAATTTAATGGAAATTTATATTTGGTAACCAACTGCGATAGGACAAGACCTAATATGAAATCTATTATAAACCCACTTGTTAGTGGGTTTTTTTAACCTAGCGTTCAATTAGCCACTATGCATAGTAAGAGGTGTTTAAGGATAGGTTAATCTTAATATAAATATTAGAATTCCGAAGGAGATAGGAGAATGCAAAAAACGGAGAAATGGGGAGTGCTCTCACTAGCATCCATCCCATTAGTCATGACCTTAGGTAATTCTATGCTTATTCCCATTTTACCGATTATGGAAAAAGAAATTGGTATTACATCCTTTCAATCCAGTTTAATTATAACGATTTATTCAATAGTAGCCATCATCTTAATCCCAATCGCTGGTTTTCTCTCTGATCGAATCGGAAGGAAAAAGGTCATTATCCCAAGTTTGATAATTGCAGGGATAGGGGGATTAATTTCTGGACTAGCTTCGTGGTTATTTGAAAGTCCATATTTGATCATTTTAATCGGAAGGTTTTTACAAGGAGTTGGAGCTGCTGGTGCTTCCCCCATAGTTTTACCACTAGTAGGTGATATGTGCAAAAGTGAGAAAGATGTAAATACAGGACTAGGATTGATTGAAACATCAAACACGTTTGGAAAGGTACTAAGTCCAATTTTAGGTGCAATACTTGCAGCTTTTATTTGGTATATGCCTTTTTTTGCTTTTCCCATTTTTTGCTTAATTTCCATTCTTTTGATTCAATTTCTTGTACAAACTCCAAAGAATAATGAAGTGGATACCTCAAGCTTCTCTTTTTTTCTGAAGAAAATTAAACGTACTCTTAAGGAAGAAGGACGATGGCTGATTTCCATTTTTATCGTGGGCGCCATATGTTTTTATATTCTTTTTGGGATGCTCTTCTTCTTGTCGTCGATTTTGGAGGACAAGTACGGAATTGATGGAATTATAAAAGGTCTCATCCTTGCAATACCACTCGGTGCACTATGCCTATCTTCATTTATCACTGGAAAGAAGCTTGGTGATGATAAAAATGCAATCAAATGGATTATTTTTTCGGGAATTTTTGCAGCTACTGTAGCTGTTTTTGGAATATGTTACACGGAAAATCTGTACATTTTTATAGCTGCCCTTGTCATTTGCGGGATAGGTATCGGAGTCGCTCTTCCAAGCTTGGATGCACTCATTACGAATGGTACTGAGAAAGATGAAAGAGGTACCATTACCTCTATTTACAGTAGTGCTCGATTTATTGGGGTAGCGATTGGTCCACCTGTTTTTGCCATTCTAATGAACCTTTCACATGATATCTTGTTTTTCTCGGTAGCTGGTATTTCGGCTGTGGCAACCGTTCTTGTTTTATTTTTTATAAAACCGCCCAAGCGGGTTCGAACAGATTCTTTATTCCAAAAGGTAAAGAGGTAGAGGGGATATGGCCCAAGGAAAAAGTGAGAAAAAAATAAAATGGTGGCAGCTTTCCCTTTTTGGAGTTGGCTGTACAATAGGCACAGGTTTTTTTCTAGGGTCCAGCATTGCGATTCGAACAGCTGGCCCCTCTGTGTTGATCCTATTTATTATTGCTGCAATTGGAACTTATTTTGTCTATGATGGATTAGCTAAACTTACTGCAAAAAAGGCTGAAAAAGGGGCGTTTCGTACTTACGCAAAACAAGCATTCGGAAGATGGGCTGGCTTTAGTATAGGTTGGATTTACTGGAGTGCCGAAATGCTTATCATGGGAAGTCAGCTTACTGCATTGTCTATTTTTACTAAGTTTTGGTTCCCTGGTACCCCTTTATGGGTCTTTGCTGCAATTTATGGTGTATTAGGTTTAGCTGTATTGTTGATTGGTACAAGTGGAATTAACAAATTAGAGAATGTCTTTGCTCTCATCAAAATCTCGGCAATCCTTATGTTCATCGTAATTGCGGTATTAGCAGTAACAGGTGCTATCGATGGAACAAGGGATCCTCAACTGCCTCCTGAATATTTCCCGAAAGGAATAATGGGGCTCTGGTCCGCCTTGATTTTTGCGTTCTATGCCTTCGGTGGGATTGAAGTAATGGGATTAATGGCAACCCAGCTAAAGGACAAGAGTGAAGCACCAAAGGCTGGAAAGATGATGCTTCTTCTTCTAACCATCATTTATTTGGCTTCCGTTGGACTTGCTGTGATGCTCGTGTCGTGGAAAGTCTTCACAGGTGAAGAAAGTACATTTGTAGTTGCATTAGATAATTACAATATCCCATTAATTGCTGATATTTTTAATGGGGCCTTGATTATTGGAGGATTCTCCACAATGGTTGCTGCTCTATATGGGGTAACAAGTATTTTAGTGAACTTGTCAGAAGACGGAGATGCCCCAAAGATCTTTTCAAAAAAAGGGAAATTAAAGGTGCCATTACCAGCCTTTATTTTAACAGCATCCGGCCTACTTACTTCAATTATCTTTTCGCTTTTAATGCCAGATAGTATTTACGAATATGTAACGACTGGAGCAGGGCTCATGCTCTTATACAATTGGTTATTTATCCTCTTGTCTGCAAATCGACTCTTAAAGCCTGGATTTGTTGGGAAAATGAAATATTATCTTGGCGTGCTATTTATTTTACTTGCGGTTAGTGGAACATTGTTTAGTAAAGAAATTCGTCCAGGCTTTTTTATTAGTCTCGGGTTTATCGTGATTATCTTTATAGTTGCTTTTATTAAAAACAAAGGTAGTAAAAAGAAAGAGTCCAAGGGCATGGACACTTTATTTGAAAAACTTCAAAAAACTTAGTGACTTAGTAAAAGTTTTATACCTTGAAAACCAAAATAGATCCCAAAGCCCACGAGAGATAGCCCGGATACAATGGAAATCAGTGCTAATAGACGTGAGGTTAAGATCCTTCGAAAACTACTCGATACTGTTGCCATTGTTATATCCCATAGCAGTAGTCCACAAAAAATGGCTGCACTATAGAGGATTAGTTCGCTACTGGTTGAAGTTGAAGCTGTTTTGGCCAATACAGAGCCATAAATCCCTAACCAGAATAAAATAGTGAGCGGGTTTGTAATCGACATGATAAACCCAGAGAAAAAGGCTTTAAAAGCAGGTTCCTGGTTTCTGGAATTCTCCATCTTTATTTGTCCGGCACTTATCATGCTTTCAATACCTGTATAAAGCAATACAAAACAACCAAAAAGCCATAGAAACGTTTGGATAAATGGGGTATTGATGAAGGATACAAGACCTAAGTAAACAATTAGCATATATACTCCATCAGCGAGTACTGCACCAACACCAACGAGCCAGGCATGGAGGAAGCCGTATTTTATACCTCTATCTAATTGTGCAGCATTAACGGGACCAATGGGTGCTGCAAGGCTGAGACCTAATAGAACATAACTGAAAAGAACGCCCATTTTATTTACACCTCTTAAAAGACTTGTCTTAGGAATTGTATTCAAGAGGGAGAGCTTGTATCACTTTTTTTAAAGGAGATGACGAAATTGGATAATCTATTGAATCAACTTGTACAGTCCGTTGATGAAGCCGAGCATGCCGTAATTGAGTCACAAGGAAATGGTGACAGGGAGCGATTCCAGCATGCTCAAAACTTGGTAATGCAAGCGAAGGAACAATTGCGAGAAGTAGAAAATTCAGGCGTAACGGATGACCTGGCATATATACGCGCAAAAGCGCTGCTTCGTAGGTTAGAAGAAACACAGCGTGCAATCGAAGCAACGACAAAGTAGGTTGAGGCATAAAATCCTCTTCATAAAAAGACCGTCTCCCAAAGGAGGCGGTCCGCATACTATATCTAACTATTTCCACCTATAATACTCCTTAAACCATTTTACAAACTCTGTGAGTCCCTCATCGATTGAGGTTTTTGGCTGAAACCCGATGGCTTCATATAGATCAGTGATGTCGGCGTAGGTTTCTTTTACATCACCAAGTTGCATGGGATAGAGCTGAAGAATGGCTTGTTTTCCAATTGTTTCTTCTAATGTTCGGATGAAGTTAATTAAGGTGACAGGGCTGTTGTTGCCGATATTGTAGATTTTGTATGGAGCATTGCTCGAACTTGGATCAGGGCTCAAGGGATCCCATTTTGTATTATTAACGGGTGGATGATCAAGCAAACCAATAATCCCTTCCACGATATCATCAATATACGTAAAATCTCTACGCATATCCCCATTATTAAATACCTTAATCGGTTTGCCTTCCAAAATACTTCTTGTAAATGAATAGTAAGCCATATCAGGTCGGCCCCATGGACCATACACGGTAAAGAAACGAAGTCCAGTGGTTGGAATTTGAAACAAGTGACTGTACGTATGGGCCATTAGTTCATTGGATTTTTTCGTTGCGGCATATAAGCTTACAGGATGGTCGACATTATCCTTTGTTGAAAAGGGAATGTTCGAATTTGCACCATATACAGAGCTTGATGAGGCAAATAACAAATGATCCACCGGATAATGGCGACAAGCCTCTAAGATATTTAAGAAACCGACCAGGTTTGAATGGATATAGGAATAGGGATTGTATAAGCTATAGCGAACTCCTGCTTGAGCAGCAAGATTAATGACGATATTGATTTTTTCTTTATTAAATACATCATGCAACTTTTCTGAGTCAGCTAAATCGATTTGATAAAATGTGAAATTATTATTTTCTTTCAATAAAGATAATCTGTCTCTTTTTAGACGGACATCATAATACTTATTGAGATTATCTATCCCTATTACATGATAACCTTTAGATAGTAGGCGTTTTGAAACATGGAAACCAATGAAGCCTGCTGCACCAGTTACTAGAATACTCATGCTATGTTCAACCTTCCTCGGTTAACGGAATAGGTGTTTTGGTCCATTCATCATACGTTTTGGGATCAAAACTTTTTACCTGATTTAAAAATGATTCAAAAAATCCTCTTTCACGTAAGTCTTTAAATAATTCGAGTGGTCTACTTTGTTCACGAGTGAACGAATACACATGGTCCACCATTTTGAATCCATCTTTCGTGATAATGACATGGCGCAATGGAGTATCGATTTGTTTAAATCCTTCTTTCTTCATCGTTTTTAGGATATCAAGAAGTTGCCTTGTGACCTCTTCTGGAAGTTTAGATTGTTTCTTCAGATAGGTGTTTAAATCAGGGCCAGATAAATATTCCATCACGACGTAATTTTTCTTTGCCTCATGTACTTTTGGGATAAAGGATAGATGCTGACAGGATAATAAAACCTCTTGTTCTTGTTTAGCATGTGGAAGTTTCCCATATACCTTGACACAACTGTCCTCCGATAACCGATACACTGCACCTTGGTGTCCTTTCCCAATGAGTAATTGCGAGAGGGAGCTGTCGACCTTTACACTGCTACCTTTGTCTGGCATAACGAGCATTTTCTTAATGCTTATTTTTTTATTGAAAAATCGGTCCCATTCCTCGTAGGTATCTGGTTCCAGCTTTTGGACCTGCATGAGAAAGGAATCTTTTAAGAGTAGAAGTTTTAAATCGCGTATTAGTTTGATGGGAACGGGGTGGATTCGTTTAAAAGCATTAACATGGTCTACTACCTTCAATTCATTGTTTACAATGAAAATATGTCGAAGTGGTGCATCTACCATCGTAAACTTTGCCTTTTTAAATTCTTTCAACAAGTGTAGTAGTTTTCGAGTGATGTCTTCTGGCATGTACATACTTCCAAGTAGGTACTCTTTTAAAGTTGGGCCATTTAAATATTCCATGACAATATAATTTTTTCCAGTATCATATACATTTGGCATGAAGGGATTTTTTTTTGAAGCCTTGAGAGCTTCTTGCTCCATTTTCGCCTGAAGTGGATCCGCATAAATTTTCACACATTTGTCATCGGAAAGTTTAAATACGGCACCTTGTGATCCTTTTCCAATAAGGGGATAGGCAGTCGGATTATTAATTTCTAGTAATTTTTCACCCTTCGTTACGGTAATTGAAGTGAAGTCTTTCATTTCTTCCCTCCTAACAGTTCATCATAAAATTGAGCCTGCTGCTTTAATTGAGCAGATAACTCGAAGTTTTGTTCTACCTTTTGTCTTGCTGCGGTAGCGAATGGAAGCCATAATGACTGGTTCATTAGCATGTGTTCAAGTGCAAGAGCAAGTTCATCAATATTGTTCTCAGCCACTAAAAAGCCTTCTTCATTATGAGTAACTAGTTCTGGGATCCCTGCATGAGTTGTTGAGATGACAGGTAAACCAGTTGCCATTGCTTCTTTTACGGTATTTGGAATTCCTTCAACATCTCCATTGGATGCTGTGAGACTTGCTGCACAGAAGAGGTCAGCCTGTTTCATATGTTCAAATACTTGAGATTTAGGTAAATGTTGAAGCAATCGAAATGAATCTCCCAGATTCAGTTGGGTTGCTAAATTTTTGAGAGAATCCTCCATCGGGCCTCGACCGATAAGTGTCAATGTTGCATGCGGAAATTTTTCACGGATTCTTGCAAAAGCTTGAATTAAAACGTGATGCCCCTTTTTTTCTACTAATCTTCCGATGGAAAGTATATTTTGAGTTTCTCTAATCTCAGGTGGCCTATATTGAAATTGATTTAGGTCTACGCCTCCATACAATACTCGGACTTTTTCCGGAGGGCATCCCCAATCTTTAATTTGTTGAGCTAGATAGTTGCATACAGGGAAAAAAAGCTCCGTTTGTTCAAACAACATTTTCATATGATCTAAATAGGTGAAATGTTGATCTGCTAAGGTACCATCTCGCCCTCTTATACTCGTGACCATAGGGAGGCCGGTTTGTTCTTTAAAGGGAAGTAATAAAATTCCCAATTGTCCATGATGGGCATGAATTAGCGATGCTTTTTGTTTCTTTACAAATTTATTAGGTGAGTTTATTTCATTTAAATAGTGGACCTTATCATTTAGTAGGGACATATCTACCATATACTTAGGTTGACGTACTAGATGAATATAATCATATCCAGGAATATTTCGTATTTGTGGAATGTATTGGGTAGGGTCTACACGTAAGTTTAAATGGATTGCAGTAGGCAAATCTATCGACTCCTTCCTTTGTAGTAGTCTTTTCAATTACTCTATGCATGAAATTCAATAGTAGATTGGACAAAACTCCTATAAATAGATTTTTTTATATAGATATAGTTAGCCAGTGAAAGAAGAATTTAAAGAACAAATTAGATTTTTGAATGAAGAAACGAAAAAAGACGACCAAGTTCGGACTATATGCTTTTTTCTCATTTACTCGCCCTTTCTAATGTGGACAACTTCCTCTAAGACAGCGCGTGAATAAATTGAATAATAAGAGAAGGGGGGAGGCAACTAAATGATTAAAAAGGCTATTATTCCTGCAGCAGGGTTTGGTACACGAGGATTACCAATGACGAAGGTACTACCTAAAGAAATGCTCCCTATCGGAGGGCGCCCGGCAATTGATTACATTGTCGAGGAAGCTGTAAAAGCAGGTATTGAGCAAATCCTCATGATTGTCTCACGTACAAAAAATTTAATTGTGGATTATTATGATCGATCCCTAGAACTTGAAGCATTTTTAGAACAACAAAATAAAAAACATCTCCTCAATACTTTGCAACTCCCGAAAGTGAAAATTTATTATACGAGACAGTTCTACCCAAAAGGGTTAGGTCATGCCGTTTCATTAGCAAAGGATTTTATTGGTAATGAGCCATTTGCCATTTTGCTCCCTGATGAAATCTACCTTTCTAATAATCAAAACCCATTAGAGGAGTTAATAGACTCCTATAATGAATACGGGAAAAATGTGATCGCCTTACAACAGGTTGATGAAGCGCATTTGAAAAGCTATGGAGTTATTCAGGTGGAGAAAAAGGAAAAAGACCGACTCTATAAAATTTCTGATATTGTTGAAAAACCGAAAAGCAATCCACCCTCGAACCTTGCTGTTACAGGAAGATATATTTTGAAGCCAGACATCTTTTCTTGTTTAGAACAAACACAGCCTGGTGTCGGCTCAGAAGTTCAGTTAACAGATGCAATTAAGCTCATGCTTCAATCAGAACCAGCCTATGGAATTGAGGTTGCCAGTGAGCGATTTGATATTGCAAAGGAAGCTGAATATATAAGGCTTGTTCAAAAAATATTTACATTACAACAAGGAATAGAGGAGGAGTAAAGTGAATGTTTTAGTCATTGGAACAGGATATGTAGGAACTACCACAGGCCTTGTATTATGTGAAAAAGGACACAAGGTAATCGGCCTAGATATTGATGAAAAAAAGGTAAAGGCATTATCTAATGGTAGGCTTCATTTTTATGAGCAAGGCTTACCGGAATTATTAACGAAACATCTTACACAAAAGAATCTTTCATTTACAACGGACGCAAAAACAGCAATCCAAGAAAATGATTTTATTTTTATTTGTGTTGGTACACCAAAAAACGAAGATGGTAGTGCAAATCTTAGTGCAGTCTATTCTGTAGCTAAGATGATTGGAACCCATATGAACAAGTACAAAGTAGTGATTAATAAAAGTACAGTTCCAGTAGGAACAAATAGGAAGGTTGCAGCTGTGATTGAAGCAGAAAACAGGGAAATTCCTTTTGATGTAGTATCGAATCCAGAATTTTTAAGAGAAGGTTCTGCACTTTATGATGCCCTTCATCCCGATCGAGTGGTAATTGGCAGTTCTAGTCAAAAGGCGTTTGAGATGATGAACAAATTGTATGCAGGTGAAAAAGCCCCCATTATCGAAACAACTCCAAATGCTGCAGAACTTATTAAATATGCTTCGAATTCCTTTCTGGCTTTAAAAATTTCCTTTATTAATCAGCTTGCAAGACTATGTGACATCATAGGAGTGGATATTGATGAAATATCAAAAGGAATAGGTCTCGACCATAGGATAGGATCCCATTTCCTGAAAGCTGGAATTGGATATGGGGGTTCATGCTTTCCTAAAGATGTAAGCGCATTGATCACCATTGCTAAAGAACAAGGAATGAATTTATCGATCTTGGAAGAGGTAGAGTCTATAAACAAAACACAGCCATTTTATTTTTTGAAGAAAGTTGATGAGAAAATAGGTGGATTGAAGAATAAAAGCATTGCTGTACTAGGCATAGCCTTTAAGCCAGGAACAGATGATACAAGGGAATCACCTAGTTTAGTCTTACTTGATGAGCTTGTAAGTAAAGGCTGTGTTGTAAAAGTACATGATCCAATTGTGACACTCCGAAACCCTGGTGTGGAGCAATGTAAGGATGTATTTGAGACAGTAGACGGAGTGGATGCCGTATTATTGATTACAGATTGGGAGGAGTATACGCAGTTAGATTGGGGGAAGGTGAAAAAAGCTGTAAAGCAGCCATTCGTCTTCGATGGAAGAAATGTTCTAAATAAACAAGAACTTGAAAACCTTGGATTCCATTATGAAGGAATCGGAAAATCATAGTCCTTCATACAAAATTGGTCATCATGTAAAACCCGTGATGACCATATTTTATTTATAGGGGTCCGACGAGTGCTAATTACCTTTTAACCCCCTAGGAAATTAACGGTTTTACCAAAGGTGTTTTTGTAAAAAGGAGGAGTTAGTTTGTCTGTTTTTGAATTCATTTTACTAGGCTTAGCCAGTTTTCGCCTTACAAGGTTATTGGTGTTTGATAAAATTACAGAATTTATTCGTAGTCCTTTTCATGAGGTAATTGAAGAGGAACTACCTGACGGGACAATAGAAGAATATATAAAGCTTAAAGGGACTGGAGTAAGAAGATGGATTGGTGAACTATTAAGCTGCTATTGGTGTACAGGAATTTGGTCAACAGCATTCCTCTATCTTCTATATGAATTTTATTTACCCCTTTCTGAACCGCTTATTTTTATTTTCGCAATCGCAGGCCTTGCATCCATCATTGAAACCTGTGTTACGAGACTATTAAATTAGGGTTTTCGTTTACTAGGTAAAATACACAATTTCCCATAAATAAACTCATGTCCATACAATTTATAGACTTATTCCATATAGTAGGAATTAGGAACAGTAAAGAGGTGAGAATATGGGGAAAAATGGTTCATTTAAAAACAATGACAATCAGAGCCAGGTGGAACGCTCAAACCAAGACGGTTTAAACCAAGAACCGTCAAACAGAGAAAATATATTTAGCGTGAATGCACCAGGTGGTGTATCCATTCAAGTTTTGGGTATGGATATAAAGATGAGTGATTTGGACATTACAATTGGACCTGATGCAAACATTAGCGATATTCAAAGTATCTTCGATCAACTTAGTAGAAGAGGATAATTCGAACGAATGTCCTCAGCTTTATTAACGAATGTATCAAAAATGATACATTCGTTTTTTTTGACTAGGAACGTAAAGGCACAATTTCATTTGCCCTTTTTCAACAATGAATGGACAAACACACTGCCAACTTTATTAAAAATGTATAACTTAAAGTATTGAGTTGGGAGGTGAAATATATGGGGAAGAAGGAAAAAGATAAGTCAAAAAAATACGATGAAATCCGGGCAATTGTAAGAGAAGAATTGGAAACTGTACTACAAAATCTCTCTGGCAATATTCAATTTAGTTTTAATCCACCAGTAGAAGAAGAACAAACTGAAACAGCAGACACAACAGAAGGGACCGAAGACCAAAATCCCACAGAAGAACAAGTTGATGCAAAATCTGACTCCACTAACCTGGAAAAGTCATAAGTTAGGAATGAAAGGGCTGCTTGCGAATTAAAGCAAGACAGTCTTTTCATAAATAAGTTAAACAAAAATTGGTATTTCTAATTAATCTGTCCTACACAAGTAGAAATCCCAAGAATACTATACATTGATAGACTTTTACAAACAAAAATTTGTAAGGCTTTTTATAAAAAATGGAACGAAATAAGTTGTGAGGTGAAATTGAATTGAATAAACAAGTGAATGTAGACTGTAAGGAAATAGAGACCTATGTAAAAAACATTACTGTTCAAGCACACGAGGACGCTGAAGTGACAGTCCTAAATAATAATACATCACTTAAAATGATTGGAAAAGGCGTACATGGGGCCGTATTCCAAGCAAATGAAGATGTCTGTATTAAAGTATATGGGGAAGAAGATGTTTGTGCCAGAGAGCTTTATGCGTTAAGTCTTGGTCAACATACCACTCTTTTTCCAAAAGTATTCTGTAGTGGTCCTAAATATATTGCCATGGAAATGGTATATGGAATCGACTTGCGTGAATATTTACAATCCCAACCATTAACCAAAAACCTATCTGTTAAACTAATAGATCTTTTAACCACATATAAACAAATTGGTCTTGAAAGAATTGACCATCATAAGCGCCATATTTTTGTGCAGGAAGATGGAAATTTAAAGGTTCTTGACGTAGGTACAACAGTATGGAGAAATCGCGTCTATCCATACCCTCGAAAACTCTTAAATAGCCTAGGAGATCAATATCGAGAGATGTTTTTAGAACATGTAAAAGAAATGGCTCCCGCACTCCATGAAGAATGGCAGAAGTATATCGAAATGGAAAAATATGCAACAGCATTACATGAAAAATTCTTTGCTCAAGAGGATGTATCGCTTAAGAAGCTTAAAAAAGAAGAAAAGATTCTACGAACAGGCGACAATGAATGGGATTCAAAAATCGAAGATCTCGTGAGAAAAGTTCATAAAGAACAATGGATTAAAGCCCTTACTGCACAAGGAGTAGACATCGAATATGTAAAGGCAAATGCGAAAGAGCTTGAACGAGAATATATTTATGGCGATAAAAAGAAAAAGAAGGACAAAAAAGGAAGTTCTTTGTCAGATATGGGTGGTAAGAAGAAAGCAAGAGTTTTCACTTCTTCTAAAAAGAAACGCAAAAAGAAATAGTATATGAATTGTAAGAATCTAAAGAAAGGAGGCTAATTTTGAAAGTACTAGTGATTTGGCGCTTATTGACCGTTGGTGGAGTGAATGCAGGCTGGCGCAATCGCGCCGTTTATTTTAAAAAATATGGCATTGAAACTGATTTTATGTATGTAAAAGACCTTGGTGGCATGCATATCATGGAGGATGTAGCAACTGTTTATTTAACCGATGATAAAGAGGAAATTGTAAATATTATTGAAAAGAACAAGTATGATGTAATCATTATTTGTGATACAAAAAAGGGCTTTAAATGGATTCGTAAGGCGAATTACAAAGGGCCGTTATTACTTGAGGCGCGTACTCCAGAAATAATCAAACTAGATCGCCATCTTCCAGATTTTGATTCCGTTCAACCGGACCGTATTATTGTCCCCTCCCATCACCAAAAGCGCCTCGCATCGATATTAATCGATTCAAATGCACCCTATGAGGTAATCTACAACGGGATTAATACCGAATTCTTTAAACCACTAAATCCAGAGGATATCCACTTAAATAAGGAACCTATCATTCCAAAGGGAAGAAAGGTAGTTGCCTATATCGGGAGACTCGATGGCCGAAAAAACTGGAAACTATTAATGGAAATAGCTCATCTTATTAATAGTGAGCGGGAAGACATTGAAATTTGGATCATCGGTGGGGACAAAAGTGTTCAAAAGGATGAATTTGTGGCCTATTGGAAGAATCATGGATTAACAGATATCGTTAAATGGTATCCGGTTGTCCCATATCAGGAAATGCCACATATGTACTCTAAAGTTAGACAATCCGGTGGGTGTACGATTGCAACGACTAAGGGAGAGTCGTTTGGGAATACGTTTATCGAATCCATGGCTTGTGGGGTACCGGTCGTTGCGCCAGGGATCTCATCCATTCCTGAAATAGTTGAGGACGGTAAGACTGGCTTATTATATATCGAGGAAAATGCGCGTGATGCTGCAAAAAAAATCTATCAAATTGTGGATGCACCTGAATATTATCAAACATTATCTGCTAATGCTCGGAAACGGGTTGAGGATAATTTTTCAATCGAAACATGCGCTGAAAGCTATATTAAATTACTTCGAGAATTGACTGGAGGTGACGGACATCCAACCAACTAAATACCATCAATTATATGAAGGGAAATCCAATAACGCACATCTTATTTCTTTTGATAATGGAAAACAGTATATAGTGAAATTTTTTAAGGAAGGCCAAGATAAGGTATTGTTTAACGAATGGGTTGGGTATTCAATTGCACGCTATTTACAGCTTCCAGTCCCTCCAAGCCGCTTTGTACAAATTCCTGAATCATTCTATAGTGAATTAACCGGTGGCGAGCTTGTAAAGGTTACGAATACACAGTTTGCCATTGAATATATTCCAAACTGTCAAAACGCGCATGAATTGACATCCCCAAATGTCATTAATCGCAGCCAGCTTGCCGGAATTATCATTATGGATTACTGGCTCTATAATCTGGATCGGACTAGGAAAAATGTGCTTTTTAAAGAAACACCTGAAGGAAATCACATGCTGTATATTATTGATCATGCAGACCTTTTTGGTTCATATGCTTGGGATAGTTCAAATCTCTCCACATACTGTAGGAAGCTAATGAAAAGTGCGACACATGAATTAATCGCTAGTTTCATTCCAGATGAGAAAGATTTTTATGACCAATTGTCCATCATACAATCAATCCCAATCCATTTATTAAATGAAATTGTCGCTTTCACACCAGAAGACTGGGGCGTTACCGAGGATGATAAAAAACGAGTTGTCGATTATTTAGTGTGCCGTCGAGATATGGTTTTATCTAAATTGATAAGGGACTTTATCAAATCACGATATCGACCGCTTCATTCTAAATCTTAAAAGGACAGCTTGCGATGCTGTCCTTTTTTAATACCAATTTTTAGGGGGAATTGTAATTGCTCTCGTATACAAAGGTGAAAATTGGTGATTCGAATCATTGTATATACGTCAATGAACAAACAAATAAGGGGAGGCAGTTGGTAGCTAGTAATGGGATGTTACATCCAAAGGTTACAGAAATATGGAGAACAACGGCAACCAAATTCTTTCCTGATCTGGTTCTTGATATAGGGGCCGGATATGGTGATGTTTTGTTTTCAACAGAGTACAATAAGGATGCCAAAATTGTAGGAATTGAAGCAAATAAAGATTACGAACCTGGGTTTATACAGTCTCAAAATGAACACCTTAACAGAAAGCAAATCGAGCTTAAATACTCCTTAGGCCAACTTGAATCAAATGAGATTAAGTGCAGGAAGTTGCTTTTTATAATGAATCTGCATGGAAATGAGAGAGAAGGTCTTAAAACACTTGAAAAGCTTACAAAAGGCTGTGAATCTGTTGTAGGAATACTCGATTTCAACAGTATCTATCTAGAAGAAAATGGTACAAGAATCGATGAACTTCTTTCGTATGTAAAAACTCATTATGAGGTATTTGTACTAAAATCCACTAACAAATTAATCAAATTGCAGCCTCTAACATATCCCATTCTAAAAAGAACCCTCAAAAAACCATATATTATTACCGATTTATTGCTAGTTTCAGATGCAAATCTAGTAAGTCTATTAGGCTATAAAAGATCAATCAATTATTTAGATAGAGGACAATACTACCTAAAGGAATGAAATGTCCTTCATAACCGTGATGAAGGACATGAACATTTTAGTAGTTTACAATAATCTTATTAAGCGAAAAGGACCCCTTTGGCAGTTCCTTGCTATAGACAAATCCGTCTACAACAACAGATTGGCTTTCCTCATTTTTCATTAGGGTAATATCAAATTGGGGGAAAATAATGGTTTCGTTAGGTTCTAGGGGGTCTAAATCTGCATATTTTATCCAATATTCTCCGTTCTCCTTGATTTTTTCTTTCCAGTTTTCATGCAAAAAGACCCAGTCAATTTCGGTATAAACAAAGTTATGAGATTTCTTTGTGCCAATTTTTCCGCTAAGGGTACCGGCATCGATAGGTGTCAGTTTGACGCAAACAATTATGTCATGTAAGGGAGCGGTGCCTGTGTTTTTAATAATAAAATCACCGATAATGGTAATATCATCTTCCTCCGTATTTGGTAAGAGAGTCGAATAGGCAAAATGAGCCTGAATACGGGGAAAGGTTTCAAGCGTATTTTGTCTTGGCTCCTCAACCAGAGGTTTAGAAGATACAACTTTTTGTTGGAGCTGGGAAGAACGTTGTTTTTCCTCCTCAAGTTCTACTTCAAGCTGCATGATTTTTTCCTTTAACTTATAAATTTCCTTTTGGTACGTCTCTATTTGTTGATCCTCAATTGTATATAATTTTTCTTGTAAATACTGATTTCGGACCTTTTCTTTTTCTATACTAGCCTGTAGGGATTTCAGTTTGTGCTCGTAGGATACAATTTCGGACTGGTAATGAATAATACGTTGTTTTAGTTGGATACTGTCTTCTGGCCGTCCCTGGTGCTGTCTGTGTTTCACATGTATCCCTCCTCTCCCTTACAAGTTATGTAAGAATCGCAGAATTTGTGTTTTTGGATCATAAAAATATCGTACAAATAATAAAACAGAAAAAATAAACTAGACTGTTGAAATTTCAACAGTCTAGTTTAACCAGGTTCACTTAGTGTGCAGGAAAAACTTCTGGACATTGTGGAGGGAATTTTTCTGTCGGACATAATACAATTTCTTCTAGAATTTCTTCACGTGGTTGGCAGTGTCTAGCTTCGATTTCTAGCTTTACATCAGCCTCAGTTTGAACTTCTAGGCAAAGTGTTAGATTGATGTCAAGTTGTTGGATGTCTTCTTCACAAATTAACGTTGCATCACATTCAGCCAATGATACATGTACATTTAGGTCTGTACCTTCAGGAGCACATAATAAGAATGTTTGCGTTGTTACGAATGGAATTGGAGTTTTTGTCATACATACAACATTATCCATATCATCTAGAATTTCGACTCCGATAAAGCCTCTGATTAGAGTTTTCACTCTTTGTAGTGTCACTTGATCACCATTCGGTAATGTTACAGTAACAGGTTGGCGTTGACCAATTTCTTGAACCATAACTTGATTATCCTCTTGGAAACCAGTGTCAATCGGATTCCCCATTGAATCACTTAAGAAGCAATTTACTGATACTGTGTCAAATTGCTCTAGAAAAGTACAAAGTTCTTCTAGTGTGCGTTCTGATTGACCATTGCATTTGAATTTTACAGGAAGGTTGTTAGTGAATGAAAGATTTACGTCAATCTGGCGAGTAATCCAGTCATATATTTTTCTTGTCAGTATACAAACTCGTTCTGTGTCTCTGTCTCTATCTTTATGCTTATAACCCACTTGTGTGTTCCTCCTTTTTGTTGTAATAACCCTTTGGGTATTGGGGCTACTGTATAGTATGTAAAAGCTAGTCATGTGTGCTGTGACATTAGCGGAATTTTGCTCATATGATATGAAGAAACAATCACAAGAGGAGGGGCAAAAAATGAACCGAATTTCTAGTAATCCTGTGATCCTACAGCAAAAAATTATTCATTTACAGGCGGAGCTATCCAAATATAAATCCACCCAAAAGGACAAATTACTTTTCGAAAATCAAAAATTGAGGGAACAAATTAATCAATTACGATCTGAAAATGAGCTACTTAAAAAACAGTTTGTATCATCTAATATCCGCGAATCAACACAAAAGCGACCAGCTGAACCGAACAATAAAATCCAGAAACGTCCGGTGAATCCAGAAACAGAGAGTGTTGAAAATGGGTGGTTTTTTAGTAATCTCATCCATGAAAGCAATAAAAAATAAGCAGAACGTGGAAAACATTATGGTCTGACGGGACATATACTAACACTATACCAATCTATGGAGGAATTAACATGGACAATTATAAAAAGAACCAACCTTCAGACACTGTAAAAGTATTTTCTTCCTCTAATAAAAGTAAACCTGCTAAGAAGAAGTCTGGTGGCTGTGGGTGTAAGAAAGTACGTAAATAAAATGGGAAACCTCTCATCAGAATTATAATATGATGAGAGGTTTATCTTGTTATAAGGTGAGCTGAAACAATGTATTCATAACAAAAAAAGGAGTTTCGAAACTCCTTTTTTAAGTAGGAACTAATGGACAATCTCCTGGTATCTCAGGAGGTGGACAAATAGTTGTATCCTTTATTTCTTCTCTAGGATTACATAAAGCTGCAAATACTTCCACCTTTACTTCTCCAATTACTTGAATACTTTGGCAAATTTGGATAAAGATTTGGATTTTGACACAATTAGAATGCTTGTTGAATTGTGGAAGTATCTTTACCTTACATTCAAAGTCAGTTATTTTACATTTAAGAGTTGTTCCTTCTGGTGCACAGAGATGAAATGTTTCATATTCTAGAAAAGGAAAGGTACATACCATGCAAACTTTATTTTTCGAATTTAAGAATTTTACTGTTATAAAACCTGATTTCAAAACGGTGACTTTTTGCAAGGTAACCTTTTTACCGTTTTGAAGTGTCACTTTGACGTTTTCCCTAGGGTATTCCTCGGTTTGTTCTTCACAATTAATGGAATTGGGATCATACGGGTCCAGTGGATTTCCATTTTTATCAGATAGGAAGCATATTGCATCTTTTATTTCCACGTTACATGGTTCTTCTTCAAAAGAGTAGTGGATATTCAATTCAAATTCTCCACAGCAACAACTTCCGGAGTGCTTTCCATTACATTGAATCTCGATGTGCTTAACCTGCCCAATTGTTCCACAAAAGGATTGGCCTTCACAAATGGAATTAATTTTTTCTCCGTTAACAAAAATGTCTAATTTACACCCACAAGAGGAGGTCAACTTTATCTTAACTGTTGCTGTAACATGATCAATCCCGTACCCTTTCCAAAGAAGTGTTCTGGAGTTTGAATTACATTTAATTTTAAAATCACAGCAGATACAATCTTTGAATTTATCCTTTTTTGAAGGGAATGAGATAACCTCTTTTTCCTTTATATGAACAATTCGATTCACCCAGTCAAATATTTTTTTTGTTCGGATACAGTGCTTATGTTCACTTGTTAGTTCTGTGAGCTGCAAGTATTGCTACCTCCTTTCGTACAGAATGGTCTTTTTAGTATATGGTCAATGATTATTATTTGTACTAGGCAAAAGATTCAACTGTATTTATATTAACAAGTATTTTAATATATCAGTCATTTGATAAAATTAATCTTTTATTAGCAAATATAGTAAATAAGCCGTTTCAAAACATGCAAAGTAGAAATACAAATATATGGATTAAATTATGCAGGAGGTGCAAACAGTGAAAAGATGTCATGATTTTTGTGATTGCAATGATTGCTGTGGAAAACATAAGGATTTCAAAAAGGAATCCTGCGATTTTGTCAAAGACAAAATTTGCTGTGAATGGTGTGTTCCACCAGGTCAAACGCGAGATGTCTATGTTGCAGCAGGTGTGCATGTATTTGCTTCAGGATTTATTTCAGTAAATTGTGATGGGGAGAGCAGTGTACAAGTAAGGTTTCTCAAAGACAGTGCTCCAGTTGCAGGGCCATTTACGGTTTCTGGAGGAGGCTGTATGACGTTCACAGCAGCAAACTTTAATAGAATCCAAGTTACTTGTCCAAGTGTAGCAGGCTCTGTTCCTAATGGTGATGACGATTTCTGCTCAGGAAAGATCTGTATTACTCCACGCTATCAGGTAAAATGTGATTCTCATGAACACGAGGATTGCGGCTGTCACTAATTTTAATTATACGGGTATTGGTTTGTATAAATCATACCCGTCTATTTTTTATGATAACAGATTAAAAGACTATTTATGTTAGGAGGTATAATTTTTGATCACGATTAGTTTATGTATGATTGTGAAAAATGAAGAGGCAACCTTATGGAATTGTCTTAATTCTGTTAAAGATATTGCCGATGAAATCATAATTGTGGATACTGGTTCAACAGATCGTTCGAAGGAGATCGCTCAGGAATTTACGGATAAAATTTATGACTTTGAATGGATAGGCGATTTTGCTCCAGCACGTAACTATTCTTTTAGCCACGCGAAAAAGGACTATATATTATGGTTAGATGCTGATGATGTTTTATTTGAGGAAGATCAGAAAAAATTATTAGAACTAAAGAAAAATTTAGATCCATCTGTTGATTCTGTTTCAATGATTTATAATTATGGGTTCGATAAGTACGGAAACGTAACTTTGAGTTTTCGAAGAAACCGGCTGGTAAAAAGAAGTAGAAACTTTCAATGGTATGGGGATTGTCACGTGTATTTACAAGTAGATGGGAAAATTCTTGATACTGATATTTGTGTTTCCCACAAAAGAGTTCATCATTCTACAGGAAGAAATTTAGCGATATATGAAAATAGAATTAACCGTGGGGATACATTTAGTCCACGCGATTATTATTACTATGCAAATGAGCTTGATGAAAATGGACTTACAGAAAAAGCGATTGAAAACTATTTAATCTTTCTAAATATGAATGCAGGTTGGGTAGAGGATAAAATCGCGGCATGTGGAAGATTAGCGGATTGTTATGGGAAATTAGGTAATACGGTAAAACAAAAAGAAGCTCTTTATAAATCATTTGAATATGATGTGCCACGTCCGGAGATCAGTTGTAAATTAGGATATTTGCTGAGAAGTAAGAAAAAATATCAAGCTGCAAAGTTTTGGTATGATACAGCTATCAATTATGAGAGACCAGAGGATAATTGGGGTTTTTTTAATGAGGCATATACGACTTGGGTACCGCACTTAAATCTTTGTGTTTGTTACTACTACTTGGGCGAATATGAAAAAGCATATTATCATAATGAAATCGCGAGGAAATATCGTCCTGAAGATGAGAGTGTTATTAATAACAAAAAGCTATTAGAAATGAAATTATCAATTAAACAAGATGACAGTAACGTGAAGGCATAGGCATAAACTTATGCCTTTGATTTATTAATTGTTTTATAGATATGACAATCGTACATTTTTCTATAGATTGGATGAACGCCGATACAAGCTTGAGCCTTTTTCAATAGATTATAAGGAAACTATTTGAAAGAGGTGAATATAAATTGTCAGGAATTAGATTCCATCATGATCACGATGATGATTGTATGTGTTCAAAATGTTGTATAAGTGGTCCGAGAGGCAAACGTGGTCCAACAGGTCCAACGGGACCTCCTGGAGCAACCGGTCCGACGGGCGCAACCGGAGCAAGAGGAGCAACAGGGGCGACAGGAGCAACAGGAGCAACGGGAGCGACAGGTCCAACAGGTCCAACAGGTCCAACAGGTCCAACAGGTCCAACAGGTCCAACAGGTCCAACCGGAGCAAGAGGTGCAACAGGTGCAACAGGTGCAACAGGAGCGACAGGTCCAACAGGTCCAACAGGTCCAACCGGAGCAAGAGGTGCAACAGGAGCAACAGGAGCAACGGGAGCGACAGGTCCAACAGGCCCAACAGGCCCAACAGGCCCAACAGGTCCAACCGGAGCAAGAGGAGCGACAGGAGCAACAGGTGCGACAGGAGCAACGGGACCGACAGGTCCAACAGGTCCAACAGGCCCAACAGGAGCAAGAGGAGCGACTGGTGCAACAGGAGCAACAGGAGCAACAGGAGCAACAGGAGCAACAGGAGCAACAGGTCCAACAGGCCCAACAGGTCCAACAGGCCCAACAGGAGCAAGAGGAGCGACTGGTGCAACAGGAGCAACAGGAGCAACAGGAGCAACAGGAGCAACAGGAGCAACAGGTCCAACAGGTCCAACAGGCCCAACAGGTCCAACCGGAGCAAGAGGAGCGACAGGAGCAACAGGTGCGACAGGAGCAACGGGTGCGACAGGAGCAACGGGTGCGACAGGAGCAACGGGACCGACAGGTCCAACAGGTCCAACAGGTCCAACAGGTCCAACAGGTCCAACAGGTCCAACAGGTCCAACAGGTCCAACCGGAGCAAGAGGAGCGACAGGAGCAACAGGTGCGACAGGAGCAACGGGTGCGACAGGAGCAACGGGACCGACAGGTCCAACAGGTCCAACAGGTCCAACAGGTCCAACAGGTCCAACCGGAGCAAGAGGAGCAACAGGAGCAACAGGAGCAACAGGAGCAACAGGAGCAACAGGAGCAACGGGAGCGACAGGTCCAACAGGCCCAACAGGTCCAACGGGTCCAACAGGAGCGACAGGCGCAACAGGTCCAACAGGTCCAACGGGTGAAAGAGGTCCGACAGGTCCAACAGGAGAATGTGAATGTGAACCTGTAGGTTGTACTTGTACTCAACAAATCGTACACCTTTTGGAGCAAATTGTAGAGAATAATAATGATCCTAATGAAACTGACATTGTTGTTAATATACGGACAATTGCTGATGGTAGTTCAGGAAATGTTGTTCCAGTTCGACTTATTCCAAATTCTTTAGCTGATCCTACATTGACACCTGGAGTTGTTGTAATGTCTAATGGATTAATTGTAGATATTTGTGAAATAGCTGTGTTAAGCCTGACTGGAAATAATACCTTTGCAAATCTAGGATTAACATTCCTTACTCATTTACCTGAACCAACTGATGAATCTTGTGAAGGAATTTGTGAATCTGCAATCAGGGAAGCTTTATCTGAATTGGATGGGGAAAACGTATCTATAAATACAGGTGGAGCAACATTTACAGGTATAATTGATGCCGATGAAATATATGTAGGTATCGTTAACCAAGGTGGACAAAATGCAATCACAACTTGTAACATCGCCTTTGTTAATCCGTAATGCTCTACTAGATTATCGTGAATGAATTAAGACAATAAAACTCCATTTAAAGGTTAACTAACTAAATTAGTATTTGATGCATTAAAGGCATAGAGCTTGTCTCTATGCCTTTTATATTTTTTAAAATAGAAAGATATATAACTAGGGACATGTGCTGAGTCAGCGAATATAGGGATTTAATACAATATAAAGATCCAAAATTTTGTTGACAGAGGTGACATAATGTCAGGAATTCGTTTTCATGATGATGAATGTGAATGTTCAAAATGCTGTGCAAGTGGTCTAAGAGGTCCAAAAGGTAAACGTGGTCCAACCGGTCCAGCAGGACCAACGGGACCGACTGGCCCTACAGGGTTTCCAGGCAGAACTGGGGAAATAGGTCCGACAGGCCCAACCGGTCCAACGGGACCAACAGGAGAAATGGGAACACCAGGTGCTACCGGTGCAACTGGACCAACAGGAGCAACAGGTCCGACCGGAGCAAGAGGTCCAACCGGTCCAGAATCAGATTCTGATTGCGATTGCTGTGTAGAACCGATGAAGAATGTATTAAATCAACTTCAAGGAGAAAGCGGTACGCTCTACACTACTGATGATACAATTAATGGAACGATTGTTGCATCACCTAACACTTTTTCGAAGGATTTCTTACTAAACTTTACAACCTCATCTGGTTCTGAAGTTATTCCAATTTGCCATATTGTTGCTTTCGAGCCAGATGATTCAAGTGTCGAGGTAACACTCCAAGATCCAGTAGATAACACAGGTTCCTGTAATTGCTGTGAGGATTCAGTTACAGCTTATTTTGCAGATTTTGAAGGGGAAAGTCAAGAATTTACTATCGGTACTGTTGGCCAAGAACTACAAAGCTTTACTAATGCAACAGTAGAAGACGTAGGAGAAGGTATTGTACGTTTCTCAAGACCAAGCGGAGATGCTTTTATATCTTCTTGTTTCATTCAAAGAATAATTCTTGAAAATCAAGGGGATGATTAATCTCTTTAAATAAAAATAGAGCTGATTTCAGCTCTATTTTTATGAATGAAAAATTAGCTAGTTCCTATCCCTACATATCTAATCCCCAGCTTCTCAATTTCTTCTTTACTTAATACATTTCGTCCATCCAAAATTAATTTACAATTTGTGAATTCTGCAAAATTAATACTCATGTATTCACTGTGAAAAGCCTGGATAACGACTATTTCAATTTGTTCAATCGCTTCTTTAGAAAAGGGAATAACCTCATATTTTGAAATTTCGTTAGCCGTAAAATAAGGGTCATCAACAAAAACAGTTGCTTCCCTCTTTTTTAGTTCATTAATAAGTAGTTGGGTAGAAGATCTTGTTGCCTCTTTAACGTTTTCTCGAAATGATAAGCCCAAAATTAATATTTTTGAATGTTTTAAAGAGGTATGGATATTCTCTATTTTAGTAACTGCATATGCTGCCATGTTATCGTTCATTTCTCTTGAAAGAGTAACTAAGCCTTTGTCTAAACCTTTGTTAATAAAAAAATAGGGGTAAACAGGAATGCAATGCCCACCAACACCAACACCTGGGTTATGAATATTGGAAAATGGTTCACTGTTTGCAGCTTTAATAACTTCTTTTATATTTACTCCATATTTTTCTCCAAAAACAGCTAATTCATTTGCTAACGCTATATTGACATCACGATAAGTAGCCTCAGCAACTTTTGTAAACTCTGCTGTTTCTAAAGAGCTTACTTGTAAAACGTCACAACCTATTGCTTCTTTATAAAATTCCGTAGCAATCTTTAAACTTCTGTCATTATAGCCACTTACAATCTTCGGGTATGTTTGAAGATCTTGAATAATACGATTTGAATAAACTCTTTCGGGACTATATGCTAAATAAAAATCCTTCCCCATTTGAAACCCGGAAAGTTCCTCGATTTTTTTACCAAATCTATTTCTTGTGTCACCAGTTGGAATAGTAGTTTCAAAAATAACAAGTGTATTCTTTTGAATGCCTTTCCCGATATCTTCTACGGCAGAATCAATGTATTGATAATCTATTTCATTTTGGTCGTTTAGTAGTACAGGAACAATTACAACAACTACATCGGAGTTACTAACGGCTTTAGTTGTATTCGTTGTACAATTCAGCAAACCCTTTTGCTTTGCACTTCTTAACAGTTCCTGAACTCCAGGTTCATTTTTAATATGAGATATTCCTGAATTTACTTGTTTAATGACATTTTCATTTTTATCCGCACCGTAAACAAAAAAACTACCACTATTTGCAAATACTGTTGCTAAAGGTAGTCCGATCTTCCCAAGTCCTACAACAGTCACTTTTTTCATGATACATCTCCTCTGTCATTGTTCTAATAAAGCAATTTTATTTAACATAGTATGCTGAATACAACGGGAAAAGTGTGTGTGTATTTATCAGGGGTTAATAGTAATGATTACAAATATTAATAATCCACCATTGTCCTATACCAAATTGTAGGAAGAGTCATATTCTATAAGTATCGTAAAATAGCAAAGAGGTGTGATTTGTTGGAAAAACTAAAAATATTAGTATTGGTTAGAGAATTTTGGAAAAAGTTCCCGAAACACATACCGAAATTTGAGGCACTTCAAGCACTTGAAAAATATGCAGAAGTTCGATATTGGTACCGAAATGGACATATTAACGACATCATGGACAGATTGAATTTTAGACCAGATTTTATTATTCATTATGATATTGCATGGGGATCTGCACTTGCGCCAAGCATTTCGGGTCTAGATAAGATTGACATTCCAAAAGGAGCCTTTGTAATAGATATTCATTACAATACGGGGGCAAGACGGAAGTACTTTGCACAAAATAAGATCGATTTAATTTTTTCACTCACCAAAAGTGCCTTTCTTAAAACCTATCATGAATATAAGGAAAAATTTAGATGGGTTCCATTTTCTGTTAATCCGGAGGTATTTAAAGATTGGCAAATAAAGAAAGAAATAGATTACCTTTTAATGGGTGCAGTATACGACCGAGAGGGAAAGGAGCCAAATTTAACAAAGACTGGAAGAGGCGAATATCCTTTTCGGGAGGAAGTTTTAGTGAAAATGAGAGATATCGATGGGTTTGTTTTTCACCCACATCCAGGACATCAAGGTAGGCAAAAGGAGGGTACATTTCTTAATGAAAATTATGCAAAGGAAATAAGTCGTTCCAAAATCTTTTTTACATGTGGTTCCTCATTAAAATATCCAGTATTAAAATTTTTTGAGGCGCCTGCATGTAATACTTTGCTCTTGGCAGAACCAGTTCCTGACATCTTAGAATTAGGATTTGAAGACGGTGTAAATTTTGTTGCATGTGATAAATCCAATTTCTACGAAAAAGCTCTTTACTATTTGGATAATGTGGAAGAGAGACAACAGATAACTGAAAATGGATTTAACTTTATTCACAGTCACCATACAAATGATATGCGGGCACAACAACTAGTCACTTATATAAAAGAATACATTGAAAAAGGTCGGAATGTATAGTTTCGGCCTATTTTTAATATAACCGAGCAAATGTCCATACCCTTTCTAGTATATTTTCATACGAATAAAAAGGAATACATTCGTGAAACAAAAGGCTCCTTTTGGCGAGAACATAAGTGACTTATAAGAAAAGAGGGATGACATGACTGAAGGAAGTTTTATACCGGATAGTGCCGTTATCGGAAGACAAGTGGTTATTGAAGAAGGAGTCAAAATCGGGGAAAATGTATCAATTGGCCATAATACTGTTATTTTAGAAGGCACTTCCATAGGAGATAACGTTAAAATCGGAGCAAATTGCGTACTAGGTATTCGGCCGGGTGGAAACGCCAAGATGAGAAAAATAAATCAAATACCACAACGATTAACCATTCACTCGAATGTTAGAATTGGTAATCTTGTTTCCATTTACACATGCTCTGAAATAAATGAACATGTTTTTATCGGTGATCATGCAAGTATTCGTGAAAATGTTAGTGTTGGAAATGGTTCAGTAATTGGAAGGGCTGCTATTGTAGAATTAAACACCAAAATAGGCGAAAATTGTACGATTCAAACACTGGCCTATGTTACGGGAGATACAATCATTGAGGACAACGTATTTATCGGTCCCTGCGTTTCGATGTCGAACGATAAATACATGGGGGCAAAGGATTATACTTTAAAAGGTCCTCATATTAAAAAAGGTGCAAAAATCGGCAATAATGCATCCTTGCTACCTGGAGTTACAATTGGAAATCATGCCATTATTGGAGCTGGTTCAGTGGTTACAAAGGATATTCAAGACGGCTTGATTGTTGCAGGTGTTCCAGCTACTAGATTAGGCACGGAACATAATGGGGGAATAGAAGAATGAATATACCAATGGTCGATTTAATCGAAGAACTGAAATTAATGGGAAATTCGATAAAGAAATCTGTGCATGAGGTAATTGATAGTGGTTCTTATATTCTAGGCGACAAAGGGAGGAATTTTGAACAGCAGATATCTGAGTACCTCAATGCAAAATACTCTGTTGGAGTAGCGAATGGCTCAGATGCTCTTCTTTTGGCATTAGAAGCAATGGAAATAGGAGAAGGAGATGAGGTTATTACCACTCCATTTACCTTTTTTGCTACTGCAGAAATGATTACACGAGTTGGTGCAACACCCGTTTTTGTTGATATTGAACCAGAGACGTACAATATTGATCCTACAAAAATCGAGGCAGCAATTACTGAGAAGACAAAAGCAATCATGGTCGTACATTTATTTGGAAAATCGGCTGAAATGGAACAGATTTTAAAAATTGCTAAGGAGCATCAATTAATAATAATTGAGGATGCTGCTCAAGCTATGGGAACTGTATATAAGGGGAAAAAGGTTGGACAAATCGGGGATATTGGCTGTTTTTCATTTTTTCCATCTAAGAATCTTGGTGCATTCGGTGATGCTGGAATAGTGGTTACGAATCACACGGAGGCATATGAGAAGTTAAATTGTCTACGTAATCATGGTAGTACCGAGCGCTATGTCCATTCTCTTATTGGAGTCAACAGTCGGTTAGATGAGATACAGGCTGCCATATTGATCGAAAAATTAAAAATGCTTGAATACTTCTTAGATAATAGAAGAGATATAGCAAATAAATACACTTCAGAACTATCAAAATTGTTTAAGACTCCTCCAACTATTCTAGACCGCTCGCATACTTTTCATCAATATTGTATACAAACAGAGAAGCGTGATGAGTTAAGCAAATTCCTTGAAAAGAAAGGAATCGCATCAGCCATCTATTATCCAATTCCATTACATTTACAACAAGCATTTCAGTTCTTGAATTATCAAAAAGGGGATTTTCCAATAAGTGAAAGTGTTGCGAAGGAGATTCTTGCACTCCCTATTTTTCCGATGATGACAGAATTACAACAGGAGTATATTATATCTGCAGCAAAAGAATTTAAGGGTGTTCAATCATGAAAATTGTAAAAATGGGAGTGGTGGGTGTAGGAAATATGGGCTCCTATCACTGTCAGAAATTAAAAGGATTAAATAGTGTTGATTTTATTGGTGTGTTCGATCCAGATTTTGAAAAAGCAAGTACAATGGCAAATAAGATAAATGTCAAAGCATTTGAAACTTATCATGCCTTATTACAAAATGTTGATGCCGTTATTATTGCTGCTCCTACAAAATTTCATTTCATTTTAGCTGAAGAAGCAATAAAGCAAAATAAGCATGTTCTAGTCGAAAAACCTATTGCTGTTTCACTTGAAGAAACTAGTAAACTAAAAGATACACTAAAGGGTAAGGAAATTATTTTACAAGTGGGGCATATAGAAAGGTATAATCCAGTGGTACCACAATTGAGAGAATTAGTAACCGACATTATTTTTATTGAGGCAAAGCGAATTGGATATTCGGGAAGAATCAAAGATGTTGATGTTGTCTTAGATGTCATGATTCACGATATTGATATTGTACTTAGTCTTGCTCAATCTCCAATTTCAGACATTTCTGCTGCAGGGGTCTGTCTAAAAGAGAAGGGGCATTATGACTACGTCAATGCACTGTTAACCTTTGAAAATGGCGTTGTTGCTTCATTGGTAGCAAGTGATATATCACAAGAAAAAGCACGAACATTAATCATTACTGAAAAAGAACGTATGATAAAAACGAATTTTGTGACAAGACAACAACTTATCTTAAAAAATAAACCTGATGAGCCGAGGAAATATCCTACAGATTTTATTATCGAGAAAATTGCCATTCCGAATACAGATCCTCTATTAAATGAATTAGAACACTTCGTTGCATGTATACAGCAAAATAAAAGACCAGAAGTTAGCCTTGGGGAAGGTGAAGCAGCGTTAGATGTTGCATTAAAAATTAAAGCATATCTTCTTAAGCAAAATAAAATCAACTAAAAACACAACCAATTTCTAAGGGAATTGGTTGTGTTTTGTTTATGATATTATTTTTTTCGGCCATAGCCTAAATATATGACATTTCGTGAACTTATTGGGTAACCATAAACGTCCTGAATCTCAACAATCTCATTATACCTTTGAACAATCTCATTTTTATCTACAAAATATCTAACATGACTTGCGGAATCAAAGTTTGGTACAGAGAAAATAACATTAACCCCACTTTTGATTTTGTTTAAAACAAGCATATCTTCTTTTAGATGTTCTAGAACTTCAAAAATAATGACGGTATTATAATTCTCTTGAAAGATTTTAGAGGTATATGCGCTATCTACATGAAACTTTTCACGCTCTTGGGGATTCGTTTGCTGTGCTAATTTAATCGCTTCATCACTATAATCGAAACCTTTATAATCTTTAAACCCTTGATCAAATAGCATATTTGCAAATTGTCCTACTCCACAGCCAATTTCTAAAATGTCTGGGTTTTTAATTTCCTTAAGTAAATCGATTGATTTCTTCCAGATTTTATAATAAGGACTTGCCTGATAATGTTTGGCATACATTCCGCCCTTTTTATACACTTCATCATAAAAGTCTTTATTTTTTTCTGCCTTATTAATTTCCATTAAATAAAACTCCCTTCTTCCAATGAAAACGTCTTAAAAATTTCTTCCGTTTTTTATTTCTGGTTTTCGATTATTTCATTCATTTTTTCTACTAAAAACTCTGCCCTTGCTTTTGTTGAATGATATTCTCGAATAAATTCATATCCAGCATCTGCAATTTTCTGACGTTCTTCCTCATGGGTTAAATAGTATTTAGCTTTTTCATAAAAGTCATTTTCGTTAATATCTACAAAATTTTTACCAGGGATAAATCCCAAATCTTCTATTTCTTTTGATGTCGGTGCCATTAAGAGAGTTCGGCATGCGGGAACCTCAAAATACTTTTTAATTGGATACTTCAAAATGGAATCACATGTGAAAAATATTTTTGCCTGGTTAATTTTTTTTGCATAATTTTCACCTACAACTCTTCTTTTTTCATCAGCAGGTGAAAACGACCTGTATCCTGGATGTTTATAATATGTGAATCCTGGTTCGTTTTGCATCGTGGAAAGGATTTTTTGACGCAATGGGTATAATCGGTCTATTTTTCCTATCAGCAAATAATCAATTGTTTTTGGCAGTTGGTAGTCTTTAAATACTTCTGTATAGGCATGATGTGGAAGCCAATATATTCTATCTTTTAAGGTAGGGTATTTTCTTAGAAAAGAATCCCGTACAACTGGAAAAAGATACTGAATATTATTGTCCATTATAAACTTCCCGCGAGCTCCTGAATTTTTATCAGGATCTTCAACCATAAGACCGAAGGGGATGTTAACGTTCTTTATGCCACTAATTCTAGGGGCTGTCATTTTATCAAGATCATATAAAAGAATGAAGTCTGGTCGAGTAGAAAGCTGTGAAAGGATATCTTGGAGATTTCCAGGATTATGCCAAACTGTTAAATTAGTTATTTTTTCAAGCTCTTTAGACAAATAATAGGGTGATTTATCGATATGTTGCGAACGATCAGTTGTTATAAAGAGTAAGTTTATCATTTTCTTTCCGCCTTTCGTAGATTCATATTATATGTATGTAGCAGGATGGACCGAAGTGTGGATGATAAGGTGAAAATGAGTATACAGTCTAGCACGACAATTCCTCATTTGAATACTTTAATAACATTAAAGCGATGGTAACCTACATGAAATAATCAGCAGAGGAGTAAGAAAATGACGCTTAGTTCTAATGATTTGGCCCGCCCTAAAATTGCGGTTTACGGCATTTTTAAAAATGAAGAAAAGTTTATTAAGAGATATTTAGAATCTGTGAAAGATGCGGATGAAATCGTACTATGTGACACAGGTACGACTGACAAAACAAATGAATTAATTGAGGAATTCCGAAAAGAAAATCCAAAAGTCCCATTATCTGTTTATCACATTTGTGTTTCACCTTGGCGCTTTGATGATGCTTTCAATACGGCACTGTCATTGATTAATTCCGAAATAGATCTTTGCATTGCACTTGGTTTAGATGAGTATTTAATGGAGGGATGGAAGGAACACATCATCAAAAACTATGATCCTGCGATTACCAGATACTTTCATAAATTTAGCACGATTTGGCCAGGTGGTGGTAGAAGCCAACATTGGCATGAGCGAATTCATAAACGTTTAGGATACCAATGGAAGCTTCCGGTACATGAAATTCTCGAGTATAACGGGGAAGAAAAAATCAAACGGTTAAATAACTTCTGGATTTATCAAAAACCAGATACTGAAAAATCGAGATCCAGTTATCTACCACTTTTAGAACAATCCGTTAAGGAACGAAAGGATGTTTGGAAATCATGGAGTTTTCTTGCAGGGGAATATTTGAGAGTACGTAAATATGATAAAGCCATTTGGGCTACCGATGAGGCACTTAAAATTGAAGATAGTGATAAAGGCTATCTCCATAAATTAAAATACATTATTTATAAGTCACAAAATAAAAATGATTTAGCATTAATTGAACTAAATCAGGCTATCCCTCACTTGCCATACAGACGGGAAATACGGTTTGAAAAAGCAAAGTTTCTTCATCAGCTTGGAAGAAATCTAGAAGCATATTTGATGATTAAAGAAGCTGAACAACTTAAACAAAAAATCACAGATTACCATTATAACCAACATGCATGGAATGAAGATTTTGAGAAGTGGAAAGAAAATCTGTTCGAGCTTGCTAAAAAGGAAGGTTTTGGCAATGGATAAGAAATTAAGAGTGGCAGTATATGCAATCTGTAAAAATGAGGAGCAATTTGTAGATGAATGGATGGATTCCATGCAGGAAGCAGATGTAATTGTTGTAGCAGATACAGGTTCCACGGATAAAACAGTCGAAAAACTAAAAGCTAGGGGGGCGCAGGTATATTCCATCAAAATAGACCCTTGGCGATTCGATCTTCCTCGAAATATTTCATTGAATTTTGTACCAGAGGATGTAGACGTCTGTGTATGTACGGATTTAGATGAAGTTTTTGAGCCAGGATGGAGAGGGGAAATTGAAAAAGCGTGGACGGAGAAAACGACGAGAATCAATTATATGTATACATGGAAATTCAATCCAGATGGTTCAAGGGGTTCTACCTTTTGGAGAGGGAAAATTCATAGAAGACATGGATACAGATGGGTACATCCGGTACATGAAGTATTGTACTACTATGGTCCAGGGGAAGAAAATATTGTATGGGAAAGAAATATTCAATTAAATCATTTTCCGGACAATACGAAATCGCGAGGGCAATATCTCCCATTGTTAGAGTTGTCAGTAAAAGAACATCCTGATTATCTAGTGAATTTGTTCTATTTAGGTCGAGAGTACATGTACTATAACAAATGGGAAGAAAGTATGAAGACCCTTGAAATATTCTTAAACAAGCCAGAAGCTACCTGGAACGATCAAAGAAGTGCAGCAATGAGATTTATAGCTAGAGGACATTTGAAAAAAGGAAATACTGTAGAGGCAATATCATGGTTTTATAAAGCGATTGCTGAAGCACCTCATTTAAGAGAGCCATATGTTGAAATGGCAAAGTTAGCCCATTCCGAAAAGAATTGGCCACTCGTGTATGCAATGGTGGAAAATGGTCTGAGGATTACAACTAAAAAAGCCACATATTTAACAGAAGCTTCTGCTTGGGATTACACACTGTACGACTTAGGGGCTTTAAGTTGTTATTACTTAGGAATGCTTGAAAAGTCGGTCGAGTTTTCAAAAAAAGCATTAGAAATGGCTCCGGAAAATGTAAGGCTGCAAAATAACTACAATCTTATTAAAAATGCAATGGAAAGATAATGATAAATCTACTTCAATTACATCCCAAATATTATCTGTGTAAATAGTTAACATGAGGTTGAGGCTGTGCAGACGAACAGCCTCTTTTATTTACAAAAAAGGCGCTTGTCCTCGGACAAACACCGCTCCAATTTAATCTCATCTTACATATTTTATCCTATAGGAAAAAATTGGAGGTGAGAGAGATGTTTGGATTTTCAATGGTTCAATTTACAAGGAACTATGGTTCAAAAATGGACAAAAATCTCAGGAAGAATCTAGTGAATTTATATCGCCCATTTAAATGGACACCATGCTTTTTACACAAAACACTCGAAAAAATCATCAAGAAAACAAGGAAGTTTGATGTCATTATCGAGTACACAGATCAAAATGAAATTCAGGATAATGTCAAAGCAGTGATGAATCGTCATTATGGCTGCAAACTCAACTATGAATTTAAAACCATTCCAAGCTGTTCAGCAACGGTTACCGCAGCGGGTTTAGAGGAACTATTACAAACATGCACAAATGTAAAACGAGTCTATTTAAATTCAGAAGTAAAAGCATTACTAAATGTTGCGACTCCAGCGGGTAGAGCAGACGGTATTGTTCGAAATGGAACAGAACTAACAGGTGAAGGTGTAACAGTAGCGGTTATCGATACTGGAATCTATCCACATCAAGATCTGGAAGGAAGAATTATCGGGTTTGAAGATTTGGTGAGTGGTCAGGTGGAACCTTATGATGATAATGGACATGGTACCCATTGTGCGGGTGATGCAGCTGGCAATGGGATGGCTTCTGGAGGAAAATATAAGGCGCCTGCACATAAAGCAAATGTGGTTGGTGTAAAAGTATTAAATAAACTAGGATCTGGTTCACTCGATACAGTAATGAAGGGTGTTGAGTGGTGTATCCTAAATAATCAGGATCCGAGCAAACCCAAAATCGATATTATCTCTATGTCGCTTGGTGCAACTGCACAGAGGCTAAATAACGAAGATGCTGATCCAATGGTACAAGTCGTAGAGAAAGCATGGGACAGTGGAATCGTCGTATGTGTGGCAGCAGGAAATGAAGGCGATGAACCTAATACAATTGCAAGTCCGGGGATTAGCGATAAAGTTATTACGGTTGGAGCACTCGATGATAAAAATACACTAGATGAGCGAGAAGATGATACAATCGCAGAATTTTCAAGTAGAGGACCGACAATCTATAATGTTCTTAAGCCAGATATTGTAGCTCCAGGTGTAAATATCGTTTCACTACGATCTCCTAACTCATATCTGGATAAGTTCCAAAAAGCAAGTCGTGTTGATGAACATTATATCACCTTATCTGGTACTTCGATGGCTACCCCATTCTGTGCTGGTGTAGTAGCATTAATGATTGAAAACAAGAAAATACAGAATAAAAGCTTTACTCCTGATGATATAAAAAAGGATTTACTAAATGGCGCAGACAAATGGAAGGGCATCGATTATAACACGTATGGTGCAGGCTATATTAATGCACAAAACTCAATCAAGTAACTTCACCTAAAACAGGCTCAGGTAGCCTGTTTTTATCATTTTATATAGTACTTGGAGGTGTTGTGCTTTGAGCAAATTTGAAAAAGAGATCGAACGTTTTGTTGCGGATTACTACAAAGACCATGATGAAGCGAAAGCAAAACTAGATAAATGGTCTGCAGAAACAGAAAAGGGATTAAACGAGTTAGATAAGCAGGCGGGAGAATTTGAAAAAGGGCTTGAAACAAGAATGGAAAAGCTTGATCAATGGTTTACTAAAAAGCAACAAGAGTTGGATAAAAACTTAGAGGGGTAGGTACCCTGAAATTCCGCGTTTGCCCTGTGCTCCTGTCCTCACAAAATCACACTTCATAACATATTTTATAATGTACTCTTTCAATGAGGAGGTGCTAAATATGGGTTACGGATTCGGTGGTTGCGGATATGGCGGCTACGGTTATGGCGGTGGAGGCTACGGCAATACATTTGTATTAATCGTAGTATTATTCATCCTATTAATTATTGTAGGTGCTTCTTTCTATAACTAATCACAACATTTCCCTAAGTAGAAGTACGAGTCAATCGGCTCGTACTTTCTCCATTTAATAACAAAAAATAGTTTTTTCAACAACCTCGCACATCTTTTAGGCGGGGGTCATACGATATAACACAATGTAAGGAGGCTTCGAAATGGACAATAACTTTTTTAAGAATATTGAAAAGAAAACAGGCGTAAATATGCAGGAGGTACTCCAATTAGCAAACTCTTTGCAAAATGCGAATTTTAAGGATGAAAAAACAGTTCGTGCTGTAATTAAAAAGGTTTCTAAAATTGCAAATAAGCCAGTAAACAAACAGCTTGAAGATAAAATTGTAAAAAGCATTGTAAGCGGTGACGAAAAACTGGACTTTGGAACCATTTCAAAAATGATCAATAAAAAGTAAGCGTGTGGTCTGGCCAAGTTGCCAGGCCTTTTCTGATACGACCCTTACAAATACAGGGGAGGCTTCGAAATTTTTAATAACTAACATAATGTAAATACTCGATACATAAAACGAAAGAAAAAAGGAATGGAGGGCAAAATATGGGATATATATTACCAATCAACAATGAACAATATAATCAATATGTACACCGGACTACAACTTATAAAACAAACCTTATGAGGCTACATCAAGTAAATCCAGTGTCTTTGAATAATAATCAGCGTACGTATGATCTACACCAAGTTGAACGGAAAGCAATGACGAAAAAACAAAGCCAATATATTGAAAATATTCGTTCTCAATATACTGGCAAAGGGTTGCTTTACAACGAGTCTATATGAAAAACAGAGAAAAAGAGGGAAGGTTAAAATTCCTGAACGTACAAGCCTTCCTCTTCATGCCATTCCGCATAAAGTAAATCCTTATATGTGGCTACCCCCTGACTTTTCAATTCCGAATGTAGCCAGTCTTCCGTAAATCCACTTTCCTTCAGATTTTCTTGAATTAAGATGCCATCACTTACTAATGTAATAGGGAGACGAACCTTTTGTTCCGCCATATTATAATCTTGGCGCGTAGGTGGTTCATATTTAGACTTCTTGAGGACGCTAATTGAGCCATCTGTTTCTAAAATCGCATACTCGGCCTCTCTAATTGAAAAAACATCCTTCGCCCGAAGAAGATGCTGTAATTGGTTGATATCAAGTTTGTTTTTCTTTAAATGTTCTTTAATAATTTTTCCTTGATGAATAATAATTGTTGGCTTTCCCTCAAGAAATGGCCTGGTCCTTCGAATTTTCTGTGTTATTAATTCAATTACATAAATTAATACTCCCCATACAATAATGGAAGAAAATATTTGCAATACGCCAATTTTTTGATCATATACGGCATTTCCAACTAATTCACCAAGTACTAATGCAGAGATAAAATCAAAAGGTGTAATTTGCGTAATTTGTGTTTTACCTAATATTTTTGTAAGAACGAGTAATCCTAACAGACCAACCACTAAATCAAATGAAATTTTTAAAAATTCCAAGTTGCTCACCTCTCTATGGTAGAGTGAACAGGTTTACCCTTTTTTATCCATGAAAAAAGGATGTCATAAAAGACATCCTTATATTTCTTTAACCATTGTGACATGCGGTATACCAGCAACCATAAATAGACCTGATACGGTTTCATAACCTAGCTTTTTATAGAAGTTTTCTGCATGTGTTTGCGCATTAAGCTTTAATTTTGAAATGCCTCGTTCTTTTGCAATGTCCTCCATCTTAAGCATAATCAAATTTCCTGCTCCTTTTTTACGGTGTGAAGCGAGAACACAAATGCGTTCTACTTTGCCGTATTCGTCAAGCACACGAAAACGTCCAGCTCCTACAGGTTCATTGTGATCATAAAGGACAACATGTGTAGCTTCATCTTCAAATTGATCAATCTCTTCTTCAAGAGGTACCTTTTGTTCATCGACGAAAACCACTTTTCTAATCGTATATGCATCGTCTCTTTCTTTGTTGTTCGTTACAATTTTTGCTTCCATGGTGTAATTAAATTTCCTTTCCTAAACGAAATGTTTCATAAACGGTCCAAGAACCATTTTCTAACTGATAGAGGAGGTGGATACGGTCAATTTGCTCTTCGTGCTCCATTTTTAACATACGTAATTGGCCATACACATCTGAATGTTCATCGCTGGATAGCTTTTGCCCAATTGTAATATGTGGAACAAACGCATATTCAGGTTCTCCTGCAAAATAACCAGAGTGAAGTGCATTATGTAGTTTTTGTAATTGTTCATTAGGATCTACTTTTAAATAAATTACATTGTTTACTGGGGAAAAAGAACTTACCTTTAATACAGTTAATGTAAATGGATTTACCTGTTTGGTAACCGCTGCTAATTCCCTTGTAATATCCACAATTTCATTATCGGATGCCTCGAATGCATTTTTTACCGTGATATGTGGTGGAATCAATGCATAATGCGGGTCATAACGTTTACGATATGAATTTGCGATGTCTTGCAGACTTTTGGATGGGAAGATAACAATGCCATATTTCATTTGTATTGCCCTCCTATAGTATAAAATTTCAAAACGTAAAGTACCTAATGTTGTATTACGAAAAATGATAACATAATTATAACAAATATTTGAAAATGATAGAATAAAAAACAGTTAATTGAGCATTTTTGAAAGGGCCCTTGGTAAGTCAGGTTGCCAAAACTTCCACGTATGGTTACCGTTGAATTCTTCATAAAAACATGGATAACCTTTGCTCGCGATGAGTTCGTTTAGTTTTCGGTTTGGCGTTAAAAAATCCTCAATATCACCTTTTGTTGTTTTTACTTCGGTTTCACCTGTCCCGATTATATGATATAGGTCAATGAGATGAGGGTCTGCAAAACGTTCAACCTCCAACAGAACATGATCATTTACAAGGGGAGATTGCATGATCACCTTTCCAAAAGTATGAGGGTATTCAAGTGCTGTCAGTAGTGATATAGTCGCTGCCAGTGAATCCCCAATTAATGCTCGTCCTTGCCCCATCTGATAGGTTGGGAACTCCTGATCAAGAAATGGTACTAACTCTTCCCCTAAGAAACGCTTATACAAATGATGCTGCTCCCCATCTGGGTGATATTTCTTACGTCGGTCTGCAACGCTTTTATAAGGAACACCAACAATTATGGTATTGCTTATTTCACCTGTTTCAATCAGCTTATCCGCAACTCTCGCAACCCTGCCAAGATTAAAATAATCGCGCCCATCCTGAGCGATGAGAACATTATATTTATAGAGAGGGGAAAAGGTGGCAGGCAAATAAACGATAAGCTCAAGTTCTTCATTTAAAAGCTTACTATGTATAGTCATTTCCCTAACAGTGCTTTTATTAATCGTCATCTTTTTAAACCTCCAAACAATCGATTAAGTTAATCTGCATCATTATTATAACGCTTGAAAAATAGGAAAGCGACAGGAAAAACTTCCTGTCGCTTTCGGTACATATTACGCATTAAGCAGCTGCTTCATCCATATGTTTCTTTTCAGATTCTGCAACATATACAGCACACGCTGCATCACCTGTTATATTAATAGCTGTACGTGTCATATCAAGTAATCGATCAATACCAATAATTAAACCGATACCTTCTGGTGGTAGACCAACTTGATTTAGAACCATGGCAAGCATGATTAAACCAACACCAGGAACACCAGCGGTACCTACACTTGCAAGCACAGCTGTTAGGATAACCATAATAATTTGAGTAAAAGTTAGATCAAATCCGTATACCTGTGCAATGAAGATGGTGGCAACACCTTGCATAATAGCTGTACCGTCCATATTGATAGTCGCACCTAATGGTTGAACAAAGCTACTAATTGGTTCAGGAACCTTTAGATTTTTTTGTGCAGTATCCATAGATACAGGAAGAGTGGCACTACTACTTGATGTACTAAAAGCAACCGTCATCGCAGGTGCAAAACCTTTGAAAAACTCAATGGGGTTTCGTTTTGCCAATACTGCAATCGTACCACCATAAGTAATGGCTGCGTGAACAAGTAAAGCGGCAAGTACAATTAAGAAGTAAGCAAGCATTGCTTTAATTGCAGCATACCCTTGGCCACCAATAGCAGTCGCTATTAAGCCGAACGTACCATATGGAGCCGTCTTCATTACAAGATTAACAAGATACATTAACACTTCATTTGCTTGTTCAAATAAATTTACAATACCCTTCGTTTTTTCGCCTAACACGGTTAGAGCAAAACCTATAAAAATAGCAAATGCAATAATTTGAAGCATATTTCCATCAGTCATTGACGTAAATGGATTTGTTGGGATAATTCCAATTAGTGTTTCCATAAATGGAGGAGCTTCAGTTGCCCCTTCATAAGTAGCCCCTTGCGTATCAAAGGCTCCACCAGCGCCAGGCTTAAAGATGGAAGCAAGAGCGATCGCAATTGTAATCGCTATCGTTGTTGTTGCTAAAAAATAAGTTATCGTTTTAGCACCAATTCTTCCAAGCTTCTTTGGATCACCAAGGCCTGTAACTCCTAGAGTAATAGAAACTAAGACAATTGGAACAACAAGCATTTTAATTAAATTCAAGAAAATTTGACCAAGTGGAACGAAAATCCAAGTATTCGCAATTTCAAAAATGGAAGGTGACGTTACGTTTAAGATAAGACCTACAAGTGCACCAAGACCTAAACCTAATAAAATCTTTTTAGTTAATGACATAAAAAACCTCCTCTAAGATGTATTCGAGTGTGAATTTGGGCAGCAAAAGGGTGGTGTGTAATGCGGTGAATAGCATTTTTTGGAGACACAAAAAACCACGAGAGTGTGGCTCGTGGCTTTATCGATAAATTTGCGCAACAATGCTCTCTCCAAATGCTTACGAGGTTAGCTGTCGGATTCGGATGAAGAGTATCTCCTACCTTTATAAAAAAGGATTCACCCCGTGTGCCCTTTTGCACGTTTATGGTTCCCCCGTTTCCCAAAAATGGGAATTCAGCGACTATTAAATTGTACTTTGCCTTGATATTATATTTATACAAATAAAATGAATGTATGTCAATAATAACATATATTTACGTTTTTTACGATGTTAATATTTTCATAACAAAAAGGTGACCATCAAATACCATCAAACCTCAGAAAAATAGTAACCCTTATAAAATTTACTAGAATTTAATTGACAAACGCTCGAAACGAATGTATATTATGAATTATTCATATAGTGATTCCGTAGCTCAGCTGGGAGAGCACTACCTTGACAGGGTAGGGGTCGGAGGTTCGAGCCCTCTCGGAATCATCACGAAGCACTTGAGATTACTTAAGTGCTATTTTTTTTTGCTTTTTTTCTGGTTTTGGGGGATAGTATAATAATTTTCTTGCTTTTTGGAGAAATTATCCTTGGTAGGTCTAGACTAGGAGGTCGGTTGATTACATGGAGGATAAATCCAAAATTCGTTTAACTGCAGCGGAGATGGCGAGCTTATGGACACAATACATAAATGATACGTTATCTGTATGTGTAAACTCATATTTTTTAGAGAAAGTAGAAGATGAGGAAGTTCGCCCAATTATTGACATGACGTTGAAAGCCTCTAAAGAAAATATTGCGATCGCACGTAATATCTTTGAAAAGGAGGACTTTCCAATCCCGCTAGGATTTACAGAGCAGGATGTAAATGTGAAAGCTCCAAGACTTTTTTCTGATACTTTCGTATTAATGTATTTAAGACAAATGTCCATTCTCGGAATGGCAGGTAGTAGTGGGGCACTTGGCCTTGCGACACGTCCAGATGTAGTTGCTTTTCATAAACGTATATTAAATTTAGGGGTTGAGTTGCAAGACCAAACACGTGAATTGATGTTAAAACAAGGGACTTATGTACGACCTCCTTATATTTCTATTCCTGACAAGGTAGATTTTGTAGAGAAACAGCATTTTCTGGCTGGATTCATGGGAAAAAAGAGAGCCCTAACTTCAGTCGAAATTAGTCATTTATTTTTAAATGTGCAAACCAATGCGATTGGCAAGGTATTAATGACAGGATTTGCACAGATCACGGAAGGTAAGGATGTAAAACAATTTTTAATAAGAGGAAAGAAACTTTCTCAAAAATATATAGAGCTATTTAGTAACTTTCTAATCAAAGAGGATCTTCCTACTCCTATGAGCTGGGATTCAGCTGTAACTGACAGTAAAGTGAGTGTTTTCTCTGACAAACTTATTATGTTTCATGTATCAGCAATGATTGCAGCGGGTATTGGGAATTTTGGAATGGCCATGGCTGCTAGCCCTAGGAGAGATGTAGGTTTAAAATATGCCTCATTAATTCCAGAAATCTCATTGTATGCTGAGGATGGGGCCAATATTATGATTAAACATGGGTGGTTGGAGGAGCCTCCACAAACAGATGACAGAGAACAACTGATAAAAAATAAGGCCGAAAGGTAAAAAGACAAAGGGAATTTTTTTCCCTTTGTCTTTTTTAGAGTGTGTCCGATTTATAAGATTAAGCTGACTTTTTCGCAGTTTCCTTCATTTCTTTACGCTTCTTAGCGTATTCAGCAGTTGCTGTGAAAAGTACGTCCGATGATGAGTTAAGGGCAGTTTCACAAGAATCTTGTAGGACCCCAATAATGAAACCAACAGCAACGACTTGCATGGCAACATCGTTTGGAATTCCGAATAGGCTTGATGCTAAAGGAATTAGTAAAAGTGATCCGCCAGCCACACCTGATGCACCTGCTGCTGAAACAGCGGATAATACGCTAAGAATAAGTGCTGTTGCAAAATCAATTTCAATGCCAAGTGTATGAACTGCTGCAAGCGTGAGAACAGAAATCGTTACTGCCGCACCAGCCATGTTAACCGTAGCACCTAATGGAATTGAAATTGAATAAGTGTCTTTATTTAGTCCAAGTTTTTCGCAAAGATTCATGTTAACCGGAATATTTGCAGCTGAGCTACGAGTAAAGAATGCAGTAATTCCACTTTCTCTTAGGCTTCGAAAAACGATTGGATATGGATTTTGGCGAATATAGATATAAACAATTAATGGATTCACAACAAGTGCAATAAAGAACATACAGCCAAGTAGAAGGGCTAAGATTTTTCCATATTCCATTAATGCAGAAAGTCCGTTTGTTACAAATGCATCGAACACTAGGCCCATAATTCCAATTGGAGCTAAGCTGATTACCCATTTTACAACTGTTGAAATAGCATCAGAAACATTTGAAATCAAGGTCTTTGTTGTGTCGTTTGCACTTTTTAATGCAAATCCAAAAACAACCGCCCAAGCAAGAATTCCGATGTAGTTGGCATTCATTAGGGCATTAATCGGATTATCAACAATGTTAAATAGTAATGTTTGAAGAACCTCTAAAACACCACTTGGAGGTGAAAGGTCTTCTGCACCCGATACAAGTGACAATTTGACTGGAAAGATAAAACTTGCTAATACCGCTACGAATCCAGCTAAGAATGTACTAATTGCATATAAGCCGATAATCGATTTGATATTTGTTTGGGTTCCACTTCTGTGTTTAGAGATGGCGTCAATAACTAAGAATAAGACCAATACCGGTGCAACGGCTTTTAGTGCACCTACAAATAATGAACCAAAAATGCTAACCCATTTTGCTCCTTCTGGTACGACTAAAGCTAAAAGGATACCAACGATAATACCGCCAAATATACGTTTAACCAGGCTAATCTGATTCCATTTGTAAAAGATTTCTTTCATATTCTTTCCCCCTTTTCATGGTTGTCCACTTTATTATTTTATGAAATTAATATTATAAGAATAATATAATATTTGTTAGTTTAACACGAAAATTGTCAATTGTGTATAAAATTTAAAAGCTGGAAATGAATTTATTTGGTGAAAAATTTGGTAGTTGTAAAATACAGAACTCTTTGACAGACAGGGGAATCTGTCGAAAGTATAGGCATTATTTTATCATAGATAACAAGATTTTTAACAACTAAATGTATGTAAAACGTCTATCACTTATTCACAAGTATTTCGGTATACTAAAATAATAGTTTCGAAATACTTTTTCGTTTAACGAACTTAATGTAAAAAACTAAAAAACGACAAATCCACGATAGGAATTAGTCGTTTTTTCTTTAACATATTTTTTGAATTAAATTTGGTGAGTTATTGCGTGGTGAGTTAACTAAAGACGAAACCTCATATGCCTCCATGTTGTCAGCAGCCAATGGTTTAAGTAGATGTTTAACCTTTGATACATCCTTTAGAGTAGGGTCAAGCCATGCTCGTTCGTCCTCTTTATTTAAAATAACTGGCATACGGTCGTGAATATCCTTCATTAGTTCATTTGGGGTGGTGGTGATGATGGAACAAGAAAATAAGGAATTCCCTTCCGGAGATTTCCAACGTTCCCAGATTCCCGCCATTGCAAATAGATCATTCGATTTTAATTTAATTCGCATCGGTGTTTTTGTTTTGTTGGGCCCTTTTTTCCATTCATAAAAGCTATCTGCAATAATCAGACAGCGTCTATGTTTGAAGGCATGTCTGAAACTAGGTTTTTCAGCCAATGTTTCAGCGCGTGCATTGATCATTTTATATCCGATTTTTTCATCCTTTGCCCATGAAGGTACGAAGCCCCAGCGTAAATATCCTAAGCGATTTTGTGTACCGTCATTAATTACTGAAAGGACCGAATGGGAAGGGGCGATGTTATAGCTTTGTTGAAATAAATCTTGTTCCATTGCAGCTTCAATATCAAAACGATTAAGAATGTCATCGTACTCTGCAAAAAGAGTAAATCGACCACACATTGTGGATCACCTCATTTTTTATGATATAGGTGGATTTTTGGATGTTGGTAACTTGATAAGAAAAGAGGTACCTTTCCCTACTGTACTCTCAACATAGATTGACCCTTTTAGTTGCTCAATAATTTGAAAACAAATGGTAAGCCCTACACCGGTTCCTTTATCTTTTGTTGAATAAAAAGGTGTACCAATTTTTGAAAGCTGTTCTTTCGTCATACCAGGACCATTGTCCGTGATTTTCACAATAATGTCTTGTTCTTTTGCAAAGGCATTTATTTGCAATAAGCCGTCATTTCCAATTGCTTCTATTGCATTTTTAATAATATTTATCAAGACTTGCTTGATTTCATCCTTATTCCCGTTAATGTATAGCGAGTCTTCAATGAAGGTTTCAACCTCAATGCTTTGAATATTTGTATAGGATGTCATAAGTTCAACCGTTTTTGATAGTTCCTCGCTGATGTTTACTAATTGAGTATTACTATTATTTGGCTTAGCAAGTGATAAATAATCATTAATAATCGATTGTGCACGATTTAACTCAGAAAGAGTGATGTCGATATAATTTCGCTGTTTATCAGTAATATTATCATCCCGACTTATTAACTGTAAAAATCCATTTACCGTCGTTAGTGGATTACGTACCTCATGGGCAACGGAGGCCGCTAGTTGACTAACCACATTCATTTTTTCAGAACGTCTTAGCTCCCGTTGTAAGAGGATTTGTTGCTTTAAATTTTCAATAATTAGAACTACGAGTAAAAGGGTAATCCACGTAACTATTGAAAAAAGGATCATAATGAGTAGTTGATCAATTTGATTATACTTTACTATGACGATCGCTCTTGTAATAACGATAAAACTATAAATGATTGAAAGAACTATGAGCTTCTTATTTAATAGAAGAGAATGATATTTTTTTAAAAGAAAGTAAAATATGAATATAATAATGGCATAATTGACAATCGAGAAGAAAACCTTAGAATCTCCGAGTAGAAGTAAATAACCGAGCATAATCAAAATAACAGCAATCCCCTGAAAAAATCCAGTATAAAGTAGTGCGACAAATATAGGGATAATCCTAAAATCATAAGCAAACCCATTCGCATATGTGACAGGGAAAGTGATGGTTAAAAGAAGCATAATGATAATCATTCCAAGAAGTTTATTTGGGTGAAGCTTCGGAGAAGAATGATTATCCTGAATAGTGAGTAAATAATATATAAGAATAGGAAAAAGAACGATAAGTACATGGTACAGAACATGTCCAATATGCTCTAACAACTTTTGTGCCACCTCCTTCTTGTTTTAATTTTTTGAATACTGTCTTTTGTTAGACATTCGACATATTCACCGATAATCCTTCTATATTACTTGCATACTAGAACATATTTTGACAAAATGAAATATGCTATTTAACCCAATTATAATTCTTTTTTTCTTAATATGGGTATGATACAACTAAACATATCTTTAATATTGGAGGCTCATTATGTTTAAAAAATTATTTGGAAGTAAAGATAAAAAAGTTGAGGAAGTGTTAGTGGCTCCTGCAAATGGAAAAATTCTTGCCTTAGAAGAGGTGCCAGATCCAGTCTTTTCTCAAAAAATGATGGGCGATGGACTTGCGATTGAACCGTCTGAAGGAAAAATTGTTTCGCCTGTGAAAGGTGAAATTATTCAGGTCTTCCCGACAAAACACGCAATTGGAATTAAAACGGAAATAGGTTTGGAACTTCTTATACATATAGGCCTTGAAACAGTGAACATGAAGGGCGAGGGCTTCACTACACATGTAAAAGAAGGAGATAAAGTTGAGGTTGGAACTGAGCTTGTATCCTTTGACTTAGATTTAATAAAAGAGAAGGCAGCGAGTACAATTACACCAATTGTCATCACTAATTTTGATGCAGTTGAAACGTTTGAGATTATTGGAAGTGGCCAGGCAACAGCGGGTTCAACAGAACTTGCAAAAGTGAAGAAAAAGTAAGCTCGCGGTCCTATCTGGGACCGTTTTTTTATTTATAGTACTTATAGTGTATTTGAACATGTTTTTACATATAAATTAAAACGGAGCATAGGATTTTAATGAATTAACTAAGACTATGAAAGCCACTCACTGTGGCAACGTCAATGTGGCGTACATCGTGCGGGTCGAGAAAAATGAGTCTTTTGCCCTATTTATTAAAAGAGGATTTTTACCAATTTTCTAGAAACAGTATATAAGTAGTCAATGAGAGGGTATGAAAGATGGAGATAGGAAGCAGAATACGTTTCTTTAGAATTCAAAACAATATGACACAAGAAGAATTGGCACATGAGATTATCTCAATTTCTTATCTTTCAAAAATTGAAAATAACCAAACCTCTGCAAGCTTAGAGGTACTTGAATTATTATGTGAACGATTAGGAATCAAGCTGATTGAAAGTGAAGAATATGCCCAATTAAAGGAGCTTTATGATTGGTACCACCTAATGGTTTCTCGAAAAAGGGAGCAGGCGGTTTCATTTTATGATTCTTATGAGTGCAAGAATACAAATGATTCACGGGTTGCCATTTTCTTCGTTCTTTTTGAACTTAGGTATCTCATTTTTACAAACCAATTAGACGAGGCTGAACAACATATCAAGAAAATTGACTTATATAAAGATATTTTTGAAATCCGCATGAACTATTTTTACGAAAAATTTGTTGGTCAGTTTTATTATTTGAGAAGCCAGTTTTCTGTTGCAATGGAGCATTTTAAAGTTGCAGAGGAGATCTTAACGAGCAGTGTCCACTTTGAAAGCTGGGAAACGGCTGATTTGTATTATTATAAGGGGCTAAATAATAACCGGATGGGGAAATTAGCCTTAAGTATCGTGTATATACAGAAGGCGTTGGCAATCTATCAATCTCTTTACGATTTAAAAAGGAGTGCTGAATGTCAAATTTTATTAGGGATTTGTTATGAAAAAATTAACGAATTCGAAATGGCGGAAGAGAATTATTTGTTAGCAACAAAGGTAGCAGAAGGGATAAAAGACCCGTCATTACTAGGTTTGATTTATCATAACCAAGGTGTCCTTTATTCAAAATTAGGTAAATCCAATAAAGCCATTAAGCAATTTATAAATAGCCTTGAGCATAAAGAAGAACATATGGTCATTGGGCGTTTACGGTCGATTCACGGTTTAATTGAAGAAAATTATAAAATAGGTGACCATGAGGGATGCAAAAAATGGCTTGAAGAAGGGTTTGCTTTAGTTGAGAATCACCAGGGTTATCCTGAATTCAAGATTCATTTTATCTATTATGACTATTTGCTGAATAAATCTGATAATTTAACGAGATTTATTGAAAAGGATGCATTGCCATATTTTGAGGGCATTGAACATCATCTTCACGTAGCCTTTTATGCAGAGGAACTTGGAAAAATCTATCAAGAAAATCATAAATATAAGCTAGCAAGCTATTATTTTTCAAAGGTAATTTCATCTTTGAAAAAACATAGTCATATAAATCAATAAAGGGAGATGATTAAGAGATGAAAAAACTAATGCTACTATTCATGCTTGGACTTGTGACAATCGCAGGTTATCAGTTAAATGAAGGTGTTGCATGGGTGGACAATGACTACCCAGATTCGCAAGAAGTACAGGTATAATGTAGAAAGCAGCCCGATAAAATCAGGGCTGCTTTCTTTATTTCTATAGAAAATTATGATAATCGGTTTGGTTGTTTTTTACTTCATCGACTTGATTTTGAATGCTACGGGAGTCGGTAGAACGTTTCTTTTTGGAAATAAGGTCTGCGACAAAACCAACAAGGAGTAACCCTCCAAAAAAGACTAACATCCAGCCCCATAATGGCATCTTCTCACCCCCATATAGTAGCGTATGAAAAAAGTATATAAGCGATGAGGGATATACACGAATCGTAATCTGTTTTTAAAATAAAAAAAGCAACGTTCATAAACGTTACTCTTTTGGAACATATTTAAAGATTTCATGTGATTCAAAGCTATCTACTAACCGGTTAAGCCAAAAATAATATTCTAACGCATTATTCAACTTCGCGATATCGTTTTCTGCTTCTACTTTAACTTCTTTGCTAATTTGTTCGTCCTCTAAGAGTTCCTTCAGATCAGCTAAAGATTTCTGAATGGCACTTACATTCATGGAAATGCCACTCCTCCATTTTATCGTAAAAAAGTCAATAAAGGTTTGATACCAATCTTCTTCAACCTCATAAAGGTCTTTTCGAGTCCCTTTTTTCCATACCTTATCGACCATTTTCAAATCCACTAAGTTACGTACGGAAGTACTCATACTCGTTTTACTCATGCCCAGCTCTTGTTTCATATCATCCAGCGTCATCGGCTCGTCTTGAAAATACATAAGACCCCAAAGCCTTCCAACTGAAGGTGTTACTCCATATAAATTCATATTTTGAGCAATCGCATCAATCACACGTTCTCGGGCTTTTTCTAGCTTGTCTATGCCTTGCAAATAGATTCACATCCTACATCAAAGGTTTGATATATATAGACTACTCATTTGGACATTGAATGTAAAGGGGAGGTGCTGAAAGGAATATGGAGGATATTGGAGGAATTCTATGCATTCGGAATGTGAAGTACGTACAGTTTTTACTTTACAAACTTTACGGTTGCATATCACGTAATATCAGCTTTGAGTATTTTGGAAATCATTACTACAATTAAAAGGTCAATGTGACTATTGCTTTCTACACAGGATACAGTAGTTTATGTGAATATCATAAAGGGCGGTTTGTATTAGGCAAGTTTTCAGCAAGAAAAAATTGAGGTGACAGAATGGAAAGTGAGAAACAAGCAAAAATAAAGGTTTCTAGCGTAACAAAAATTTTTGGGCGATCGTCTAAAAAAGCTATTCAACTTTTAAAAGAAGGAAAAACAAAACAAGAAATACTAAAAAGCACTGGATCAACTGTCGGTGTAAATCAAGCAAGTTTTGAGGTATATCCCGGAGAAATTTTTGTGATTATGGGTTTGTCTGGAAGTGGGAAATCTACATTAGTTCGTCTTTTAAATAGATTAATAGAACCAACTTCTGGTCAAGTTTTAATTGATGGAAAAGACGTCGTATCCATGAATAAAGAAGAAATTCGAGAAGTTCGTAGGAAAAAAATGAGCATGGTGTTTCAACGCTTCGCATTATTCCCACATAAAACGGTTCTTCAGAATACGGAATACGGACTAGAAATTCAAGGTGTAGCAAAGCAAGAACGTTCACAAAAAGCGTTCGAAGCGCTTAAATTAGTCGGTCTAGAAGGCTATGAAAATCAATATCCTGACCAACTTAGTGGTGGGATGCAGCAGCGTGTTGGACTTGCAAGAGCGCTCGCAAATGACCCGGATATTTTATTAATGGACGAAGCATTTAGTGCCCTAGATCCATTAATTCGTAAAGATATGCAGGATGAATTGATTGAGTTACAAGGAACTATGGAAAAAACAATTGTCTTTATTACACATGACCTTGACGAAGCCTTAAGAATCGGTGACCGTATCGCACTAATGAAGGACGGAAACATCGTACAAATCGGTACCCCTGAAGAAATACTTATGAATCCATCTAATGAATATGTAGAAAGATTTGTTGAGGATGTTGATTTATCGAAGGTACTTACTGCTGGCCATATTGTCAAACGAGCGGAAACCGTTCAGGTTGATAAGGGAGCAAGGCTTGCGCTTAAAATCATGAAGGATAATGGTTTATCGACTGTTTATGTTGTTGACAAGCAGAAAAGACTCGTTGGTGCAGTTAGCGCAGTAGAAGCTTCAAAAGCGGTCGAGCAAAATTTAACATTGGCCGATGTCATGGAAACAAATCTTAAAACGGTTGATACAAGTACATTACTTGTTGATTTATTCGATGATGTTTCACAAGCTATTATTCCAGTGGCCGTAGTTGATGAACAAAATCGACTTAAGGGGATTGTCATTCGAGGTGCCGTGATAGGCGCACTTGCTGGTAATGACACATATATTAATGACTTTGGGGCTGAACAACTCCCTCCAAGTGATGAAAGGGAGGCTTTATAATGGAAGGTTTATTACCAAAGCTGCCAATAGCAGATTGGATTGATATATTTGTAGACTGGTTAGTCTCAAACTTCGAATTTTTATTTGAAGGGATTGCAGTAGGACTTGAAGGATTTGTAGAAGGAATTGTTGCAGGATTAGGCTTTATTCCTTCTATTCTATTAACTCTTATCTTGGGCGTTGTAGCCTGGAAAATTTGTAATTGGAAAATTGCACTTTTTACATTAATTGGTTTATTTTTAATCGATAACCTAGGATACTGGGACAATATGCTTCAAACAATTGCCCTTGTATTAACATCTGTCGGGATATCAGTCATTCTTGGAATACCACTAGGAATATGGGCCTCACAAAGTAAAACTGTGGGAAGTATCGTGATTCCGATATTAGATTTTATGCAAACAATGCCTGCATTTGTTTATTTATTACCGGCAATCTTCTTCTTCAATATCGGAGTTGTACCTGGTGTTGTGGCGTCAGTTATCTTTGCAATGCCACCAACGATTCGACTAACGATACTTGGAATAACCCAAGTGCCACAGGATTTAATCGAGGCGACTGAAGCGTTTGGATCTACAACAAAACAAAGATTAGTAAAAGTTCAAATTCCACTAGCTATGCCAACAATTATGGCAGGTATTAACCAAAGTATCATGCTTGCTTTGTCCATGGTTGTAATTGCCTCAATGGTAGGTGCACCAGGATTAGGAGCAGATGTATATCGAGCTGTTACACAGCTGCAAACAGGAACTGGTTTTGAAGCTGGTCTAGCGATTGTTATTGTGGCAATCATCTTAGACCGGATTACTCAAAATATAGGAAAAACTAAACAAGGGGGAACTGCTTAATGTTAAAAAAAGTAGTCAAAGCATCATTAGCAATTGGATTTACTCTAGGACTTGCTGCATGTGGTGGCAATTCTGATGAGGCAGGAACGACATCTTCTTCTTCAGCATCTGTAGGAGAAAGTGTAGATTATGAGATTGTTGGAATCGATCCAGGTGCAGGAATCATGAAGGCAACTGCTTCGGCGATTGAAGAATACGGTCTAGAGGACTGGACTTTAGTAGAAGGTTCTGGTGCAGCGATGACAGCATCACTTAAAAAGGCGTATGACAAAGAAGAACCTATTATCATCACTGGTTGGACGCCACACTGGAAATTCTCAGCTTTCGATCTTAAATATCTTGATGATCCTAAAGGAGTATATGGTGGAGAAGAAAACATCCATACGATTGCACGAAATGGGTTAAAAGAAGATCTACCAGCTGTTTATACGTTATTAGACCAATTCAATTGGACTTCAGATGATATGGGAAGTGTAATGGTAGATATTAATGATGGAACAAAACCAGAAGAAGCCGCTGCAAAATGGATTGAAGAGAATCCAGATAAAGTTGCAGAGTGGACTGAAGGTGTAGAAGAAGGAAATGGCGAAGAAGTAAAATTAGCCTACGTTGCGTGGGATAGTGAAATCGCTAGTACCAATATTGTGGCTAAAGTTTTAACAGATTTAGGCTATAAAGTGAAAATGAGCCAAGTAGAAGCTGGTCCAATGTGGACTGGTGTAGCTGATGGATCTGTTGATGCACACGTTGCTGGATGGTTACCTGTAACTCATGCTGATTATGTAGAGAAATATGATGGTCAGTTTGAAGATTTAGGTTCAAACCTTGAAGGCACAAAAATCGGTTTAGTTGTACCAGCTTACATGGATATTGACTCAATCGAAGACTTAAAAGAATAAGTGTCATTAAAGTAAAGATAAGTTAAAAAGAAACTGTACATTCTATAAAGGGTGTACAGTTTTTTTCTATTTAATGGGTATAATGTCAATGATGTTGTACTTTTTCCGAAATGAGGTACTTATTTATGAACATAAGCAAATTTTCGATAAAACGACCTATATTTACGTTGGTGACAATGTTTTTGGTGATTATTCTAGGGTTCGTTTCCTTAATGAATATCCCACTTAAATTAATCCCAGAAATCAATCCACCTGTAGGTGTGGTAGTTGCCAATTATTTTGGTGCAAGTCCGAATGAAGTTTCTGAAAAAGTGACAAAACCGCTTGAACAAAGTTTGTCAACCTTGCCCGGCTTAAAAACCATGTCCTCCACTTCTCAGGAGGGGGCAGCACTAATCTTACTGCAGTTTTCATGGACAACCTCCATTGATGATATTGAAAATGACATTCTAAGTAGGATTAACCAAACACAAATTACCGATGATGCAGAGGCGCCTCGGTTTCTAAAATTCGATCCTTCTCAGTTTCCGATTATTCAATTGTCCCTTAGCATGGAAGGGGATGAAAAAGGACTCCAAGAGCTTGCAGAAGGTTTAACAACAGAGCTCAATAAAGTTGAAGGTGTTGCAAATGTTAATCTGTCAGGTGTTGTAACAAAAGAAATAAAAGTTGAACTTGATCAAGAACAGTTAGAAGAGTACGCTCTGACTCAAGCTGATTTAGTAAACATTCTCAGAGCAAATTCCGTCTCATTACCTGGAAATACAATTGAATCTGAAGGCAGAGAACTTACAACAAGAGTCATTAGTTCATTGGGGTCTGTCCAGGACCTAGAGGAACTTTCCATAACAATTGACCCACTGCTTGGTGAAAAAGTCGTTCTTGGAGACCTTGCTGAGGTTAAAATTGTGCCCGAATCACAGCAAACCATCACTCGAGCCAATATGCAGCCGGCGATGTTAGTCAGTGTCCTCCAAGAATCAGACGCAAATACAGCGCAGGTATCAAAAGCCTTCCAAACAGAACTAGAAAAGAAGCTTTCTCAGGACAAATATAAAAATGTCCAGGCAGAAGTCCTGTTTGATCAAGGGGATTATGTCAAAATCGCAATTGGAAATATTACAAGTACTTTGCTGTTAGGCGGACTGTTTGCGATGATTGTCCTCTTTTTCTTCCTGAGAAGTGTAAAGAGTCCACTCATTATCGGGATTGCCATTCCATATTCCGTCATTGTGACCTTTGTGCTTATGTATTTTTCAGATTTCTCGTTAAATATTCTTACGTTAGGTGGATTAGCACTTGGTATTGGGATGCTCGTTGATAATTCAATCGTCGTCATCGAAAATATCTATCGTCATTTATCAATGGGGAAAGAACCAAAACAAGCTGCCGCAGATGGAACAAAGGAAATTGGAACGGCAATTATAGCATCGACTTTAACGACAGTAGCAGTCTTTTTACCAGTTGTTTTTATTACTGGTTTAATCGGGGAATTGTTTACTGAATTTGCTGTCACGATTGCGTTTAGTTTATTTGCATCTCTCGTGGTGGCACTAACAGTTGTTCCAATGCTAGCCAGTCGATTTTTAAAGAAACCGAATGAAAACCTTGAGAAAAAACGTCAATCATCAAGGGGCATGCGTTTTTTAGAAAATGCCACGAGATGGTCACTGGGACATCGTTTCATTGTGCTTTTGCTCACGATTGTATTATTTGCGGCCAGTATATTCGGGTTGTTTAGAGTCGGAACGGAATTCATACCAAAAAGTGATGAAGGCTTTTTTACAATTAATTTAAAACTTGAAAATGGAACGCCACTAGACGAAACACAAAAAATAGTAGGTGACATTGAAAATATATTAGAAAAAGAGGCAGACGTTGATGTATTTGTAAGCCTGATAGGCTCTACCCAGGAGAAAAGTTTCAGGGGTGGAGGAAGTTCAAATGAAGCAGAAATTTATGTGAAAATGGTTGGGTTCGAGGAACGTGAGCGCTCCACATTTGAGTTTGTTGACGAGAAAAAATCGAAAATTGAGACTCCAGTTATCGAACTTCATCCAGAGGCAAAAGTAAGATTTAATTTACAGTCCTCATCAGGTTCAACTCCGAACACTTTGCAGTTTCATGTTAAAGATACAGATAAAAACAGGCTGAATGAAGCTGTTTCAAGGCTCACAGAAGCGCTGATGGATTTGAAAGATGTAACAGAGGTTTCAACAGATGTTTCGAAAACAATTGAGGAACTTCAAATTTCGATTGATAAAGAAAAAGCGTTTGAGGAAGGGCTTGCGCCTGTACAAATCGCCTCAACGGTAAACGATGTTACAAGAGGAACGAGAGCGTTCCAGCTAACAGATGAAGACAACCAAATTTATCCGGTTACTGTAAGCTATGATCGAGATTTTACAAACAACATCGAGGGTTTAGGGAACCTACTTTTAAAAACACAAGCAAATTCTTTTGTGCCTTTAAAAGAAGTGGCAGATATTGAAATTGGCGAGGGGCCGCTAACTGTACGGAGAATTGATCAGCAACATGCCGTACAATTTACGTTGAAATACGTCACGACAACGAATCTTGGTGCGATTTCGAAAAAGGTGGATGAAGTAGTAGCAGACCTTGAACTTTCTGATGAAACAGACATCGTCTACAGTGGTGATAAGGAGCTGTTAGAATCCTCAATAGATCAAATGGTCCTTGCATTTGTGCTTGCACTTACGTTGATTTATATCGTAATGGCAGCACAGTTTGAATCTTTAAAATATCCGTTTGTTATTATGTTTACGGTTCCGTTAATGGTCATCGGGGTTGCAATTGGCCTTTATCTCACAAACACTCCAATCGGAATCACAGCCATCATCGGAATTATCGTGCTAGCGGGTATTGTGGTGAACAACGCAATCGTGATTGTTGATTATATTAATAAGAAGAAAGAGGACGGAATGAGTTCACATGAAGCCATTGTTGTCGCGGTAAAAGATCGAACACGACCGGTGATGATGACAGCAACCACAACTATTTTGGGGCTTTTGCCACTGGCATTTGGTATCGGTGAAGGCTCTGAAATCAACCAACCGATGGGAATTACCGTCATTGGAGGTTTGATCAGCAGTACATTGTTAACTTTATTTATCATTCCAATTGTGTATAGCTTGTTTGACAAGGAAACGAGGAGGAGAGCTAGAGGGGAATAGGGGGAGTTAGGGTAAGGATTGGAAAGGTGCAGGGGTATTGTGTTGATATGAATGGAGAGTTGGGTAATACTGGAAAAAGTGGTGGGATAAGAGGTAGATATGAATAGGGTTTTGGGTAATGTTGGAAAAAGTTGTGGCTTAAGTGGTTGATATGGTGGGAGTGTTGGGTAATATTGGAAAAGGTGATAGCATAAGTGGTAGATAATTTTGGACTTTTGGATAATTAAGGAAAATTCGAAATTAAATGAGTTTTATGAAGGACATTTCAAGCAAAAATCATAGCCAAAATGTCCTTCATAAGCCCGATGAAGAACATATCAAGCAAAAATCACAACCCGAATGTCCTTCATAAGCCCGATGAAGAACATATCAATCAAAAATCACAACCCGGATGTCCTTCATAAGCCCGATGAAGAACATTTCCAGCAAAAATCACAACCCGAATGTCCTTCATAAGCCCGATGAAGAACATATCAATCAAAAATCACAACCCGGATGTCCTTCATAAGCCCGATGAAGAACATTCCCAGCCAAAATCACGACTCGAATGTCCTTCATAAGCCCAAAAACCAGATGCAGCCCATCCACATCCAATCCAACCACATCGCCTGCACTAGCTTTGCCTCAAAAACTCCAGCACAGGCTCAAATGGCTGTTTCTCTTTCGCATCAAAATAATGCGCAAAGGGGCAGCCTTTATCATTGATTCTCTCAATGATAGTCTCCAACGGAAAGTCTTCAATCGACAATTCATCCGTGATCTCTTCCCAATAAAGTGGGGTGGCAACATAGGCTCCATCATTCCCGCGGACCGAGTAGGGGGCTACAATCGTTTTTCCCTCAGCATGTTGCACGTAATCTACATACATGCGGTTTCCCCGATTCTTTTTCAATCTCTCCGTAGTAAACAGATCAGGCTCCATGGTTACTAAATAATTGGCAATAAACTCTGTAAATTGTCTCGTATCGTCATACGTGAACCTGTTTTCCGGCAGGGGGATATAAATTTGCAAACCCTTATTTCCGGACGTTTTTACAAATGATATTAGTTTTAGTCCGTCAAACACTTCTTTTAGTATGGTCGCGGCTCTTTTAGCGAGTGGAAAAGCAGCGCGGGACGGTGGATCCAAATCAAACACAATCTCAGATGGTCCTTTTGAATGAATCGTTTGAAACGGGATATGAAACTCGAAACTCAGTTGATTTCCTAACCAAGAAAGGGTCTTTAAATCATTGCACACAATATATTCGATCCCATCAGACATTGAGGTCTGGATAAACTCAGGTGCATACTCCGGGCAGTTTTTTTGATAAAAGGACTCACCATACATCCCATGTGGATAACGAATCACGGTCAACAAACGCTCCTTTAAAAAAGGGAGCATATAAGGTGAAACCTCAACCAAATATTGAATATAATCGAGTTTTGTTATCGATTTATCCTTCCAAAGTGGCTTGTCAGGATGAGTAATCTCAATTTCTTTAGGTAGAAGCGGGGCATTATTACTTAGCTTTTCCCATGTGCAATCCTGCCAATCTACATCAAACCGGAACTGTGAGAAGCTAGGCTGTCGTAATTGCTCTTTATACAATTCTAGATAAAAAAGTTCAACACAAATACCAGGGTCAACTTTTATAAAACTAGCTGTTTCATCTGTAGAGTTAGTTTGTATAACTTGAAGGAGTGCTTGTCTTTCATCTGGAGAGAGACCATGTGAAAACAAGCCTGCTTCATAGATTTGTTTATTTCTTATAACACCGACATGAAAAAAGGAATTCTTTTTATCGTAGCCGAGAATAAAAAACACACCAGCTTGCCAATTTTTTATTTTATACCAGTTAGTGGTGCGCTTACCTTCTTCCCAGGTGCTATCTACTTTTTTAGCAATAATCCCTTCAGCTATATGTTCAGTAGCATTCTTCCAAATCACATCGAGATCTTCCTCGTATTTAATTAATTGGATGAGTTGGTCACTATTTGGATTAATGATGTGGAAGAGATTGGCTTTACTAAAAAGTTTATAGAGTTCATCTTTCCTAACCTGAAATGGATCGGCTTTGAGATTTTGACCGCCATGCTCTAACAAATCAAAAACCAAATAATGAGCAGGCTTAGAAGTAGATGCTTGTGTTATTTTATCGGTGCTCCTTAATCGCCCTCGTTGCTGAATGTATTCAAAGCTAGCTTTATAAGGTGACTCTAAGATACATAGTTCTCCATCAAAAATGAGTGGCAGGTAGGGAATCATTGCATCCGAAAGATCTTCACATTGCTTAATAATCTCCGGAAACTGTTCATTTAAGAGGTTTCCGTTCCTACTGATCAGCTGGATCCGATCTTTTTCCCAATGTAGCATCGCGCGGAAACCATCATATTTAATTTCATATACCCAGTTTTGGCCAGTAGGGGCTTCGAAAATAAGGGTTGGAAGCATTGGTTTCAGCATCTTACCACTCCTTTTTTAAGGGGAGAGCTCCTCATTAGGAGCTCTTATCAGGTACCAACTTTTTTACGAGTTGTTCTCGTTTTTGGTTTGACTGAAGTCGTTTTATCCGTTCCTGTTGGCGCTTCAGGTTTTGTTTTTGCCTTTGTAGTTCCCGTTGCCTTTGCTGTGCCTTTTGGCGCTGCTGCTTTTTTAGGTGCAGCTGTTTCCTTCGATTTTGTTCGTTCGATACTAGCCTGTAAGGCACTCATTAAGTCCACCACATTTGTCCTTGGTGCTTCTTTAGAGGTTGTCCCCTCATTATTATTAATTTTCGATTCGATGAGCTCCATGAGAGCAGTGCGGTATTCATCTTTATACTTTTCAGGATTAAATTCTGTTGTTAGTTGGTCAATCAGCATGATGGCAGTATCAAGTTCTTTTTCGTTTAGATCCACATTTTCTGGGACACCTGGTACCTCGCCTACATTGCGAACTTCGTCAGGATAGTGAATCGTTTCCATGACTAGGCTGTTCTTATAAACTCGGATGATGGCCATTTGTTGTTTGGAACGTATTGTAATTTCTGCAATTCCGATTTTGCCTGATTTTTGGAGAGCCTCACGAAGTAGTGCATAGGCTTTGCTTCCATTTTCACCAGGTCCCATAAAGTAAGAACGGCTAAAATAAATGGGATCAATTTCTTCAAGCTTCACAAAATCAATGATTTCTACACTTTTATCCTCGTGCTCATCCTTTAGTTCTTTCAGTTCTTCATCGTTCAAGATGACGAATTTTCCTTTTACATATTCGTACCCTTTAACAATGTCATCATTTCCTATGTCTTTTTCACAATTCGGGCAGGTTTTTTCATATTGAATGGGGGTATTGCATTCTTTATGAAGATTTCTAAGCTTGATATCCTTGTCTTCGGTTGCCGAGAAAAGCTTTATTGGAATATTGACGAGACCAAAGCTAATTGAGCCCTTCCACATCGTATGCATATGATTTCCTACTTTCTTTTTTACTACTATTGTTTCCTTTAAATGGGGAAGGAATGTTGGTAATAATACCCTCAAATTAATTCGCAAAATATATTTGATAAAAAAGTATTATTTACCCCCTCAAAAATAATACCGAAGACGTAAACTGTAAATGAGTCAAACATTACAAAAACAGAAGCAGATGTAACGGAAAAGAAATATATGTTACAGAGCTTGTCACCATTTCAATAAAAGAATAGTCTTTCGTATTAGTTCTTTTGTAATATTTTTAGTTAGGGCATTCCAATGTGAAAAATTGTTATTGAATCTCACTTCAGTCTCTTGCTACTATTAACAGATAGTAAAGAGAATTGAGGTGAAACAGGTGCTTAGCCTTTTATTTAAAATTGGAAAACGAAAAAGCACTCTGGAAGAAACCGTTATAGAGATTCAAAATGGAAATCAACAACTACAAAATAAACTAATTGATGACTATAAACCTTTTATTGCGAAAAATGTTTCTGCTGTTTGTAAACGATATATAAATGAATCGGACGATGAATTTAGTATCGGCCTTATTGCATTTAATGAGGCCATTGAAAAATACTCGAAGGAAAAGGGGAGCTCCTTTTTATCGTTTAGTGAACTCCTCATTAAACGACGAGTGATTGACTACATTCGTAAAGAAGCACGAGTACGCAATATTAATTTTATCTCTAATGGTGAAACAGATGAGGAAGGCGCACAAACAAAGCTTGAGGCTCATCTATCTGTTGACGATTATCAAAGGAAAGTGGAGCAAGAACAGAGAAAAGAGGAAATTCTCCATTTTCATCAGGTATTGCAGGAATTTGGTTTGTCTTTTCAAGAGCTCCTTGAAATTTCGCCAAAACATGCAGATGCTAGACAAAATGCTATTATGGTATCAAAGGCCGTTGTAGAAAATGAAGAGCTGATGAAGACGCTAATTGAAAAGAAACACCTACCAATTAAGCAGCTTGAATCGAAGGTCTCAGTCAGTCGTAAAACGATCGAGAGAAATCGAAAATACATTATTGCAATGGCGATCATTTTATCTAGCGACTATGTTTATTTAAAAGATTATCTAAAAGGGGTGCTCGAGAGTTGAAAAAGGGGATCGTTATGGATGTGAACGATGATTATGTTACGATGCTAACCCCTGATGGTGAGTTCGTAAAAGCCAGACATACAAAAACGAGCTATGAAATTGGCGAAGAAATAACCTGTTTTCCGCTCGACGAACGGGTAAGGAATGCTTCAAAGCCGCGGTTTTTTCAGGTAAGGAAATGGCGTTATGCATTAGCAAGTTCTTTAGTTGCAATTTTATTTTTATCTTTATTTATACCTTTTTCATCGCGTGATGAAGTGTATGCATACATGTCCATTGATATCAATCCAAGCTTTGAAGTTGGTTTAGATGAAAACCTACAAGTCATAAGCTTAGAAGCTCTTAATGACGAGGCGAAAAAACTGCTTGAATCCATTCCAGATTGGAAAAATAGAAAATTAGACTCAATCACAGAAGAAATCATTGAACATAGTAAAGATAGCGGCTATCTTAAGGACGGTAAGCAAGTTCTAATTACCACGGTTGTGACAGACTCACATGATACAGATGTAGACCGTGAACTTGAGCAAGGTATTGAAGAAATAAAAGAAGAATATAAAAAAGAACAAATTGCAGTTACCTCGATAACAAGTACGGTTGAAACAAGAAAGGCTGCTCAAGAAAAGGGGATTTCAACGGGTAAACTGCTAATTGAAGAAGATAAGGTTCCTAAACCAGTAGAAGAACAGAAGGCTCCACCTGCCCGCCAAGAGAAAGAGAATCAACAGGACAAGGCCATTGAGCAAAAAAAGATAAACGAATTTAGGAACAATCAAAAACAAAAGGCTGAAGAAGTTCAGGAAGAACTTAAAGAGAAAAAAGAACAGATAAAAGAAAAAGTCAAAAACAATATTGAAAACTCCAATATGCCAGCCCACTTAAAAGAAAAAAAAATAGAGAAAATTGAAGAGAAGTGGGAAAAGAAGCAGCAGAAGCAGGAAGAAAAGGAACGGAAAAAAGAAGAGAGAGAACAAAGGAAAGAAAACAATAATCGTGGAAAAGACAGAAACCACGATCATGACGATGATTAAAGCCGAGGCATATGCGCCTCGGCTTTCGTCCATTTTATGAAGTTTTTTTATTCTCCGCCTCTTAATTGGTGTTGTGCTTGGGAAACAAGGCGCTTTGTAATTTCGCCACCTACAGAACCATTTGATCGTGACGCTGTATCTGAACCAAGTTTAACACCGAATTCTTGGGCAATTTCAAACTTTATTTGATCTAAAGCCTGTTCAATTCCAGGAACAAGCAATTTATTACTACTTCTAGCCATTTAACTCACTCCTTTTTAATTATAAACAACGTTTAATTCGTTGTATGTTTAGTATGAGAATATAATTAATTTCAATACTGGAAATGCATACTAATCATCATAAAGAAAAACGACAAAGACAAAAGCATTTAAAAGTAGACGGTAGTTTACACAAAAAAGACTTTTAATATGGTAAATAATTCTTTAATATAGAGGGATAGATTTCGCGATTAGGTTAGGGTGAAAGAAAAAATGTGGAAAAAGTTAAATTTATATTTCAATGGTCTCTCTCCAGCTCAATTAATTTTTGCATTCTATCTATTGGCTGTTACAATTTCAGTTATATTACTTAGTCTTCCTTTTGCTATCAAAGAAGGGGTAGAGGTGGCTTTCATTGATACGTTATTTACAGCTGCAAGTGCAGTAAGTGTAACAGGATTAAGTGTAATCTCAGTCAAAGATACATATACCGTTTCTGGTATTTTTATTTTGATTTTCGTTCTACAGGTAGGCGGAATTGGAATTATGACAATGGGAACCTTTATTTGGTTATTATTTCGTCGGAAAATTGGACTTCGTGAACGACGATTAATTATGGTTGATCAGAATCAATCACAGTTATCAGGTTTAGTGAATCTGCTTAAACAAATTATCATTATTATGGTCATTATTGAGTTCTTCGGTAGTTTGATTTTAGGTCTTTATTTTATGCAGTTTTTTGATACGTGGGAGGCAGCCTTCATTCATGGTATTTTTGCCGCTGTTAGTGCGACCACGAATGCAGGGTTTGATATTACAGGGACCTCTTTAATGCCATATGCGAACGATTATTTCGTGCAATTTATAACGATTATATTAATCATTTTAGGTGCAATTGGTTTCCCGGTATTAGTCGAAATCAAAGATTTTCTTTTTCAAAAGAAAGGAAGATATCGTTTTTCACTATTCACGAAGCTTACGACTGTTACATTTTTATCCTTAGTTGTTTTTGGTACGTTGATGATTTTACTATTGGAATACAACCATTTCTTTAAAGGGATGGCCTGGCATGAAACCTTCTTCTATTCCTTATTTCAATCGACAACAACAAGAAGTGCTGGTCTTGCAACGATGGATGTAAATCAATTTTCGGAGCCTACATTGTTGTTTTTAGGCGCCATGATGTTTATCGGAGCTTCACCTAGTTCTGTTGGTGGGGGAATTCGTACTACGACATTTGCGATAAATATATTGTTTTTATATCATTTTGCAAGAGGAAACAAAAATATTAAAATCTTCAAACGTGAAATTCATGAAGATGATATTAGAAAAGCACTTATAGTCACGATTTTTGCTTTTTTTACTTGCTTTATCTCTGTATTTTTATTAACGATTACTGAGGATTTTACATTTACGGAAATTTTCTTTGAGGTAGCATCTGCTTTCGGTACATGTGGTCTATCAATGGGAATTACCCCTGATTTAAGTAATTTCGGAAAAATCCTGATTATGTTATTAATGTTTATCGGACGGGTCGGTATCCTGAACTTTATCTTCATTATCGGAAAAAAAGGAAAGGATGCAAATTATCATTACCCAAAAGAAAGGCTAATAATTGGATAATACAAAAGAGCACCCGATTTGGGTGCTCTTTTGCTTAGTCGTTTCCATAGCTAGTGTCTTGTGATGGGTGCATGAATGGAACACCTTTAGGTTGTTTTTTGCTTTCAAGTAATTCACGATTCTCGGTTGTGTTCCAGCCGATATCGTTTGTCGGATGCACCCATTGGTCACCGGCCATTATTTCTGGATCCACTTCATCGCTCCAATTATTCAATGGTGAATTTGGGGAGTCATAAAGGCTATCGCCTATAACCACTCCATGTTCGTTTACAAACGGCTCCTCCATTTTAATTCCAGTACCTTTAAAGGATGGTGCGGAAATTTGATGGGGCATCGTTTCATCTAAAATTGGTGATTCAATCTCTTCTGATTGTTTTTTCTTTTTTGTCATCTTATACACCTCACATATCCATTTTCTATAGTGTTTGCAACAACCAAAAATTTATAAAATGGTGAGTTTATCGATAGGTGTATTTTACCATTTATGTAGGTAACATTCATGGTGAAAACTACAGATGAAAAGGGGGTAAAAAAATGAAACGTAAGGTGAAATTTGACGCAGCGAGAAAGAGTAATTTTACACCAAAAGAAAGTATGCCTGATACAGAATTTTCAGCAGAAGCAGATTATGAAAACCCAATGAAGGGTGCAAATCGTAATTCGAAAAAAGGAAACAGTACTGGCGAATAACCCCAAAGGCGAAAACGCCTTGAAAGAGGAACATCGACTAACTTCTGCCACGTCCTGTGGCAAACGTCGATGTCAACACGTCCTGTGTAAGTCCGACAAGCACAAGACGAGCTAGCTAGAAGGTTGCTCTTTGACCTTCTTGACGGATTTGCTTGTGACCTCGAGGGGCTAGGCGTTGGAGCTGGACGTACGAAAAAGAGTCAGCAGCGCTGACTCTTTCTTTACGAAACTTTTCGGGAATACACTTTTGCTTGTCTTTCAATTGGATCAAAATAAACGAGCAAATACGTATCTTGTAATTTAATTTCTCCCGTTTGTTTATAAGTCTCAAGATCAAATGGAATTTTTTCGACAACTGTATGCTTGTACAAATCTTTTTCTTGAAGCTTCAGTTTGCTAAATTCCTCACCTAAAGCATTCGGGTCTTCCACGACCTCCTGATAGAAGGTTGCCCGATCTTGTTTACTCACAAGGTCCTCCCACCAAGGCTTCCGTGGCTTGTATTTTTGATTTCTTAAATAATCATATTTCATGATAGCTTCGATAACTGGAAGCTGATGTTGGTTTGTCGCTTGTAAAAATTCATACAGACGCTTGAATAAATCCTCTAACTGGTGACCAATTCGAGACCATCCACGCTCGTCCCAATACGTGCCAAAGTCTTGGAAGAAATCAAATGGTGTCTCAAAACTATGAGTAACCAAAAATTCTACCGTCTCGTTCATTCGATGGTCATTCCAATACTTTTCGAGAACATCCTCAACCTGTTTAATTCTTGTTATGTCCTCAAAACTTAAAACATTATTTCCTAGAATCTCATAAGGCGAGTGATCCATATAGATATAATCATGCTGTGCAGCAGTGATTCGAACTCCAGTTCCACGAAGCATTTTTAAAAAGCCAAGCTGAAGTTCCTCAGGACGCATTTCAAACACATCATTAAATGTTTTTCGGAAGGATTGGTAATTTTCCTCAGGTAGACCGGCAATCAAATCTAAATGCTGATCGATTTTTCCGCCTTCTTTTACCATCATTACGGTCCGCTGCAGCTTCGCAAAGTTTTGCTTACGTTTAACCAATTCATTTGTTAGGTCATTTGTAGATTGAACTCCAATTTCAAATCGGAACAGCCCAGCAGGTGCATTTTTGTTTAAAAAGTCAATGACTTCAGGTCTCATGATGTCTGCTGTAATTTCAAACTGAAAAACAGTACCTGGACGGTGTTCATCAATTAAGAACTGGAACATTTCCATCGCATAGCTTCGGCTAATATTAAAGGTGCGGTCAACGAATTTAATAGTTTTAGCACCATGGTCCATTAAGAAACGAATGTCGTCTTTGACTTTTTCACGATCAAAATAGCGCACTCCAACTTCAATGGAGGAAAGGCAAAATTGGCAATTAAATGGACAACCACGACTTGTCTCAATGTATGTTACGCGTTTTGATAACTGTTCGAGGTCCTCTTCAAATCGAAATGGTGAAGGTAAATCCTTAAGATTGAGCTTATTTCGTTGTGGATTGATTTTCATGCGATCTTCTTTACGGAAAGCGACACCACTGATGTCATCTTTACTTTCATTATCACGAATCGCAGTGAGTAGATCCTTAAAGGTTTCTTCCCCTTCACCCACGACAATATAATCAACCTCTGGTATGCGCTCAAGCCATTCGTGAACGTCATAAGTCACCTCAGGGCCGCCAAGGATGATGACTAGCTCCGGATTTATTTTCTTTAGCATTTTAATGACTTTAATGGTTTCTTCAATGTTCCAAATGTAACAGCTAAAGCCGATAACATCCGGCTTTTTTCGATACAAGTCAGTAACGATGTTCATTGCTGGATCCTTAATTGTATATTCCGCAAGTGTAACATCAAATTCAGGTGCCGCAAAAGCCTTTAAATACCGAATGGACAGGCTTGTATGGATATACTTTGCATTTAACGTACTAACAACAATATTCATTCTCTTGCTCCTTATTAAAAACACTATGATTAACTTATTTATTTTACCACAGGAGGCTATTTGCACCAAATACAAGTGAATATTCCTTTGTTTAATTCTCAGAATTCATTTCAAAGTCCGACAATTTCTACTATAATAAAGAATAGTGTAACAGAGATTTTGTCGAAATATCTAAAATAGAGAAACGTAGTAAGCAGGGGGTAGGCAATTGAAGGGGTCAAAAAGAGAAAAACGGGAAAAAAACGTACATAAAAAGTCACCTACAAAACTAGCCGCATGGTGGCATAATTTGAAGATTGGCTATAAATATGGAGTGGCATTTACGATTACCATTCTTTTATTTTGTTTATCGGCTTTAATCATTTTTGTACAGCTGTATCATGTAAATAATGAAATGAAAGAAGTGAAAAAAAGCGGAGAGCAATCCATAATGATTACCGAAATTGCTAGCGTTTTCAACCAGCTAGGCAGCGAGATTAGTATTTACATACAAGATAGTAATGGAAAACATGTAACAGCATTCCACGACTTAAGTAAACGATATGACGAATTATCTGATGAACTTGAACCTTCGCTAACACCAATAGAGCTTCAGCACTATAATAAGGTTGGAGAAAATAAACAAAAGCTCACCACTTTATTTGATGAAAAAGTTTTTCCAGCGGTTGTTTCGGCGAACAAGTTAAGTTCAATAGAAGCGAGCAGGGAAGCTGAACAAATAATTAAGGATACTGTCAGACAATTGGACCAGTTGCGAGCGAACATGAAAGTCAAAAGTGAACGTGCGATTACAGTAGCAAATTCAAATGTAACTGGAACAGCTATTGTTTTACTCGTTTCAATTGTCATATCGACGATAATTGCTATTTTGAGCCTTGTGATTATCGGTCGAAATATTGGAAAGCAGCTTAAAAAATTGGTTGGAATTTCGAATCGAATTGCGGAGGGGAACCTAAATGTCGATGTCATTCAAGTAAAAGGACATGATGAAATAGGGTTGCTCAGCAAGTCATTAAATGTAATGAATGAAAGCCTTCGATCAATGATTCGTGAAATTACAACAGTCTCCGAACAAGTAACGACAAAGAGTTCCGAATTAATGATCTCATCAAGTGAAGTGAAAGCAGCGAGTCAGCAAATTGCGTCTACCGTTCAAGAGTTGTCGACAGGAGCTGAAGAGCAAGCAAATTCCTCTACGCAATTAGCTAAAATGATGGATGATTATGCTGAGAAAATTCAAACAGCAAACCAAAGTGGAATTCAAATCAATGAATCGTCTCAAAACGTCTTGGAAATGACGAAAAAGGGCCATGAATATATGAGTGCCTCAACGGAGCAAATGAATAAAATAAACAGCATCATGCAGTTTTCTGTTGAAAAGGTAAAAGGACTCGACGAACAAACGAAGCAAATTTCAACCCTTGTGAAGGTCATCCGAGATATCGCAGATCAAACGAATCTGTTAGCACTTAATGCAGCAATAGAAGCAGCACGTGCAGGAGAACATGGAAGGGGATTTGCAGTTGTTGCAGATGAGGTACGGAAATTAGCTGAACAAGTATCTCATTCAGTCAAAGACATAACTGAAATTGTAAATAGTATTCAAACCGAATCAAACTCAGTTGCTCAGGGTTTATTAAATGGGTACAGCCAGGTAGATGAAGGGTCCAAGCAAATTCAAATAACGGGTCAAACCTTCAAGGATATTTATGATGCGGTTACGGACATGGTAGAACGGATCCAAACGGTTTCTGAAAATCTTGATACAATTGCAAGCAATACACTGGAAATGAATGTATCAATTGATAATATCGCTGCCGTTTCCGAGCAGTCAGCAGCAGGCGTCGAGCAAACTTCTGCCTCTGTTCAACAGACAACGAGTACGATGGAAACAATTTCTGACCATTCAGAGCTATTATCACAATTAGCGAATAGACTTAACACTATGATTACTAGATTCAAACTATAAGGCGGGGAAAAGCCAGTGCAAATTCAAGGCACTGGCTTACTATTTTGTAAATAAAGGATTTCCAAAATGTTTCAGGGTTTTGTAAAATAAAAGTAGAGAAGGGAGTGCTGCGTGATGTATAAATATAGTGAAATGAAAACCGATATATTTGGAACCATTTATATCCTTGCACGAGAAATGGAATTAGTTGACATCTCGCTTTCTGAAGAGGACTGGGAGGTAGCTAATAAAAAGTACGATGCATCCTATGCTCCGGATGATGCTACTCTTGTAGAAATTAAAAATCAGCTCGAGGAATATTTTAGAGGGGAACGAAAGAAGTTCAGCTTCCCAATAAAATTTCGCGGTACAGTGTTTCAAGAACAGGTGTGGAATGAACTTTTGAATATTCCTTACGGTGAAACTCGCTGTTATGCGGATATTGCGAATGCCATTGATAATCCAAAAGCTGTTCGTGCGGTTGGACAAGCCAATAGGAAAAATCCAATTCCGATTGTTGTTCCATGCCACCGTGTTATTGGAAAAGACAGGTCATTAACGGGATACACTGGTACACGAACAGATTTAAAAGAAAAACTGTTGGAATTGGAAGGCGTGCTATAAAGAGCTTTCAACTCATAAAAAATCCAGTGTGCCTCCACACTGGATTTTCTTTTATTTTTCAAACACTTTATGGATTTCCGCTCTGAGATCGCCTTGTAAAATCCCTTTTTCCGTAATAATGGCTGTAATAAGTTCATTTGGTGTAACATCAAACGCTGGATTGTACACTTTTACCCCTTCTGGAGCGACGCGAACACCACCCAAATGAGTCACTTCTTCTGGATTTCGCTCCTCAATCGGAATTTCTTTTCCACTTTCTAATGTCACATCAAAAGTAGAAAGAGGTGCTGCGACATAAAAAGGAATACCGAATGTTTTTGCTAATACCGCCAAATTGAAGGTTCCGATTTTATTGGCAGTATCTCCATTTGCAGTAATTCGATCAGCACCTACGATGATGGCATCAATGCCTTTTTCCAAAATCGTATGGGCGGCCATATTGTCCGTAATGAGTGTCACATCCACACCTGACTGTAGGAGTTCCCAAGTTGTTAAACGAGCTCCTTGTAATACTGGCCTTGTTTCAGATGCATAGACTGATAGATTCATTCCATGTTGTGCTGCAAGATGGAATGGTGCTAGTGCTGTTCCATAGCGAGCTGTTGCGATCGAACCCGCATTACATATTGTTAGCACGTTAAATCCATCTTTGAATAGAGTAAGCGCATTTTCACCAATTTGGCGACAGACCCCTTCATCTTCGGCTTGAATTCGAATCGCCTCATGAACAAGTGTTGTTTTAGCTTCATTCACAGACTTTGAAGCTTCGATACTTGCAACTAATCGGTTCAATGCCCAAATTAGATTTACAGCAGTAGGGCGTGAGCTTGCTAAGTATTCTTTATCTTTTAGGAGTCTTTCCTTGAACTCATCTAAGGATGTTACCTCATAGCCTTGAGCAGACAAAGCTAATCCAAACGCAGCTGTAATACCTATCGCTGGAGCCCCACGGACTTTTAAAGTGGTAATACTTTCCCAAACATCCTCGATTGAAAAAAGGTCGATAAACACAGTCTCCAACGGAAGCTTTGTTTGATCTAATAGTTTAATATGTGTTTCATTCCACTGAACGGATTGCGGAACTGTTTTTGTGTAGGTCATGTTGTCACTCCTTAGTGAGTTTTTTCTACATAGTTTCGTAGAGTTCCAGGTTCCTTGATTGACTTGCGTTCTTGGATTAATTCTTTTCCTAAACGAAGTGCATGTTGTTTAGTTGCAATTCTTTGTTCATAGCTTTCAATGCCATCTAAGTCGGCAACATGTGCAAGGCCGATTGTTCGACGTATCACTTCACAGCCTGCAAAACCAATTGCATCTTCAAAAGTTTGCTCAAGAACATATTCCAAATAGCCTTCCGTATCACGATAAAGTTCAACCGCTTCATTTTTCCAAAGGTCTGAGAAAGTTGAAGAAAATACATCCCATGTTCTTTCGATATGTTCGTATAATGGCTCACGGTACTCAGAATCTCTTGAAATCGCATTTAATAATAGATTTGCAATAAATTGACCGATATCAAAACCGAGTGGGCCGAAATAGGCAAATTCAGGATCAATAACTTTCGTCTCGGTTTCACTAGCGAAAATACTTCCTGTATGTAAATCGCCATGTAATAGAGCATCTGCTTGCGTTAAGAACTTCTGCTTTAATTTTGCAACTTCAAGCTTTAGTGGTTGGTCAGCCCAGAGTTGTTCAACATCTTTCTGTAATTCCTCTTCGAAACTGTTTGTATCGATATCGAAAAATGGATCAGTAAAAACAAGATCCTCCGTAATTTTACAAAGATCAGGATTAATAAATTTTTGTACCAATATTTTTTTCTTTGATGGCTCTAGTCCAAAGTCTGAAGTGTAAAATAATGTTTTAGCTAAAAATGTTCCGATGTGCTCAGATAATAGCGGGAAGTTTTTACCTTCAATAAGACCTGCTCTTGAGATCTGCAAGTGGGAAAGGTCTTCCATCACAGTAATAGCTAGAATCTCATCAGAGTAATAAACCTTTGGTACAAGAGTTGGTACATAATCAGCAGCTGCTAATAATGCATTTGCTTCGATTGTTGCACGCTTTAGTGATAATGGCCAGCTTTCACCAACTACCTTTGCATACGGTAAAGCCTGCTTTATGATGATGCCATTTCCTTCTTCTTCGGTGATATGGAAAACTAGATTTAAATTTCCATCCCCAATTTCTCTACATTTTAAAAATGTTCCTTCTTCAAACAAACCTAAACGAAGGGCCAATGCCACCGCCGCGCTTTCTGTTAATGGTTCGTAAATCGATTGATATGATACTGCCATTTTATATTCCTCCAGAAGTATTAATTTAGTAGTTTGGAGGCTTCTCTAAAAACAGAAAAGCCTCTTTCATAGAAAGAGGCTTGAAGACACGGCTTCGCACCTCTTATCTGCCAAGAAGTTCTACACTTCCTGCTGGAATTAGCACCGTGCCTTGTGGGTTTCCCCAGCGCTAGAAAAAATAGCGCCCCACCTTACGATGGTTTTACGGTCGGTTGCTGGGCTTCATCGGGCCAAGTCCCTCTGCCTGCTCTTGATAAGAGATAAAACAACGATATTTAAATTTTTATAATACTGATAAAAATCATAACAATGAATATACATAATTGTCAATATACATTTTAGTTTAACGATTAATAAAAAGTAGGGCGACGGTCTTGGAAAATAGGGATTTGTTTTCTCACTTCTTGAACCTTGTTTAGGTCGATTTCCCCAACTAATGTTGTGCTTTGGGTACCGGCTTCCGCAATAATGGTTCCCCATGGATCGATAATCATTGAATGTCCCCCAAATACGTTATCAGGATTACTACCAACACTGTTACATGCAACAACATAGCATTGATTTTCAATGGCGCGGCTAAGAAGCAGTGTCCGCCAATGCTCAAGACGAGGGAGTGGCCATTCCGCTACCACGAATAAAATTTCAGCGCCGCTAGCTGTATGTGCACGAATCCATTCCGGGAAGCGAATGTCATAACAAATGACACCTGCTGCTGGTACATTTTCAATGGTAAAATCACCTTTTGCTTCGCCTGCCTGTAAATACAAATGCTCATCCATGAGCTTGAATAAATGTAGTTTGCTGTATTCACTAAGCAATTCTCCGTCTCGATTAAAGACAAACATTGTGTTTGTCACACCTTGCTCTGTCTTTTTAGCTACAGAGCCTGCGACAATATTTACAGAGTATTGTTTTGCTAATGCTTTGATAAACGTTTTTGTTTCATCGCCATTTTCGTCAGCAATCTCATCTAATCTTGTTAAATCATATCCAGTTGTCCAAAGCTCTGGAAGGATAATCATATCGGGTTTGTCTTGATTCATTGTATTTTCTATTTCTTTTGAAATTCGGTCAAAATTTTCTTGCGGTTTTCCGAATTGGATATCATACTGAATACATGCAATTTTTAGATTCATTTGGTTGCCTCCATAAAAATGATACTTTACAAGTTAACTCTAACAATATATGATTTTCAACTAATATTTCAAGTATTTTAAAGAAGGTGTAGATATGAAAAATTTCCAACAATCTGAAATCCTACAAAAATTACCGAAACAGTTTTTTGCATCACTAGTTGCTAAAGTGAACAAAGTAGTTGCCGAGGGGCATGATGTTATAAATTTAGGACAGGGGAATCCTGACCAACCAACACCTCAACATATTGTTGAAGCTCTTAAAAATGCTGCTGACCAGCCTAAATTTCATAAGTACTCTCCGTTTCGTGGCCATGCATTCTTAAAGAAAGCAGCAGCTGAATTTTACCAACGCGAATATGGTGTTGAACTTGATCCTGAAACGGAAGTAGCCGTTTTATTTGGTGGAAAGGCGGGATTGGTAGAGATTCCACAATGCCTTTTAAATCCAGGTGATGTTGCACTAGTTCCAGACCCTGGATATCCAGACTATTGGTCTGGTGTTGAACTTGCGCGAGCTGAAATGTCCTATATGCCTCTGAAGGAGGAAAATGCCTTTTTACCAGATTATACAGAAATTGATTCGGAGAAGCTTGAAAAAGCAAAGGTGATGTTTTTAAATTATCCTAATAACCCTACAGGGGCTGTAGCAACTAAGGAATTTTTTGAAGATACGGTTTCTTTTGCAAAAGAACATGATATTTGTGTGGTACATGATTTTGCATATGGTGCAATCGGTTTTGAGGGGAAAAAGCCAATTAGTTTTCTAGAAGTAGAAGGTGCCAAAGATATTGGTATTGAAATTTACACACTTTCAAAGACCTATAATATGGCAGGCTGGAGAGTGGGGTTTGCGGTTGGAAACCCAAGTGTAATCGAAGCTATCAATCTAATTCAAGACCATATGTACGTGAGTTTGTTTAGCCCTGTTCAAGCAGCAGCCGCAGCCGCATTGACTGAGTCACAGGACTGTGTAAAAGAATTAGTAGATAAATATGAATCAAGACGGAATGCATTTATTGGTGCTTTACAGTCAATAGGGTGGGATGTAAAAGCACCTGAAGGCTCATTTTTCGCATGGTTACCAGTGCCGGCAGGATACACATCGGTAAGCTTTGCCGATCTTTTACTAGAAAAAGCTCATGTTGCGGTTGCACCAGGAATTGGCTTTGGCGAATTTGGGGACCGTTATGTACGCGTTGGGCTTTTAACTGACGAAGATCGACTCGTTGAAGCTGCAAACCGCATCAAAAAATTAAATTTATTTAAATAACCGTGTTGATCAATTAATAAAAAAGGTTTGACATGAAAAATAATTCCTGTCATAATCCTAATTGTATTACTTTTTGGAAAAATTGAATAAAGGTTGAGCCTCCTATTAAGAAGGTTCAACATGTTATATAGAATCTATTTTCTTATTAAGAGCAGGCGGAGGGACTAGCCCAGTGAAGCCCGGCAACCGACTTACAAAATCGTAAGCACGGTGCTAATTCTTGCAGCGTTAAGCTGAGAGATAAGAAGATGTTAGTTTGCTAACCTCTTCTTATGAAGAGGTTTTTTGCGTTGTTTGTAACAAATTTCGAAATGAGGGTTAGACATGAGTGAAGTGATTGCTACATATTTAGTGCATGACTCGAGTGACAACTTAGAGAAAAAAGCTGAAGGTATTGCACTCGGATTAACGGTAGGTTCTTGGACTAATTTGCCGAAACTCGAGCAAGACCAGCTTAAAAAGCATAAAGGAAGAGTAATTAGTGTTGAACAATATGAAGTGGATCCACGAGCAAGTGACTACTTTGGGAAACAAGTTAAAAAGGGCATTATAAAAATTGGATACCCAAGTGCTAATTTTAGTGCGGATTTACCAGCTATCTTAACGACTACGTTTGGTAAGCTTTCTTTGGATGGGGAAGTTAAACTACTAGACTTGGAGTTTTCTAGTGAAATAAAGTCCACATTCCCTGGTCCGAAATTTGGAATTGAAGGCATCCGTGAAAAACTTGGAGTATATAATAGACCGCTCGTAATGAGCATTTTTAAAGGGGTTATTGGAAGATATATAGAGTACCTCAAGGATCAGCTTCGTGAGCAGGCACTTGGTGGTGTGAATATCATCAAGGATGATGAGATCCTCTTTGAGAACACGTTAACACCTTTTGAAACGAGAATCATTGAAGGAAAACAAGTACTTGAAGATGTGTACAAAGAAACCGGACATCGAGCACTTTACGCTGTTAACTTAAGCGGAAGAACTTTCGACCTGAAGGAAAAGGCAAGGAAAGCAGTAGAGCTTGGTGCTGACCTGTTATTGTTTAATGTTTTTGCATATGGAATCGACGTACTCCAAAGTTTAGCGGAGGACCCGCAAATTTCGATACCGATTATGGCTCATCCAGCTGTAAGTGGAACACTAACACCATCTGAATTTTACGGGTTTTCAAATCAACTATTACTTGGCAAGTTGCTTAGATATGCTGGGGCGGATCTTGTCTTGTTCCCTTCACCATATGGAAGTGTTGCACTTGAAAGAGAACAAACACTGGCGATTGCTGATGAATTAATAAAAAATGATGAGTCATTAAAACCATCATTTCCTGTTCCTTCTGCGGGAATCCATCCTGGCTTGGTGCCGCTACTTATCAATGATTTCGGGAAAGACAGTGTCATAAATGCCGGTGGCGGTGTTCACGGTCATCCTGATGGAGCAATTGGTGGCGGGAAAGCTTTTCAAGCAGCAGTTGATGCAGTGCTCTCTGGAAAGACGCTTGTAGAATATGCAGAAAATAGTCCAGAGCTAAAAAAAGCAATCGAATTATGGGGATATAAAGAGGTACAGCTATGAATAAACCAATTATCTTCTGTGATTTTGATGGCACAATCACGAATACAGATAACATTATTGCCATCATGAAAAGATTTGCTCCTCCTGAATGGGAGGAAATCAAGGATCAAGTTCTCTCACAAACAATCCCGATTCAGGAGGGAGTGAGTAGAATGTTCTCGCTTTTACCATCAGCATCGCGTGAGGAAATTACCTACTATATACTCAACCATGCTGAAATACGTGAAGGTTTTAAGGAATTTGTTGCGTTTACAAAAGAAGAGGGAATTCCATTATACATTGTTAGCGGTGGGATTGACTTTTTCGTTGAGCCTTTGCTCGATGGACTCGTTCCAAAGGAGCAAATTTACTGTAACAAATCTGATTTTACCTATGAAAAAATAAAGATTGTATGGCCATACACATGTGACGATGAGTGCACAAACGAGTGTGGCTGTTGTAAGCCAACATTGATTCGTAAGTTGGCAAATCAAGACGATTTTAAAATCGTCATTGGTGATTCCATTACCGATCTTCAAGCAGCTAAACTTGGTGACAAGGTCATTGCTAGAGACTTTCTTGTACAAAAATGTGAAGAACTCGGAATCGAACATTCTTCATTCCATTCCTTTTTTGACGTAATTGAGATTCTAAAAAAGGAGGTTCTAACAAATGCTTCGAATTAAGCAATGGACAGAGCTTGCAGATATAAAAGATGAACTTGCAGCGCGTGATTGGTTTATGGGGACAAGTGGAAATCTTGCTATAAAAGTATCCGACAATCCTATTACCTTTCTTGTTACAGCAAGTGGCAAGGATAAGAAGAAAAGAACCGATGAGGACTTTTTATTAGTGGATGGCGCAGGTTATCCGGTTACTCCGACTCATTTGAAGCCCTCAGCAGAAACACTTCTGCATGTTGAAATCTATAACAAAACAAATGCAGGTTGTAGCCTTCATGTCCATACCGTTGATAACAATGTCATTTCTGAGCTATATGCTGACAAAGGTGAGGTTGTCTTCAAGGGGCAGGAGATCATTAAAGCGCTTGGTTTATGGGATGAGGATGCAGAAATCAGAATACCAATTATCAAAAATGATGCTGATATCCCAACACTTGCAAGAAATTTTGGCAAGTATGTTACTGGGGACTTTGGCGCTGTTCTGATCCGAAACCATGGAATCACTGTCTGGGCCAAGAATGCATTTGATGCAAAAAAACATTTAGAAGCATATGAGTTTCTTTTTAGCTATCATTTAAAACTATTAGCATTAGCCCCTTTAAGGGTATAAAAATTTTACGAGGTGAAGAAAAATGGCAAATATTAAATTTCGTAATACAGGTGAAAGACTAGAGGGACAAGAAAAGGTAGCAGCATTTTTAGAAGAACAAGGTGTTCTTTATGAACACTGGGACACTAACAAACTACCAGAAGAATTAAGAGGAAATTGCAGAATTAATGATGAGCAAAAAGCGCAAATCCTATCGATTTACGAAGAGGAAATCAAATCACTTGGTGAGCGTAACGGATATCAGAAATGGGATGTCATCGCATTGTCTGATGCAACTCCAAACCTTGATGAGCTTCTAAAGAAATTTGAACAAGTACATGTTCATACTGAAGATGAAGTGCGTGCAATTGTAGCAGGACATGGAATTTTCATTATTAAAGGAAGTGGCGATACTGGCTACTTTGATGTTGAACTAGAGGCAGGGGATGTTATTTCTGTACCTGTTGACACACCACACTTTTTCACCCTAATGGATGATCGTGAAGTCGTTGCAGTTCGATTATTTATTGATCCAGCTGGTTGGGTTGCTCACCCATTCCAAGACCCAGAATTTGCTGGTACAAAATAGGAATAGAAAGAGCTTTATGGTATTTTCCATGAAGCTCTTTTTTTATATCTAAATGTTTAGAATATTCTTTACATATGAATATAAATATGTTACATTTTTGTTCATTGGAAAAGAAATATTTTGTTGCATATACTATAGTTAGTTGGGAATTCTTTCTACTGTATGAGGAGTGGAGATTATGAAGATTCGCTATAATTTTGTCGAGAAATCAGATGTGAAATATTGTCATGACAATTTCACCGTTCAACAAGCCCTACAATTTTTAAATGAAACAGGCTTTCGGTCAGTCCCGGTATTATCAAAAAATGGAACAACATTTGAAGGTTTAATTTATAAAGTCGACATTTTAGAGTACCTTTATGAAAAAAATGGAGATGCAAATGCAAGTATTCTTATCCTCGTCGAGAGCAAGGATGCTTTTGTTTACGATGAGGATTCCTTCTTTAAGACATTTTTAACGATTCGACGTTTGCCATTTATTGCGGTGCTTAACTCTGAGAATGAATTTCTAGGAATCATGACACATTCGAATGTAATGGATGTCCTTGAGGATTCGTTTGGGATGAGGACAGGAGGATATACACTAACGATCGCTACGATTGAACATAAAGGTGCGATAAAAGATCTTGTGTCTCTAATTCGTGACATTAACATCGAGGGCATGTTAACCCTTGACAATGGTGAAAGATACCTCCGCCGCATCATCTTAAATCTACCAGGATCACTTGAAGAGGATGAGATTCAAGCTATCAAAAGGAAACTCGAAGCGAAAGAATTCCGTGTTACACATATCGATCGAATTAAATAAGCGAATGTTTAGACCTATGGGTGTATACCTATAGGTTTTTTTTATTAAATTTTATGTCGGTTCTTGTATTATTTCGGTTGTCGAAAAAGGTTGAAAAACGACTTGGAAGCGATTTCGTACACAAATTTGTAAATTTTTTTAAGAAAAAAATGTCTATTTTTGCGAATCTATTTACATAAATAGTAGATTTTGTAATAATTCATAGAGTAATAGCAACTCAGCATGCACCAAAGGTAGTATTGGTTGGCATACGATAGTTGTATGCGGCGTTAGAATCTTCTAACGTGTGAATAAAGGAGTGGAAGTTTTGGAAACGAGACGTATAGATTACAAACAGATACTATTAGAGGAAATTAATAGAAAAAGAGAAGAAATGATCACTATTGCTAATAGTACGGGGTTTACAAGTAATGAAACAATTGAATGTAGTCAAGAACTTGATGAACTTATAAATATCTATCAACGAGCAGAATCAGCAGAACGAAACCATTCACTTTTTCGTCAGTTTTTAAAGAGAGTCATGTTATTTTTCGCACTTCAAAAAGTCAGCTATAAATCACAATCATAATATATTTTACTTAACAATTCATGAAGATGGATTGTTTATTTTTTTGCAAGGAAAGTGTGGGGTGAATGAGGAGGGGGTTAGAGGAGAAAAATTTAAGCGGGGTAATCAGTATATTGAAGAACCGCGAAACAATAAATGGTATACCGCAAACGAGCTAATCAGTATAGCACCAAATCGTAAAACGATAAATGGTATACCGCAAATGAGGTAATCGATATAGCATCGTGTCGTAAAACGATAAATGGTATACCGCAAATGAGGTAATCGGTATATTACGAAGCCGCGAAACGATAAATGGTATACCGCAAACGAGCTAATCGATATAGCATCGTGTCGTAAAACGATAAATGGTATACTGCAAATGAGGTAATCGATATAGCATCGTGCCGTAAAACGATAAATGGTATACCGCATATCCCCAAAGCCCCACTCAACAAAATAAGGACGCCAGAAGCGTCCCTAAAGATGTGTTATCCTGCACTATTCCATTCATTTAACTTTTGATCAGTTGGTAATAAGAAGGCCAACAATCCCAACAATGGAAGGAAGCCCATCATGATGATGGTTGGTGTTAAACCGATTGTGTCGATGATGGCACCAATCCCAACACCACCGATAGCACCCATACCGAAGGCGAGGCCAACAATTAACCCGGACATCATTCCGATTTTTCCAGGCACCAATTCCTGCGCATAAACAACAGTTACAGAGAAGCTGGATAAAAGCATAAACCCGATAACTGTTACGAGTACGATTGCCACATGTGGTCCAACAAACGGAAGAATTAGTGCTAATGGTGCTGTACCCAAAAGGGAAACAATGATGACATTCCGTTTTCCGAATTTATCAGCCAATGGTCCTCCAAAGAATGTTCCTAATGCCCCTGTGGCTAGGAATAAGAAAATAAAAATTTGAGCCTGTGAAATGCTGTAACCATATTTTTCAATTACATAAAATGAGTAAAAGTTTGTGATGCTTGACATGTACCATGTGCGAGCAAATACAAAAAGCACGAGAACAACTAATGCGAATTTGACTGCTTTCATGTTTCGCGGAGCAGTTGAAATGGCCTTTTTTACTTTCTTTTGAAGCTCAACTGTTTTTAGTGTTTTAGAATACCATTTTGCAATATAGATAAGTAGTCCGACTGCAAGTGCTGCAACTAACGAAAACCAAATGGCCCCAAATTGTCCTAAAGGGACAAGGATTAATGCGGTAATCACGGGTGCAAGGGCTTGCCCTGAATTCCCTCCAACTTGATAAATCGATTGTGCCAATCCGCGTCTGTTCCCAGCGCTCATGTAGGCTACACGTGACCCCTCAGGATGAAAAATAGCTGAACCTATTCCAATAAACAATACAGAAAGAATGATCGTTAAAAAGTTTGGTGCAAATGCGAGGCCAATCACTCCAAAAAAAGTAGAGGTTAATCCAATTGGCAAAGCAAATGGCATTGGTTTTTTGTCTGTATACCAACCGACAACAGGTTGAGCAACTGAAGATACAATTTGTAACGCGAAGGATATTAGTCCGAGCTGCGTAAACGTTAATCCCATCGACCGTTCCAAAATTGGAAACATCGCTGGAATAATCGCTTGTATCGAGTCATTGAGCATGTGGACAAATCCAATGATAAATAAAATCCCATAAAGGGTTTTATTCGCGTCATTTTCAGTAGGTGTAGCTTGTGTTTTTGCTGCGAGCATTTTATTTATTTCCCCTTTGTTACTTACCGATGAAGTAATTTTAATCATTATAATCCTTTACTCTATGAAAAACCTTTTTTCCAATTTTGTAAAGTGAAAATTCGAAATAAATATAGGTAAATCAAGACAAAAGTCAACATTTTATTCATTGAACAATTGCTTTACCTTGTTTGAAATTTCTGATAAATTTAATAGTAAGATAATATTCGCTTGAAGGAGGAGGCATGACATGAAATACAGAAGATTAGGACGTTCTGGCCTTAAAGTTAGTGAAATTAGCTTGGGTAGTTGGCTAACTTTTGGGAAAACGGTAGATGTATCAATGGCAACGAAAACCGTTCATAAAGCATATGAACTTGGAATAAATTTCTTTGATTCGGCAAATGTGTATGAGCGAGGGGAAGCAGAGCGAATCGTAGCAAGTGCATTAAAAGAATACCCGCGAGAGTCTTATGTTATTGCAACAAAGGCATATGGACCGATGGGTGATGGTCCAAACGATAGGGGCTTATCACGGAAACACGTGATTGAACAGGTTAATGCGAGTTTAAAACGCATGGAACTAGATTATGTGGATGTGTTTTACTGTCACCGCTATGATGAAGATACTCCTCTGGATGAGACACTGCGAGCAATTGACGATTTAATTAGGCAAGGAAAAATTCTTTATGTGGGTGTAAGCGAATGGAGTGCAGCTCAAATCCAGGAGGCTGTATCCATTGCAGATAAGTATTTATTAGATCGGATTATTGTGAATCAGCCTCAATACAATATGCTCCATCGTGACATCGAGGATGAGATTATACCAGTTTGTGAGAAAAATGGAATTTCCCAGGTTGTATATTCACCGCTTGCCCAAGGGGTATTAACAGGTAAGTATAGAGGAGGTACGATTCCAACTGGTAGCAGGGGAGCAAACTCCCAGGTAAATACATGGGTCAAAAATATCATTAATGGAATTGTTTCAACTAAATTAGATCGACTTGAAGAATTTGCAACAGAACTAGGTGTGACCCTACCAGAATTAGCTCTGTCCTGGATTTTGAGACAGCACAATATTGCGAGTACTCTTGTCGGGGCGACAAATCCGGAACAAATTGAAGCAAATGCCAAGGCCACTGACCTTGTACTTGGATTTGAAGAGATTAAGAGAATCGAATCGATTTTGACTGTTTAGTCCCATAAGCACCAACAAACCCACTTTCGAAAAAGTGGGTTTGTTTTTAATCTTCGTGGAGTGGTATGTGTACTTGAACGGTTGTACCTTTACCTTCCACACTCTCAATGTTAATTGTTCCATGATACATATTGACAATTCTTTTACAAATCACGAGACCGAGCCCAGTTCCAGTATCCTTATTTGTAAAAAAGGGAGTATACACCTTTGAAAGGATATGTTTTGGAATACCGACACCTGTATCGGTGATTGACAATAAACAAGACTGCCCCTCTTTTTGAATCGAAATTGACAGTTTGCCACCATCTGCTTGCATCGATTCAATGGCATTTTTGGATAGATTTAAAACAACCTGTTTAATATTATCATTTGAGCACATGATGTGCAGTGGCGTTTCAGAAAGCTGTAAATCAAATTCCACATTATATAGGTTTGTTTCAGATTGAATAATGGGTTGGACTTCTTTCACAATATCATTCATATCATAGCTTTTTCGTTTATCAGCAGTAGGTTTTCCAAGAATCAAGAACTCATTGACAATATCATTGATTCTTGTAATCTCTTGCTGAATCACTGAAAAATAAAATTGATCGTTCGGATCCTTATGTTTTTCACTTAATAATTGGATGAGTCCTTTAACCCCAGTTAAAGGGTTTTTAATTTCGTGTGCGCTACTAGCTGCTAATGTTCCGACTAATTCTAATTTCTGTAACTCATTTTCCTCTCGTTCACGAATGGTTTGGCGTCTGAGAAGAAGATATTTTCCAAGAAGAAATAGAATATGAGTAAGGATCAATAAAATTCCACTAAAAATAACTGAGTTTAATATAAATACTTTTTTATTCGTTAATGTTGTTCGTGGCCATGCTTCAACTGTCCAATTCACATTAGTAAGCTCTGTAAGAATGATATCGCTATCAAGTGAATGTGAATCTAAATTAGTGGTAATTAATTCTTGGCCAGTTGAGTCGATGACTCTTAAAATTTCATCAGGTGCAAGAACCTTCATTACATTTTCTAAATAATCTAAGCGTAAGCTAAAGAGTACAACACCTTTAACTTCATTCGATTTTAAAACGGGAGTCGCGATTGTAACTATAAATCTCCCTGTTATAGAACCTTTATGGCCTGGTGAGATGACGGTCTTTTTTGTTTGAAGCGCCTGTTGGAAATATTCACGATAGGAAATGTTCACTTTTTTATCTAAGTCAAGAGTAGACACAACTATATCACCGTTCGGGTTTGCCCAATATAGTCCAGAAAAGCGATCATCCTTTTTATGAATGGAATGTAACATGTTCTTAATTTCTTCATTACTATTCTTGTTTTCAAAGACAATTCCAAGCGTTTCGGTGCTAGCGATTGTCTCTCCAATAAACCGATCAATATAGCTAGATTGAAAGTTTACCATCTCTTTTGTTTTGGCAGTTTGGTTAAGAATAGCCGTATTATAATGATGATTCGCAAATAAAATACTACCAACTGTGGTAGGTAAGATTACAATTATTAGATATACAAGAATATTTTTTAGAACATTCGATTTAATTCTCAAACACATTCTCCTTGCCATTTTCTTGTAAAAATATTATATCAAAATGGCAAAGAGAAACATATTAATTTCGACAAAAACAATCAATTTCGGTCTATGGGTACATTATTTAGGAATGAATGGAAAAACTCTAATGTTAAAAGATTATAATTCTCAACCCGAAATTGGTAAAATTATGTATACTAAAATTGACCCTATACAAAAGAGGTAACAAAAATGAGATCGATATCAATTACAATTCTTGAAACGAGTGATGTACACGGCAATATTTTTCCAATTAACTATGGGAACAATAAGCCTGTTGGACTTGGCCTTACAAAGATTGCGACTGTTATTAAAGAGGAGAGAAGTCGTAATAAGAATACGATCGTTATTGATAATGGAGATTTAATCCAAGGAACACCTTTAACCTATTATTATGTACGATCAAGTCGTCATAAACAAAATCCAATGATTAAACTATTGAATGATTTAAAATATGATGCAGCAGTAGTTGGAAATCATGAATTCAATTATGGAATCGATGTTTTACAGCAGACGATTACAGAATCAACTTTTCCATGGCTTTCTGCAAATATAGTAAATGAAAAAGGAAACCCATTTATTGGAAATCCATATATCATGGTTGAACTTGAGGAAGGAATAAAGGTTGCGATTCTTGGTGTCACCACTCACTACATCCCGAATTGGGAGAATCCGGAACATATTAAAGATTTAACATTTAAGGATGCATTCGAAACAACAAAAAATTGGGTGAAGAAAATCCGTAAAGATGAAAATCCAGATCTGATGATTGTTTCCTACCACGGCGGCTTTGAAGCAGATTTGGAAACCGGTGAACCAACCGAAAAGCTAACAGGAGAAAATCAGGGGTACCGAATGTGTAAAGAGATTGAGGGGATTGACGTTTTATTAACTGGCCATCAACATCGTTCTCTTGCCGGGAAGGTAAACGGCATACCGATTGTTCAACCAAGCTTTAATAGCCAGGCAATTGGTAAAGTCACCCTAACACTTACAAAAAAAGAGGGAAAGTGGACCATTTCAGAATCTAAGCCTGAACTTATTTTAGTTGAAGATAAAAAAGCAGACGAAAGCACAATTGAACTAGTAAACGAATATGAGGTTGCGACACAAGAATGGTTGGACAAACCTATTGGCAGGGTTATCGGAAATATGACAATTGATGATCCATTAAAAGCACGCTTAAAGGATAATGCGCTTGTTGAATTTATTAATAAGGTGCAAATGGATGTTGCCAAAGTATCGATTTCAAATACAGCTCTTTTTAATAATATAACGAAAGGTTTTCCTTCAAATATTACGATGAGAGATGTGGTCTCCAATTATATTTATCCGAACACATTAACGGTCATTCGGATAACAGGGGAGGACATAAAGGCGGCACTTGAAAGAAGTGCAAGTTATTTTATTCTTGATAATGGTAAGGCAGCAGTCAATCCATCCTTCGCAACACCAAAACCACAGCATTACAATTATGACATGTGGGAGGGTATTGATTATATAATCGATATTTCAAAGCCTATCGGGGAGAGAGTCATACAGTTAACCTATAAGGGTGAACCCATTCAGCCAGACATTGAGTACGATGTGGTCATGAACAACTACCGTGCAGGTGGTGGTGGAGAATATGTGATGTTCAAGGATAAGCCAGTTATTAAAGATATTCCACTCGATATGTCCGAGTTGATTGCAAATTATATTCTTAAAAGAGGGACAATTGAAGCCACTGTTGATGAAAATTGGAAGGTAATATGGTAATAAAAATCCCACGGATGTGCTCCGTGGGATTCCTTATGGAAGTCCAGCTCCAGCGCCTAGCCCCTCGAGGTCGCTTCACCCTTCCTGCGGCGGCAACACTAAGGAATGCTACGAGAGCATAATCTTCGCAGAAAATAAGCTTTGCTTATTTTTGAGCCTCCTCGTCAGTGTTCCAGCGCTTGTCGGGGCTGTTCAAGGCGCTTGCGCTTTTTATTCTTGCTCTACACCATTTGGCAGGATTAGTATTTCTACTCGACGGTTTAGACTACGACCTTCTGGTGTGTCATTTGTTGCTACTGGTTCATATTCACCAAGGCCGCGAGCGCTGAAACGGCTTGGATCCAGTTTTTCATTCTCTAATAAAATACTCATAAAATTAACGGAACGCATGACACTTAAATGCCAGTTGCTTTTAAACTCATGATTATTAATAGGGACAGTATCTGTATGTCCACTTACAATGATATTGCGAGGAGAATCCATAACTAACAGCTCAGAAATTTCTCTGGCAATTTTAATATCCTCTGGTCGAACCTTTGCACTTGCCGGATTAAAGAAGGCACCATCCTGAATGGTAACTAGTAAACCTTCTTCTGTTAAGCGCGTTTTAAGACTTAAATCTAAACCACTCTCGGCGATATAGCCATTAATCTTCTTTTGCAATTCCTTGAGTTCTTCTTGTTCTTGTTTTTCTCGTTCTTTTTCTTTGTCTTTCTCATTTTGAATTGCTACTGTATCAATTTCAACTGGTGTCGGACTCTCGTATTCTAAAACAGAGGTGCCACCTGTGAAAACATTATTAAAAGAGCTTCGGAGCGCATTAAATTTCTGAGCATCTACATTGCTAGCTGCAAACAGAACGATAAACAAGGCCAGTAATAATGTTAAAATATCCGCATAAGGCACCAGCCATGATTCATCCATGTGCTCATCGTGCTTTCGCTTTCGTCTTTTTCTAGCCATCTATCATTTCACCTTCAGTCAAAACCTTTTCACGGTCTTTGTTTGATAGGTACATTGAAAGTTTTTGTTCGATTGCTCGAGGTGATTGACCTTCAAGAACGGACAAAACGCCTTCAATCATGACTTCTTTAATTTTTATTTCCTGCTTTGATTTCTGTTTTAATTTATTTGCGAAAGGATGCCATAGTACATAACCTGTGAAAATACCTAAAAGTGTTGCAACGAACGCAGCTGCAATAGCTTCCCCAAGTGCATTTGTATCGTCCATATGGCCCAAGGCCGCAATCAGACCTACAACAGCCCCTAATACCCCAAGTGTTGGGGCATATGTTCCTGCTTGGGAGAAAATCGATGCGCCAGATAAATGGCGGTCTTCCATTGCTTCTAATTCTTCAGTCATCACATCGCGAATAAATTCCGCACTTTGTCCATCAACGGCCATGCTTAAACCATTTTTTAAGAATGGATCATCCACTTCAGCAACCTTGACTTCAAGTGCTAATAGCCCTTCCTTACGAGCAATCGTTGCCCAGTTTGAGAACATTGGAATTAACTCTTCAACACCTAACAGCTTTTTTTCTTTAAAAAGGACCCCAAATAATTGTGGTACTCTTTTTAATTCGCTAGTAGGAAAAGCAATCGTTACTGCTGCAATCGTTCCTAAAATAATAATTAAAAAGGCAGCGGGGTTTATCAAAGCTGTTACTGAAACCCCTTTTAAAATCATACCTATAAAGACGGCAATTAAACCAAGTATTACACCTATTAATGACGATTTATCCAATTAATATCACCTATACTTTCATTCGTAACAACTAAAGTTGTTTATAATTGTGTATCTAACATTCTACTATTTTTATCGACAAACTTACTAGATTATTTAGCGAAAACTATCATTTTATCGCGAATATTTCGGAGTGGAAAATATATGTAGGAGTGGTTTACAATGTAAGAGTATACATATACGAATCTCTTAAGCGAAAAGGGGAACCTTCTATGAATTTTAATGATTTTAAGTATGTCCGCCCGAACATGGACGAAGTAGAGCAAACATTTAATGTAGCACTTGAAAAATTTAAAAATGCGGAAAATCCTGCCCTACAAGATGAAGCGATGAAAGAAATCATTGCCATTCAACGAACAGTTGATACAGCTTTTAACATTTGCTATATCAGGCATACGGTTGATACAAATGATGAGTTTTACAAAAATGAGCAAGATTATCTTGATGAAATACAGCCATTAGTTCAAGGGTTAACAACGAAATACTATGAAGCTCTTGTTAATTCTAAATTCCGTACCGAATTAGAAAACAAATGGGGCAAACAGCTATTTGATTTTGCTGAAACACAAATCAAAACATTCTCTCCAGAAGTTGTGGAGGACCTTCAATTAGAAAACAAGCTTTCTTCTGAGTATACAAAGCTTGTGGCTTCAGCAAAAATTATGTTTGAGGGAGAAGAGCGAACATTAGCGCAGTTAGAGCCATTTACTGAATCAAAAGACAGAGGTATGCGGAAAAAAGCGAATGAAGTGCGATTTGCATTTTACCAAGAGCACCAAGAGAAATTCGATGAAATCTATGATCAGCTTGTAAAGGTACGTACACGCATTGCACATAAGCTAGGATTTAAAAACTTCGTAGAGTTAGCTTATGTAAGATTATCTAGAACAGATTATAATGCGGAAATGGTCGCTAACTTTAGGAAACAAGTGAAGGAACATATCGTTCCATTAGCAGTAAAGCAACGCGTGCGCCAAGCAGAGCGTATTGGAATTGACAGCTTAAAATATTATGATGAGTCATTCAGCTTTAAATCCGGTAATGCTGTACCAAAGGGTGATCCTGAGTGGATTATTGAAAATGGAAAGAAAATGTATGAGGAGCTTTCTGAGGAAACAAAAGAATTCTTCAATTATATGATTGAAACGAATTTAATGGATCTTGTTGCCAAGAAAGGGAAAGCTAGTGGCGGTTATTGTACGTACATTAGCGATTATCAAGCACCATATATTTTCTCAAACTTCAATGGAACTTCAGGAGATATTGATGTACTAACACATGAGGCTGGTCACGCATTCCAAGTTTACTCAAGTAGACATTATGAGGTTCCTGAATACAACTGGCCAACTTATGAGGCTGCTGAGATTCATTCAATGAGCATGGAATTCTTCACATGGCCATGGATGGAGCTATTCTTCAAAGAAGATACAGATAAATACAAGTTTTCTCATTTAAGTGAGGCGTTATTATTCTTACCATATGGTGTTGCAGTAGATGAATTCCAACATCATGTCTATGAGAATCCAGAATTAACACCATCTGAGCGCAATAAAGCTTGGAGAGATATTGAGAAAAAGTATATGCCATTACGCGATTATGATGGTAATGTATACCTAGAAAAAGGTGGCTTCTGGCAGCGTCAAAGCCATATTTACACAACTGCCTTTTATTATATTGACTATACATTAGCGCAAATTTGTGCATTCCAATTCTGGAAAAAATCAAGAGAAAACCATGAAGCAGCATGGGCTGATTATCTTCACCTATGTAAACAAGGTGGAAGCAAGCCGTTCACCGAATTAGTGGCGGTTGCAAATTTACTTTCTCCATTTGAAGATGGAACAGTAGAATCTGTTGTTGGTGAAATTGAAGCATGGCTAAATAGCGTTGACGACAAAACGTTATAAGAAACATAGGGACTGTGGAGAAATCCACGGTCTTTCTGTGCTATTTTTTCAAATTTTCCAAATTAAGTTGTATGTTATGCAAAAGGTATTAAATAAGGATATAATAAAAACATCAAACTGAAATTGAGGGTGTTTTCATGATTCATTTAAAAACAAAAAGAGAAATTGAATTAATGCGTGAAGCGGGCCAAATTTTAGCTGCTTGTCATAAGGAAATTGCTAAAATGATTCAGCCTGGAATCACAAGTCTTGAGATCGACAGCTTTGCTGAGGATTTTATAAAGAAAAATGGTGCCACGCCTGAACAAAAAGGCTACAAGGGCTATAAATATGCAACATGTGCATCAATTAACGATGAAATTTGTCATGGGTTTCCTAGAAAGAAACCATTGATGAATGGTGATATTGTCACAATTGATATGGTCGTAAACCTTGGGGGCGCACTCGCAGATTCTGCATGGTCTTATGGGGTCGGTGAAATTTCACCAAAGGCAGCTAAGCTTCTCGATGTTACAAAGACGGCAATGTACAAGGGAATTGAACAAGCGGTAATCGGCAACCGACTTGGTGATATCGGTCACGCTATCCAGTCTTACACAGAAGGTGAAGGATTCTCAGTTGTTCGTGATTTTATTGGACATGGAATCGGACCAACAATGCATGAGGAGCCACAAGTGTTACACTATGGTCTTCCAAACAAAGGTTTGCGCTTAAAAGAAGGTATGGTTTTCACAATCGAACCAATGGTCAACGTCGGAAAATATCAAACAACCATGGATAAAAATGGCTGGACTGCGCGCACAATCGATGGCAGCCTTTCCGCACAATATGAACATACACTTGCAATTACACAAGATGGTCCACTAATCTTAACTGACCAAGATGCATAAAAACAAAAAAAGTGTCACATCCATTGTGGCACTTTTTTTGTTAAAGAAATGTATCGATCAATACTGGGAAGATGGAGTCCGCAACCCAGTGAAAATAGAGCGGGAAAACAGTAACAAGTAAGTTTCCATATAAACAATATCTACAATAAAACCTCTTTGTCGAACCAGGTTCATCAGCAATCGACGCAAAAACAGCCCCGACTAGACACGTAAAGATAAAAAGGCCATACCCAAATAAAGAATTAAACCTCTCGGTAAACAAAATAAATCCTAATGCTGAACCATTTAAAAATAATAAGACAAAGGACATGATTAAGAATATTTTTGGAATAATGGACATGTTTTCCACCTCACTAATGTATATGAGGAGGAAAAGAGGGAGATGACATACTTCCAAAAATTACTTGTAGCCCATCCAAAAATATGGTTAAATAAATCAACTAAATGACTTTTTAAGGAAGAGGCGATAAAATCATGATTACGATAAAGCGGTTGTACCAATGTACGCTTGAGGATGCAGTAGTGGCATGGAATAAAGGATTTGAAGGTTATTATTTTGATATGACAACAACAGTCGATTTTTTTACAAGACGTTTAATTTTGGAAGGGCTTTCTCCGACACTCTCTGTAATTGCATATGATGACGAGCGACCAGTAGGAATTATATTAAACGGCATTCGCCTTATTAACGGTAAAAAGGTTTCTTGGAATGGTGGAACCGGTGTTGACCCTGAATACCGCAGGAAGGGCGTTGGCAAAAAGTTGATTGATGCTGTTCTAGCAATCTATGAAGAGGAAGGTGTAGAAGTTGCTACGCTTGAGGCTGTGAAAGAAAATGCGAAAGCTATCTCTTTATACGAAAAGGTCGGTTATAAAATTGTAGATGAGTTAGTTCACCTCCAACATACAGGTGAATTATCAAAGGATGCATTTTTATCAGAGAATAACGATTACACTTATAAAAAAGGGATTCCAATTGACGCATTGCAGGCACCATTTTATAAAGCGCTGATTCCATGGCAAACGCAGTGGAACAATGCACGTGACGGAGAATCGATTCTAGCCTTCGATGAGGACGAGAATGTCGTCGGTTATGCAATCTTTAAAAGGTTGTTTAATGAGGAAGGTACACTTCAATCTATTATTCTATTTCAATGTGAGGCAGAGCCTTCGCATCTTATGAAAGAGGACATTGTAAGAAGTCTGCTAGGTATGGTTTATAAATCAACTAGTCTGCAAGTGGCAAGGACAGCAGCCAATATGTCAATGTCGAATAATATTTTACGGGATTTATTAGAAAAAGAAGGATTTAATGTGAAAGCAGAGCAAGTCTTTATGATAAAATAAATTATTAGAATATTCCTACCAATCGGTTGCCAAACCGATTGTAAAGTGGGGGAGGGTAATTGAAAAAAATCATTTTACGTGATGTCACGATGGAAAATTTACTGGATGTCATTCGATTGAAATCGGAGGACAAAGAGTTTGCTTTATTTGAAAAATGGGTTGCTTCAAATGTTTTTTCACTTGCCCAGGCAAAAGTCCAACCAGATTGGGTAACAAAGGCAATTTACGATGGAACGCAATTAATTGGATTTACGATGTTCGGACTAGATAATGAACGAAATCGGTTTGAACTATGTAGGATTATGATTGATTATAAATTTCAAGGTAAAGGCTATGGTACAGCGGCAGTAAAGGAAATTATTGCAGAAATGATCAGGACATTGCCCTATTGTGATGAGATTTACTTGTCGGTTATTCCAACTAATAAAGCTGCAATCCATGTTTATACAGAAGCGGGATTTACGAAGACCGGTGAAATCATAAAAGGCTTTGTGGACGAAGATGTATATTGTTTTAAGGTGTAGGAAGGAGTAAATGAATGAAAGCCATACTCATTGGAATTGTTTCATCACTATTTTTTGCAGTTACATTTATTCTAAATCGTTCGATGGAGCTTTCAGGTGGTAGTTGGCTGTGGAGCTCTTCATTGCGTTATTTTTTTATGGTGCCATTTTTAATTGGGATTGTGCTCATTAGAGGGAATATGAAGGAATTGCTACATGAGTTAAAAACAAACCCCGTTACATGGATATTATGGAGTACGATTGGGTTTGGATTGTTTTATGCACCCCTTACATTTGCAGCTGCATCAGGTCCAGGTTGGCTGGTTGCGGGAACTTGGCAATTTGTGATTATTGCTGGATTGCTCGTTGTTCCGTTTTTCTATAAGACAGTAGAAACAAAGAATGGTATGCAAAGAGTTCGTGAAAAAATCCCTGTTAAAGGCCTTATTTTTTCTAGTCTTATTTTTATTGGGATTATCTTAATCCAACTTCAGGCTGCAGACGAAGGCATTGGAATGGAGATGTTTCTTGTAGGGATCCTTCCAGTTGTGGTGGCAGCTTTTGCGTATCCTTTAGGTAACAGGAAAATGATGCAGCATTGTAAAAATAACTTTGATACGTTTCAGCGTGTGCTTGGAATGACACTTGCATCGACCCCATTTTGGCTAATCATTGCAGGAATTGGCGGTGCTACTGTTGGACTTCCAAGTAAGGATCAAGTGTTTCAGTCCTTTATCGTAGGGATTTCCTCTGGGATTATCGCAACCGTGCTTTTCTTTTTTGCGACAGAGCTTGTTAAACATGATCAAAGTAAACTTGCTGCTGTAGAAGCAACCCAAGCTACACAGATTATTTTTGTCATATTTGGTGAGGTCCTACTATTAAGTGCACCAATGCCAACGATGTATTCCTTTGTTGGACTCATTATGATTGCTGGTGGTATGGTGCTACACAGCCTGTTCTCGAATCGAAAGACACCGATTAAAGTGACTGACCTTGAGACGAAGTCCATATAAAAAAATGCAGAGCTTTTGGGCTCTGCATTTTTAGTGGGAAATTATTTTACAACAATTTTATTTTCTTCAACTGTTACAATCAAGCTTGTTTGCTCTTCATTTTCTAGAAGAATATCTGTGATTTGGTCTTCAAGCTGTTCTTGGATAACACGGCGTAGTGGACGTGCACCAAAGGCTGGATGGTAACCAAGCTCAGCTAATTTTTGTTTCGCTTCATCGTCAACAGTGATGGTTACTTCTTGTTCTTTAAGAGTTGCTTCAAGATCATGTAACATTAAGTCGACAATTTGGAGCAGATGTTCTTTTTCAAGCTGTTTGAATTCGATGATTGCATCAAATCTGTTTAAGAACTCAGGCTTGAAGAAGGAACCAAGTGACTCAAGGATTGATGATTCCTTGTAGGCATCGGTTTCAGCCTTTTCAAAGCCAACCGTAATTTTCTTAGGAGCGCCAACTCCGGCATTACTCGTCATGATAATGACTGTTTCTTTGAAGCTTACTGTACGCCCTTGGCTATCTGTTAAACGACCATCCTCTAAAATTTGTAGGAACATATGTTGAACGTCTGGATGTGCCTTTTCAATTTCGTCTAAAAGGATGATGCTATAAGGATTACGACGAACTTTTTCAGTAAGTTGGCCAGCTTCCTCATGGCCGACATATCCAGGAGGTGAACCGATGATTTTAGAGACTGAGTGTTTCTCCATATACTCACTCATGTCGAGTCTAATCATGGCATCCTTCGAGCCGAATAATTCCTCTGCAAGAGTCTTCGTTAACTCTGTTTTACCTACACCAGTTGGTCCAACGAAGAGGAAGGAACCGATTGGGCGGTTTTTAGCCTTCAAACCTGCACGGCTACGACGAACTGCTTTCGCAACCTTTGTTACTGCTTCATCTTGACCAATTACTTTTTTGGCAAGATTTTCTGCAAGTTGTTTCATTTTTTGTTGTTCATTTTCTTGTAACTTACCAACAGGAATACCCGTTTTCTTTTCAATAATTTGTTGAATGTTTTCGACATCTATCATATGCTCTACGTTGTTTTCTGGATTATTTAATTGTTTTTCAAGCAGAATTTCTTGATGTCTTAATGTTGCTGCTAGTTCATAATTTTCCTCACCAGCAGCTTTTTCTTTTTCCGCTGCAATTTTTGAAAGCTCTTCTTCAATATTCTTTGGGTTTGTTCCACCAGATACTAGGTTCATTTTTGAACCAGCTTCATCAAGCAAGTCAATGGCTTTGTCTGGTAAAAAGCGATCCTGAATGTAGCGATGTGATAATGTTACACAGGCGCGAATTGCTTCATCTGAGTATTTTACACCATGGAAGTCTTCATATTTGCTTTTAATTCCTTCAAGAATCTGAATCGCTTCATCAATCGATGGTTCTTCCACAATAACAGGTTGGAAGCGGCGCTCAAGTGCAGCGTCTTTTTCAATTTCTCGATATTCTTTTAAGGTTGTTGCACCGACCACTTGAAGCTCACCACGAGCAAGAGCTGGTTTTAAAATATTTCCTGCATCCATTGATCCTTCTGCAGATCCTGCACCCACTAAAAGGTGAATTTCATCGATAAATAGAATAATATTTTTACGTTTTTGAAGCTCCGCAATTAATTGCTTCATTCGTTCTTCAAATTGACCACGGATTCCCGTGTTTGCAACTAATGATGCGACATCTAGTAAATAAACCTGTTTATTTGAAAGCTTGTTAGGTGCTTTTCCTTCAGCAATAAGTAGGGCTAATCCTTCTGCAATTGCAGTTTTACCTACACCCGGTTCCCCAATTAGAACGGGGTTATTTTTATTACGGCGGTTTAATATTTCAATGACACGCCCAATTTCCTCATCACGGCCAATCACTGGGTCGATTAGTCCAGCTTTCGCCATTTGAGTAAGGTTCCGTCCAAATTGATCAAGAAGACCTCCGCCATTTCCACCGTGTTTTGTTTGTGTTTGTTGTTGGTTGATTCCCATTTGTTGACCGAAGGCATTGCCTTTAAAAAGGTCATCAAATGTGAAATTAGGGAAACCGTTCAATCCTGAAGGTATTTTCATGTTGTTCTTCTCCTTCGCATAACACTCACTGCAAAGTTGAATTTGTCGCTTTTCATGGTTAAGTTGAAGATGTAATTGAACAGTAGCTTCATTTTGATTACATGCTTGACAAATCATAAACAAATACCTCCTTGAATTTTTGACTATCTTTGACTAATGAAATAAATGAAATAGGTCATGTGTGATGATCTGTAACGTTTGACCATCTTTGACCTTATGTCTACATTATACTTTGACCATTTTTGACTTTCAAGCGAAAAGTCCTAGCAATTTTTTCCGCATGTTTCCGAAATAATAGCTCGTCTTATTTATAGAACTTGTACATATATATCAAGTAATAGAGATAAACAATGAGGTGGCTATTTGTGCGAGGGAATTGGGGAGCAGCATTTCAGATTGGTGCTGTATATGTTGGAACCATCGTAGGAGCAGGCTTTGCAACAGGTAGAGAAATTGTTGAGTTTTTTACCCGGCATGGTGTATATGGCTTGGTAGGAATCTGCATCAGCGGTTTCCTATTTATATGGTTAGGAACAAGAATTATGATTATCGCAAACCGAATTCAAGCTGATTCATATAAAGAATTTAATGAATATTTATTTGGGAAAAAAATAGGGTTTGTTGTGAATGCACTTATGCTCCTTGTCCTAATTGGAGTAACTTCCGTTATGCTTTCTGGTGCAGGAGCGGTTTTTCATGAACAATTGGGAATATCCTATCAGCTCGGAATCCTGTTGACGGCGGGGCTTTCCATCTTTGTTTTGACATATGGAGTTAAAGGCTTATTTGGAGTGAACATGTTTGTTGTTCCAATTATGATATTCTTTAGTGTCGTTTTAGCAGTAGAGGTCATAGCAACGGATGCAACGGTCCTGTTGAGTCGGCCAGAAATTGAGTCGCAAAGCGCTAAATGGTTGATTTCACCGTTTTTATATTCGGCTTTTAATTTGACAATGGCGATGCCCGTATTAGTTCCGCTTGCAAAGGAAATTGATCATGAAAATACATTAAGATGGGGCGGTTTTATCGGTGGTGGCGCATTATGTCTCATTTTATTTACGAGCCACATATCATTATCCGCACTACCAGACGTAGAAAGTTTTGAAATTCCGATGGCTGAAGTGATGAAAAATTTCATGGCTGCGTTTTACTGGTTGTACATCCTTGTGATTTATGGAGAAATCTTTACGTCTGTGATCGGAAACCTATTTGGCCTTGAGCGCCAACTGAAAAATGTAATTAAACTACCATCCATTATAATTGTGTTTGGTATATTATCGATTGCCTATGTGATAAGTCAATTAGGTTATGGCTCATTGATTTCATTCTTATATCCGTTGTTTGGGTATATGAGTTTGATTTTATTAGTACTGTTGGCAAGACCGATGAAGCGCTAACCGAGGGAATAATCAAAACCTGGATAAATGAAACTATATAAGAGGAAAAATAAAGAGGTATAATCAACCTCTTTATTTCTTTTTTATGGTGATTAACGGTAACTACTTAAATAACTAATGTACATCCTTAGAATAAGCGAATGTTTCTTTAAGGTGACAGGCCAGCTGTATTTCAAGAAAGTCTTTTGGATCATTAAAACTCAAATTTAGCATGTCCTCAATTTTTTTAAGACGCTGATATAGTGTATTAATATGAACGTGAAGTTTTTTCGCAGTTTCATTAATAGACTTATTTAACTTTACATATGTTAACAATGTTTGTTCTAAATCGTTTTTCTTTGATTTTGCTGTAATTAAAGGCTGGAAAAAGGTATTTATGAATTCCTGAATCTCATTGGTATCCTGATTAATAAACAAGCGATTAACCCCAATGCTTTCATATGCAATTATACCAGATTCTTTTTTATTAACTAGATAGGCAACTGCCTTCTTTGCTTCCTCATAACTCTTTCCTATGTGATATACTCCCTGTTTTTCAGAACCAATACCCACACACAAATACGAATCATTATTAGTTTTCCAGTTAGTAATAATTGTTTTTAATCCTCTTATCGTGTCGTCAGATCCTGAATTGTGTGCAACTGAAACAAGTAATATGATTTTATTATGAAATCCGTAGATAAGTTGCACGTCTTGGATATTCTTTTTTATCAATGAAATAATACTATGAATATCAGCACCAAGCTTATATAAATCTTTATAATTAACAAGTTCAATTAAGACCACATAAAACATATGTGAAGGATTTATGTTAAACTCTTTTCTTTTCTCAAGTAAGACTTCTGGCTCTTTGCTTTGAATCAATTCATTAAAAAATTCATGGAATTTCTTATAATAGATTTCTTCTAGTGTGTGTTTCTTTACAAGTTCAAGTGCGAGTAAGGAGCCACCTTGTTCGATAATAATTCGATCAATGATTGATAATGTATTAGAGTAGGGGTAAATAAAACATCCAAGAAAAATAGTACCATTGAGAATTGGGTAAAGATAAAATTTTCCCTCCTCAGGCTTACTCAATTCCACGAAAACAGCATTTCTTCTATGTTTAAAAATAGTAGTAATTTCATCCACGCTAAAATAAATTTTTTCTTTCTCTTGATTATGGTACCAATTGTTTTCTAAATAGTCGTAGAAGGAAAACGGACCATTTATCATTTTCCCTATTTCCCTAATAATGGACTTTAAACCTTTGTTTTGTATAGAAATCTTAATAAGTCTGTCGTGGACTTCGTTTCTTTTTGCGAGTTCATTTAATTGTTGCTTTACCTCTGTATAAAGACGTGCATTTTGAATTGCGATTGCAGCCTGGGATGCAAATCCTTGTAAAAGTCGCACGTCATCGTCCGTAAATTTCCCTACCTTATTAAAATGGTGAATCGTCATGACTCCAATACGCTTGTCCCCAATAGATATAGGTACACTAACAATTGCTTGAATTTCTTTTCCTTTGTACGAAGACTTGATGATATGTAGATTTCTCTCTGAAATAGAATTCTCACTCATTACTTTATAAATCTGTTCTTTAGAATGATAAATTAACGGTTTTCCTTCCTTAAAAACCACACCCGTAATCGATTCTCCGACCTTCATTTTAAGCTTTCTGATGATCGGTTCAAATCCAACACTTGTTTTTGTTATAATTTTTTCTTGATCATAGTCATAAAGTTGTAGATAACCTGCATTTGCAACTGGTATTACTGATAATGCGTTTTTTGTAATTTTCTCTAATAGTTCATCAAGGACAAGAGATGAAGAAACAGAACGTATTCCCTCTATTAACATCTCCAGTTCTGCGCCTTTAGCTTGGACTTGGCTTTTAGCATCTAGAAGTTCGAAGCATACATATAAATAATCCAGGTCTCTTTCATCAAAAGGGCAAGATTCACAGTTAGAGCGAAGAAGCACTAAATGCTCGTTTACGTAAGAAAATGAAATATATAAGTACCCCTTATTTGTCATGATTTTGTATTTGTTCTCTCCATTACATGTTAGTAGACTAATATTCTCTTTTCTTAGAGTTCCTTTTTTATACATAAGGTTGAACGAAGTATCATGTGCTTTTTGTACCAAGATTTCATAGGAAGCGCCTTTAAACATTTTATCTAGAAAAGTTAAAATTTGCTGATTTATGTTCATTACTAACCTCCAAGACTAAGAAAATGTAGAAAGTTCTATTTCATCCGTATCATTTATGTAATTAATTACATTGTAATTGGTAATTCAATAAATTACTATAAGAATTAGAAAATATAGAATTTTCAACCATTAAAGTTGAATGCGCTTTCTTTAGAGGGCAGAGGTAGTAATTAAAAGTAATTTGAAAAAAGGAGGAAGATTATTTTGGAAAAAGTATTACAAACAGCAAATAGCTTACCACTCTGGATTTTGGCTTCACTGGTAGTTGGTATCGTAATCTTTCAAGCTATAATTTTTATTCGGCTTGCATCAAAAACGAGCCAATCCGTCGGTATGACTTCTACAGATGTAAAGTCTGCGATAAGGGCTGGTGCGATTAGTTCTCTTGGACCATCTTTAGCAATCATCGTTGTCGCTATTTCAATGATTTCTTTAATTGGTAGCCCAGTTACATTGATGCGAATCTCTATTATTGGATCAGCAGCAATAGAAACAGTTGGTGCAAGTATAGGGTCTAAAGCAGCTGGGGTAGATTTAGGTTCTCAAGGTTATACGTTACAAGCCTTTACAAATGCAGTATGGGTGATGTGTCTTGGTGGAATGGGCTGGTTATTATTCGTTGCCCTATTTACTAAATCTCTAGGGAAAATACAGAAAAAAGCAGAAGCTAATCCCAAAAATGTAACGATGTTAAGCACAGTATCAGTTGCTGCAATGATTGGGGCTTTTAGTTATCTTGGTGGGGGAGAAATGGTAAAAGGAATAAGTGAATTCATCGTATTTATTGTTGCCTTTATTGTTATGCCCATCATTATATGGATCGGAGATAAAACCCAGTTGAGGTGGATAAAAGAATGGTCATTAGGACTGGTTATTATTGTGGGTATGTTTGCTGGTTACTTTATATCTTAAAAAAGAAAGGTAGGAGAGCTGTATGCCAGTTACTAGAGAGGAAAATAATCTATCTATAAACGAAGCTGTGCCAGTGTCTGCATCATCAATGGATTTTGAAACGTTTCAATTAAAGTCTCATTTTTGGGGACGCTTAACAGTTTGGGGAATCATTGCATTAACATTAATTGTGCCCCTATATCTTTCATTTGTTCTTGGTTACCATCCAGGCTGGACAACTATCATTTCAGGTTTTACTGCTTATGCAGCTATTATCATGTTTGTTTGGGTGCTGGAGCCGATTAGCTATTATCCTGTTTTGGGGGTTTCTGGTACATATCTTGCATTTCTTACAGGTAATATCGGAAACATGTGTCTTCCATGTGCTTCGGTTGCTCAACGTGTTGTTGATGCAGAACCAGGAACGAAAAAGGGAGAAATCACTGCCTCATTGGCAATTGCGACTGCTTCGATCGTGAATGCTATCATTCTTATTTTAGCAATACTAAGTGGTTCATACATTTTAACAATCTTGCCTGAATCAGTCTTAAATAGCCTAAACTTTGTCCTTCCGGCTATTTTTGGAGGAGTCATTGCTCAGTTTGCTATAAAAAAACCATTATTTGGTGTAGTTGGGATAGCTTTTGGTTTATTTGTTAATTTAGGTCCTGTTCCCCGTGCATTCCAAACATTTGTCTGCATACTCGGAACAGTTGTAGTTTGTCTACTTTTAGAGAAAATCAAAAAACAAGAGAAAAATAAATAAATTCTTGGTGTCGACCTTGTATGTAATGAATTTTTGGAAGGGGTGAAAATCCATTAAGTAGATGGATTAAAAGATGAGTAAACAGAATATTTTACAGTGGATTAAAAACAACCAATCAGATTTTACTGAAATGGCAAAAAAAATATGGGAACATCCGCAAATTGCATATGAGGAAAACTATGCAAGTGATCTACAAGCGTCTAAATTAAAAGAAGAAGGATTTAGTATTCATTCCCCGATAGGAGGAATTTCTACTGCGTTTGTTGCGGAATATGGCTCAGGTAAACCAATAATAGGGATATTAGGGGAATACGACGCTTTGCCTGGCCTTTCTCAAACGGTTAATACCGTTCAGGAACCAGTTGAATTAGATGGCCCTGGTCACGGCTGCGGTCACAATTTACTCGGAACAGCAGGGGTTGAAGCAGTAATCGCATTAAAAGAAGTAATGGATGAGTGTGATATCAATGGGACTATTCGTTATTATGGCTGTCCAGCTGAAGAAGTATTGTCTGGAAAAACGTACATGGCGAGAGAAGGTGTCTTTGACGATTTAGATTGTGCGTTAACCTGGCATCCATGGACATCTAACATGACATTAAATATGAGTATGCAAGCAATTGTATCCATTAGGTTTCACTTTAAAGGCATCCCAGCCCATGCGGCCGCCTCACCACATGCTGGAAGAAGTGCACTAGATGCAGTTGAATTGATGAATGTCGGTACAAACTTTTTAAGAGAGCACGTGGTGGACGGTTCGCGAATACATTATGTCATTACAAACGGGGGACTTGCTCCTAATATTGTTCCTGAGCACGCTAGTGTTTGGTATTATTTACGGGCATCTACAAAAGAACAAGTTGAAGATATCCTTAGAAGGGTAGAGAAAATTGCTCAAGGAGCAGCACTTATGACAGAAACTGAGGTCTATTCAGAAATTGATGCTTTTGCTTATGACACACTTCCAAATGAAGCTTTAAATGACCTCATGTTTGAAAATATGAAACTAGCAGTACCCTTAGCATATACTGTTGAAGAAGCGAAATTTGCTCAGGAATTACTTAAGACAGTAGATTCTAACATCGTAAAAATGACCCATAATTCTACAAATGAGATCCTGGCGTCAGACTTACAAAATGATAAATTGACAAAGGGCAAAGTTTTAACTGGTTCAACAGATGTCGGTGATGTTAGTTGGATTACACCAGTGGGTTCAATTATGGTAACTTGTGCTCCTATCGGTATACAGTTACATACCTGGCAGGCCACAGCCTCATTTGGTTCATCCATTGGTATCAAGGGAATGCACTTTGCCGCGCAAACAATGGCATTATCAGCATATGATTTGTTACTAAATAATAATCATATACTTGAAAGAGCAAAAGAGGAGTTCAATCTAAGCACAAAAGATAAGCCATATGTTGCAGGTATTCCTGAAAATGTTAAACCGAAAACGACAAATTTAGCTTAATTAAAGAAATCAAATATATTCCTAAAGAGACCTCTAATTAGGTAAAAAATGATACGAAATGGGAAAATAATAATCTCAGGCAAAGCAAATAAAATATCACCTAGGAGGTCGGAGAAGGTATACTTACCATCCTTCGCTCTCCTTTTTCTGCGTTTCTTCATGTAGTCATGCCCCCTTATTTAAAATAGTGGGAAAAGTACTAGCAAAAATAAATTGAAGACAAGATGGGAAAGGATTGTTAGAAAAATATTTCGTTTCCACATATATAATGTTCCCCAAACAACCCCACCTGCAAATGTCGCAAGCAAAAAAAGTGGATTAAACGTATAAAGATTGGCAGACGTATAAAGAAGAGAGGATATGACGATTGCGACTAGCTTGTTGTCGAATTTTGCCTCGATATTCTTCTGTATATAGCCTCTCCAAAAGAGCTCTTCACCCGGAATGATGATGAGAAAGAGTACTACAAAATGCCAGGAAAGCTGTGGCTGAATCTTCATATATAAATCCGCCACTTCATCTAGCATGTTCGGAAAGAGGAAAGCGGAATCCATTTTTCCAATCGAGAAAAGGCCATACATCATTATGCCTGAAAAGATAGCGATAGCTAGGTTGGATGCTGATATAGATTTCTTATCAAAATTGGCGAAACGGATTGCTGCTGCTGATAAAAGGAAAAAGGATATGGTGAATATGACCCAAAAAGGGACGGTGGACAGGAAACTCGTCGCCAATAAAATATGTATCAATAGTAATAGTAGATAAAAGTTTTTATGCATATTGTCGTTCCTCTTTACTTAGATTATGTCGTAGTCATTTTAACATGAACGTCATTTTTTTAGAATAAATAACCGACGGTGACTCATCCTAATGGTGATGATCTGAAAGAAGGAGAGATTCTACATGACACAATCAAAACGTCAACAAGAACGCCAGTGGACAGTTAGAAAACAATCACAAAATCCACATGGAAAAGTAAAGTCCTTTGAACAGCTGGCTGAAGAAGCTGGCAAGGATACAAAAGAATAGGTAAATGTGGCGCACACACTCTGTTTTGGGTGTGTGTTTTTTGGTGGTTGGGTTTGTAGGGGTGACTTGATAACCTTAAATGTCCAAAAAATGAAGCTTAAAAGTGGTATTTAGGTTGTGTTTTTCCATAGTCTTACAAAAGTGGTGTCATAAATAGGGTTTAATGAAGAGGTTTTTCCTGGATTTTACAAAAGTGAAGGCATAAAGGAAGTTTATGGGTATAGTTTTTCCAGAGTTATCCAAAACCTATATAATAAAAGGGTTTTAACACTATGGTTTTTCTAGTTATTTCCAAATATGGTGTCATATACGTGAAATTACAGTAGAGTTTTTCATAAAATACCCAAAAGTGAAAGTTAAAAAGCTTTGGAGTATCATTTATTTCCTAAATAGTGGAAAGTGACATAAGTCCAGAGGCATTGGAGTACCATCAACCTCTTAAAAAGCGGTCCGTGACATACTTCCAGAGTGTACTTCAGAAGAGTAGTGGACCACTTACAGTCAGATATCCTCAAAATTCCAATTCATTTTCATTGTGAAATATCGGAAACCGAAATATAATTAACTTTATTCTGTCGAAGTTCGACTGAATAAAGTTAATTACCTCCGGCGGATGCCACGATTTTTCAAAGGAAATTTTTCGAGCAAGCCCGAAAAAAATCGGGCGGCAAATATGCCAAGGCATATTTGATTAACCAATGATAAAAAATGAATTGGAAAGAAGGATCATGATGGGTCAAGATGACATGAGGGAGTATAAAATTGGAATCTTGTATACGGCGATTGCGTATATTGCGTGGGGAGTTCTGCCTCTTTATTGGAAATTAATCGACTATGTTCCGGCAATCGAGATTTTAGCACATCGGATTGTTTGGTCGCTTGTCTTTGTGCTGGTGATCATCCTCATTTCCAAAAAAGGGAACCAGCTGGTCACAACCCTTAAAGAGATTGTCAAAAATAAAACCAAACTTATTGGGATTATCGCTTCATCAATCCTTATTACGGTCAACTGGGCGACTTATATTTGGGCTGTTAATACCGATCATATTATTGATGCAAGTCTAGGATATTACATCAACCCATTGGTCAGTGTCCTGTTGGGGATTATCGTTCTTAAGGAACGTCTATTGTTTTGGCAAGGCGTTTCATTTGTATTAGCAGGTCTTGGGGTTCTCATATTAACTTTACAGTACGGAAGTTTCCCATGGGTTGCGATTACGCTCGCATTAAGCTTTGGATTTTATGGATTAACAAAGAAACTAGCAAAGCTAGATTCCTTAATTGGACTCGCGATGGAAACAATGGTGGTTGCACCGATTGCCCTTATTTATTTAGGAGTTCTCTACAACAGTGGAGTTGATTCCTTCAGTAGCGCAACTTTTAACGTGCAACTATTATTAATGGGGGCTGGGGTCGTAACAGCCTTACCATTGCTATGGTTTGCGGCTGGAGCAAATCGCATCCCGTTGTCGGTGCTAGGAATCTTGCAATATATCTCACCAACTATAAGCCTTGTATTAGGAGTATTTTTATTTCAAGAGCATTTTACAAAGGCACATTTCATTACATTTTTATGTATTTGGTCAGCATTACTGATATACTCTTTCTCAAAAACAAAGTTTTTAACATCGATTCAACCGAAATTTACGAAAGATAAATCGTTAGGTGCATAACAAAAAGGGAGCCGAACCAAATGGTCAGCTCCCTTTCTTTTATATAGCTGTGACAATCTTATAGTTTTTGTGATTAACAACAGTACGACTCTCTAAATCTAGATCTCTATAATTGTCCATATATGTTAAGTCTACGATAACTGAGTTTTCATTTACTTTTTCAACGACGCCTTTTAGTCCTTCTTTGAACTCAATGACATCCCCAATTTCTGCTATTTTCATAATGTCACCTCCATAGAATTCTATAAATCTTCAAGTTAAAGCAAATCGTGCTTTTATTTACAAAAAATCCATTTTTTTATATTTTGCCTTACTTTTGTAAAATAGTAAAGCGTTTTCAATGATATTTTATTTAAAATTTTTGTAAAAAATGTGACAATCTATAAATTTTTTTTTATATTAATTTATATGCCTGTCTAAAGGGAGAGAGATAAAAATGAAAGATACAGGATTGGTATTAGAAGGTGGAGGCATGCGTGGTGTTTATACCGCAGGCATCCTTGAATATTTTATGGAACACAATATCTATTTCCCATATGTCGTTGGTGTATCTGCTGGGGCGTGTATGGCAGCATCTTATTTATCTAGACAAATGGGAAGAAATCGTACGGTTAATATAGACTACGTTAATCACCCAAACTACTTGTCATTCAGGAATTTTGTGAAGCACAAGCAACTGTTTGGAATGGATTTTATCTTTGATGAAATTCCAAATAAACATGTGCCATATGACTATGAATCTTTTTATCAAGCAAAAGAAGAATTTGTGGTGGGTACAACCGATTGTGAAACAGGGGAACCTATTTATTTTCACAGAGAGGATTACGGGAATGACATGTTAAAGGTTATTCGTGCCTCGAGTTCATTGCCGTTTGTTGCGCCAATCATTGAATTTAATGGAAGAAAATTATTGGATGGAGGCATCACGGATCCCATTCCATTGATAAAAGCACAGCAAGATGGAAATCAGAAAAATGTTGTCATATTGACTCGCAATCGTGGTTATTTGAAAAAAAAATCAAATATGACATGGGTTGTGAGGCGTTCTTATAAACAATATCCCAATTTGGTTAAAGCAATTGAAACCCGATATCAGCGTTATAATGAGACAATTGCTTACTTAGAGAAAGAAGAAAAAGCGGGTAGGGTTTTTGTATTTAGCCCGTCAGAGCCACTAGAGGTGGGAAGGGTTGAAAGAGATCCTGTTAAATTAACGAGCCTATACGAGCTTGGGCTTAAGGATGCACATGCTCAGTTTGAAAAGTTTCAGGACTGGGTTTTGGCATAGTAGGCTAATCAGAAAAGGTGCCTCGTAAGAGACACCTATAATGTAAATCTATCTACCAAAACCGCCCATCATTCCAGGGCCACCCATTGGGCCATGCTGCTGTCCACAGGTGCAGCCAGGGCCATGTGGTCCATGTGGCATCATCATATTTGGTGCCATTCCAGGGCCTTGAGGAGACATCATACCAGGATTTCCTGGTCCCCCAGGTCCGAATCCACCCGTCTCACCAGGAGCCATTCCAGGTCCCTGAGGGCCAAAACCGCTCATTGGTCCAGCACCAGGTCCTTGTGGCCCAAAACCGCTCATTGGTCCAGCACCAGGTCCTTGTGGCCCAAAACCGGTCATTGGTCCAACTCCAGGACCCTGAGGTCCAAAACCGCTCATCGGTCCAGCACCAGGTCCTTGAGGTCCAAAACCGCTCATTGGTCCAGCACCAGGTCCTTGTGGTCCAAAACCGGTCATTGGTCCAACACCAGGTCCCTGAGGGTCAAAACCGCCCATCATTCCAGGTCCGCCCAATTGGCCATGCTGCTGTCCACAGGTGCAGCCAGGGCCATGTGGTCCATGTGGAGCCATCATATTGGGTGCCATTCCAGGGCCAGATGGATTAAATGCTGCTGGCATCACAGCATCGTCGTCGTCGGGACCTGCACCACATCCACAATCATCATCCATCATGTGCTGTTGGGTAGGGTATGGATAGTTACCTTGAACCTCTTGTGGGTAGCCAGCTCCTGGGTATCCCATTTGCGGAATATTCATTCCCATTGGAATTCCTTCTGGTCCATAGCCAGCGCCTGGCCCATATCCCAAGCCTTGTTGGTTACTCATATTCGGATTAAAACCAAACGGGTTTTGATAATTTTTCATAAAATCCACCTCTTTATTGTATTCATACAGTTAAAAAGTCAGCAAACACAATCTCAAATTTGTTGAGGGCTTTTTAATTTTATACATCGTCATAATGCCTACTAGACATTTCCCCCATATCTTATGCCTAATGACGTATAGTGTGTAGGATAGAGGTATAAATGGGTATTAGCCTTGTTTCTTATTTTTTGAACCACTATAATCTAAAAAGAGGTGTATACATATGAATGAAGAATTTGTAAATGAAATTTTAAATAAGCTCCGGGATGGAGAGTTAAATGAATACCTTGTGAAAAAAGATCAATTCCTTGAGTTCCGAAATACATTGGTTAAACGGGAAGATTTTAAGCATTTTAGAGGAATTGCCCATCACGGTGGGGATATCCTGTACCGATATACGGAAGTCGCAAGGAGTTAATGGGAACTAAGTCACAGAAACAAACTTGACAGAGAACATGAAAATTTAGTAAAATTATCTTGAATTCGAGATAATGAAAAAGGGTGGATCGTATGGAAGCAAATGAAGCAGTAAATGTTCCTAACCTCTCCTTGAAATTTTTTGTCATACTATCTAGAGCATTTCGATCTGTAAATGAGCGGGTAGAAGAGGATGTAAAAGGATACGGATTAAATCTAACTGAATTTGCCGTGTTAGAACTTCTCTATCATAAAGGGGACCAACCAATTCAACATATTGGGAAGAAGGTCTTATTATCGAGTGGAAGTATAACATATGTTGTGGATAAATTAGAAAAAAAGAATTATATTTCAAGAAAACCATGTCCAAAGGATCGACGTGTTACATGGGCGTCCATCACGGAGGAAGGTAAACAATTTATGGATACGATATTTCCAAAGCATGAACAGGCTATTGAAGAAATTGTCGGGGTGCTGTCTGATTCTGAAAAAGAGGAAATGATGGTGCTACTGAAAAAGCTTGGATATCACGCTGATAAACTGTAAATTTTACAAAATGAGGGGCTATTATATAAAGGATATGAAGTGTATATTTCTTGACCTCCCTTTTTAAAAATTCTATACTTTCAAAACATAGAGTAGAAATAAATTTACAAGTGGTAACATTAGAAAGGGAGAATTCTTATGGTTTCAGAAAAGGTGAAAAACCTTCTATTAGATAAAATGAACATGATTCATAAACAAGGGGAACAGGATATTTGCTTAGTTGGACCTGTAACATTACCCGTTCAATTAGATGATCAAGTTGTGACTTTTAAATGGTATACATGGTTAAAGATGGAGAATGGAATGAGTAAAGAGGAAGTTCTAAACGCTCTTCCTACAGCTAACTTAGCAGAAATGCAGCAATCATCTGTTCTTGTATATGGTGATTTTGACTCAGAACATGATTCGCTAATCAGAATGCATAGTATATGCCATACTGGTGATATATTCGGAAGCAAGCGCTGTGATTGTGGTTTCCAATTGCGGGAATCCATGAGAATGATTGTCTCAAATGGCTCTGGGGCTCTCTTTTATCTAGCAGATCACGAGGGAAGAGGGATTGGCTTATTTTCAAAATCCTTAGCGTATATCCTTCAGCAAGAAGGGCTAGACACAGTCGAAGCAAACCTTGCATTAGGCTTTAATGATGATAGCCGTAACTATGAGGATGCCATTCGCGTGCTTTCTGAGCTACGTTCGAAGCCAGTAACCTTGATTACGAACAATCCGAAAAAATTAGCTGCATTACAAGAATACGGACTATTATCAGATACTCATGTCCCACTTTGGGGAGATGTCTCTGAATACAATCAAAAATATTTAGCCACAAAGGTTGAAAAATCAGGTCATATTCAAGTAAAAGAAAAAATCGCAACAATCTAATACGAAAATCAAAGGTAAGCCATTCAAAATACGGCTTACCTTTTTTCTATTCTTCATGTAGTAATATCTTGTTTTTTGTTAAAAAATAGGTTGTACTAATTATAAATAGTAGGAAAACCTGTTGAAATGGGGGAGATATCGTGGAAAGCTATGGTGCATTAATAAAAAAGCAACGTGAATTTTTTTCTACAGGGAAAACAAAGGAAGTTGCTTATCGGATGGAAGCTCTTAAAAAGATTCGAAATCTAATTAAAACACATCAAAAGGAAATTATGGACGCTTTACATAAAGATTTAAACAAATCTGAGTTTGAATCATATACGACTGAAATTGGCTTTGTTTTAGAAGAGCTTAGGTATACGATGAAACATCTTGAAAAATGGGCGAAACCAAGAAAGGTAAAAACGAGCTTAACTGGTTTTGGAAGTAAAAATTATATTTATCCAGAACCATATGGGGTGGTTTTAGTCATATCCCCTTGGAATTACCCATTTCAGCTCGCATTTGCACCATTAATTGGGGCAATTGCAGCAGGAAACTGTGCCATTTTAAAGCCTTCTGAGCTAACCCCAAAAACGTCTGAATTACTAACAAAACTGATTCGTGAACATTTTCAAGAGGACTACATTGCGATTGTTGAAGGTGGTGTTGAAACAAGTACGGCCCTTTTAGAGGAAAAGACAGATTATATCTTTTTTACAGGCAGTGTGGCCGTTGGAAAAGTGATTATGGAGGCTGCAGCTAAACATTTAACACCTGTTACCCTTGAACTTGGAGGGAAAAGTCCTTGTATTGTCCACAAGGATGCGAATCTTCGGTATGCAGCGAAGCGAATTGCGTGGGGGAAGTACACGAATGCTGGACAAACCTGTGTCGCACCAGATTATCTGTATGTTCATAATGAAGTGAAAGAAGAATTTTTGAATCTATTAACAGAAGTGATTCAGGAATTGTATGGGAATGCCTTAAGTGAAGAAAGCAAGTTTACGAAAATTGTAAGTGGCCGGCATTTCAATCGACTCACTTCCTTTATCGATAATAGTGGTGTTCTATACTATGGAGGTGAATCGGATGCCGATAAGCATTTGATTTCGCCTACGGTTCTGACTGATGTTACATGGGAGCACCCAATCATGGAGGATGAAATTTTTGGGCCAATTTTGCCTGTAATGGGATACGACGATATTTTACAAACCATTGATGAGATTAATAAGCGTCCAAAACCACTTGCATTGTATATTTTTTCAGAAGTGGAACGAGTGCAAAATAAGGTGCTAGATTCCATCTCTTTTGGTGGAGGTTGTGTGAATGATACGGTTTACCATTTTACTTCACCACATCTACCATTTGGCGGTGTAGGGGATAGTGGAATTGGTGCTTACCATGGGAAAGGAAGCTTTGATGTATTTTCTCATGAAAAAGGGATCATGAAGCAAACAACAAAGTTTGACCTTCCGTTGCGTTACCCAACTACCAAACATGGTTTGAAGCTGATTAAGATGATTATGAAATAAGAGAAATATGATATCAATGTTAATAATATGGCTGAGATGTTTGTAAAATTCAATCTGTATTTTTCCATCTTGTCCAAGATTTAGGTGGGATTTTTAGTGAGGATATTTTTTCCAGTCGTATTATGATCTAAAGTGTCTCTAAGGCTCTAGTATTCTACCACTTTTTGGGCAATGAATCGAAATATTACAGCTGTTAACCTTCTAGTAGAGCCAAAAACGACGATTACTAGGAGGAAAAAACATGAAAAACCTTAAAAAGATTGGATTTGCAACAGCTTTAGCATTTTCACTATTAGCTTCAGGTGTGAGTGCATCGGCAGCAACTCATACTGTAAAATCAGGTGATACATTTTGGAATCTTGGCATGAAGTATGGAGTATCAGTATTAGAACTTAAGAAAGAAAATAACAGAACAAGTGATATGATCTATCCAGGTGAAGAGCTTGAAATTCCAGAAGTAGTGACGAGTCAAGATAAGGAATTACTAGCAAAACTTGTACATGCAGAAGCGAAAGGCGAGCCATATGCAGGTAAGGTTGCCGTAGCTACTGTTGTGTTAAACCGTGTCGATTCAGCTGAATTCCCTAATACGATTAAAGAAGTGATTTACGAGAAAGCGGCAGGTGGCTCATATGCATTTAGCCCTGTGGCTGATGGTTCAATCAATCAGCCAGCTGATGAAGAATCAAAACGTGCAGTAGATGAAGCCATTACGTTCCGTGGACAAGGAAAAGGGTCATTATTTTTCTTTAATCCAGATAAAAGTTCAAATCCATTTATGATGGCTAGAGAAGTAACAACTGTCATTGGAAATCATCGATTTGCAAAATAATACTTTTTCCAAAACACTCATTTCGTCTAATATCGAAGTGGGTGTTTTTTTTTACTTCCCAACATATAGTGAATATTATGTGAGTTTTAAAAAAGGGAGCGGTGTTAATGGCAGCAAAGGTATTGTTTTTTGGAGATCCGGGAATTGATGATTCGATTGCGATTATGTATGGGTTACTCAATCCTAATATTGAAATAGTCGGGATTGTTCCAAGTTACGGTAATGTGACACAAGAACAAGCGATTCAGAATGTTGCCTACTTATTATCATTAGCAGGCAAAACGGATATTCCAATCATAGCAGGTGCAAAGGGACCGTTATCTGGAGAAGCCACAGCTTATTACCCCGAAATTCATGGGAAAGAGGGTCTTGGGCCCATTCAACCACCCGATACACTTCCTTCAGCTGAGTTGTTAAATTTCGATGAGATTTTTAAAATCATTGAGAAATATGAAAATGAACTTTATATCGTCGATGTTGGGCGGTCAACATCACTTGCGATTGCCTTTATCCTTGGTGGTGACGTAATGAATAAAGTAAAAGCATTTTATATAATGGGTGGGGCCTTTTTTGTACCTGGAAATGTCACTGCTGAAGCAGAGGCTAATTTTTATGGTGACCCAATTGCCTCAAACCTTGTATGTGAACGCGCACATAACCTTGCCATTCATCCTCTAAATGTCACAATCCAAGCGATCTTAACTTCTGAAATGGTTGACCAAATTGTAAGGCAGGGAGCAAATAATCCATACCGAAATTTAATTCGTCCCATTTTTGATTATTATTATGAATTTTATAAGAAAAGCATGCCTGGTATTCAAGGGACACCACTACATGATGTTGTTGCTCTAAGCGCAATTGTAAATCCATCCATTATGCAATATGCAAGGCGCAGAGTAAAGATCGAAATGTCCGGAATTTTAAAAGGGGTGAGCGTCGCGGATTTTCGTGCTAATCCAGACAAGGAGCCTGTTGAAACATTAGATCGAATTGCACTGCGCATTGATTATGAAAAGTTCATCACTGATTTTATTCAAGTAATGACAAACGGTAGAGTGGATAGGTAGTTATATGTAGTCCTTTAGGGGCTCGAAATAGTTTTTAGAATGAAAATGGGACATTGGTAGCATAAAAGTATTTTTAATTTTCCGAAAATATACCCAAGCTTTCTTATTCACATTTGGCATATAATGTTAATAAGGAAGCTTCCATTTGTTGCCTAAGGTCAAGCATTACTAAATCTGGACTTTAGGGGGTGATGACATGTTGTTGCATCTTGTGCTAGCAATCTTTATTGGTGGCTCTATGGGGTTATTAGGACATGCTAAAAAACAAGGGAAAATTGAGAAACCTCGTGTAACAAAACGCTTCATCTACCTTGGATTCTTAGAAGAAATGCTTATTGGAACCATTGCGGCAGTATTAATCGTAGCTTCGAGTGACACCGAATCGATTTTTCGTGTCATATTCCTTTCGATTTTAGCAGGTTACGGTGGAGAAAAAATTATTCAGGGATTTGGGGCCGTAAGACAACCTGAGCGGCCAAACGAATTGCCGCCAAAAAATCTAGAACAGGAGAGCAATAAGAAGAATGATGCTATTTGAATGTGGAAAATTTAAAAAAGAAAAACGTGGTGTTTTTTAATGACTCTTTTGGCAGGGAAACTGTGGAAGGGGTCATTTTTATTTTTTCGGACAAATAAATATGTCACAATGTGGCAAAGGCTTTTGGCCATAAACTGTGGACCCAAAACTAGTGTTGTTTCTATGAAAATGGTATAATCAGTAGCAATGATATGAAATGGAGGATTTATATTACATGATTACAGTTACAAATGTAGGTTTGCGTTACGGTGACCGCAAGCTTTTTGAAGATGTTAACATAAAATTTACACCGGGAAATTGTTATGGACTAATTGGAGCGAATGGTGCTGGAAAATCTACCTTTCTAAAAATCCTTTCAGGTGAGATTGAGCCACAAACGGGTGACGTGCATATGACACCAGGTGAGCGCCTTGCATTCCTAAAACAAAACCACTTTGAATATGAAGAACATGAAGTACTAAAAGTTGTGATTATGGGACATGCCCGTCTATATGAAGTGATGCAAGAAAAAGACGCAATCTATATGAAACCTGATTTCTCAGATGAGGACGGAATGAGAGCTGCTGAGCTTGAAGGTGAATTTGCTGAGTTAAATGGTTGGGAAGCTGAATCTGAAGCAGCCATTCTTTTAAAAGGTTTAGGGATCCCAGAAGAGCTTCATACGAAGAAAATGGCAGAATTAACAGGTTCTGAGAAAGTAAAAGTGTTATTAGCGCAAGCCTTATTTGGTAAGCCAGATGTGCTTCTACTTGACGAGCCTACCAACAACCTGGATTTAAAAGCAATCCAGTGGCTAGAGGAATTTTTAATTAACTTTGAAAATACTGTAATTGTTGTATCCCATGACCGTCATTTCTTAAATAAGGTATGTACGCACATGGCTGACCTCGATTATGGAAAAATCCAAATCTATGTTGGAAACTATGACTTCTGGTATGAATCAAGCCAGCTTGCTTCAAGAATGGCACAAGATGCAAACCGTAAAAAAGAAGAGAAAATAAAGGAACTTCAAGCATTTATTGCGCGATTTAGTGCTAATGCATCAAAATCAAAACAAGCAACTTCTCGTAAAAAGCTTTTAGATAAAATTTCACTTGATGATATCAGGCCATCTTCTCGTCGTTATCCATTTGTTGGGTTTACGCCAGAGCGTGAAATTGGTAATGACTTACTACGTGTTGAAGGTCTTACAAAGACAATTGATGGTGTTAAGGTGCTTGATAATGTGAGTTTTATTATAAACAAAGGCGACAAGCTTGCGTTTGTTGGTAAAAGTGAAATTGCGATTACAACATTATTCAAGATTTTAAATGGTGAAATGGAAGCAGATAGCGGTACGTATAAATGGGGTGTAACAACATCACAAGCCTATTTCCCTAAGGACAACACGAGGTATTTTGATGGTAATGAGCCAACGTTAGTAGACTGGCTTCGTCAGTTCTCTCCAAATGATCAAAGTGAGAGTTTCCTACGAGGATTCTTAGGAAGAATGCTATTCTCCGGTGAAGAAGTATTGAAAAAGCCAAGCGTTCTATCTGGAGGGGAAAAAGTACGTTGCATGCTTTCAAAAATGATGCTAAGTGGAGCGAACGTGCTTGTGCTCGATGACCCAACAAACCATTTAGACCTTGAGTCTATTACTGCTTTAAATAATGGATTAATTGCGTTCAAAGGATCCGTTTTATTTACATCACATGACCATCAGTTCGTTCAAACAATTGCGAACCGTATTATCGAAATTACACCAAATGGTCTTGTTGATAAGCAAGTGTCATATGATGAATACCTTGAAAACACTGAGCTTCAAAAACAAGTAGAAGCGATGTATGCATAATCTGATAAACCGTCTACCCTTATAGGGAGACGGTTTTTATGTGTTGGAAATATTTGAGTCGACGCCATCTGGGTCAAAGGTATTGGATGTACTTACACCATTATGGTTTGTTACATGGAAACCCGTATTGATTGACCCTGAGCCAGTAATTGTTTTACTGGTTGAAGTAGGAGAGACATAAAAGGAATTACCGGTGATGATAACACCCTCATTGCTGTTAATTTCAATCGGTCCTAAAAAGATAGAAGCCATATGCTTTGCACCACCTTTATTCATCCTGGTAGTACTAGCATATGGCTCCTATGGAAATGTGAAAGGTACAAACCCCTATAAATTCAAAAAGGATAAGCCGTTGTGGCTAATCACTTCCCTAATAATGCCAAGATTCCTTTGAAAATTAGAACAAATGAGAAGACGATCATCGTAAGAGCCCCAACAAGAGAAAAGACAGAATGAAGGCTGGTTAAGACGGTATCATATTCTGTTACCTTAATAAGGGCAAAACCTGCTAATATACACGCCAAAAATAAAATAGCCAATTTATCCACGGTGATTTTTCCCTCCTTTACTTCATCATATGTCCCAATTGTGTAGAAAGTGAGGGAAACTTACGATGTACTACACATTTTTTCAAAATCAGGAATAAAAACGATTTTCTTGAATACAATGGTCATGTCGGAAAAAAAGTGAATAAAATTGAAGGTTAGAAAACGATAGGGTGGGAAAGATGGCATTAGTTAAAAATTGTATTATTGTCGTACTGTTTGCGCTGTTAGTGGTGGGAATGATTTTACTTGGAGTAAGGACGATTGAGGCAAAGGGAAATCCAACAGTGATGAAGACAACAAATGAAATATATGTTGAAAAAACCGTTCATTTCTAGGGGAATGACGGTTTTTTTATTTGCTATAAAAAAAGGAGGTCCAGTATATGGCCCCCCTTTTAGGTAAATTGTTACTGTTGTGAACCATTTGTAAGTTGCTGTTGCGCCATTGCCACGAGGCGTTTCGTCATCTCGCCTCCAACGGAGCCGTTCGCACGTGCGGTCGTATCTGCACCAAGCTGAACTCCAAACTCATTGGCGATTTCTTCTTTCATTTGATCTAGAGCATTTTCGCTACCAGGAACCAATAGTTTGTTTCTTGCCATGATACATCACTCCCGACAGAAAGTTTTTTGAGTAACCAAACGATTACTCATTCTTAACTTCCCACGTAATGTGATAATCATGCTTGGAAATGTGGACCAATTATTCAACCTTTAAGCTTTCTTCCTCTAGTTTCTCCATTTCTGCCTTCATCCATGTTGGGTCCAACTTTTCACCGATAAATACCAAAGTAGGCTTATAATTCATAAGCTCTTTTAAGTAAATGGGCGTTCCATAGGAGTATTGGAATAAATAAGTGTTATTCGAATGGGTAAACTTTAAATAGCCCTTAATTCGGTAAATTGTTTCAGGCATCTTTCTGAGCCATTCTTCAAATAAATCGAGATCAAGTGCATTTGAAAATGTATGCACATATGTTTTAAGCTTCAAATCGAGATGTACATGTGCTCGCTCATGTGGTTTTCGTTCAGCTTTTTTAATTGTACGGAGATCATCAAGCTTCACAGCTGCATGCTTTGTTAACAGGCTTCGTGCCTCGCTGTTAATGGATTGAATTTCAAAAATTATTTGTCCTTGTTCCATCTCAGACAACTGGTCGATTTTATTAAGTAACAGCACATCCGCATGATGAATCTGTTCACGTAAAAGCATTTGTAATTGAGGACTTAAGGAATCTCTTTCTTTCCAACGGTTCACATCAATTAGTGTAACGATCGATTGTACAAATAATTGATCAGCAAAAAGCGGTGACATACATGCGTCAAGCACTTCAATTGGATGAGCAACACCCGTTGTTTCAATATAGATGGCATCTAAGTCATAATCCTGTAGTAGTCCTTGCAAATGGACCTCAAGCTGGCCTTGAATTGTACAGCAAACACAGCCATTTAACAGCTCCTTAAGTGGGGTGTTTTCTGTAACACCATTCGAATCAATCGAAACCTGACCTAATTCGTTCATAACAACCGCAACTTTTCGACCTAATTGCTTTTCTTGAGTAAGAATATTTTGTAATAAAGTGGTTTTACCACTTCCTAAAAATCCAGATAAAATAAAAACCTCAACTTTTTCCATAAAAACTCCTCATTCTTAATAGTCCCTTTTGTTATCAAAGGTGAATAACCTCTATTATAGCGAAAAATTGCTTATAGGGAAAAGTAGGAACCTTGTTACTAGGATTTGACAGAAAATAAGGATCAATAATATACTTAACCTAACAAAATTCGAAAGGAATGGGTAAGGGGCAATGGATAACTAATCTTATTTTCGTACCGATTTTTCAATAACGAAAAACGTGTATCTAGAGAATAGGATTCGTATGCCCATTTCCATGTCCTTTTGTACAATAAAATTGTACGTTTATTTGTAATGGGAAAAATACGTCCTTTCTAGATACATTCTAGGGAGGTTTTTTTATGACGATTTTAAAAATGAGCGGGGTTCAAAAAAGTTACGGAGATAAGATGATCCTAAATCATATTGAATGTACGATTCAAAGAGGAGACCGAATTGGGATTGTCGGAGATAATGGCGCTGGCAAGACAACGTTAGCAAACATCATAACCGGGAAAATTAAAATTGATAAAGGGTCAATTGACATGCCTTCTGGCCCGATTTCAATCGGATATGTAAAACAGGCTGCTGAAGCAGCCTATGACGAACTCGAGGAAGCGGCTATTTCCGGGGTGATATTGGAACAAACGAGTCAACTTGGGTTAATGAAGGTACACACTTGGGACCAAGATAGAGCAGTACATTTAAGTGGTGGAGAGAAAACAAAGCTATCCCTTGCTAAAGTATGGTCATCTTCGTCTGAGCTTCTAATACTTGATGAACCGACAAACCATCTTGATTTAAAAGGAGTGGAATGGCTGATTGAGGAAATGAAGGCTTATCAGGGGGCCATTCTTGTTATTTCACATGACCGATATTTTCTTGATCAAACGGTTAGTCAAATTTTGGAGATTGAGGACGGCAACTCTTTAGTTTATCAAGGGAATTATACGAATTACTATGAGGAGAAGGAACGGTTGTATCAAAGCCAGCTCCATCAATACGACATGCAGCAAAAGCATAAAGAAAAAATTGAAAACCAAATGAGTAATTTGCAAAATTGGTCAGATAAAGCACATCGTCAATCGACGAAACAAGAAGGTTTTAAGGAATTCTATCGGGTTAAAGCAAAGAAAATGGATAAACAAATGAAGTCCAAAATGAAACGGCTTGAAAAAGAGCTTGAGAAGAATAAAGTTGAAAAGCCGAAGGAAAAGGATGAGCTGCAATTTCACTTCAAACAAAGTAAAAAGAGAGGAAAACGAATCGTTGAAGTGAAAAATGGAGAAATCAAATTTGGAGAAAGGGTCTTGTTTCAGAATAGCCATTTTTATGTGAAGTATGGGGAAAGAATTGGTATTCTTGGTGAAAATGGATGTGGGAAGACGACCTTGCTTCGCATAATAATGGGGGAGGAACGGCTTTCAAGAGGGGAGTTATGGAAAAGTAATTCCTTGAAAATCGGTTATCTGTCACAAGATGTGATAGACATAGATGAAGCGAAGACAACTCTTGAATATCTTGGTGTTACCGGTAGAGATGAGATAAGTGAAGCAAGAACGTTATTTGCAAACATCGGGTTTCATGCAGATAAAATCAAACAGCCCATCTCTACATTAAGCTTTGGGGAACGAACGAGAATTAAGCTTGTTAAACTTTTGTTAGATGAAGTTGATATACTGATATTAGATGAACCAACCAACCATCTAGACCTTGCAAGTCGGGAATCACTAGAAAAAATGTTGCAGTCTTTTGAAGGTACAATTCTAACGGTTTCCCATGATCACTATTTCCTAAAAAAAATGTGTGATAAACTATTTGTTTTTGACAATCATGTCATTAAAAGAGTGGAAATGGGACTAGAAGAATATCAACAAAAAATTCATCAAGAACCTAAGGCAATTCAAAACAAGGAAGAAGAAAAGCTACTAATTGAAAATGAAATAAGTGCAACAATCGGCCAATTGTCTACATTGTCAAAGGATGACCCTCAATACGAGGAACTAGACAAAAAACTATTCGCATTAATGAAAAAGAAAAGAGAGCTATGAGGAGAAAAAAAGTTCAGTGTCCTCAACACTGAACTTTTTCTTGTTTTAAGCACCTTTTTCGAGTGGCGTGAATTGGATCTGGCGCTTTTTTTGAAGTGTAAACACCACTATGAATAAAAGAATGCCGATACCACTGAATATAACATGAGGATATATGAGCAATAGTCCACTTGTGATTAATAGCATGCGTTCTACTGTAGTCGTGCCCTGTTTAAGCCAGCCAATGACACCTGCGCTTAGTGCAAGAACACCTATAACTGCGGTAAAGAATGAAACAAAAATTTCAATAGGTGAACCATCTAGCAACAATGCAGGTTCTAATACAAACATAAATGGAACGATGAAGCCCACTAAACCAAGACGAACCGCTTCTAACCCGACTTGGTTTGGGTTGCTATCGGCAATTCCAGCAGCGGCATAAGCTGCGACTGCAACAGGTGGTGTAATTGCTGAAAAAATAGAGAAATAAACAATAAATAAATGGGCAGCCATTAATGAAACACCTAATTCCATTAAAGCTGGAGCAGCTAACATTGCCGTCAAAATATAGGCAGCAGCTACCGGCATTCCCATTCCTAAAATAATGCAAATGAGCATCACTAGAATCAAGGTTGGAAGGAGCATACCTTCAGTTAGGCCAAGGACAACACTCGTTAATTTACCACCAAGTCCCGTTGACATGAAACCTGAAATGACTAGCCCAGCAGCTGCACATGCTGTTGTTACTGGGATAGAGGATCTTGCACCATCAACCATCGCTTCAAAAATTTGCTTAACACCCATTCGGTTTTTTTTACGAAACCAGCTCACTACGATGATGGCTATTACACCGTAAAAACCAGTGCTAGATGCGCTATAGCCATTTAAAAGAAAGAAGAGTAAGATAACCAACGGGATAAAATAATACCATCCTTCTTTTAACACATTTGAAACTTTAGGAATGTCTTCTTTATTCGCCTTTGGTAAATCTAATCTTATTGCCTCAAAATGAACCATCGCAAGCAATGAAGTATAGTAGAGTATACCAGGAATAATGGCAGCAATAACGATCGATATATACGGAATCTGAGTAATGGCTGCCATTAAAAAGGCAGAGGACCCCATAATCGGAGGTAAGATACTACCACCAGTCGATGCAGCTGCCTCAACTGCTGCCGCAAATGTTGGTTTGTATCCGGACCGCCTACTCACAGGAATCGTAAATGAGCCTGTTGTTACAACATTTGCTGTTGGGCTTCCAGAAATCATGCCAAAAAACGCACTTGCAATGACTGCCACCTTGGCTGCTCCACCACGTGTTCTTCCAGCTAAAGCGGACGACAATTGAAAGAAGAACTCACCCGCACCAGCCTTTTGTAAAAACGCTCCAAACAGTAAAAACATATACACGAATGATGCGGCAACCGCAATGGGTGAACCCCAAAGGCCGTTAAAACTATAAGCTAAATCTTCAACTACTTCAGAAAATGAAAATTCCCGATGCCAAATGAGTCCTCCTAAATGATGGCCCCACAGTGCATAACTGATTCCAATTAACACGATGATGACGATTGGCATTCCAATTGTGCGGCGGGCTGCTTCGATACTTAATATGATAAATACGAAGCCAACAAAAATATCCAAAGAGGACAATGGGTCGACAATGGGAATCCGTTCCGAAATTCGTTCTGCATGGATGTAAAAATAGATTCCGGCACCTAAGGCTAAAAATGAACAAATATAGTCAGGGACTGTCGGTGTTGCACTTGTTCCGCTTTGTTTTGAAAAACTATAATACAAAAAGGTCAAGATTAAAATGAGAGATAGATGAGTTGCCAACAGTTGAATCAGATCTAATTTTCCCAAAACAACAGACACAATTTGGAATAGTGATAAGATGAACGCAATACTTATAAAAAATTTAAAAGCGGGACCTGACAAGTCACGCTTTTCACCTTCAGAAAAGGCCCTAGTTATATAATTTATAATGCCCATTACCTTGGGAACTCCCTTCTAAATTTAATGAATTAGTCCTTTTTCTTTGAAAAATTTCTTAGCACCAGGATGAAGAGGGACCTTCCCAACTTTGCTAAAGTTTTCGTCTGATAGCTTCTTAAATTCCTTATGGACCGTGCCTAGATATTCAACATTTTCATAGATAGCCTTTGTAACGCGATACACTTCTTCCTCAGAAACATCCTTGTGAACAATTAAAATAGCAGGGGTATATAGGGTGTGTATATCTTGGTTTAAAAAATCATAACTCCCTGCTGGAATTGTACCTAGCTCCATTCCTAGCTTATCTGCTACATCTTGAAGTATTTCTTGGTCCATCGAAATAAATTTCATGTCATTTGTGACGGCCGCTTCTAAAATATCACTGGATGGAACGGATACTGCATCTCCGGTAGTATCGATTCGGTTATCTCCCATCAATTCAAACGTTTTTGAACCACTTAAATGATCAACAGAACCACCCCAAGATGCAATGTCTTTATAGGTTACATCGTATTCTTGTAAAATCGACCGTGTAATAATTTCACCCGCAGAGCCTCTTTGGTCAACTGCTAGCCGCATCGGTGCTTTCTTTTCAATCACCTCGGCTAGTGAATCAAATTCCACGTCAGCTCGCGCGATTAATTGATAATAGTTAGCAGGAATCACCACACTGATCGCACGTATATCCGGATAGGCCTCTTTATAAGGTTCTGTTCCACTGAATGCTGCATAAGCTGTCATAGCGTAGGAGATTCCATAAGGAACCGTGTTTGTGCCAACACTAGCCGGATTCTCAACAATTCCGCCAGGCTCAACCGTAATAAGTGAACCTTTATTTTCACGACGAATCGACTCGGCGATACCTTCTGTAAAAACAGACCATGCGCCTCCTGTCCGTCCGCCAATAATAGTCGTTCGAATATCGCCTGTATCAGCGACAGACACCGCACCAACTTTATTCAAGCAACCTGCTAGAAGAATACTACTAATTAAAAGTAAGAAAGAATAAATCCAATTTTTTTTTGACATTCACATTTACCCCCAAAGGTTATGCTACCCGAGTTCCACCCGAACTTTTAACAAGTCAGATGTACTCGGGTAGCATACCATCATTCATTGAAAGAAGATTTCTTGTTTCCTTCTTTTACTTGCAAGCTAATATCAAGGGCTTTTACAGAATGGGTTAAAAATCCTAATGATATATACTGGACACCGGTACCAGAATAGGTGGCTAAATTATCTAAAGTTATTCCGCCAGAGGCTTCGGTGATGATTCCCTTTGGTACTAACTTTGTGAATTCTTTCACTTCTTCAGGGCTACGATTATCAAACATGATCACATCTGCTCCAGCTTCCACAGCTTCCAAAACTTCTTCTTTGCTTTCCGTTTCAACTTCAATCTTTACCATATGGCCAATTTTTTCGCGTACCGCTTTAACCGCTTTTGTAATCGAACCGCAATAGGCGATATGGTTATCCTTAATCATGACTCCATCATAGAGCCCAAAACGGTGATTTTTGCCACCACCCGTTACAACTGCATACTTATCAAGCATGCGAAGTCCTGGAATGGTTTTTCTAGTATCACAAATTCGAATGGAAGCATCGTTTAAAGCTTCTACACATCTGTTTGTAACTGTTGCAATTCCACTCATTCGCTGGATAAGATTCAAAATCACTCTTTCACCAGTGAGTAGGTTGGAAGTCGGTCCACTTACAGTTGCGATAGTATCGCCAGCGGATACACGATCTCCGTCTGAAAAACGAAGCTCGATTTCAATGGTTGAATCTAACAGGTGATAGGCTTCTTTAATAATGGCTAATCCAGAAATAATACCGTCTTCTTTAGCAATAAACACGCCTTGGCTTGTTTGTTCAATAGGGAATATCGTTTGACTTGTTACATCCAGTTCACCAATATCTTCAAGTAAAAACTCCTGTAACATTTTACGCAATTTTAATAGATTCATAGTTTGCCTCCTAGGATAAATAAGTTTGATAATAATTTCACAAACTTAGGTAGATTTCTTTTGGGCTTAACGAAGTTTAAGTGACACGACTGAAAATACAAGTGTCTTGTCATCTATATTTACACATTAACAGCTGAATTTCAATAGTCTCAATAAATAATTTTTTGAGCTAAGGATATGCACAATGGGGGAGGTTAAGAAAGAAAAAGGCACCACTGGGAGAGAAACATACTCTCCAGTGGTGCCTTTTGTCGACTAGTACGAGATTAGAATGCCCAGTTCCCATTACGGAAGACGGGTTCGATGGTGCCATCAGCTGTGATTCCGTCGATGTCCATTTCACCTGAGCCGACCATAAAGTCAACATGTGTGATACTTGAGTTTGCCCCTTTTTTTACAAGCTCTTCACGCGACATTGTTTTACCACCTTCAATACAGAAAGCATAAGCGTTTCCGATCGCAAAGTGATTGGATGCATTTTCATCAAAAAGGGTATTGTAGAATAGAATTTTTGATTGTGAAATAGGTGAACTATGTGGAACTAATGCAACCTCACCTAAATAGTGACTGCCTTCGTCTGTTTCCACAAGGCGTTTAAGTGTATCTTCACCTGTTTCAGCCTTTACATCCACGATTCGTCCATTTTCAAACGTTAACGTAAAGTGATCAATTAAGCTTCCCCCGTAATTGAGTGGCTTCGTGCTGCTTATATACCCATTTACACCTTCTTTTGCGGGAACGGTGAAGACCTCTTCAGTTGGCATATTGGCTACGAATTGAATATTCTTTTCGTTTTCACCACCACCGCCAATCCAAACGTGACCCTCAGGAAGTTCTACCGTCAATTCAGTTCCAGGTGCTGTATAATGCAATCTTTTATATTTTTTCTTGTTTAAGTATTCAACCTTTGCATGCAAAGTTGCATTGTGATCCTTCCATGCTTGTACAGGATTTTCTGTGTCGACACGAGTTGCTTGGAAAATCGCTTCCCATAACTTTTCAACTTGTTCTTCAGATGAGAGATTTGGGAATACTTTTTCTGCCCAGCTTTCTGATGGCACAGCAATAACGGACCAGCTTACTTTATCTGCTTGTGAATAATTCCGATATTTTTCCAGTGCTTGCCCAGCCGTTTTATTTGCATTGGCAATGCGCTCTGGATTGACGCCTTTCAGTAAATCTGGATTTGATGAAATAATGGACAAAAAGGCAGCTCCGTTTTCTGCGAGTTCTTCCATTCCTTTTGCCTTCCACATTGGGTAATCCAGGAATGCTTCATCTGGTGCAAGATCGAAGCGGGTGCGTGTAATTTCATCATCATTCCACTCCACATATACATTTCTTGCTCCAACCTCATAAGCTTTTTTTACAACTTTTCTAACATATTCGACAGCTGAAATAGGTGCATTAATAAGTAGGTTTTGTCCTTGTTGAACATTAACACCAACACGAACAGCTAAGTCAGCATATTTTTCTAGCATTTGTTCGAACGTACTCATATGTATTCTCCTTTGTGACGTGCTATTAACCTAACACGAGTGTGGGTATTTCTTTTTTAGTGTAACAGATACAATATCAACCACGAAATACATTTTTTTCAAAATTAGGTGAATGTGTGGACCAGAGGGACGGTTCTCTTGGTTCCTTTGGAAGTCTTGCTAGATTAAGGGACCACAAGAACCGTCCCCATGGTTATACATGGAATTATTGTCATAAAGTGAAACCCTTGCCACTCCTTCTTCGTATAAAAAAGTATGAGGAAGGAGTGGTTTTTTTATGTCCGACAAACCAGTGCTAAAACTCCCCAAAACGTTTTCTGAAAGAATAATAGAAACGCTATCTATTTTATTTTTAGTGGGTATTTATGTTTATATCATTGTAAGTTGGGGTGAAATCCCGGATCGAGTACCTACCCATTTTAATATCTCCGGCGAGCCCGATAGCTGGGGCGGAAAAGGGAGTGTTCTCATCCTCCCAATTGTCGCAACCTTTCTATTCAAGACCTTGTTTATCTTGAGTAAGTTTCCGCATATTCATAATTACCCTGTTGAGGTGACACCCGAAAACGCAGAAGCCATTTATAGAGCCTCTCGAAAAATGTTGATTGTGATGAATTTCCTTCTTACGATTTTCCTAGCGATTGGTGCATTGGAAATGATTAACGTCGCCCAAGGAAAAGAAGGTCTAGGTATGTGGTACATGATTGGGTTTTTTGTGTCTCTTTTTGGGACAATGGGGTATTATATGTACAAGATGTTTAAAATAAGGTAAGTGACCAGAGGGACGGTTCTCTCGGTTCCATATAGGGACCAAGAGAACCGTCCCCGCGGTACCAAATTACATAAAAGGTAGGAAATAAAGATGTTACTTGAAATTATTGTACAAGATGCAGTAGATGCAAGAATGGCCGAAGAATATGGTGCAAATCGTTTAGAATTAGTAACGGCAATGACAGAAGGAGGGTTAACACCTTCATATGGAATAATAAAGGATGTTGTCCAAGCGGTCTCCATTCCGGTTCATGTTATGATTCGTCCACATGGGTACTCGTTTACATATTCCGAGGACGACAAGCGAGTGATTTTGGAAGATATAAAGGTTTGTAAGGACCTTGGTGCCACAGGAATTGTATTTGGTTCTTTAACGGAAAGCAGAGAAATAGATGAAGCCTTTCTTGAAAAAGTGATTGCGGCAGCGGATGGAATGAAGATTACCTTCCACCGTGCAATTGATGAAGCAAAGGATATTATCGAAGCTTATAAAACCCTTCAAAAATACAGTGATTCTATCCAAACGGTGTTAACCTCGGGAGGAGCACCAAAGGCGTTAGAAGGTGTAGAAAATCTTAAGAAAATGCTTGCGTTAGCAAGCGAAAAGCCATCACCGGTCGTTATGCCAGGCTCAGGCTTATCACATAACAATATTGTAGAACTTCATGAAAAAGTTCATGCAACCGAATACCATTTCGGATCTGCGGTTCGAATAAATGGGAAGTTTAGCGAACCAATAAATGGGAATACTATTAAAACGATAAAAGAATTACTGAGTTAATACAACAAGGATGTCCTAATGAAGATTTGGACGTCCTTTTATTTTGGCTAAAAGAAAGGAGGACCAGAGGGACGGTTCTCTTGGTTCCTTCGGAAGTCGTGATTGACTAAGGGACCACAAGAACCGTCCCCATGGTTCCGTAGTGTTAATCATTAAAATGGAGAGTGAAAACCTTGGAAGTTCTCATTAAACACCTCGAAGCGATATGCAAAGAGCATTTTTTAACAGAAAAAATCTTACTTGTGGATTCTTATATGATTGGCGAACAAATACTAAGGCAATTTACTCAAAATAATCATTATGCCGTGAATATAAAAATCAAAACTGTTAAGGATCTTGCACTTGATGCTCAGTCTACCGAAGAAAAACAACTCATCAGTGATGCACTTGGAACTCATTTTATGTATTCCCTACTGTCAGAGCAAAAGATGGATTTTCGGTATTTTCATGAGGTTGAAATCACGCCGACCTTAAGCCAAAGGTTGTACCAAACAGTAAAACTATTGCGTCAGGCTGGCTTCACAAGTAGCTCAGTTTCTAGGGAAGATTTTGTCTCAAAGGCAAAAGGCGAAGATATGATAGGTATTTTAGCGTCTTATGAAGAGCTACTTCATAAAAATAAAATGATTGATGAAGCTGAGCTTTTTAGGAGTGCTCTAGGAAAATATCACTCTAGAAACCAAGTCTTCATTTTTCAAAGCAACCTTAGGTTAACTTACCTACAAGTAGAATTTTTAAAAAGTATCCTTCCAACAAATTACTTTCATTTACCGATGGAAGCAGTACGAGGTATGGAGATACCTGAAGGCTCTTCTTTTTCAAAGGTTGTTTTCGGTGGCGAAACACCATTGAGCTACCTTTTTGATGTAGAACATAGCCAAACAACGGTACCGACACTTTCCCTATTTTCAGCGAAAACGGAGGATATGGAGCTAAAGGAAGTACTATTTCGTATGAAGGAAAGAGGAAACAGGTTTGATGAGGCGGTAATCTTTTACACAGCAAGTTCGAAATACATTACCGCGATGTATCATTTAGCGGAACGAATGCAACTGCCTGTGACATACGGTGAGGGGATTCCGATTGGTTTTACGCGTCCTGGTAAGTTCGTGGCAGGCATTCTCGCTTGGATGAAAGAATTTTATAGTGTGCGAGTTTTCTTGGACCTTCTTCAGGAAAATTTAATGGATTTAGGAGAAGACGCACCGTCAAAAGCTAGAACCGCAAACTTGCTGCGGGATGCTCATATTGGTTGGGGGAAAGAGCGCTATCTTTCACAAATCCATGCCAAAATTAATCAACAAAACGCTTCAGAGGATCGAATGCAGCATTATCAATGGCTTTTAAAATGGTTTTCGTCTGTGTTCAAACAAACACCTACAAACCAACCCGACGGAACCATTGTCTATCGTGATCTACTAAAAACGATTAAGTACTTTCTGCAAAACTATTGTAAAGTTTCTTCCGCATTTGACCAACTAGCGAAAGAGACATTACTAGAACGAATCGAAGACTTGTTGCCATATGCAAATGAAGCCTTATTTGAAGTATATCAAAAATTTGAGGAAGATTTTCTATCCATTCAAATTGGCCAGTCCCGACCAAAGCCTGGCTATTTACATATTTCGTCCTATAAAAATGGTATCTATGTAAATCGTAAGCATGTATTTCTTGTTGGAATGGACAATCAGCGGTTTCCAGGGAAGTCAGGGGAGGACCCAATATTGCTTGACATAGAACGTGAGAAATTGGGCAGATTCCTTCCGTTAGAAAAGGACAAGTCGAAACGCAATCATTATTTCATTTTACAGCTTTTAGCCTCAGCTGCGAACCATGAGATTACCGTAAGCTACTGCAGGTTTAACATAAATGAAAACCGAGTTATATCACCTGCCTATTTGCTTTTACAATGCTACCGCATTCAATCAGGCGATTTTTCGGCAGATTTTACAACTCTACAAAAGAATGTTCCAAGTGTGGATAAAAAGCACATAGTAGATAGAGAAGATTGGTGGACTTACCACATCTCAAACGAGCAAAACAATCCGTTCACGGAATCGGTTTTATCAGGATTTTCAAATATTGAAAGAGGGCTTCATGCTGAAACAATGAGGCAGGATCCTGCCTTTACCGTGTATGAAGGAAAAATCGAAAGTGATACGACAGGGTTTGATCCTCGTAAAAACCAAGAGATTACGATTTCTGCTGGGAAACTTGAAAAAATTGCGAAATGCCCATATGCCTATTTTTTAGAAAATGTATTGCGACTAAAGGTAAATGAGGATATTTCCTATGACCCGAACCGATGGCTGGACGCAAAAACGAGGGGAAGCTTGCTACACGAAATTTTTGAAAAATTTTATAAAGAAATCAAGGCTCGTAAGGAAAGACCTTCCTTCGAAAAACATATCCACCTGCTATCTAAAATAGCAAAAGATGGGTTGGAAGTCATAAAAACACTCGTTCCACCACCAAATGCACGAACGGAAAGACTAGAAACGGAGGAAATCATCGAGTCATGTGAAACCTTTTTGAGGATCGAAGAAGAAAATAATGAGTTAGGGGAACCTTTGTATTTTGAATATTCCTTTGGAGAAGATGCACCAGCAGTGATTGAGCTTCCGTCAGGAAAAGTTCATGTTAGGGGAATCATTGATAGAGTCGATCAGTTACCTGATGGTTCTTACCATATTATTGATTATAAAACGGGAAGTAGTTGGGGCTATAAGACACAAGAGTTTTTTAAAGGGGGAAGACAGCTCCAACATCTCCTCTACACACTTGCCATTGAAGCCCATTTAGGAATGGATGATGGAGCGGTGAAAAAGAGCTCTTATTTATTTCCAACGAGAAAGGGAGCAGGGGAACGCTTTGAACGAGAGCAGGAAGAAACGACCCGTACAAATGGAAAGGACATTTTAGACAAGCTTCTTTCGATTGTGGAGCATGGACATTTCACGATGACAGATGATGAGAATGAATGCAAATTCTGTGAGTTTAAACAAATATGCAGACGTTCCACATATGACAAAGAAACATTGAAACAAAAACAACAAGACGAAACGGCTAAGGGATTAACAAGTTTTAAGGGGGTGCGTGCCTATGACTAAGGTAATTGTCGATCAAGAGGCTCGAGATAAGATTACAACTGTATTGAATCAAAACTTTCTCGTAGAAGCTGGAGCGGGTTCGGGGAAAACGACGAGCCTAGTTGATCGAATGGTCAATCTAATATATACAGGCACAGCGAAAATAGATGAGGTTGTCGCGATCACATTTACAAAAAAGGCAGCAGACGAGCTTAAAACACGATTCTTAACCGTTCTCGAAAAAAAGTGTAAAGAAGAATCAGACCCAGACGTAAAATTTTTGCTGGAGGAAGCATTGCAAAATATTGAACAATCCTTTATCGGCACAGTTCATTCCTTTTGTGCTCGATTACTACGAGAAAGGCCAGTTGAAGCGGGTCTTGATGTTCATTTTAAGGAACTTGAAGATTCAGAAGATGAAAAAATGGCTGAGGCTGCATGGCTTGTTTACAGAAATAAGCTGGAACAAGATAACCCACAGAAAGCGAAAATGATGAAGGTACTTGCGATTGAGGAACAAGATTTATCAGACCGCTTCCGTACTATGAAAAATTATCCAGATGTTCAGTGGGCAAGTGATGCAGTGGAGAAACCAAATCTTGATGATGTGTTTCGTCGTTTCATGTCACTTTTAAAAGAAGCAAGTCGTTGCATACCAAAAGATAATCCAAAGGGACCTGACAAACTCCAGGAAGCCATTGAAAAATCACTCCGTCAAGTAAGATTCAATAGCATTACGGACTCACTAATGATTACCATTTTTCGATTGTTTGATAAAAACGTTAAGGCTACGCAGAACCGATGGACTTCAAAAGAAGTTGCTAAGGAATATGAAACTCGAATTACCGATTTTTTCGAGACGCAAATTAAGCCATTGCTGATTAGTTGGAGTGAATATTGTCATCCATTTGTCATTGACTTATTTAAAGAAGCTCTAAAAGAATTTGAAAAAATAAAACAAGAACGCTCATTGATGAATTTTCAAGATTTATTGATGAAAACAGCAGCCCTTTTGAAGGACAATTCAGAAGTGCGCACGTATTTTCAGCAGAAATACAAAAGGTTGCTTGTTGACGAGTTTCAGGATACGGATCCGATTCAAGCGGAAATAATGTTTTATTTAACAGGAGACGATGTTTCGGAAAGAAATTGGACAAAGTGTAAACCACGTCCTGGCTCCCTTTTTGTTGTGGGAGACCCAAAGCAAGCAATCTACCGTTTCCGACGTGCCGATATTGATATTTACAATCTAGTGAAGGAACTGATTGAAGCTCATGATGGTGAAGTTCTCCAGTTAATAATGAATTTCAGAACGGTTGATACTGTAACAAGCTTACTAAATGGCGTTTTTCAAGAGCATCTACCCGAAAAAGAAACAGTCCATCAGGCCGCCTACCGTCCACTACATTCCTATAAAGAAGCAGGTAGTTCTGATTTAGAGGGGATTAAGAGACTTGTATTATCGGATGATTTTGCAAAAAACAAAACGACGACGCTTGATGAAGATGCACGGTGTATAACCGGATATATTCAAAAATTAATCAATGATGGTCATGAGCCAGGTGAATTCATGATTTTAACCCGTCAAAAAGAGGGCATTGATGTTTACGCGCGCGTTTTGGAGGGAGCAGGAATTCCTGTGAGTGTCAGCGGGGAAATGGAAATCGGAACAATTCCCGAATTCATGGATCTACTATGTCTTCTCGATGCTCTTGTGGATACGACGGATCAAATCGCCTTTGTTGCCGCACTTCGAAGTGTCTGGTTTGGTATCAGTGATGAGGAATTATTCCAATGGAGGCAGGCGGGAGGAGGGTTTTCGTTATATGCGGAAACTCCGGACAATTTGAATGGAGTAACGAAACAGCATTTTCATGATGCACTCTCAAAGCTACGGCAATATACCAAATGGAAAACGACCTTTTCACCGCTAGTTGCAATTGTGAAAATAGTGGAGGATATCGGTTTATACCCATTATTCGCCGTTAAAACCTATGGTAAGAGGGAAATGACAAATCTCATCCAAATCCTTGAAGCACTGAGGGTAAAAGAGGAAGACGAGGCATTAACCTTTAGACAAGCTGTTCAGTTTGTAAAAACGCAAATTGAGGAAAAAACAAATGTTATCAGTCTTGAGGAAGACGATAATGCGGTACGAATCATGAATGTTCATAAAGCAAAAGGCTTGGAGGCTTCAATTGTTTTCTTAGCTCATCCGGGTAAAAAGCCTGAAATTCGCAATAAAATATGGTCCCATATCAAACGTGAAGACCAAGGCGCAACAGGGTACTTTATGTTTGGAAGAAAGCATGGTCAAACGACGAAACCTGTTGCACAACCCCTGTTTTGGGAGGAACACCTTGACGAGGAGGAAGCATACTTGCTAGCTGAAGAAATTCGCGTTCTGTATGTTGCTGCTACTAGGGCTGAGAAAGCCATGATCATTAGTACATTTGAGTCTAAAAACACGAAAAATCCGTGGAGTCTTCTTTTAGATGGCCTACCTAGGCTCGAGGATATCGATATCCCAGAAGTGATAATGGATGAAAAAGAAACAAAGGGAAATTACTCAACTCAAGATGATTACAGAACTGAAACACAAGGATTACTTGATTGGATCGAGGACCGAAAACAACCTTCCTATGCGACATTTAGTCCTTCCGAAGAAAAGCAAGATATCTTCACACTTGGAATTGAACGTGAGGAGGGTGGGGGATTGGCATGGGGAACTGCGATTCACGAGGTTTTTGAGAGGGTCGTCAAAGGTGATCAAGAAGCGGAAACCGTTGTTGTATCGGCGTTAAAAAAACATGAAATCTCTTTAGGACGTATGGAAGAAGTCGCACAAGCTGTGGAACGTTTTAAACAATCGACAATTTGGGCAGAGCTTCAAATTGCCGATCAAGTTTTAACAGAAGTTCCTTTCACTATTCAAGTCGATGCGAAAGATCCTTTGTATGAGTATGTTGAAAAAGGAGACAAGGCTGAGATTGTTTTTGTAAATGGAATTATTGATCTTGTGTACAAGCTAAACGGTTCTTGGAAGATTGTTGATTATAAAACAGACCGGCCAAAGGATGTTGAGATGCTCCCGGAATTAACAAGATACTATCGAAACCAAATCGACCTGTACCAGCAAATTTGGGAAATAATCACCGGAGAACAAGTGGCAGACAAACAGCTTTATTTTGTCACACCCAATAAAATTATGACCATTTAAGTATCTTTTTTGGATGTATGTTTTTTCCTAAAAAAACAAACTTTAACAAGTAAGACAAGTCTAAAGGGGAGCAATACAATGAAAAAGAAAATTGCCATCATCGGTGGGACTGGCTTAATCGGTTCGATTCTTGAAGCAGGGCTTAGTGACAAGTACGACATCACCATTCTCGATAAAAAGGTAGATAATCATCCAAATCACATCGAGGTAGATGCAACAAACTTTGAAGAACTGATTGGTAAAATTCCTGTTGACTGTGATGCACTTGTTAACCTGTTGAATGTCAAAACAAAAAACGATTTTAAAGATGTTACTCAATTTCGCAAAAAGACCGAAATTCATTTCCTTGCATCCTTTTATATTTTAAGGGCGGCAATCGAGCTTGGGATAGCTAAGGTGGTCTATGCAAGCAGCAACCATGTAACTGATTTTTATGAGAAAGATGGGGATTCGGCATTTGGCCGTAAGATTACTGTTGATGATTATCCCTACTCAAGATCATTATATGGCACTCTCAAATTGGCTTCAGAAAATATCGGACATATTTTAGCCTATGAGGAGGAAAACAATCTATCTGTCATTAATTTGCGAATTGGTAGTGTTAGACGTGATGAAGTGAAGGATTTACAAACAAATCCACGAATAAACAAAACCTTACTTAGTCACGAGGATGTGATTCAGTTATTTGATTTAGCCATCCAAACCACGGTGAAGTTTGGGACCTATTATGGGGTATCCAATAACAAGGACAAACCATGGTCAACGATTAATGCAACCCGTGAGCTTGGATTTGTCTCAAAGATGAATTCACAGGACGTTCTAGCACAGGCTGATATCGAAATGGATAGTATTCTGCCTTATTACGAAGATCTGGAAAATCAAAATTGGCTTAACTAGAATGAAGCGGAGGACACGTGTAGGATTTTACGAATGGTTTTATACAAGGATTCAATATAAAAGCATACGCAATTCTTTTTTACGTATGCTTTTATCGTTTTATTCCTTAAAAACGATACACAAATGGATTATTTTTACAAATCCCATCATTTTTCAGATGTTTTCTTCCTTTTTTTGGATTTTACAAATGGTTTTATCTTCCAATCTATAGAAAAGCATACGCATTTCTTATTTACGAATGCTTTTATTCCTTTTTTTCTTAAAAACGATACACAAATGGATTATTTTTACAAATCCCATCATTTTTCAGATGTTTTCTTCCTTTTTTTGGATTTTACGCATGGTTTTATACTTCCAATCCCTAGAAAAGCATACGCAATTCTTTTTTACGAATGCTTTTATCACTTTTTTACTCAAATATGATACACAAGTGGAAAATTGTTACTTTTTGAAATTCCTTCTGCCTTTACTAGAGTCCTTCCTCTTCCTTTTGATATAATAATAGAATAACCTTGAAGGGGTTGTTACTAATTTGAAAAAGAGGAAAATGATGCTACTTATAATAGGAATTTTACTCACTATTGGGGTTGTATATTTCGGGAGCATTCATTATAAGATATCTAAGTATGTGGATGCAGTGCCTCCCAATAATGCCGATTATTTGATTATTCTTGGTGCCAAGGTGAATGGTGAAATTCCATCACTTGCGTTACAATATCGAATTGATGCGGCGGCTGAATATGCGAAGGAGAATAAGGACACGATCTTAATTGCCTCAGGTGGCATGGGACCGGGTGAGGATATTACAGAAGCGGAAGCGATGAGAAGAAAGCTTGTGGAGAAAGGGATATCTGAATCAAGTATCTATCTTGAAGACTGTTCAACGAGTACATATGAAAATATTAAATTCTCAAAAGAATTAATACCTGAGGACGCGAAGTTAGGGATTGTAGTGACAAATGATTATCATCTTTACCGGTCAGTCCAAATTGCCAAAGATGCTAATTTGAAGGTCGAGGGACTACCTGCAAAAACCCCAAAAATTACTTTGGTAAAAGCATACGGTCGTGAATATTTGTCCGTAACAAAATATTATGTAGAAAAGTTTTTCCTTAAATAAAATAATCATGCATTACAAGAGGCGAGGAGACAATCTCGTCTTTTCTTTAGTCGCAAACAAATTCCATTGACAAGCCTTATAAAAATTTAAAAAAATCCATAAACTACCCAATAAAGCTTCATGATAGAAGGGGGAACTTTTTTGGGAAGATGTATAGTAATGATTGTTCTTTTCTTATCTTTAAATCATATTCCTGCACAGGCAACAGATCGCTTTGACTTTGAAAAAACAGGTAAGGTTACGTGGGAAGTAAAGACAGAAGAGAAGATGGTATCCATCACCTTTGATGATGGACCCAATCCAGTTTATACACCTCAGATTTTAGATGTCTTGGCGAAACATAAAGCAAAAGCGACTTTTTTCGTTGTTGGAAAGCACGCAATTAAACACCCCGAAATTATTCGTCGAGAAGTTTTGGAAGGACATGAAATTGCAAATCACACTTTTAATCATGCAAATATCATACGTGATTCCCAAAAACTTGAAAATGAAATTGATATAACCACCGATACTCTTAAGGAAATAACTGGATTTAGCCCAACTCTTTTTCGTCCAGTTGGTGGGAGTTACAATGACGTTATTATTAACACTGCAGCAGAAAATGGATACCATGTTGTGCTATGGTCGTGGCATCAAGACACGAAGGATTGGAAAAATCCGGGAGTTAGCAGGATCACAAAAAGGGTCATTTCGGGTGTGAAACCAGGGAACATCATTCTATTTCATGATTCAGGTGGAAATCGAACGCAAACCGTTCAAGCATTAGAACAAATACTCACTGAACTAGAGGAAGAAGGATATGAATTTGTTACTGTGTCAGAAATGCTGTTCCGGACCCAAATAAAACAAAGTAATTAGATATACATGTAGCCAAAGAATCGTCTCGGATATCAAGACGATTCTTTTGTGCGCTTGGCAGCGCATCGGACTAACGGGTGAAAGTCCCGAACACGCCGTAGTGGCGGAAG